>CAVSIB010000048.1:0-119089 GCA_963727835.1 uncultured delta proteobacterium
AGCATGGAACAATTGATTCCGTGGCTGTATGTATTTGAAAGGGGTATCCACCGGAGATTTCAGCGAGGCTTTGGCTGCCATAGTGGGTAAAGATGCTGCGGAATTGCCGCCCCCACGGTTAGCCGACTCAAAACGGGTTGACAGCAGGAATTTCAGAAATGGCAAAAACGCAGTCTTGAAGGAAAAGGTTACGTTTATTTTTGCGTGGGCGGAATAACTGCAACATGCGCATGGATGATAAACAGTGCCTTCTGGTTATTGTGGGCGCCACGGCTGATGGGTAAAGGAACTGGTTGCCATAGAAGGCGGTTTCCGTGAAAGCGAGCTCTCATGGACGCAACTGCTTGTAGAGCTCAAATCTAGAGGCCTGACTGCTCCACAGCTGGCGATTGGCGATGGCGCACTTGGCTTCTGAAAAGCGTTGAGCAAAGTCTACGACCGCACCCGCCGGCAGAGATGCTGGGTACACAAGACTGCTAATGTCGTGAACAGTTTACCCAAGAGCCTTCGATCCAAAGCGAAATCAAAATTATATCAGATTTGGGAGGCGGCCAACAAGGATGAAGCACAGCGCCACTTCAATGATTTTGTGAATACGTACGAAGCAAAATATCCCAAAGCGTCCCAGTGCCTGGAAAAGAATCGTGACGCCTTATTGACCTTTTATGATTTTCCCGCTTGACACTGGCGTCACATTCGAACTACAAATCCGATTGAATCAACCTTTGCGACCGTTCGTCTGCGAACAAATAAAGTCAGAGGCTGCTTTTCTACAAACACAGTGACAGCGGTGGCATTTAAATTATGCCAATGTGCTCAGAGAAGATGGATTCGTTTACATCATCCTGAGCGCCTGGTTGATGTTGTTAAAGGAGTGAAATTCGTCAATGGTATGGAACAAAAACGGAGGGCTCCCTAAATTCTCCACACCCAACTATTGACCATAACTCCATCGCGAAACATAAAGATCGAGAAAGGAAAACAGACTGGTTTTCTACTTCATCCCCCATTGCGAGCTAATTTTCCGGATCACTTTCGCTGCTTTTCTGAGGCGGGAATGCTCATCAAGGGTTATATCAAACCCATGGATAAAAATCAGGTCAGTAACTTCCTCCTGATGCTTTAAGAAGGTGTAAAAGAACCAATTCCTCCAGAAAAAAATGCGTCGAGCCGGTTTTCTTGGCGGGAAGAAGCCCGACAGAGAGGAGAGTCTCAGTGTTTCTGGTAAGGGTGATGTCGTTACTCCGAAAAAATATCTCGTAATTTTTTGCGTCAGGCCATAACGACCCATTGCTTGTAACCTGTTCAGGGGTTGTCTCAATAAAGTTTAGGCATAATTTTTCAGGATCCATGAATTTAAAAACCGTAGTGACTAAGACTTGATGTGTAAAGCTGGTTCTTTGGCTGGTCGAAATATATAATCAGTGATTATCGAAAGCCTTCACAGAAGGCATGAATATTTTTCCCCAAGTCTTCGTAACAGTATCCTCCCTCCAACAGAGCATATCTTCTCCCGTGGCAATGCTTTTTTGAAAAATCTTTCATCATTTTTCCGATCTCTTGAAAAGCATCGGTGGAAAGCTTATGTCCCCAGTCCTTGATGTATTCGTCAAAACCCGCTGAGGCAGCAATGATATCACAGTCACCGGCTTTGTTTAAGGCAAGGGAGATTTCCTCAAGGTAGTCTTCTTCATCATGGCTCACGGGATTGAGAATAACGAACCCTTCCTTTCTGCCAAGGATGTTGATATTGCCATCACCGGTGTGCAGGTCAAAGTCGAGGATAAAGGCAGATTTGATTTTTTCTTCTGCCTCGAGTTTCAAAAGCGATACCGCCATATTGTTGAAAAAGCAAAACCCCCAACAACTATCACGGGAAGCATGGTGCCCGGGCGGCCGGATGCAGGCAAAGGTTGGTTCGCCGGCATAAGCAAGCTCAGCCGCTTTGATGGCTCCGCCGGCAGAGAGGAGAGCCATGGTGTAAACAATATCGTCTCGCTTTATGTTTTCGATATGGCGAGCCGAGTGCGCCCGCAGGATATCCTTAGGTTCGGCTGGCGGGGGAGCAATAAATTTATAGTGGGGATATTTCTTAAGCTCCCGCATGATCGGCTCCATTCTTCCCGGAGCTGCCGCCGGATCAGAATCATAGGTCTCGTAAAATTTTTCGTGAAAGATAATATTCATGCGACCCTCCCTGTATTCCCAGTGATTTTAAGATACCCTTTTATTGTTCAATCGTTTCTGTGGTGGCCATCGGTTTTTCAGAGAGAAAAAATCGGCACCACTTTATGACGGAGTCAATCACGATAACCAGGGCCAGGCAAATCAGGATCCCCACTAAGATAGCATCGATTTTATAGTTAAAGGCATCAGGAAGCGAGGATAAGGCCTTAGCGGAAAAATCTTTGAGGAGCATAAAAGAGGCGGTGAAGGTAATTATGGTCATAAAAAGCATGGGTATAAACGTTACCCAGATATATTTAATCTTTCCCATTTTGATGAGGAAGGTGGTGCCGATACAGAGGGCAAGCATTCCTAATAGCTGGTTGGCGGTTCCAAAAATAGGCCAGATAACTGATATGGAGCCGGTGTAGATAAAATACCCCCAGATTAAGACGACCAGGAGGCTGGCCACAATGATTGCCGGTAATAGAACTTAAATTTCCAAAGGGTTTATAAACATACCCTCCTAACTCCTGAACCACATAGCGAGCTACTCTGGTGCCCGCGTCAATCGTGGTAAGAATAAAAAGCGCTTCAAACATCAGGGCAAACTGATACCAGTAGGCCATGAGGTGTTTTAAGAAAGGGAATTGAGGAAAAGATATAGGTCATCCCAACTGCTAAGGAAACTGCTCCCCCTGGCCTTCCTTCTAAGTTTACCCCGATCATTGCGGAAAGTTCCTTAATCTTAGCCACCGGAAATCCGAGATTGGCAAGCTCTAAGAAACTGAGTTTAGAGTTAATGGCAAAGTAGTCTCCCGGAATGAGAACAGAAGCAGCGATTAAGGCGATGACCGCAACAAAACCTTCCGTAAGCATGGCGCCATACCCGATTGCTCGTGCATAACTTTCTTTTTCAATCATCTTGGGGGTAGTGCCGGACGATATAATTGAGTGGAAACCAGAAAGTGCGCCACAGGCAATGGTGATAAATACAAAGGGGAAGAGTGGTCCCGGAATAATGGGCCCGCCACCATGGATGAACTGAGTAAGCGGAGGCATAAGCAGATGGGGATGAACGATAACCATTCCGATGCGTCAACAGAATGATAACGCCGAGTTTCATAAATGAGGAAAGGTAATCCCGGGGAGCCAAAAGCAACCATACGGGAAGAACGGAGGCCACGAATCCATAGATGGCCAGAAGAATAGACAGAAAATTTTTATCCAGATCAAAGAACGAAGATAATGGAGATGAGGGGATCGCCCTGCCAAATATTACGATGAGGATAAGCAGAGTAATCCCTATCAGGGAGACCTCAGCGATCTTATTGGGCCGTAAGGACTTCATGTAGATTCCCATGAAAAGGGCAATGGGGATGGTCATAGCGATGATAAAGACGCCCCAGGGGTTATGGAATAAGGAGTTTATTACCGCAAGTCCCAAACCGGCAATGGTTATAATCAGGATAAAAAGGACTGCGGCCAAGGCTGCTCCGCCCGTTAGGGGACCGACTTCATATTTAGCGATTTGGGCAAGGGATTTTCCATCCCTCCTCATGGAGGCAACCAGAATGACAAAATCATGGACCCCTCCGGCTACGACTGCGCCAATAAGAATCCAGAGAAATCCGGGAAGATAGCCAAACTGAGCGGCCAGCACCGGTCCGATAAGAGGGCCAGCGCCAGCGATAGCCGCAAAATGATGTCCAAAGAGAACCCATTTGTTGGTAGGATAAAAATTTTTTCCGTCGTTTAAACGGAAGGCCGGGGTTATTCTCCGATCATCGAGCGATAAAACCTTGGCAGCCAGAAAAGCTCCGTAGAACCGATAAGCGAGGGTAAAAAAACACCCGGCTGCGACTACCAACCAGAGGGCATTGATATGCTCCTGGGGATTAAAAATTCCGGTTACCATGGCAAAAGCAATAGCAAAGAGAACTGCTAAGAATCCCCAGACAATAGAAGAAACTATTTTCACAACCTGTCTCCGATTCATAAAAATCGAAAATAACTATGTAGGGTTACTATTAAAAGTTTAAGTGATGATATGAGTAATTGCAAGGATATTAAAACAAACATAATATAATTTATTGTCATGAAGATAACCCGTTGAAAGAAAATGGATTTATCAAGGAACAATCTCGGTTATTTTGTTTTGACACTTTTGTGCTGCCACGGTAGTATTAGCCTCTTAAAACGGAAGTTCTATGGAAAAAAAACTCATTTGAGAAATTTTATAATTGTGGTTTCCGGTCTGCCACGATCCGGCACTTCGATGATGATGCAAATTCATGAAATTATTTATCTAAGCAAACTAAGACACTGTTCGCTCCAAGGCATCACCCCTGTAACTCTTATAATTTTTTAAGGAATACTACTCAGATTTATTTTTCTTAAAAACTCTACAATCTGAGAAAAGAGCTTGGCTACTTTTTCTGAACAGGAGTAACCGTTGGTAACGCTGATTGCCATTTGACTGAAGGGATTCGGCTCCGGGTTTATGTCAATCACCGCTCCTCCGCGGTGCACTACTGTTACCCCCACTTGCATGGGCAGGTTGGTGGCCCCTGAGGTACCTACCACCAGCAAAAGACCGGACTTTTCTGCTTTTTGGAGCGAGTTGTGAAAACGAAAAAATTTTTCGTCATAACATTCGTCGAACCAAAGAACGTGGGGACGCGAGATAGCTCCGCATTGCCTACAGACCAAGAGTTTCTTTTCTGTTTCAGTTAGGGGAGTGGTTTTATCTTTGAAAGGAATTTCGTTTGGGACGGAAATTATCGAACCACTACATTCATCTGAACAGCGCATAAAATTTAGGTTTCCATGAATCTGATAGGTGCGATCAGCAGTATTGCCCGCACGAAGGTGAATACCATCAACGTTTTGCGTAATCAACACGAAGCGGTCTTGAAAAATCTTTTCTAATTCTACTATCGCCCGATGGCCTAGATTTGGTTTGGCTTGTGCGCAAACGGTCTTGCGATAAAGGTACCATTGCCAGACCTCATAGGGGATCATTTTAAACATACGGAAAGTAGCCATTTCCTCCGGGTGATATTTTTAGACCCCACGGTCCAGTAACCATCCTTTTCCCGAAACGTAGGTATGCCACTCTCAGACGAAATACCTGCACCGGTCAAAATCGTAATGTTACCGGTTGAGTGTTGAACTGATTTAGGATTTTTGTTAATTTTTCTTCCATCTTTGTTCCCTCTTATAGTACGAAAAAAATATTACGAGAATCATCACATCGGAGATTTGGATGACAATGTTCTCATCCTGAGGCGCGCTACTGATCCTTGCTTTAATCACGGGTTATTTTTTTGAGCTTTCTCCTTGGGCTTTGCTTTTGACCGTGAGGAGTTGATCCACATATCTTTGGACCTGTTCAGTTTTTCTTATGGCCATGTTTCGATTTCAATTTTGAGTCTAAAGTGTTCGGGGCTGAACTGCTGAAGCAATAATGTGTTGAGGGGATATAAGTCCTCGGCTACGCGATAAATCTCTTCGGTTAACATGTTCGGAACGACCGTGATACGAAATATTTTTTCGATCCTGTTTTTCGGATTACGTCGATGCTTTTTGATTGCTTTTAGATTCACAGGTACTCCGCTTAATCAAGCATAAAAAATTTCTTCCAAAGGTGTTTTGACATCCATGGCGATGGCCTCTACTAGATTTTCTTTCAAAAGGTCTTCGATCATGTGGGGATAACTTCCATTAATATCGAGTTTCACCAAAAGATTTCTCTTTTGAATATCCAGATAAAATCAGGAAGGGTTTCCTGAAGCATTGGCTCGCCACCAGTGATACAGATCCCGTCAATCCAGCCTTTAAGTTCTTTTATCCGTTGAAGCACTTCTGGTAAAGGCCAAGTTTTTAAATGCTGGGGCTTAAGAACTAAGGTGGCGTTTTGGCAAAAGGGACAACGAAAATTGCAGGAGGGAAGAAAAAGCACTGAAGCGATCTTGCCGGGCCAATCTAAAAAAGACGTTTCTAAAAAACCTTTGATGGGGATACTGTTTTCAAGACGTGCCATAGCAATGGGCTAACAGTGGCCTTAAAGTGTAAAAAGTCAAGGGGGAATATCATTCCCCCTTCGAACCAAGGAGGGGGTTGAGAACAAATCCCTTAACCCAAAAGGTTCCGGTTAAGAGACGAAAGAACTATTGGTAATATCGGGAAATCGCTTTTTTTACTTCCAAGGGAGTAGGAACGTGTCCTGAATAAGAGGCAATGGCATTTTCTTCTTCATCTTCAATAATCATGGTCGGGGTTGACTAACCCATAATAGGAAGCCTCAGCAAGGCCATCAGCAGTATCCAGGTTATAATCATCAACCACTAATCCATCCTGCTTCAGCATCCCTCCGATAATCTTAGCGTTACCACACAAGGGGCACTCAGTTTTCCAAAATAATTTTACTTTTCCCATATGTTCTCCTCCTTCCTCAATCTATGGAAAAAATTAAGCTACCCTTACTTTTTGGTCTGACTCGTCGAAAAAGTACTCTTGGTTTCGGTACCTGATCATGGAGTTCACCGATTTTTCCTTTGTTCCAGCTTGAAATCTTGGTGAAATATCCGGTAATCCGCGTTATACCCTCTACCCTTTGGGAACCGCAATAGCCGCACTGATCCTTGAGTCCTCGTTCGGTTTTGCCACAGTCATTACAGTTGGTGAATTCGGGTGAAAATGCGATCTGGTCATTGGTGGTGTGCCGGAAGGTTTTGAATACAAAATTAGCCAAAGATTCTTTTGCGGGGCGCTTTTCTCCAAGCCAGATATGAGTGAGCGATCCCGCCTCGATGAGCGGATGAAAAAGGCCTTCCTTTTCGAACTCGTTCGATGGGGTTGATGGGAATTGATACTGGAAGATAGGTGGAATTTGTATAATAGACTTCATTGCGCTCTAAATTACCCTTTATGACCCGGTGAGCTTCAGGATAGAAATGTTCGAGGTCTAGCTTGGCAAACCGATACGCAGTGCTTTCCGCAGGGGTCTGCTCCAAGACAAATTTCATATGATGTTTTTCCGATAATTTTTTCGCCACCAAGTGCATGTGCGCAATCACTTTAAGGGCAAATTTCAGGGTGTCCTTCGAAGCATGTAATTCATTTCCGGTATGAAACTGAACAAGTTCATTGAGTCCCAACATTCCGATAAGGAATGAGGCCCGATCCATCTTGAGGTAGGGATTCCCGTCTTTATTCATAGTAAGCAAAGCCAAAGGCCCTTTACCACCTATGGATAAAAGTTTTTTGATGAAAACTTTTTTCTGCTCATGAGCCTTAACCGCCAGGGCCATGGCATCAGAGATTCGAGAAAATAGAACAGTATCATCCTGGTTACTGAGGTAGCCGAACCGGGGAAGGTTAAGGGTTACATTTTGGAGAGCGCAATACCTCATTTTCCAAGGCTCACGGGCGTCAGCGAAGTCTTGGGCCTCGAGTTTAAAGCTCAGTCGGCAGCACTCGGAAATTTTTGCGGTACTCCCACGGTCAAAAACAAAATAGGTGTTTCCTTTTTCACTGGCAACATCACAAATATGGTTGAGGAAATCCTTATGTCCCTCAGTTTGGAAAAATTTCTCGGTAATATGGACTAACGGTTTAGGGAAAAAGAAAGGACGGCCGGTTCCATCTCCTCCTTTGTAAACGGTAAAGAGTGCCCAGGCAAACTTTTGTGCTTCGGTAATGTATTCGGCATAGGTTTTACCGGTAAAGACACCTCCGGGGCCAATCGCCGGAACGTCTTCAAAGTGTTTTGGAACTTCCCAGTAAATATTAATATCACTGAAAATGGCTTGTCCACCCCGCGCAACTGCTTGCTGGGAAAATTCAAAAATAAGCATCTGAGCGAGTTGTTCGATGTCCCGATCGCTCATCCCCACTAAGTAGGGAGCAAAAAAGAGGTTAACGGAGTCCCAGCCGATTGCTCCGGCAAAATTGCTTTGCAGAGCCGCGGCAAATTTAACCATATGGGCTAAAAGCACTTCAGGATGTTTGGCGGGTTTGGCGTTGGAGAGGGAATTCGGGAGGTTTAAGCCAAACCTTTTAATGTACTCCAATGACTGTCCTGAGCAGTAGGGTCGGTCAATAAAACCCAAGTCATGAAGGTGGAGGTCTCCTCGCAGATGAGCATCCGCAATATCCTGGGAAAAAACACTGAGGAGGGCGTATTCTTTTTTTATCCCTTCCGCTAACGTTAAGTTCGTCGCTTCGGGTCCATGGGGAACATTAGCATTTTCTTTGTTGGGATGAAGAATGAGCTGATCGACATCATAAATCGGCAAGCCGACCCGGGTATGCATCATCCGGGTTTGTTCCAGCCCTTTTTCAATAAGTTTAGCATTCACCAATTCCCGGATAAGGGGAGCGGTAATCACTCTGATCTTAGAGTTAATGATCATTTCTTCAACGTCAACGCTTAGCTTGTCAGCAGTATCGACGTCAATATATGTCTCCCTCACTAGGGCATCGACAATTTTCTGCCGATTCCAAGTGCTGAGATCTTCACTGGAAGTCCGCACAAAAAGGGCTAAATCAGTGGTTTCACGTGCCCGATAGAGTATAAGGCCTTTCCGTTTTAATTTCTTTTAAGGGCGTCATAGTCCTCCCTATCCTCCTATAAGATTTGCCTTTCTTCTCCTCATGTTGTGGATGAATGTTATTTGACCACAACATATTGGGCAAGTCAAGAGAAATTGGAAACAAAAGAAATTTTTTCTGGGGAAAAATGTCTTCAATATTTATTGACTTTGTTAGGGAGATCATTTATTTTTCGATTCCTTAATGTTCAATTGGTTTTCATGGAAAGGAGATTCACGATGTTAGACGAAATTGTTATTTCTCGCGCAATTATTGACCGGTATTTTAAAAAGTTAATGGATAACCTGCAGATAGATGTCGCGATTGCCGGTGGTGGGCCGGCCGGACTGACAGCTGCTTACTATTTGGCGAAAAGAAAAATCAAGGTTGCGATTTATGAAAAAAAACTCTCCATCGGCGGTGGGATGTGGGGTGGGGGGATGATGTTTAATGAAATCGTGGTTCAAAAAGAAGCAAAAAAAATCCTTGACGAGATGGGGGTACGATCTGAAATTTATGAGAAAAATTATTATACTGCTGATTCAGTGGAAGCGATTTCTACCTTAACTTCCCAGGCAGTTAAAGCCGGAGCTATAATTTTTAATTGTATGAGCGTGGAAGATGTCAAACTCACTCAGGATAAGGTGACCGGGCTGGTGATTAATTGGAGCGCGGTTGAAATAGCCGGACTCCATGTTGATCCTCTGACCATTGGGGCACGCTTTGTGGTGGAAGCAACCGGTCATGGCCTTGAAGTTTTAAAGATTATTGAAAAAAAGAGTGGAAAGTCGTTACTTACCAAAACCGGAAAGATCATGGGTGAAAAGTCAATGAATGCTGAAATTGCCGAGACAATGACCCTTAAAAACACCAAAGAAGTTTATCCCAATGTCTATGTAGCCGGAATGTCCGCTAATGCTGCCTTTGGATCTTATCGGATGGGTCCTATTTTTGGTGGGATGCTGCTTTCCGGGAAAAAAGTGGCCGAACTTATCCTAAAGAGGCTAAAACCGGTAAATAAGTAGCAATTTTTTGAAATTAACAAATTTCTTTGGCTTAAGGAAATTAAGTGTTTGCAGAGGAGATAAAAATATTCTCGTGGGTAATAACGCTAGAATGGATAGAATATTTAATGTTCTCTTCGTTGGTGTGGGGGGGCAGGGGGTCATTTTGGCGGGCCAGATTTTGGGAGAGGTTCTTTTAAAGGCTGGGTTTGATGTAAAAAGAAGCGAAATTCATGGAATGGCCCAGCGAGGGGGAAGCGTGGTGAGTCAGGTCAGGTTTGGAACCAAGGTTTTTTCTCCGCTTATAAAAAAAGGAGAAGGAGACTTCCTGGTAAGCTTTGAAATGTTGGAAACCCTCCGCTATCTTGACTATTTGAGACCCGGTTCTTTTGTTCTGGTCAATAACCAGAAAATTTTCCCTCCTTCGGTATCCATGGGATTGGAAGATTATCCAGACGATATATCGGAACGCCTTAAAAAAAGATTTAAAAATTTTAACTTGATCGACGGAATCGCGTTAACTCAACAGACAAGTAACCCGAAAACTTTGAATGTGGTCCTTTTGGGAGTGCTTTCTCGGTATCTCAATCTGGAAGAGAAAATGTGGGTTAAAACGATTCAGGAACAGTTTTCCCCAGGTTTGCGAGAGGTCAACGAAAAGGGATTTTACTTAGGAAGGGAGTCTAACACATAGAAGCACAAGAGCTTGCGGGGTAAACTTTACCCAACCGACATGGCAAAGCCCACCGCTCATTTATTTTTTTTAAAGTCCTCTTCCATCAGTATCAGCTTTTCTCTTATTGACGTTTATCGTTTCTTTGCTTCCTTCTAAAATCCCTTGACGGGCATTCATTTCAATAAGTTTTGCACTTTTATAAATATCCTGGAATCCGAGGTTTCCGGCCGCTCCTTTTAGGGAATGCGAAGCTTTAACCACCTCTTCAGCATCTCCGGTTTCAAGGGCCTTTGCCAAATCTGTTAAGTTAGAGGCAGAGGTTCCCACAAAAAGCTCCACGAGTTCTAAGAATTCGTCCTCTTCTAAGCCTAAGTTTTCTGCTAATTCCTTAACATTCATACCCCATCCTCTTTTCTCAGCACCCATTTTTTCACCATTTCAAAGACGATTTCTCGCTTGATCGGTTTCGATAGGTAGTCATTCATTCCCCCCTCAAGGCATTTTTCCCGGTCTCCAACCATCGCCTGGGCAGTCATCGCAATGATCGGAATGCGGTCAAACCCCTTTTCCCGGATAGCTCGAGTTGCCTCCATCCCATCCATCTCGGGCATCTGGACGTCCATGAAAATAAGGTCGAATTCATCCGGCGAAGCGGTATAGTGTTCTACTGCCTCCCGTCCATTATTGACCACTTTCACCCCATAGCCAGCCTTGGTAAGCATGATTGCGGCGAGCTTCTGGTTGACCGGGTTATCTTCAGCAAGCATGATCCGTACCGACTGTTTAACCTCTTCCCGAAGGGAAAATTGGGTGACGATCTTCTCTCTTTTGTATTCCGGTGCTTGATGTTTCTTTTCCCCTACCAAACGTTCAATCATTTCTAAAAGTTTGAACCGATTGAGCGGTTTCGGTAAAAAACCATCGAAGCCAGCCTCAAAACATCTTTTCGCGCCCTGGAGGATAGAAGAAGAGAAGGCAAGTAAAGGGGTTGTGGAAACCGGGGGCTCGAGTTTGCGAACCTCGGTTGCCACATCGTAGCCGCTTATTTCAGGCATCTGGATATCAATGACCCCAATGTCAAAAGGTTTATTTGTTTCCAAAGCTTTCTGAAGCGTTGGCACTACCTCTTTAGGGTTGGTGAGGGCAATCACCTGCATACCTGCCGAGGTTAAAAAATGGGTCAGAATTTCAAGGTTAAGCAGGGTATCATCAACCAGGAGGGCTTTTTTGCCTTCAAGCGATACTGGTTTAGGCTTTTTTTCCAGTTTGTCTTCAGATTTTTTTAGCCCGATAGTGAAATGGAAAGAGCTCCCTTTGTTTATCTCACTTTCTACCCGGATCTCTCCACCCATCAGGTTGATTAACTGCTTGCTTATGGATAAACCAAGGCCGGTGCCCCCAAACCTTCGGGTGGTTGAGCCATCTGCCTGTTGAAACGGATCGAAAATAAGCTCGACTTTGCCTTTTGGAATACCAACCCCGGTATCGCGGACAAAGCCATGGAGTTTTAAATTATCATCCTTTCCCTCTTCAACATCGAAGAAAAGTTCAATCTGGCCAGCTTCGGTAAACTTGGCAGCATTCCCCATCAGGTTTATCAGCACCTGCCGAAACCTTCCAGGGTCGCCTTTGACCTTGGCCGGAACCTGGTCACCGATTCGGCAGAGGATCTCAACCGGTTTATTCCCGATCCTGGGCCGGGTTATTTCGCAAACATCATACGCCAGTAATTCGGGGTCAAAATCAACTGATTCGAGTTCTATCTTTCCGGCCTCGATTTTAGAGAAATCAAGGATTTCATCAATCAAAGACAGAAGCGCCTGGGCGCTTCGATTGGCGGTTTTAGCAAAATCAATCTGTTCCTCAGTCAGATGGGTATCAAGCAACATGTCAATAAACCCCATGATAGAGTTCATGGGGGTGCGGATTTCATGGCTCATTCTGGCCAGGAAGTTGCTTTTCGCGATAGTGCCAGCCTCGGCTGCTTCTTTGGCTTTTTTTAGCTCCTCTTCTGCCTTCTTACGCTTGGTGATGTTTCGGCAGATCGCCAGGATCTGCGGTCCGCTTTTGGTCGTGACCAAAGTCGCATTTGTTTCGACGGGAATGATCTGTCCATGATTCACAACATAGTCGATCTCAAGATTCCGCACAAACCCCTGTCGAACACATTCTTCCACTGCGTTGGCGTTGCGCTCTCTATCGCATGCCGCCGTCCACTCAACCATCGATCGGCCCAGGACTTCATCTAGGCGCTCGTGGCCGCTCAGGCGAACATACTCATCATTTGCGTCAAGCACCCTTCCCTTGAGATCGAGATTACATAACCAGTGCCCGTGGTTTCGATGAGAGCACGGTGCTTTTCCTCGCTTTCATGCACAGCCTCCTGAGCCTGTCCAGTTAGGATAACTCTCATAGTAAGGTTGCTGACGCCTTCGAGCAGTGAATATTCCTCGTCAGAAATAGCGGACTGTGAAAATAGCGCCAAAACACCTTTTGTCTCGCCGTGTGTGGGGCGCAGTTGAAAGCCGGCAAACGAGACTAAGCCCAGCTGCTTTGCCCATTCATGATTGTGGACCCGCGGATCGTTCGCGACGTCGTTGGTCAAAAACGAGGGTTCCTCCCCGGATGCGATGCTGCCGATCTTGTAGCAGCCAAAAGGCACCCGACGGTGTGTTTCGCCGTCAATATGCGTATAACGACCTGAACTGGCAACAAGATGCAGACATTTATCGCGATAACGGCATTCATGGGGGCCTTCCGTAACTGCGGCGTGTACGCAGCCTGTATCACATCGGTCTCCCTGATCTATTAGCCAGATGCGGCAAAAATCCGCCTTGAAGATATCAACTACGCCATCCGTAATTTTCTTTAGTTGGTTTTCCAGAATGTCCGGATCGAGCAAGAGCGTCTGCAATTGGTTCAGCTTATGGATGCGATTCTCCATTTTCTTTCGTTGGGTGATGTCACGCACTAACGCTTGCAAAACTCTTTTATCACCTAAAAGAAAACTGCTAAGTCGTACTTCAGCTGAGAAGGGAGTTCCGTCTGTTTTTTTATGTACCCACTCAAAGGAATCCACCCCGTTTGCAAAAGCGGTTTCAAGATGTTGCCGAGAAGCAGTAAGGGAATCTTTTCCGTCAGGTTGTGTGGGTGGAGATAATTCGCTCGGGTGCCTTTTAATAAAGTCATCTTTTGATGAAAATCCGTACAGTTCAAAAGCGGCTCTGTTGCCATCAAAAAATCCATTCTCATCAATCATCATAATCGCATCAGTTGATGCTTCAAAGAGAGTAAAATATTTTTTTTCCTCCATCTCTCTCTGTTTGCGTTCGGTAATATCTCGAATGATCCCGATTGCATGCCAATGTCCTTTTAAAGAGATTGCCGAAAGTGAAAGTTCTATAGGAATTTCTTCTCCGGTATTGGATAACGCAGATAATTCAACTGTTTTTCCAAGCGCGTTTCCCTTCCCCGTCCGAGTAAACTCCGGAAATGCTTTGCAATAGAGGTTATAATATTTTTCCGGTGTCAGAAGCTTATGCAAATTTTGCCCCAAAGCCTCCTTTTTCTGATAACCAAATATTCTCTCGGCAGCAAAATTCCAGAAGGAGATATTTCCTTTATCATCTATCATAATAATGGCATCCTTCGCCGCCCCAGTAATGGATTGTAGTTTTTCTTCATTCTCATTAAGTTCCTTCTCAACCTTCTTGCGCTCGGTGATTTCTTGCTGCTGCTGCCTGTTCAAATCGACGAGTTGCGCTGTCCGCTCCTGCACACGTCGCTCCAAATCCTCATTCAGTTTGCGGACTTCCTCCTCCGACCGTTTGATGGCAGAGAAAATGGGAGTGATTCCCGCGACCCCCAGAACCATCAACAAAGACAAAGCGAGACCCAGTACTTCGTTGATAAAATCCGGTTGGCTTGACGGATTTCCGGAGAACAAGTGGACAAAAGGAATAATACGCCGGATAGCCATGAGTACTAATGCGAAGCCAATCAGGCTCCAAGCTGCCCGCCTGCCGGTGAGAAAGATCAGACGGAAAGCCATGACCGCCGCAGCAAGCTGGAGGACAATCGAACCTGCCAAAATCCATTTTACATCCATAAATCAACCTCCCCGCACTTTGTCCAAAAAAGTGATGCCAAACCTTTTGCACCAGAATCCCCGGATGACATCAACGATTTCGTAAAGTTTCTCGGCTAAGAGATCTATTTTTTCACCTGGGGCGTTTTAAGGCGTTACTTCTCCAGTTATATCCACAACTGTTTTGACCTGATTTCTCCCTTGTTTTTTCGCCACGTAAAGACAAGCGTCTGCCTCTTTAATCATAGACTCTGGAGAAGCTTTGTCAGTAATTTTAGCTGCGTCGAGACACGTTACTCCAAAACTGGCGGTTATTCTTAATTGGGTTTCCCCCACGTCAATAACGTTTTCTGATACGACATTCCGCAATCGTTCCGCCAAAATCGACGCTCCTTTTAAATCCATTTCCGGAAGAACGAGGAGAAACTCCTCGCCTCCATAACGAGCCATCCAGTCAATCCCCTGTCGAATTTTTCCATTAATACTCTCCACGAATTTTTTTAAAACGATATCTCCGGCTTGGTGCCCATACTCATCATTAATCATTTTAAAATGGTCAAGATCGCTCATAATGAGCGACAACGGACGGCTATATCTTTGCGCCCGGGAAATTTCCTGGGGGAGGCGTTGAATGAGGTAGCCTCGGTTATAACTATTGGTTAAAGGGTCGGTGATTGACAAAAGCCGTATCGCTTCATTGGCCGCTTTCAGGGATTTTTCCAGTTTTAAAATCCGTTCCGCGGTATTAAGCCGTGCTTTCAGTTCAGTATGATTAAAGGGCTTGGTTAAATAATCATCAGCTCCGGCTTCCAATCCCAAAACGAGGTCATCTTTTGTATCACGAGAGGTTATAAGAATAAAAAAGATGTATCCGGGGAAATCAGTGTTTCTTATGGCTTTACAAAACTCTATCCCGTCCATCTCAGGCATCATCCAGTCGGATATAACGATAGGGGAAAAATTGTCTTTTAAGGTTTGGAGGGCTTCACGCCCGTTCTCGGCAGCAGTGACTTTGTATCCGGCCCTGATGAGGATCCTTTTGAGAAGAGTACGGGATACCGGGTCATCATCAACGACGAGTATGGGAATAGAAATTTTTTCTTCAGTCATGGCTATCCGGCAATATTACTGTTTGCATTCTAAAAATATGTACAGCATGCAGTGGTTCATTGCTACATCTTCCCTGTGCGTTAGAAGGACAAGACGGAATTTTGTGAGGGGAGAGTGACTCTATAACTCGATTTCTAACCCTTCCTGCGCCACGATACAATCCATACTCCCTCCCTGGCGTTTTATAATTTTCAAACATTGGATGCCAATTTTATCAAGATCTGCATCAGTGTGAGAAGGGTCATGGTGAAAAAGAACACACTTCTTAATTTCAGCGGCCATGGCAACATTGAGCACATTTTTATACTGAGAATGCCCCCACCCCTTTTTGTTTTGATATTCCTCTGGAGTGTATTGGGCATCGAAGATCACAAGGTCAGCACCTTGAATAGCATGAATTATTTTTAAGTTATAATCATTACAGGAGGTATGATTACTCTTCGGTTTTTTTATAGAGCCTGAGGTAAATTCGTTATCCGTTAAATATCCAATCGTCTTATCCCGATGGGTAATGAGATAGCCAAGAGTGTTTCCCGGGTGGTTAAGATAGAGAGTCTTAATCATAAGGCCTTCGATGAAATAACTTCCTTCAGTGAGGGGTTTGAACGCAAGAATTGCTCCGAGTTTTTTTAACGGAACGGGGAAATAAGAACTTTCCATTTGATCGGAAAGGACCTTGCTCAATTTTGTTTTTTGATTTTCGCATCCATAGATCGAAAAACGATTGTCTGCGGAAAAAGCAGGGGCAAAAAAAGGCAACCCTTGGATGTGGTCCCAGTGAAAATGGGTCAAGAAAATATGGCTCATAATTTTCTTTTGGGTTTTTATAAGATGGTTCCCCAGTTCTCTAATTCCGGATCCAGCATCAAGAATAATACGCTTGTCCTCAGCAAAGGTTACGGATACGCACGGGGTATTTCCTCCGTATTTTACCGTACGGGGACCTGGAGTAGGTATGGATCCTCTTGTCCCCCAAAACTTCACCGCAATTTTTGTCATGAGAAGCTTTACTATTTGATCTCCAATTGCTTCAAGCGAAGTATTTTTAATAATAAAAGCTTCAGCTCCAGCCTCATAGGCTTTTTCTTGATCGGCCTCAAATGGTTTGCTCGAAAGCATGATGATGCGAGTTTTTTCCAGAGCTTTTTGGCTTTTTATTAATTTGCAAAGGCTGATCCCGTCAAGTTCCGGCATAACGTCTATAATAACCAAGGCAGGTTTTTTTGTGTCAAGGAACTTGATCACTTTTTTGCTGTTATTGAGGAAAGTAATCTTGAGGTTCTTTTTTTTGAGAATGTGACTAATCGTGTTGGTGATAGAGGTGCTGTTCTCAACCACTAAAATGTCAGACAACTCATTCATTTCATCAACCCTTCTAAGTCGAGGACTAAAACCATCCCGCCATCTCCAAAAAATGTGGCTCCATAAAAGCCGTCGCTTTTATCGAAAAGGTTTTCCAGGGGTTTTACAAAGATTTGATCAATCTTCACAAGCGCATCAACAATTAACCCTACTTTTTTCCCCTCAATCTCAGAAATAATTAAATTATCTTTTTTGATTGCGTCGATTATGGAAGTAATGTCTTCGGCATATCCCTTGACTTTTTCAGCTAATCTCCGCACCTCATTGTCTACGATGGAAAATCCTTTGCCGGATTCTCCCGCGCGTGTAGCTTCAATAGCAGTATTGAAAGAAAGGAGATTGGTCTGTTCAGCAATGCCGGTAATTATATCCGTAATTTTGGTAATCTTTTGATTTTTTTCGCCAAAATTACGAATCAGGGAAGCCGAACTTTCTATTTTTGAGAATATCTTTTTTAATTCCTCACGCGTTTTTTCTAAAGGCCCACGTTTGCTTTTTGCCATCCCACCTGCTCGTTGAGCTGATTCAGCAGCCACTTGTGATTTTTCGGCGACAACTTGTATCAATTCAGCTATCCGTTTCATGATGGTGAAGGTGTTATCCATTAAGTGAGATTGTTTTTCAGCTCCTTTAGAAATTTGTGTACTGATAACTGCAACTTCTTCGGCAATATTTATGTCTTGGACAAAGATAGAAGGGTTTTTGATGCTTAAATAATATCATCGGATCTTTTTCTAACCTGCAGGATTATCTCTCGGAGACTAAGAATCATCGAGTTAAAGCTCATTGCCAACTCTCCGATTTCATCTTTAGAACTTATTGCGACTTCTTTGGTTAAATCTCCTTTTCCGATGGCGCGGGTGGCTATCAAAAGGTTTCGCACGCTTTTTAAGATGTATCGGGAAATCACATACCCGAGCAATAACCCCATAATCAGACCTATGTCAGTAAACCACAGTCTATTAACGGCCACATCGGTAATAAAAACCCCAATCAGCAAATTTGTGGCGATAATGATACCAACCACCCAAATAAAACCGAGCCACAGTTTATTTCTCATGCTGGTTTTTTCGGTAAAAATTTTTAGAACCGATCTATTTTTCATAAAGTTCTCCGACTAACATCTCACAGAAAATTAAGGCCGGATAATTTTCCGGAGAGCCGTTGAATTTAATTAATATATAAACAATATATGTTTTTTTTGATTTGCCAAGAGTTCACTTGAAAGCTTCAAGATTCAATTTTTAATGTTCTCTAACAAATAAGGGATAAGCGGCTCTTTCTTACCCTTTAGAGTCCTTTGGGGCAGTTTTTTTGCGATGATCTTTTCTTTAACCATTTCGTACGTAGATTCACTCAAAAGAATTTGCCCTGTTAAAGCCGCCTCTTCTAAACGTTGGGCTATATTTACCGTATCGCCGATAATTGTATAATTCATTACCCTTTCGGTTCCCACATTCCCAAAGATGACCTCTCCGGTACTCAATCCTATGCCGAGGCCTATTTTCATTAGTCCTTCCTGTACCCAGTTTTTTTGTAATTTAACGAACTCCCTTTGCATATTCACCGCCGCTTTAACTGACCTTAAGGCATCATCAGGATAACCCATAGGAGCTCCAAAGTAGGCCATTATTGCGTCCCCCATATATTTATCAAGCGTTCCCTGATGATCAAATATTACCTGTGTCATTTTTTTAAAAAAATGATTTAAAGTACTTACCACTTTCTCAGCGGGATGCGTTTCAGCAAAATTTGCGAAACCCCGAAGGTCAGCAAAGATAACTGTAACGACCCTTTTTTCCCCCCCTAATCTTAAAAATTTTTCCGGGTCACTTAAGACTAAGTTAGCGATTGCATCGGAGAGATAAACCTTAAAGATTTCTTTCATCCTCTCCTTTTCTTTTTGTTGCTTTCGCTCTAACTCATCCCTCAAGTAACGCATTCGCAAAAGGGATTTAACCCGGGTCAAAAGTTCCAATTTATTGAAAGGCTTGGATAAAAAATCGTCTGCGCCTGCTTCGATTCCTTTAATTTTGTCTTCTATCTCTTTTAAGGCAGTTATCATTACAACGGGGATAAATCGGGTTTTTTCATTTTTTTCAAAGAACTACAGACCTGATACCCATCGAGCTTGGGCATCATAACATCAAGGAGGATAAGGTGGGGATCGCAATCTTTAACCATCTTTAATGCTTCTTCACCATCAAACGCTTTTAAAATATCATAGCCGACAGCACTTAGGTGGCCCTCCAGAAGCTCAACATTTTGGAGGTTATCATCAACGATTAAAATTTTGGAATGTTGTGGCAAAGCGAGGTCCATAATTAAATTATTAGTTTAATTTTTATGAGCAACAAATTGACTTATTTTAATAATTCAATTTTTACAAGTCAAGTTTTTTATTTAATGTAATGTCCAAAGGAGAATAATCAACCTTTACCCTAAAGTTTAAACCTGATTTAAAAAATTAGCTTTAATTTTAATTTATTACGTATTATTATTTTTTCTGAGAATGAGTTTAAACCGTATTATATTTTTATGGAATAATAATTGCTTGCAGAAAAATAAAAAGTTATTAATTCTAAGATAAAGACACACCCGTCGTGAGGCGGGGCCAGAAAGCCACGGGTCTTAAAATTTAAAGATAGCCGGGTTGCCCAAAAACCGACCTGACTTTTTCTTTTTCGGGTGACAAGATTAATGTACTCGATAAAAAAATAAACAGAAAATAATGAAAAAATATTTTTAAATGAGATGTTAGTAAAGAGGTGAAAAAGCAAGCAAAGAACAAAAAAAATGGAACATTCCGGAGGCAAAAAGGGTTTACCTTAGTTGAGTTGAGGATCGTGGTTATAATTATCGGTATTCTGATCGCGGTTGGCGTGCCTCTCTATTTAGCATATGTTCGAGATGCTAAGGCAGCGTCTGCGAAGGCGGCTATTGGCGTCATTCTTAATGCGGAAAAGCTTTATTACCAAAGGAACGAGCAATTTACAAGCGCAACCTCTGCTCAATTCGAAGGACTGCCAGAAGGCAATCCCCTTAGAGTTGATGTGCGAGATACTACCCACTATTGGACTATAACGGCAACCGGCTCGGAGAACAATACATTTACTGTTACCACCACCGGAAAAGCAGGCGCAGATTTTGATTACAGCAAAATTGTGGTATCCCTGATTTACAAACCTAATGGTGATGAGGTTTGGAAGAAAGCAGAAAACGGGGTTGAGTTTTAGAAGTTAGTTTTTTCTTTGGCGGGGTGAAGCTCGCATCCCTCTTTTTTTTTACCGGTGTTTAAAATGGGTGGCATTATGCACCATTAAACGGTTTCTTTTTTTGTTTGTTACCTATTGACATAACATTCTAACCCATCGGGCAAGAAGATTGCCGATCTAATTAATATTGGGATCGCAGTAATACTGTCATTTTTTTACTGGCAAATTTTCAGCTACCCTGCGGATTTTTGAAAAGCGAAACAGGTCTCCCGCATAAACGTGGTGCAATATTTTTAAACAAGCCTAAGGGAATCATATGAACGTGAATTCGGAAACCAAATTTATCTCAACGATCTCCCATAAATTGAAGACTCCCTTAAACGCGATTCTTGGTTTTTCTGAGCTTTTACTGGAGCAGGCATATGGCACGCTCAATGAAAAACAGATCCATTATCTAAAAAATATCCACTCGAGCGGTGAAAACCTTCTGACCCTTTTAAATGATTTGATGGATTTAATGAATTTCCGCTGGGGTGAAATGCAGCTTACTTATTCTGAATTTTCCCTTCCGCTCGCGATCAATGGAGCATGCGAATCAGTGAAAAACTGGGTTGCAAAAAAAATATTTCCTTGGAAATAAAGAATGGTGAAGGGGTATCTGTTATTAGAGCTGACGAGGCTAAATTTATAAAAATACTGCACCACCTTCTCTCGAACGCGATTAAATTCACGCCGCCCGGGGGCGCGGTGAAAATATCAACCCAGTTCCTTAAAGCCCCACCGGGGGAAGACGCTTCTCTTTTGCCCCAGACCTATATTGAGGTCACGGTTGCAGACACAGGCATGGGGATACAACCTCACGACCAAGAAAAAATATTTTCAGAATTTTATCAGGTTGACCCTAGTCGTTCTCAGGATTTTGAGGGAACAGGATTGGGCCTTTGTATAACCCGTGAACTGGTTAATCTGCACCGGGGGAAAATTTGGGTGGAAAGTGAAGAAGGCAAGGGAAGTAAATTTTCCTTTTTGATTCCCAAGATTGATAACCAAAATTAATGGTGTTATTCATGGCAGGAGCAAAAATTCTTCTGGTAGATGATACCCGATTAAACCGAGAGCTCGCGAAAGAGTTCCTGGAGAGGAAAGGGTATCAGGTATTAGAGGCTGTTTGTGGAAAAGAAGGTATAGAAAAGGCTCGTCAGAATAAACCTGATATTATCTTACTGGATATCGAATTACCAGATATGAACGGGCTGGAAGTAATTAAAGTGATAAAAAAAGATCCTGAGATCAACCCCATCCCCGTGGTTGCGTTTACGGGTTATAACCAACACGAAGAGCAGGAGAACTTTCTCGCGGCAGGATTTGCCGGGTTTATTTCTAAACCTTTTGATATTCAGACGTTCCCTCAGATGGTAGCCAAATTTTTAAAATAAAATTTAACCACTGTTCCAAAACCAAATCTCCAAATGTTACACTCCAACGCAACCAGCTCTTTTAAACGAAAGCGTTTAAAAAGACGGTTATTATCCTTGCTCTCATAGTGCTGGCAATTTCTGTTTATCCCTTTGCGAAACTTGGTTCTGAATTTATGCCTTCCCTTTATGGAGGGACGCTTTTTTTATGCCGGTGACCGTGCCTGCACCATCTATATCTGTGGTCTTAAAATTCCTCCAGCTTCAGGACAAGATATTGATGAAGTTTCCGGATGTGGCCCAGGTTTTCGGAAAAGCGGGCGGGTGGAAACAGCGATCGACCCCGCTCCCCTTGAGATGTTTGAAAATGAGATGAATGAAGCGTTGACCATTCCCGGCGTGGCGAATTCCTTTACTATGCCCATAAAAGCCCGGATCGATATGCTGGCGACCGGGATCAGGACGCCGGTGGGAATTAAGGTTCTGGGTCCAAAACTCAATGAAATTGAAAAAATAGGGCTGGCTATCGAACACCACATGAAGAAAATTCCGGGAACACGAAGCTCATATGCGGAAAGGATAACCACAGGGTATTTCTTAGACTTTGCTATCAGACGGGATGCTGTTGCGCGTTACGGTTTAACGGTTGAGGATGTCCAGGACGTGATCCAATCGGCGATCGGCGGAATGACGGACCACCACGGTGGAAGGAAGACAGCGCTACCCGGTAAACATACGCTAGTCGAGGGAATTAAGAGATACCCTGAAAAAACTGCAAAGAGTACTGATCCCGGTTATGAGGGGGAATGCTCCTTCAGGTGCAGGAATGTCATCTTTTTCTACCCCAACTCTTGTTCAGGTGCCGCTCGGCGAACTGGCAGAGATAAAAGTAGTAAATGGCCCGATGGTCATCAAAAGTGACGAAGGGCTTCTTACCGCCTATGTTTATGTGGACTTTTCCGGCTGGGACATTGGGGGATATTTAGATGAGGCCAAAAAGCGTGTTGCCTCTTTGAAGATTCTCGACGTTTACCGCTTGCAATGGAGCGGCGAATATGAATATTTGGTGAGAACCCATGAAAGGCTGAAATTAGTTATTCCACTTCCAATCCTGATTATTTTTGTGCTCATTTATTTCAACACCCAGTTGGTTACCAAAATCTTAATTGTGCTGTTGGCTGTTCCTTTCTCCCGGGTAGGATCATTCTGGCTTCTTTACTTTCTCAACTGCAACATGAGCATTGCGGTATGGGTGGGGATCATTGCTCTTGCCGGACTAGATGCCGAAACCGGAGTGTTTATGCTCCTCTACCTGGACTTGGCCTATGAGCAGTGGAAGAAGGAAGGCAAACTGAATACTATAAGTGACCTTAAGGATGCGATCATGCACGGAGCAGTAAAAAGGATACGTCCTAAAATTGTGACCGTAAGCGTTATCTTGGCCGGCCTTATCCCGATAATGTTCAGCCACGGCACAGGGTGCGGATGCAATGAAACGGATCGCCGCACCCATGGTCGGTGGCATTGTCATCTCCACCATCCTCGAGCTGATCATCTAACCTTCGATATACTTGATAGGGCGGGGAAGGGCATTAAAAAAGTAGTTCAGGGAACGTGGTCACTCCTTCCGTTACATATTATCAATCATCCTTTTTAAATAGTTTTCAGAGGGGGCCGGAATCTCCTTAATCTTAGGGCATTACTTACCACGGTAACTGAAGAAAGGGCCATGGCGGCTGCCGCAATCATTGGACTTAAAAGTATTTTGAAAAAGGGAAAAAGCGCACCGGCGGCAACTGGGATCAAGATTGTGTTATACGCAAAAGCCCAAAAGAGGTTTTGTTTAATATTTCGGATGGTCGCTTTGCTTAATGTAATAGCAGTCACCACTCCCCTCAAGTCACCGCTTATCAGGGTAATATCGGCTGACTCAATGGCCACATCAGTTCCTGTGCCAAGGGCAATGCCAATATCCGCCTGCGCTAAGGCTGGCGCATCATTAATGCCATCACCAACCATGCCCACGATTTTTCCCTCAGCTTGAAGCTTTTTTACTTCATTAGCTTTGCCTTTGGGTAACACCTCTGCTAAAACCCGATCTATTGTGACTTCATGAGCGATTGTTTCTGCGGTCCTTCGGCTATCCCCGGTTATCATAATTATCTCAAGGTCCAAATCGTGCAAGGCAGCGATGGCTTCTTTGGATTTGGGCTTCAAGGTATCGGCAACGGCGATGATTCCGGCAATTTTCCCTTTAACAGCGATGAACATCGGAGTTTTTCCTTCACCGGAAAGAAGCTCAGATTTTTTTTGCATATCCTTGAGCGCAACACCTTTTGTCTCCATAAATTTAGCATTACCGAGAAAGACCTCTTTACCTCCTATCTCTGCTTCAATTCCTTGACCCGGAAAAGCCTGGAAATGGGCAGAATCATCTATTGCTAGCTTGCGTTCTTTTGCCTTGTTGAGGATCGCCTCACCGAGGGAATGTTCTGAGAACTTTTCCGCGGACGCGGCTAAACCAAGGATCTTCTCCTCGTTATATCCCTCAGCGGGCATGATGTCAGTTACCGAAGGCGCACCTTTCGTGATCGTTCCTGTCTTGTCGAGGACAATGGTAGTTAGTTTATGGGCTGTTTCCAGTGCATTCCCCGTACGAATGAGGACACCCATCTCCGCTCCTTTGCCAGTTCCCACCATGATGGAGGTAGGCGTAGCTAAGCCGAGCGCACAAGGGCAGGCAATGATCATTACGGCTACGAAATTGAGTAAGGCATAGGTCAAGGTTGGTTCTGGTCCTAAGGAAAACCAGACGATAAACGTGAGGAGCGCAATTCCCATAACCGCGGGGACAAAGTAACTCGCAATCTGGTCAGCGAGGCGAGCGATGGGCAGCTTTGATCCCTGAGCATCTTCCACCAGCTTAATAATCTGGGCAAGGATGGTTTCTTTTCCCACTTTGATAGCTTTAAATTTAAAGGTCCCGGTCTTGTTGATGGTAGCGCCGATAACCTCATCACCGGATTTTTTTTCTACGGGAATAGCTTCTCCGGTTACCATGGATTCATCCACCGAGGAATTGCCTTCCACAACCGTACCATCCACAGGAACCTTTCCCCCCGGGCGCACGATAACTATATCACCAATTTGGACGTCCTCAATAGAGATTTCTAATTCCTGCTCATCCCGGATAATGATTGCGGTCTTTGGTTGAAGGCCCAGCAACCTCTTGATTGCTTCCGAGGTTTTGCCTTTCGCCTGGGCTTCCAAAAGACGTCCCAGGAGAATGATGACAATGATGGCTCCCGCAGTGTCAAAATAAACTTCAGGGACAAGGCCCTTGACAGCAAAGAGTTTGGGAAAGAAGGTGGCAAGGACACTGTAACCATAAGCGGCACTGGTCCCGACGGCAATCAAGGTGTTCATGTCAGTCGTTTTGTGTTTGAGAGTAGCCCAGGCACCTTGATAAAACTGCCATCCGATCCAGAACTGGACTGGAGTTTGCAAAAAAAACTGAAGGATAAAATTGGTCTTCTTGCTCAGCTCCCATAAGGGGGAAAGGCCGAGGTGATCCCAGGACATTAAAACAAAGATGGGGATAATTAGGATGAGCCCGGCCAAGAATTTTTGTTTGAGGTTTTTTACTTCTTTTTCCCGGGCAAGCTTTTCTTTATCAATGCCAAGACCTTCTTCGATGTGCGGAACTTTATAGCCGAGGGCTTCAATTTCACGGGTTACATCTTTGACCGTTACTTTTCCTGGAGTGATTTCTACCGTCGCATTTTGTAAAGCAAGATTGACATGTGCTTGGATAATCCCGGGAACGTGGCTCAAGGCAGTTTCAACCCTGTTTACACAGGAAGCGCAGGACATTCCCTGAATCGGCAGGACGATCTTTTCCTGCTTTACCCCAAAGCCCAAATCATGGATGGCTTTTGTAAAATAGAGAGGAGCAGTTTTAGTTGGGTCATAAAGAATGGAAGCGTTTTCAGTGGCGAGATTTACCCTTGCTTCTTTTACTCCGTCTGCTTGGGCGAGGGCTTTTTCGATCCTAGCCACGCAGCTAGCACAGTGCATGCCGGAAATGGAGAGGTCCAGTCTTTTAAATGGCTCTTTTCCCACGGATGGATTTTTCTCTCCAATAAAAAGAAGGTTGGAAAATTTGAAGCTTATTTATATTATACCAAAATTTACAAGGTGGTTGCTTAAGAAAAGTAAAACAAGGCCGGAATTACCAAAAAAGAGTTTTCGTGTGAGAAGAAACCGTAAGGGTACTGAACCATAGAGTTAGAGCGCTCCCTGCTTTTCTTCGTCCCAGACCCGGCACGCTTCGATAAGCAACATCTCGGTGCTGTAAAAAATTTTCTGGTCCAAGAGTTGAGCATCAGGGTCCAGGATAAAAAGACCATGCTCCCAGCGCACTAAAAAATTAAAGGCCTCAACTCCTTCGACCTGCTTGTATTGAGCATTGATAACCTGGACCTGGTTAAAGAATACTTCCCCATTTTCACTTCCTTAAAAAGTTTAAGGGCTCCGGTCTTCCCTCCGGCAGAGAGCATTTGAATAAGGTCGGTAACATAGATTTCTGCCAAGTTACCGGTAATGCCTTTTTTGGTCGAAGCGGTCTTGGCTTTTTCTTCAGTTTTTTGGAGAGAATGTTTAATAAAACTCTGAATCTTTGCAACGAGAATGCTTGGGTTATGAAGCCAAGCTCGATGATTATTTCACCGATCTTTTTGTTGCTCATCATATATTTTAACACCTTTTGTGAACGTGTTATCTTGTGATTGTTTGATTATAAAAAGAAAATGATTTGGTGTCAAGGACATAAAGGTTCGTAAGATGGGGATAAAAACTATTTTTTTTTGAGTCCTTAAACCTATAAGGGAAAAAAGAATCTGCGTAAATTTCGAATAGCCCAGAGAACCAAACCTCACGAAAGTACTCTCGGGAAGTGATAAAAGAGAGCGGTGTAAAAAGAGCAGAAAAGTTAAAACAAAAATTTATTTTTGGGGTTGATCGGATGCTTCTTCGCCCCAAGCTTTTTTACTGCGTTCGATCTTTTTGCGTACCGAATCCCAGGTTTTTGTGATTAAGAAGGATTTGCGCCATCGGGAGAGCATACGGTGGTACATCTCCGCCGGGACAGTGAAAATAAGCTCATCGGTTTTAATGTATCGTCGTTCGGTTGGATCCCACCCACCCAACACGGCCTTTGACTTTCCTTGGGCGAGGAGATGTAAGGGCCACGTTAAAATACCAGCACAGCCTGGACCGAATGGGGATAAGACTGCTTCAAAGTCGTTGGTTGCAAAGGTTGCAAGTTGGTGGAGGCCGCAGATGCTTTCAGGCCGGGCGAAGAAAATAACCAATTCCGGCTTTTCACAATTAGTAAAGTGGGAAAGGGGTTTAAACACACAAAAAGAAGCTGGTGCAGGTCGGGGATCAATGGTCTTAAAGAACATTTTTGTCACCTCAGGCGACTCAAGATAGCGTTCACCCTCAAAACGGTTGGGGATACCTGTGGAGACGAAACGGGCGACAAAATCTAAAGGACGCCTTAAAAACCCCAAATAAAAGGCTCCGCCAAAACAATCGAAATTTTCTCTGCTAAAATAAGCGCTCGTACCTTTTTTACGCGCCCGCCAAAGCAAGCCGATTACACAAGAAAAACCTTCAAAGACTAAACCCCAATCAATTTTATCTCCTTTTTCCTCTTCCAGAGTAGGTAGCCTGCGGGATTTTGGTGTAAAACCATCCTTTGGCTTCTGATCGGTATAAAACACGCCAAAAGGCTCTTCTGAGATGCCGAGGATTTCCAAGAAAGCTTTTGATTCACTGATGCTATTTTCTGACATTATTTCAAACCTTTCAATTTTAGGTTAATAATCATGTAGTACCAAATGTTTTATGCAAACCAGAGTCATTACCGTGTAATGCCACTAGTACTTAGTTGCATAATTTAGCGATAGATTGTCTCAAGGGAACTGCTTTCACCCTTGTCTTTTTCCACTCAAACGGAGCGGCGTTTTTATTATATGAATCAATGAAATCAGAGATTGCCTTTCTCAACTGTTTTACAGAAATAAAACTGGCCCCTCTAAGAGGTTTTCTGGTTAAAATACTGAACCAGATTTCTATTTGGTTCAACCAACTGGCATGAGTTGGCGTGTAATGAAAGGTCACATTTTTATGACGTGCAAGCCAGAGGTCATCCTTCGGCTTGTGAGTCTTTAGATTATCAAGGATCACATGCAGTTCCTTGCCTGGGTATTCGGCTGTTATGGAATTCATAAAATCAAGAAATTCCTTTCTGCGGCGACGATTATAATGCCCAGCTTTGACCTGACCAGTTGTAATATCGAGCGCTGCAAAAAGGGTGGTTGTTCCATGTCGCTTATATTCATGATTATAGCCGGTAATAGCTTTGCCATTTGGCAATTTTAAATACCCCTGAGCTCGTTCCAATGCCTGAATGGCGGGTTTTTCATCCACGCTGATTACTACCGCATTATCTGGGGGCGATAAATAAAGCCCTACAATATCAGCAGCCTTTTCGGCAAACTGAGGATCAGTGCTGATGCACCAACTGTGACGCCGCTGTAGGTGGATGCCATGTTTACGAAGAACACGCCATACTTGATGTTCTGAAACGTCGCCGAGAGCGTTGGAAACAAGTTTTCCGGTCCAGGTGCTATAACCGGAAGGAGGTTCTTCATCAAGCTTTTTGAGGATTCGCAACTCAGCATCCTCATTATATATTTTAGGTTTTCCAGAACGATATGAATCTTGAAGTCCTTCGATTCGTTTTTGGGCAAAACGATTTCGCCATTGACTTACGGTTGTTGGTCTCACCTCCAGTTTTTTTGAGATTTCCTTAGTGGTCAACCCATCGGCTGCCATAAGGATAATGATGCTTCGAAGGACAATGCGCTGTTCTGTTGTATGTGAACGAACCCATTTTTCAAGAATCTCTCGTTCATCTTTTATTAACGTTATGGGGGTTGCTAATCTACTCATGCCCCCCCTTATATATTATGTCGTTAATTATTGCACGTAAATACTAGTGTAGTGTTTCTATATTAGCTTGACACGAACTGTTAGCACATGTCGCTGTATTAATTAGTAAATAATATGATGCCATTGTAAAGCCGTAATAGAAACACTACACTAGTGGCATTATAAGTCAGCTTGGTATATTTTTTCTTTTCCTGCTTTTTCTCTTTTTTCTTTTGTATGGGTTTGTCAACGTCTTTTTTAAGTAATGTCAAACAATTAAACTTGAATGGAGCGCCTAAAATAGATAGTAAATTGATATGTTAAATAAATTTTAACCTTACCTTGCGTTTTGTTCTTCTTTGTTGAGGCATTTCTTTTGGGATTTTTTGGTTGGGCACTGGGGATTAGAGTTTATAAATTTTTAAGAGGTATATTTTTGGAAGAAACGGCGACTACATGATCCAAAGACTCTAAGGCGTTCGATATCTTTTCGAGCTCATGGTCCTTAACAAAAGGAATGCTCCCATTGCCCTTTCTATCGAGCAGGTCAAGAACCTTTTTAATGGTAAGGTTCCCCACATCTTGGGCAGGTTGGTAATAGGATTTAGAATCATCGTTTTGTTTAACCACGGATAATACCCTCGCTTCAACTAAGTCGAAAAGAAGTTCTCGGATAAGACGAATAGGAGCGCCTAACGCATGCGTAATCACATGGATATCGGCAGGTTTTTCTCCTTGACAGAAATTTTTCACGCAGCGTTCCACTATCCAGAGCGCCAAGAGTTTTTTATAGTAATAACTGATTTTTTGAGAGTCACTTTCAAATTCATAGTCCTCTTCATTATGGACCGCAAAAGAGATCTCCGCGCCAAGCAAAACAATAAGCCAGCTCAATTGCAGCCAGGCTAAGAGTAAAGGAAGTGCGGCAAAACCCCCATAGATGGCATTGTATTTTGAAACCCCGATTTGAAAGTAAATATAAGCTTTCTGGACAAGTTGAAAAATGGTGCCAGCTATTATACCCGCAAACAATCCTCCTTTAAAGCTAACACGCTTATTGGGAATAACGATATACATAAAGGTAAAAAGCACCCAGATGAAAAAATAGGGCGAAAGTTTCAAGAGAAAAAAAATAAGAGGACTTATTTTCCCCAGTAAAGAGATTTTTTCTGTTATAAGTGTCATTTGACTTGTAATAAAGACTGTTAGGCTACTTGATGAAATTAAAAGAACAGGACATATGAGCATTAGGGAAAGGTAGTTGCTTAGTTTTGTTGCAAAACCCCGTCCTTTTTTTAAGTACCAAATGTCATTAAATGCTGTTTCGACATTGTTGAGAAGGCTTATGACCGCCCAAAGAAGTGTTAAAACGCCAAACCCAGCAATAACTCCTCCTTTGGTGTTTGCTAACAGGGCATTTGCAAACTGGATGACCCATTTAAGAACCTCTTGTTGGCCCTCAAGTTCATTTGTGAGGAAGAGTTCGAGATTTTTTTGTAAACCGAACCCTTTGGAAATGGCAAATGCCAAGGCGATTACCGGTACAACCGAAAGAAGTGAATAGAACGTTAACGCGGAGGCCCTCAATTGACATTTGTCTTCATTAAAACCGCGCAAGGCTAAAAGAAATATTCGTAACGTTCTTAAAAGGAATGATTTGCCGCGGGGGACTTCTTTAATCCTGACGCGCCAGATTTCATTTCTTAAGTAGTTAAAAGTTTTTCCAAACATCTTTTCCTCCGGCTAATTCTTAACCGTTTTTCTTTTAAGACTTCACTCCGAAAAAAAAGAAAAATAATTTTTACGTCGCACCAGCAAGAGATTTCAGAAGATTCCTTACGCACCATCAAGTCCATGGTGTTCTTTTTTTTGGTACCAGGATACCGGATCAGTCAAAAATTCTTCAGTATCTTTAAGGGAAAGATAATGCGCGTGTTCGATTTTCGCGAGGAGATCAAAAAAACGTTTCTCGTGTGGGTCGGTGATGTGATCGCGGAGTTTAGCATAGTGCTTTGCGCCGCTTGCTTCGAAATCAATAGCTTTGCGGATGGCTTCAAGATCGTCAGCATCTCCTTCAGGAATCTCTTCTGCTTTTTTAAGCATAGCGAGCAAAATGCCTTTAACTTGAGTATCTTTTACCTTGAGGGGAACACTTTCTGGCCAGGTCCCCTTGCTTTCCCAGCGCTTATGAAGCTCTTTTAGCTTTTCGTAATGTTCCAGTTCTTCATCTCCGATTTGTTGGAACATGGCTTTGCCGAGAGGATTTTTGGTTCTTTGCGCATGGTTAAGATAGAATTCCCGCTCCTTCATTTCATTTTGGAGGGCTACTTCCAGAGCATTGAGCCGTTCTTTTTCATCCATGGCCACCTCCTTTAAGGATCCTGAAAAGTAATTTTAAAAAAGTTTATTTATTTCCAAAATCCCTTCCCCTAAGCGCCCATCTTTGAAGATAAATATGGTAACGCAAAAAAAAATAAATGAACTGATAACCAGTTATGAAAGATAATAAAACCACTATACTAAAAAGAATAATACCTGTCAAAAAATATTCATCTTCCTCAATAGGTATAAGACGAAAGTTATTCCCTTGATTAAGCCTGGCTCCATCCATACCGTGCCTCCATGGCGTTCGGCGATTTCCTTCACAATTGATAGTCCCAGCCCTGTTCCTTCAATTCCCTTTGAAGTTTCAAAACGGGTAAACCATCCAAAGACATTTTCGAAGCTTTTAATAAATAAACGATCCTCTTTTAAAAAGAGTGTAAGCCAGGAAGATCGTTATACCCGATCGTAATTTCACTCAACTCATCACCACCATATTTTAAAAAGTTATCCACTAAATTTCTTAAGGCCCGTAGCAGGGAGATTCTATCTGCCTTTATTTCTGGGCGGTCTTTCGGCTCCTCCCAAACAATTTGCCGGATATTAACTTGACGGAGAAAACTCTTCCTTTACCGTCTGGATGATTTTTTTTAGTTTTTTTACGGTTTCAATGGGAAGCGGCGATTCCTTGTTAGAGATGAAGAGATTTATCTATTCAACTAAATTGAAAATTTGTTCAGAAGTCTTTGGGATTTGATCACAAGATTGTCTTTCCTCATCATCGAGGGTATCCCAATAGCGTTTTTTGAGATGCTTCGTAAGTCCATAATAGAGAACAATGGCAGGGATTTTGAGGCAATGGGAAACCGAATAGGCAACGACTTGATCTTTTCCGAACTTTTTTTTAAGTTCTTCCTCAATGGTCTTGCGTTAATTAGAAAAAAATTTTTCTACTCCTCTAATAAACGTTTATTGATACTATATGATGTAAATAAAAAGCGTTCACCCCCCTATATTTTGTACAAACTAAACTTCGAAAAATATTATTTAAAAAAGACATTTTTTTCTTGACAAGCCTGTAAATTCCTTTAAAATTGGGCCAAGTGGTATAAAGTGGTATAAAGTGGAATAAAGGGTATTTAAATTCTTATGTTTCGTGGCTCATACGAACACACCATTGATTCCAAGGGCAGGGTCAGTTTACCGGCTCAATTTCGAAGTCTGTTACCCAAGGATAACGAGCGCCTGGTAATCACAAATTATATTCCCTCTCATCTTTGGGCCTTTACGTATGAGAGCTGGATAAAATTAGAAGAAAAATTAGCCTCCTTTCCTTTGACTGATCCGGATATTCGTTCTTTTAAACATTTTTTTGTTGCTGGTGCTCACGATGTGTCCGTGGATAAGTTGGGACGGGTTCTTGTCCCCCCCCTACTCCGTGAATACGCCCACTTGAACAAAGACGTTGTTTTTGTCGGATCGATTACCCATATCGAGATCTGGGATAAAGGAAATTGGAAACCCACATTTACAACCTCTGAGTCAAACGTGGAACAGGTTGCCCGAAAATTGGCTGACCTGGGTTTTTGATAAATGGCCGATTTCCATCAGCCGGTTTTAGTAAACGAAACAGTCACAACACTCAGCTGCCATCCCGGCGGGATTTATTTAGATGGAACAATAGGAGGAGGAAGTCATGCTTATCACATATTTAAGACCTGCCCAGATATTAAACTGCTCATTGGTATTGACCGAGATGAAGATGCCTTGCTCCAGGCTGAACGAAAATTGGTTTCCTTTAAAAGCCAGGTTGTTTTGATTAAAGAAAATTATTCACAGATTAAAACAATTATCTCAAATTTGCAAATAAAATCAGTGGATGGAGTTCTTCTTGATCTTGGCGTTTCTACACATCAGCTTTTATCACCTAACCGGGGGTTTAGCTTTTCTACAGAAGGACCTCTCGATATGAGAATGGATAGAGAACAACAGATCACCGCATCGGATTTAGTAAATACTCTTCCCGTACAAGAGTTAGAGAAGATTTTACGGGAATATGGTGAGGAAAGATGCGCTGCCTCGATTGCAAAAATGATTGTAAGGGAAAGGGAAAAAGAGCCGATAGAAACAACCATGGCGTTGGCAAATGTGGTTACGAAGACAATCCCTTTTTCGCTGCGTCCGCGAAAAATCCATCCGGCAACCCGAACTTTTCAGGCATTGAGGATTGCAGTCAATGACGAATTTTCCAATTTGGCAAGCGTTCTTCCTGATGCCATCGATACATTAGCGCCACGAGGGAGAATAGCGGTCATTTCTTTTCATTCCTTAGAGGATCGAATCGTTAAAAATTTTTTGCGGCAACAATCAAAGTCCTGTGTTTGTCCGCCGCACCTCCCGAAATGTGTATGCGGACAGATCCGAAAACTTAAGGTACTGACCAAAAAGCCGATTGTGCCAACGGCTGAAGAAATAAGGATGAATCCTCGTTCCCGGAGTGCCCGGCTTCGGGGAGCAGAAAAACTCTAAAGATCAAGGAAGGTGATAATTATGGATGATGTATTTACCCGAGGGTATATTCATACAGATATTCTAGGAGAGCAGATTGTTCAAGAACGCGCAGTTCCTTGGAAACAAGATGTTAAAAATTATTTACTTATCGTGGCAACGTTGGTTTTTTTCACCCTCCTTTTTGTGTGGTCACGTTTAGAAGTACTCCAGATGGGATATGCGCTTTCGCGGGCCAATCAAGTTTATGAAAACCTTGTAAAAGAAAGTCAATGTTTGCGGGTAGAGGTGGCCAGTCTCAAATCTCCCTCGCGCATTGAAAAACTGGCTAAGGAAAAATTTGGACTCATCAACCCAACCCAAGGGAAAATTATCCTTATTCCATGAATGAAATAAAGTGGATAAGATTTAGGATAATCATCATATTTTTTTCCTTTTTCTTTTTTCTCGTAGGCGTCGCAGTACGTGGTTACCAGCTTCAGATAATAAAACAGACCGAGCTCGTTCATCGAGCTGAGATCCAAAGAAAACATTTAATTAAGCTTTGGCCATCCCGGGGAGTAATTTATGATCGGAGAAAAAAGGAGCTTGCGGGCAGTGTGGAGGTGGATTCGATTTATGCCCATCCGTGGCAAGTAAAAGAACCGAAAAAGACTGTAGTAAGCTTAAGCAAGGTGCTTAATATAAATTCAGATTGTTTGCAAAAAACATTGCAAAGCACCTCTCCCTTCGTATGGATTGCCCGGGGTATTTCTCCAGCCAAAAGGGGACAAATCGAGGCATTTGATCTCAAGGGGATTCATTTCTTAAAGGAGAATAAAAGATTTTATCCTCATTGTGACATCGGGGGGCATCTTTTAGGTTTTGTGGGGATCGATGGAAATGGATTGGAAGGGTTGGAACTAAATTATGACAATTTTATCAGTGGAGGAAACGAAGCTCTTTTAGTAGAGCGAGATGCCATCGGACGTGAGCTCATCTATTCAGGCATCCTCGCTTCTGAGTCCCCGGGCAGTAATTTAATCTTAACGATTGATCTCAATATCCAATATGTCCTTGAGAGAGAGCTCCAAAAAGCAGTCGAAGGATCGAGTGCTCGAGGAGGCATGGGTATTGTGATGGACCCTAAAACGGGCGAGGTGTTAGGACTTGCCATCCAGCCAAGTTTTAATCCCAATAATTTTAATTTCTCATCTCCAAACCAATGGCGGAACCGAGCATTGACCGACAACTTTGAGCCAGGTTCCACCTTTAAAGTCTTTTTGGCGGCGGCTGCGCTTGAGGAGGGATTGGTTTCCCCAGACGAAAATTTTTATTGCGAAAACGGAACGTATACGATCGGCCGAAAGACTATCCACGATGTCCACAAATACGGAAACTTAACCTTTGCGGAAATTATAAAAAAATCTTCAAACATCGGGGCAGCAAAAGTCTGTGCGCGGATGAACGCCGAGACCTTTTACCGGCACATTCGAGCTTTCGGTTTTGGTGAGAAGACGGATGTTGATTTATCCGTTGAATCTCCTGGTTCTGTCCGGCCGTATCAGGGTTGGAAAGAAATCGAAAAGAGCAATATGGCGTTTGGCCAAGGAATTTCGGTTACCGCAATACAGCTCATCAATGCTCTCAGTTCGATTGCCAATGGGGGTTATTTGATGCGTCCGTATATCGTCAAAGGGATTGTAAATCAAAAAGGAGAATACCTGAAAAAGAATTTTCCCTCTGTTGTCCGAACAGTCATTTCTGCCCAGACCGCCAAAGTTTTAACGGAAATAATGATTGGAGTAACCACACAAGGAGGAACCGGGGTAGCTGCTTTTATTCCTGGTTTTGAAGTTGCCGGGAAAACGGGGACAGCTCAGAAGATTGATCCCACTACAGGACGGTATACCTGGGCAAAACCCATAAGTTCTTTTATGGGATTTGTTCCCGCACGGGATCCTCGGATTGCGGTTTTAATCGTGGTTGATGAGCCAAAAGGCAGAGGGTTTGGCGGTGCGGTAGCTGCCCCTGCTTTTAGATCTGTCGCGGAAGAGGTTTTGCACTATTTAAATGTTTTTCCAGAACCGAACCTTATGCCTGCGGAAGTCTCCATGAATATACCGGTTTCACAAGACACGTCTTTTAATAACCAGATTGACACTTATTCCGGGTTAGATCGTTTGCCAGATTTTACTGGTTTGAGTATGAGGAGAGTTCTGCAGATTGTAAATGGATACAATTTAAAAGTGCAGGTAGAGGGCAGTGGAAAGGCAGTGGCCCAAAAACCTTCACCAGGCACCCCACTCAACGGGGTATCAGAGTGTTGGGTGGTCTTTAAGCCAATAACGTGAGAAAAAATTTTTATGCCCAGTCGCTCTCATGAACTTGAATGACCTTATTGAAGGATTAGCAATGAACCAGATTTCCGGGTCAACGTCAGAAGAAATTTTCGGAATTGCTTTTCATTCCAAGGAGGTTCAGTCTCATTTTTTATTTGCGGCTATCAAAGGAGTAAATCATAACGGACATGACTTTATTTCTGAGGCAATACGTCGGGGAGCAAAAGCGATTATTGCCGAGACAGTTCCCGAAACTCAACGTGAGGTAATTTGGATTACGGTACCAGATACAAGGATTGCCTTAGCCCAGGTTGCTGCCAAGTTTCTGGATGATCCGTCGTTAGCCTTAAAAATAGTGGGCATTACCGGTACCAATGGGAAGACCACGACCTCGTATTTATTGGAATCAATTTTTCGAGCAGCGGGATATAACCCCGGAGTTATTGGTACGATAAATTATCGGTTTGGAAATATCGTGAGACAATCACTGAACACCACGCCTGAATCTCTCGAAATCCAAAAGCTCCTTGCCCACATGGTGAAAGAAAAGGTTTCCCATGTGGCTATGGAAGTTTCTTCGCATGCACTTGATCAAAACCGAGTGGAGGGGGTTAACTTTGCGGTAGGAGTATTCACCAATCTTACTCCTGAACATTTAGATTATCATGGCACTATGGAAGAATACACGCAAAGCAAGGCAAAACTTTTTTCGCGCTTTTTAGATCGGAGTAAGATTGCCGGGGGAAAATTTGCGGTATTGAACCAGGATGATCCCCAGACGTCTTATTTTCGTTCGCTTACCTCTGTTCCGGTTGTTCTGTATGGTATGGGGAACGACGTCGATATAACCATTGAGGAAGTTCAGATTTCTCAAGAAGGGATACGAGGCACCCTAAAAACTCCTCGAGGGGATATAAAGTTTATCTCTTCTCTTTTCGGTCGGTTTAATATCTATAACATTATGGCTGCCGTTGGCGCAGCCATTTGCTTGGATACTCCTCTTGATGCAATCCGTTCGGGAATCGAGCATTTTATTTCCGTCCCCGGAAGGATGGAGAGGATAGGACAGGAAAGAAATTTTACTATTCTTGTTGACTATGCTCATACTCCTGATGCTCTGGAGAAAGCCCTTTTTTTTCTTAAGGAACTTGCACCCCTAAGGATCATAACGGTATTTGGCTGTGGAGGAGATCGAGATCGGAACAAACGGCCGATGATGGGTGAGATAGCGGCGCAGCTGAGTGACTTAGTAGTGATTACCTCTGATAACCCTCGGACCGAAAGGCCAGAGGCTATTATTGCCGAGATTGAAGAGGGGGTTAAAAGTGCTGGTCTAGAAAAAATTTCTCTTAGTGAGGCACCCTATCGTAAGGGTTATTTTACGGTGGTAGACCGGTTTGAAGCCATTCAGACTGCTCTCCAGATGGCAAAGAGAGGAGATATTGTGCTGGTTGCCGGCAAAGGTCATGAAGATTATCAGATTATCGGGAAGCAGAGGATACCTTTTGATGACCGAGAAAAAATTAAAGAAGCGCTCAATAAAATTAAACCATAGGTTAAACGGAGGTTTTATATGGAAGAAGTTTTAGCGCCCAAGGATACGATAAAAAATTTTAGTGGATACATTATGTGCTTGCACCGGAAAAACACTCCTCGGATTTCAGTGAAGGTTTGCGAACAAAGTTGTCAACTCAAAGGAGAGTGTAAAGAGTACCGGATATTTTTTGACGACCAATCAGTGAAGAGTAAATTGGTCAACTAAATATGAGCAACTATCCTTCGATCCAATGGATTGTTGATGCCCTTCAGGGGCAGCTTAAGTATGGGAACCCGAAGACAGAATACCGGGGGATATCGACTGATTCCCGTACTGTCAAACCCGGGGAAATTTTTTTTGCGCTTAAAGGAGATACCTTTGACGGCCATGATTTTATTAGCGAGGTCATCGGTAAAGGTGCTTTAGGGGTAGTGGTGCAATCGGGAAGGTTAGTATCTCAAAGCAAAAAAGATTTCATAGTCATTGAAGTCAAAGATACGCTTGATGCTTTAGGAGAAATGTGCCGCTCACTATCGCCAGCTGTATGGTATCCCCATTGTGGCGGTTACCGGAAGCAATGGTAAAACAACAACGAAAGAAATGATTGCTGCTATTTTATCGACCAAAAGGCGAGTTTTGAAAAACCAGGGAAACCTTAACAACTTGATTGGTCTTCCGTTAAGTTTACTTAAACTTTCATCCGCGCATGATGTTGGGGTTTTCGAATTAGGCATGAACCGGCGAGGAGAGATTGCGAGACTTGTCGAAATCGTTCACCCTACCGTGGGCATCGTTACCAACGTGGGCCCGGTTCATTTAGAATATCTTAAGACAATTGATGAGGTGGCAGAGGCAAAAGGTGAGCTTTTTCAAAACTTGTCTCCTGAGGCAACGGCGATTATCAACAAAGATGACCCCAGGATCGAAAAGTTGTCGTCACGGTTTTCAGGAAAGAAAATTACGATTGGAATAAAAAGCCCGAGCGATGTGACTGCCAAAAATATTGTTCCCGTGGGAGCAGACGGTATGCGATTTAATCTTATGATACGAGAAAAGACCCTACCGGTTTTTCTTCCTATGATTGGAGTGCATAATATTATGAATGCATTAGCTGCTGCTGGGGCAATAACCGCTTTAGGAGAAGATCCCGTCATGATCCCTGAGGGACTTAAAGGTTTTCGCAACCTTAACTTGCGTCAACAATTGATTGCATTGCCGGAGGGCATAACCATTATTAATGATACCTATAATGCTAACCCGGTATCGATGAAAAAAGCTTTAGAGACGTTTTCCCTTCTTCAAGGTTCTTCCCGGGGGATCATTATTTTGGGGGATATGTTGGAACTCGGATCTCACGCCACTGCTTTGCACCGGGAGCTGGGGAACGAGGTGGCAAAAATGGGTGTACGCTTACTGCTCATTATGGGAAAATTTTCCTCTGATGTGAGAGATGGGGCACTTTCCGGTGGATTGCCTTCCTCGTCTATTCATATTGGGAAAAACCATCATGACCTCATTGATTTTCTTCGTGGGGTACTCAAACAAGGAGATTTAGTTTTGGTGAAAGGATCACGAGGGATGGCGATGGAGAAAGTAATTGAAGGATTAATGCAAGAAGATAATCTCCGAACCCCCAAAGAATCAGGGGCAAGGGCAACCAAAACAATTTAGACCGAGAGGAATTATTATGCTCTCCACAACATTACATTCAAAAATTATGGTCGTTGATGACAGTGATGCTGTCCGCGAGCTTATCGGAGCCTTTTTACAGACACGGGGCTACGATATAACCATGGCAACCGATGGAGTAGATGCTTTGGGAAAATTGGAAAATGACACGTTCCCCCTTATTATTACGGATATCAATATGCCGAAAATGAATGGGCCAGAACTCCTGGATACTATGAGTAGATCAACCCAAGACTATAAGGCAGTGGTGATGTCTACCTACATTGGAGAGGAGATAAGAACTGAACTCCGCAAAAAAGGAGCGGTTGCCTTTCTGTTGAAGCCATTTTCTTTGAGACAACTGGAGGATGTTGTTGCACAAGGATTCGCTTAATAATATGGAAAATTTTTTAGCGTAATATAAAAAATGCTCTATCATCTCCTTTACCCTTTTCATACGGAATGGTTTGTATTTAATGTTTTTAAATATATAACCTTCCGGACTATTTACGCTACCATAACTGCACTCCTCCTTACCATGGTATTGGGGCCGTGGTTTATTCGGAAAGTTTCCGAGCGTAAAATGGGGGAGGTTATCCGTAATGATGGCCCTCAATCTCATTTCCAAAAAAAGGGAACCCCGACCATGGGTGGTATCCTCATTTTAGGCGCTGTGATTTTTTCCACACTCCTCTGGGCTAGCTTGACGAATCCATTTATTTGGGTAGCGATTTTTATTGCCGTGGGTTTTGGGACTCTTGGCCTGGTTGATGATTTAAGAAAATTGAAAAAAGGCAAAGGGATTTCCATGCGGGCCAAGTTGGTTGTCCAAATAGTGGTAGCGCTCATTGCTTCGTGTTACCTCACCTTTTTCCTTCGTTTAGATACCCATCTTTATGTCCCCTTTCTTAAAAACACTGCTCCGGACCTCGGCTGGTTTTTTGTTATTTTTGCCATGCTGGTGATTGTGGGGACTTCTAATGCGGTTAATCTGACCGATGGTCTTGATGGATTAGCAATCGGGCCAACGGTAATCGCTTTTAGCACCTACCTTGTTTTTGTTTATTGCACAGGCCATTATAAGATCGCTCAATATTTACAAATCCCTTTTATTAAAGGAGGGGGAGAACTCGCCGTTTTCTGTGGAGCAATGGTGGGGGCAGGAATGGGTTTCCTTTGGTACAACACGTATCCTGCTCAGATTTTTATGGGGGATGTGGGTTCGTTAGCATTGGGAGGTTCCCTGGGCACGATTGCGGTTATTGCTAAACAAGAGATCGTCTTGGCCATTGTGGGGGGGGTCTTTGTTATGGAGGCGTTATCAGTAATTTTTCAGGTTGGTTCCTACCGGCTCAGGGGAAAAAGAATTTTTCGGATGGCCCCGCTTCACCACCATTTTGAACTTAAAGGGTGGCGGGAGCCTAAAATTATTGTTCGTTTTTGGATCATCACGATTTTATTAGCCCTTTTAACTCTGAGTACCTTAAAGTTGCGATGAATTCATTGACTGACCTAAACAATAAAAATGTTTTGGTGGTAGGGTTTGGAAAAACCGGAAAGGCGATGACCAGATTCCTTTTAGATCGAGGAGCTGTGGTTACCGTAAACGATAGTAAAACGAATACGGAGTTGTCCGCAGACATTGCTCCTTTTAATAAAGATGGAGCAACTTTTATTTTAGGAGGGCATCCTTCGGAAATTTTTCTTTGCCAGGACTTGATTGTCCTTAGCCCAGGAGTTGATCCTAACCTTTCTCCTCTTCAGACAAGCACATAAAAGGGGGATACCTCTTGTCAGTGAAATTGAGCTGGCATCGTGGTTTATTAGGACTCCCGTGATTGGGATTACCGGCACCAACGGAAAGACGACAACAACCTCGTTGCTTTCGGAGATTCTGCACTACGCAGGGTTTTCTGTTTTTACAGGTGGTAATATCGGAAACCCGTTGATTAACTTTGTTCAGAATAAGATTAAGGCAGATTTTTTAGTTGTTGAGCTATCCAGCTTTCAACTCGAGGCGATTGAAAAGTTTTGTTCTCACATTGCTATCTTGCTCAATATCACCGAAGATCATCGCGATCGCTATCCCAGATTTGCTGCGTATTGTGAGGCAAAATACCGAATTTTTTTGAACCAGACTAAAGAAAATTTTGCTATTGTTAATTATGACGATGTTGCGTGTCGAACGATTATTCCTTCGCTTTCGGCTCGTGTGTTGCCCTTTAGTCAAAAAAAAGTTTTGCCGGAGGGGATGTACTCCAATGGGAAATTTTTGTATTTTCGAGGCAAGAATGATTCCGTTCATGCGTATCGCCTTGCTAAAGTCAAACTTTTTGGAGTCCATAACCAGCAAAACATGTTAGCTGCTATCGGAGCATCTGAAGTATGCGGATGTTCTTCCGAGAAGATTCAAGAGGCTTTAGAAAACTTTCAGGGACTACACCATCGGATAGAGTTTGTCCAAGAAATTAATGGTATTTCTTTTTATAATGACTCCAAGGCAACTAATATTGATGCCTTGCTTAAGTCACTTCAGAGCTTTCCTAAAAATATTATTCTCATTGCCGGCGGTCGCGAAAAGGGAGGCGATTACCGTGTTCTCAAAGAAGAGATCAAGAAGAAGGTCAAACTTCTCATTGCTATCGGAGAAATCCAGGAGAAGTTTTGTAACCTTTTCGGTTCGGTCACAACCACCCGTTGTGCCACAACCTTAGATGAGGCAGTTCAAACAGCATTTCAAAGCGCCGCTCAGGGGGACATTGTCCTTTTGTCTCCGGCGTGCGCCAGTTTTGATATGTTTGCGAACTATGAAGAGCGGGGACAAAATTTTATCGACGCAGTCAAGCGACTCGCTTACAATAAAAATGATCATCACATAGATGACAACTATGGTTATGCATAATGCATAAAAGAGTAACGGATACATTGCTGCTTTCTTCGGTGTTAGCCCTTTTAAGTATTGGGGTTATAATGGTATACAGCACCAGTTCTATCACCGCGCTGAGGTCCTACCATGATGAGTATTTTTTTTTGAAAAAAGAATTGCTTTATGCGTCGCTGGGAATTTTATTTCTCCTCATCTTCGCGCGCATTCCTTACCAGTACTTAGGAAAGCGAGCAAACATTATGCTTGGGCTCAGTTTTTTAGGACTTATCTTAGTGCTTGTTCCTGGTGTTGGGGTGTGTATCGGAGGAGCAAAACGCTGGATTCACTTTGGTCCCCTTTCGATGCAGCCGGCAGAATTTGCCAAACTAGGATTGATCATTTATTTAAGTTTTTTTCTTTATAAAAAGCAGGAGAATCTGAAAAAGTTTTTTACCGGTTTGCTTCCCCCTTTGGTTATTACCGGTATTTTTTCAGGTTTGGTGCTTTTGCAACCTGATTTCGGAACGACATTCCTTTTGGTGTCACTGCTTTTTATTCTTTTATTTGTCAGCGGTGGAAGGATTTTGCATCTTGTGCTCGTTTTGGCCGGCTTTGGGTGCGCAGGCATTTTTCTGGTCATGAAGAGTCCCTACCGCTTGGAAAGAGTTTTGACTTTCCTTAATCCCTGGAAAGATCCGATGGGCACGGGTTTTCAGATTATCCAGTCCTTTATCGCCTTTGGTACGGGGGGAATATTCGGTCAAGGGTTGGGTAATGGTAAGCAAAAACTTTTTTATTTACCGGAAGCGCATACCGATTTTATTTTTTCCGTCTTGGGCGAAGAATTAGGACTTATCGGTGTGCTGATTGTTATCAGTCTTTTTTTAATCGTTATTTATTGTGGGATAAGAATTGCCCTGCGGAGTCGGGACTACTTTGGGACATATTTAGCAGTCGGGATCATTTCTCTTATGGGATTACAAGCGATCGTCAATATGGGAGTTGTCATGGGGCTGCTTCCTACGAAAGGGACCACCCTTCCTTTTATTAGTTATGGAGGAACGTCGCTGATGATAAGCCTGGTGGGAGTTGGTATTCTTTTAAACATCTCTTCGCAATCACGGGCTTATGAGAGGTGATCCATGCGTACTGTAATTGCGGGTGGAGGAACGGGTGGACATCTTTTCCCGGGGATCGCATTGGCGGAGGAATTGAAAAGCCGGAGTCTTAATAATGTGGTCATGTTTGTGGGAACGAAAAAAGGCATTGAACAGAGGATAATTCCACCTATGGGATATGAGCTTAAAACCATCTCCGGAGCAGGGATAATTGGCGGAAGTCCGCTTCAGCGAGTAAGGGGGTTTTTTCAATTTTTGATCGGTTTTTTTCAGGCGCTATGGCTGATCCGTTCGCTCCGGCCGGATCTGGTGTTGGGGACCGGAGGGTACGCATCGGCTTCGGTAATTTTAGCCGCGTACCTTTTGAGGGTGGAGACTGCAATTTGCGAACAAAATAGTATTCCTGGCTTAACCAATCGTGTTCTGGGGCGGTTTGTTCAAAAGGTTTTTATTGCTTTTGAAGAAAGCGATACTTTTTTTCCTCGAAAAAAAGTATTTTTTACCGGCAATCCGGTTCGAAAAGAGTTTCTTTATCAATCTCCCTTTTCTAAAAAAAAAGGAGATAGGTTTACCCTCCTCATCCTGGGGGGGAGCCAAGGCGCACGCAGTATTAATCAGGGTATGATCGAGTGTTTGGATTATATGACTCCCCTCTGGGATGCGGTGGAAATAATTCATCAGACTGGTTTTCAGGATTTTTCCTGGGTTAAAGAGGCATATGAAAAAAAAGGGGTTAAGGCTGAGGTTGAACCCTTTATTACAGAAATGGCTTCGGTTTATGGGCGGGCTGATTTAGTCGTGAGTCGGGCAGGAGCGATCAGCATAACGGAGATTTTGGTGAGCGGCAAACCCTCAGTATTAATTCCTTATCCGCACGCAGCGTATAATCATCAAGAAATGAATGCTAAAATTTTGACAGATAAAGGTGTCGCACGGATGATTCTCGATAAAGACCTCAGGAATAATTTGGGGGAGATGATCCTTCACCTTATCAATCACCCTGAAGAACTTAAGGCGATGGGAGATAAAGCAAAGGTTCTGGCACGGCCCGAAGCAGCGCGTGCTATTATTGACCACTATTTCCCAGAGGGTGAGGGTGATCTCCGGCCTCGGGAAACCAAAGGAGGACATTGCCATTTATAATCGACCGCAACGTATTTTTATGATCGGTATCGGCGGCGCAGGAATGAGCGGAATCGCTGAAGTGCTGCTTAACCTTGGTCACCAGGTGGCTGGCTCGGATCTAAAAGAAACCCTGGTTACCAAACGCTTAGAATCCTTGGGGGCCACCATTTACTATGGACACGACCAAAAACATGTCCAGGATGTCGATGTGGTCGTGTATTCCTCTGCGGTCACGTTTGATAATCCGGAAATTGCGACCGCGCGGGAAAAAGTGATTCCCATTATTCCCCGGGCCGAGATGCTGGCAGAATTGATGAGAATGAAATACGGAATTGCTGTTGCTGGTACGCATGGGAAAACCACAACGACTTCATTGGTGGCTTCAGTGCTTGCGGAAGGAAAGATTGACCCGACGGTCATTATCGGGGGGAAGCTTAATGTTTTTGGGAGCAACGCCAAACTCGGACAGGGAGATTTCCTGCTGGCAGAGGCTGATGAGAGTGACGGCTCTTTTTTAAAACTTTCTCCTACCATCACGGTGGTGACGAATATTGATACCGACCATCTGGATTTTTATCAGGACCTCGAGTCTCTCCGGAGAGCCTTTGAGGATTTTAATAACAAAATTCCTTTTTATGGGGTTAACATCCTTTGCCTGGATGACGGAAACATCCAAAACCTTATTCCCCAGTTAAAAAAACGGCACATCACGTATGGGTTAAATCCTCAAGCGGATTATCAAGCCCGGGAAATAGTTTGCGAGGGGTTAACCTCAACGTTTCAGGTTTTTTATCACGGTGAGTATTTGGGTGAGTTCGTTCTTCGGATTCCGGGTGTGCACAACATTCAGAATTCATTAGCGGCAATAGCCGTGGGCCGGGAGTTGGGGGTAGAGGTAATGAGCATACAAAAGGGAATTGAAGAGTTTCGCGGAGTAGAGCGGCGTTTTCAGATTCAGGGTGAAACGGAGGGAATCATTGTTGTTGACGATTACGGCCACCATCCCACGGAAATCAAAGTCACCCTAAACGCAATGAAACAAGTTTGGGCTGATCGAAGGTTGGTAGTGGTCTTCCAACCCCATCGGTTTAGTCGCACTCAGATTTTGTTTAAAGACTTTCTTACGGCTTTTTATCAGGTGGACCACTTGGTGCTTACTGATATCTATCCTGCGGGGGAGAAGCCCCTTGAGGGGGTCAACGCGAAAGCGCTTTTCCAGGGGATTAAAGATCACGGCCATAAATCAGTAGTATTTTGTTCGAATGCTGAGAAAATTATTGTCCATCTTCTAGAAGAATTAAAACCCTCGGATGTGGTTCTCACCTTAGGGGCAGGGGATGTCTGGAGAGTAGGCAGCGAACTGCTCCAAAGGCTGCAAAGAAGGTAAGTGGTGGAGGATTACCAAAAAAACCAGCTTCGGAAAATTTTCCGGGGGAATTTGCTTTTTAATATTTTACTCAAGGACTTTATTTCTTTTCGGGTGGGGGGACCAGCGGACGTTATTGCTTTTCCACAAGACCAGGAGGACCTTATAAGGCTCATGCTTTTTCTTCGGGAAGAAAAAATTTCGTTTTTGGTTTTGGGAGAAGGCACGAACCTTCTGGTCCGCGATAAAGGGGTAAAGGGAGTCGTGATAAAGCTTTCTCCCGGCTTCCTTGGGATTGAGATAACCAAAGGGAAAGAAGAAGAATTTTATGTGAGTTCGAAGGCCGGTGAACAGTTATGGCACCTCATTGAGATTTCCTTTCAGCATTGCCTGACGGGATTAGAATTTGCCAGTGGCATCCCCGGTTCAGTAGGAGGAGCAGTGGTTATGAATGCAGGAGCATATGGGGGAGAAATGAAAGATATCGTCCATTCCCTTACCATTCTTGCTTCTGACGGCTCGGTAAGGCATTTGGAGAAAGAAGCGCTCCGGTTTTCCTACCGGAGGCTTGAGCTGCCGGCTGATGCGATTGTGCTTACGGTTGATGTGGCGATTGCGGCCCGGCAATAAGGAAACGATTGCGCAAGACATGAAAGCCACCTTAGCGAAGCGAAAAAAAAGCAGCCCTTGGAGCTTCCCAGCGCGGGTTCGGTTTTTAAAAATCCTCCTGGTTTTTATGCCGCCCAGTTAATTGAGGAATCAGGACTCAAAGGATATCAGGTTGGGGGAGCACAGATCTCGGAACGGCACGCTAATTTTATCGTCAATCGGGGGAAGGCAACTGCGCAGGATATTTTAGATCTGATCGCTTTGGTGCAGGAAAAGGTGTGGCAGGAGAAAAGCATAAAGCTCGAACCCGAAATTCGAGTGGTGGGAGAGGCATAAGAGCAAGAAGCCAGAAGACAGCGGTTAGAGGGTAGGGCACGATTAATGAGAAGGATGAAAGAAGAGGAAAAGATGGAGGCGTGCATGACTAGAGAAAAGTTAAAAAAGAAAAAGATTGGAGTTCTCATGGGTGGGCTTTCGCCGGAGCGGGAGATTTCTCTTAAAACCGGGCAGGCGATTCTGAAGGGACTTTTGGAAAAAGATTTTCAGGCAATAGGGATTGATGTGGACCGGGAAATTCCTGCCCGTCTGGTGGAGGAAAGAATCGAGGTGGCGTTTATTGCGCTCCATGGTCCTTGGGGTGAGGATGGTACGATTCAAGGACTCTTGGAGGTGATGGGTATCCCCTACACCGGATCAGGAGTACTGGCTAGTGCTCTGGCTATGAACAAAGCGATGGCCAAAAAGATATTCTTATATCATCGGCTTCCTACTCCTGAGTTTCAGGTGGTGGTGTCCGGTACCCGCTCAACGGTCTCGATTGCTCCTCCTCTGGTGGTCAAGCCGGTCTGTGGTGGTTCTACGATTGGGACCTCAATTGTAATGTCCGAAAAAGAGATTGATGAGGCAGTGCAAAGAGCAGCTTACTATGGTGAGGAAATACTACTGGAACAGTATGTTGAGGGCGTGGATATCACGGTGGGGGTTCTGAACGGGGAACCGCTTCCTGTGATCCAAATCGTGCCGAAGAGCGGATTTTATGATTATGCATCAAAATATACTCCGGGAAAAACCGAGTATCTTATTCCTGCCCCGCTTCCGGAGACAATAACGAAAAGCGCCCAGGAGCTGGGAGTAGCTGCGTACCAGGCGTTGGAATGCACGGGCGCCGCGCGGGTAGATTTTCGTTTAGATGAACATGGTGAGCTTACGATTTTAGAAGTAAACACAATCCCCGGTTTTACGGAGACAAGTTTATTACCCATGGCCGCAGCTCGGGTGGGGATTGATTTTCCGAGCCTGGCCGAACGAATTTTGCTTTCAGCGCGATTGTACATTGATGCGAAGATGAGGCGTGATGATTGATTTAGATTATTATTACTCCCGAAAAATAACGAATCAAAAATCTTTTCCGTGGAAAAGAAGACATTTAAAGCACGGAGAGATAAAAAAAATTTGTTTTCTTTTTCTCCGGCTTATGCTTTTTTCAACGATTATTATTTTGACGGCGACCTCTTTATATTATGGCGGGAGCTTTATTACACGCTCTCCCTATTTTGCCTTACAGGACATCCGCTTTGAGGGGTGTAAAAACGTCAAGCCCCAGGAGTTGATGAGCCTTGCTCACTTACGACAGGGATATAATATCCTTGCGCTTAATTTGCAGGAGATTTCGCAAAAGATCATTGCCAGCCCTTGGGTGAAAGACGTGCGAATTGAACGGAACTTTCCCCACCAGCTTATTATAGAAATTACTGAGCGGGTTCCGGTAGCTCTGGCAAGTCAGGAAGATCTTTTTCTGGTCGACCAAGAGGGAGATTTATTTAAAAAAGTTGAACGGCAGGATAACATTGATATGCCCGTGATAACGGGTCTTTCGCTTTCCGAACCGAACACTCAGCGTGTCAAGGAGATTCTTGATTTCTTAGAGACTGCTGAGCACATGGGTGTTTTTCCCACACGTACGGTTTCGGAGGTTCATGTGGATGGCGATTATGGGATCACCCTTTATACGCTCACTGAGAATATTCCCATTCAGATGGATCTTAAGAATTACTCAGAAAAACTTGCGTTGCTGAGAAGCCTTAAAGAAGACTTGGCAAAACGGAAGATCGAACCTCAGGCGATAGAAATAATTTCTTTAGATGAAGCCCGCGTTAAGATAGCTTCTTCCTCGAAAAGTTGAGAAAGGAGGGACGGTATACATGGGAAACACACTAGGAATGTGGTTGTTGGACTTGATATCGGAACGACGAAGATTTGTACTATTGTAGGGGAAAAAACATCCGAGGGCATCGAAATTGTGGGCATTGGAACCTCACCCTCTAACGGACTGAAAAAGGGGATGATTGTTGATATCGAGGCTACCATTGATTCCATCCGTCATGCCAAAAAAGAGGCAGAAAAAATGGCGGAGTATAAAATCGAGACGGTTTATACGGGAATCTCTGGAGGTCATGTGAAAAGCTTTAACAGCCATGGCGTTACCGCGGTCAAGAACCGGGAGGTCAAACGGGCGGATATCAAGCGGTCACTTGATGCGGCACGGGCGATCGTGATCCCGACCGATCGAGAAATCATCCATGTGCTGCCCCAGGAATTTATCGTTGATGACCAAGGCGGTATCCAGGATCCTTTAGGAATGTCCGGGAAGCTTCTTGAGGCAAAGGTGCACGTGGTAACCGGTGCGGTAACCTCAGCTCAGAATATTGTTAAGTGTGCTAATCAGACTGGTGTCGACGTGAAGGATATCATCCTCCAGCAACTTGCTTCGAGTGAAGCCGTGCTTACCCCTGAAGAAAAAGCGCTGGGCGTTGCGCTTGTTGACATAGGAGGGGGCACAACTGATATTGCCATTTTTTTCAATGGAAGCATTACGTATACATCAGTGATACCTATTGGCGGCAACCAGTTTACCTCAGACATTGCCTTGGTGCTGAGAACCCCGATCAAAGAAGCGGAGCGGATAAAAAGAGAATACGGAAACGCTTTTGCCAACTCGGTCAGCCGCGATGAAATGATCGATGTTTTAACCGCTGATGGAAGTGAAACCCGCTCCATAGGCCGGCGGACCTTGTGCGAGATTATTGAACCCCGGGCCGAGGAGACCCTCGCACTGGTTTGCCGCGAGATCATAAAATCTGAGCTGGTGGAATTTATCGGGGCGGGAGTGGTTTTAACGGGTGGCGCTTCCCTCCTCCGGGGATAAAGGAGATGGCAGAAAAAATTTTTAAATTTCCGGTGCGAGTTGGGTATCCCCAGGGAGTGAAAGGATTAAAAGACGTGGCAGACAACCCCATGTATGCCACGGGAATCGGATTAGTTCTCTATGGGAATAATCATCAGGCTAACCATAACTTTAATGGCAACGGAAATTCCTCTCATACTTTTGTCCAGAGGATGAAAAAATGGTTTTTGGAGGTTTTTTGATCAAAGGTGAAAAAAGACCTTGTCGAGAGAGTAAGGTCTTATAATTTAGCAACATTACTCCACAAGAAAGGAGGAAAAGCAGATGATAGAATTAGCGGATGTAACCACCATGGATGCAAAGATAAAAGTTGTTGGGGTAGGAGGAGCAGGGTGCAATGCGCTGAACACCATGATTGATTCCCGCCTGGAAGGAGTGGAGTTTATTGGGGCGAATACGGATCTGCAGTCCTTGGGTGCCTGCCGTTCTACGGTTAAAGTTCAATTAGGACTTAAGCTGACGAATGGGTTGGGCTCAGGGGGTGTGCCCGAAGTAGGCCGCGATGCGATGATGGAAGATGCGGAGAGAATGAAGAGCTTATTGGCTGGCTCGGACATGGTTTTTATTGCCGCAGGCATGGGCGGAGGTACTGGTACCGGAGGTGCCCCTGTCTTGGCGAAGATCGCTAAGGAGGTGGGGGCGCTCACGGTTGCGGTGGTCACAAAACCTTTTGTGTTCGAGGGGAAAAAACGACAGCAGTTGGCGGAGCGGGGTATTCAAGAATTAAAAAATGTGGTTGACACGCTTATCGCCATTCCCAACCAAAGGCTTTTGTTAAATGCAGGGAAAAAGACGACGTTGCTCGATGCCTTTAAAAAGGCAGATGAAGTTCTTCTTCATGCGGTCAAAGGGATTTCCGACCTGATTACTATCCCCGGGCTGGTGAACCTCGATTTTAACGATGTCCGCACAGTGATGTCCGAAATGGGTATGGCGTTTATGGGAATCGGACGGTCAAGCGGCGAGAATCGGGCAGTGGAAGCAGCGCAAAAGGCGATCTCCAGTCCGCTCCTGGAAGATATCAGCATTGATGGCGCCAAAGGCATACTGATTAATATTACCGCCGGGCCGGACTTAACGCTTTTTGAAGTCAACGAAGCTTCTACCTTAATCCAGGAAGATGCCCATGAAGAAGCGAACATCATCTTTGGAGCAGTGATTGATGAGAATGCGGGAGATGAAGTGCGCGTGACGGTTATTGCCACGGGTTTTGGGAAAACCGAAGAAGAAAAAGCAAAACAGTTCAAGAGCAATGTCTCTTTTCTCAACAAATATATCCAGGATGACGACAGCCCCGCCGTGTGGCGAAAAAAGCTTCAGGAGCTTGGCCAGGTGACACCTGATGTGGTTAAAGTAGGCACGATCGTTGACGGCTATTTCAATGACGGCTATGATTATGATACGCCGACGTTTCTACGGCGTCATGCAGAATAACGCAAAGGATGGTATAATAAGAATAACACTGTAAGTCGGGGCAACAGACAATAGCCCCGTTTTACCTTATTTGCGGCCTATGAGAGAATATGTCGTGGAAGTTGAAGGAGAAGGCCAGGGCCCTCTTGGCACAGGAACAAGGAACGATTGTTAAGCCCTCGGGTGGGAAGCTCTCCCTTGCTCTGGTTTTTCCCAACTATTACCATGTGGGAATGGCCAACTTGGGTTTTCAATCCGTTTATCGGATAATCAATGAGCTTCCTCAGGCAGTGTGCGAACGGGCGTTCCTTCCCGAACGGGCAGATCTTCTGGAGTTTCAACGTTCCGTGACACCGCTTTTTTCCCTCGAGACCCAGAAACCCCTTCAAGATTTCGATCTCATCGCCTTTTCTCTTTCCTTTGAAAATGACTATCCCCATGTTTTAACCATCCTTGATTTAGCGCGGGTTCCTCTTCGCGCTTCGCAGCGCAAAGAAGGCTACCCGATGGTATGTGCCGGAGGCGTTGCCGCCTTCCTTAACCCGGAGCCATTGGCAGAGTTCATGGACTTCTTTGCTCTCGGTGAAGCTGAAGAGCTTTTACCTGAAGCCCTTTCCTTGATTTTGGAACTCAAGAGCAAAGGAGTTCTCCGTCGCGATCTTGTAACCCGCCTTACCACGGTTGGCGGTATTTACGTTCCCCGATTTTATTCTGTTACCTACCAGGAAAACGGACAGATTGCTGAGGTTCTTCCCCGAAAAGGCATTCCACCTATTGTAAAGCGGAGGTGGGTCAAAAACGTGGATGACTATCCGACCCAGTCCGTCATCCATGCTCCGGGGATAGAGTTTGGCGGGATGTTTCTGGTGGAAATCGGCCGGGGCTGTTCGTTTGGCTGCCGATTCTGCGCTGCCGGATGGGTCTATCGGCCGGTGCGGATGAGATCATTAGGCACGATTGAAAAATCTATTCAGAGCGCTTTACGCGGTGAGAAAAAGATCGGCTTGATCAGTGCGGCGATCGGGGACCATCCTCAACTCAAAGACATCTGCGCTCGGCTAAAAGCCGCGGGAGTAAAACTCTCGGTATCCTCGCTGAGGGCTAATGTCATAACCCGGGATCTCTTGCTCGCGTTGAAAGAAAGTGGTCACCAGTCAATCACCATGGCTCCGGAAACGGGTTCGGAGCGTCTCCGTCGTCTGATCAGAAAAAATATTACGGATGAAGAAATTTTTGAAGCCGTGGAGATGGTGGTTGCCAGCGGCATCCCGAACCTCCGGCTTTATTTTCTGGTCGGCCTTCCTTCGGAGACCATGGAGGACATTGAGCAGATAGTCTCGCTGACAAAACAAATAAAGCACGTTATCATCAAGAGCATTAAGAAAAAAAATCTACCGGGCACGATTACCTTAAGCCTTTCTCCTTTTGTTCCCAAACCGTTTACTCCGTTTCAGTGGGTTCCGTTTGAGGACCTCAAACTCTTGCAGCACAAGATTAAACACATCCAGAATGGTCTCAAGAATGAGCGCCAGGTCACGACCACACAGGACCTTCCCAAATGGAGCTACATCCAGGCTCTCCTGAGCAGAGGTGACCGGCGAGTAAGCAAGATCCTTCTCCAGGTGAATAAGAATAACGGTGACTGGAACAAAGCACTGCAGGAAACCGACGTCAACCCTGACTTTTACGTTTACCGCCATCGTGAGCTTACTGAAATTTTTCCCTGGGATTTTATTGACCAGGGTATTAAAAAAGAAATACTCATCTCTGAATACCACCGTGCTTTAACGCAAGGGTAAATGGTTACCCCGTTAGAAAGGCCCCGTGCGGAAGCACGGGGTAAACTTTAAAATTTTTACACTGTTTTACACGGGGTAAATGCCCCATGTAAAATTTTTCTAACGGGGTTTACCCGAGTGATGCCCCGATTAACGCACCCGAAAAAAATCTTAGTCGTCGCCGACGTTGGACCGCGCAGATCGCTTAAAGAGGATAAAAACACGTATGGATAACAATTTCGTAAGCACAAAAAGTCTTCTTCGCAAAAAGTACCTCTATATTATCCTCCCCACGTTTATCGGGTCAGTCATCGCCTATCTCGACCGGGTAAACATTGCCTATGCGGCCCTTACCATGAACGCTGACCTTGGGTTTACTGCTCAAGTTTTTGGCATGGGCTCGGGGATCTTTTTCGTGGGGTACGTGCTCTTTGAAGTGCCGGGAGCGCTCATCGCTGAACGCTGGAGTCCCCGCATGTGGTTCGCCCGGATCATGATTACCTGGGGTCTTATCTCCGGGTGCATGGTCTTTGTTTCGAACGCGTGGCAGTTTTGCTTGGTGCGCTTTTTGCTCGGAGCGGCGGAGGCAAGTTTTTATCCGGTGATGTACGCGAGCATTTTCCCGCGCTGGTTTACGCCTGAAGAGCGGCCTCAGGCGCTTGCCCTGATGCTTACGTCTCTGCAGATTTCAGCGATTATCGGAGCGCCGCTCGCCGGATGGATACTGGGTATTGAGGTCTTTGGTTTGAAAGGCTGGCAGGTGCTGTTTGTCATTGAGTCAGTACCCGCGCTCATCTTCGGGGTTATGGTCTTGTTTGTGCTGGCTGACTGGCCGGAACAGGTAACCTGGCTTACCCCGGAAGAGAAACAGTATTTAAAAGCGCGCTTTAAGCAGGAAACCGAAGCTAAAAAGTCAGTGCGTCGCTATACCGTGTGGGAGGCGCTCTGCGACCGGGAAGTGCTCAAGCTGTGTTTGATTTATTTTCTCTGGATAAGCGGTTTCTGGGGTTTTAACTACTGGATGCCCACGGCGCTCAAAGAAATATCCGGCTGGTCAAACCTGATGATCGGCTGGCAGATTGTGATTCCCATGATTCTGTCGCTTTTAGCAATGCTTTTTGTGGGGCGTTCTTCATCGAAAACGGGTGAAAAACGCTGGCACGGAGCAGTGCCCATGTTTATCGGTGCGATCGGCTTGGGAATCGGCACCTTTGTGAACGATCCGTTCATAAATCTCATCTTCATCGCCCTCACGGCCATCGGGGTATACAGCGCTTTTGGTGTCTGGTGGTCTTATCCGACTTCCTTTTTGTCGGGAACAGCAGCAGCCGGAGCGGTGGGGCTGATCAATTCTTTCGGCAATGTCGGAGGGTATATCGGCCCGTATCTTGCCGGTTTTGTCAAAGACATGACCGGCTCTTTCTCGTGGGCGTATGTATCTTTTGCTGGTTTTCTGGCTTTAGCCGGCGTGCTGATGCTCACCTTGAAAATGAAGCTACCCGCCAAAGATTGAGGACAAAGATTGTGGGGAGATTGCAACGAGGGCTTGCCGGATTGCCCTTGGTTTTATTGACTTTTTTCACCATGTATTTAATAAATCGGAAAAAAATCTGAAAACAAGGGAATAAAGGATCAGCGAAAAAATATAAACACCTCTTGGCAAGAGTACCACCATTTATGCATCTCAACCGGGTTGGGCAGGGAGCCAGATAGATTCTTGACACCGGGGTTTAAATTAATTATTATAACATTATTACCTCGTTTTGGGGCAGAGCAACCCAATGGACCAAGATTTTAAAGTGGACGGGAGATGAAAGTGAAATAAAATTTTTTTATTCTGGTCCTTCCTGTTGCTTTTGTTTTTTGTATCGCTGGTCTCTGCTTTGCAGCTTGTGAGTTTTATAAAGGGAATAAGCGTCTAGTATTATACTCATTACTAAAACTTTAAAAAGGCAAAGGAGGAGGATAACCATGAATTTAATTGAACGCGTCCAAGGGATTTTGCTCAGGCCAAAGCAGGAGTGGCAGACAATTGCTGGAGAGACTACAACCATCCCGGAGTTGTACAAAACCTACGTTATCATCTTGGCAGCCATCGGGCCTGTGGCTTCCATTATCGGAATGTCCCTTGTGGGTATTGGAGGATTCCGGTTTTCCCTATCCTCATCTCTGACATCTGGAGTAGTTAGCTACATTCTGACGCTCGTCGGCGTCTATATCCTGGCCCTGGTTATTGATGCTTTAGCGCCTACCTTTTCAGGCGAAAAGAACATCAATCAGGCGTTTAAGGTTGCCGCCTACTCTTACACGCCTGGCTGGATACTTGGTGTTTTGTTGATTATTCCCGCCCTAAGTCCTTTAATGATTCTGGGATTGTACGGCCTGTATCTTCTTTACCTCGGACTCCCGGTTTTGATGAAGGCTCCTCAAGAAAAGTCCCTGGGATACACGGTTACAGTAGTTGTCGCGGCGGTTGTGATTTTTGTAGTGATAGGTTTTATCTCGCGCGCTTTTATTACCTATCCAACACCAATGATGCCGTAAATGGGCGGACGGGTTAACAATCTCAGCGTGTTTGGGAAGGTTAACTTTTAGGAGTAATCACTTTCTGTCGAATTTCGTCGTGAGGATGGAAACATCCTCCATTTCCCCTCAATCCTTCTCCCTCGTTTCGACGGGGGGGAGGGGTTTTTTTATTTCTTGAAAAGGCGCAATTAAAACCAAAAAATTACTCTTCTGATTGACTTTATCTCTTTTAAAGGGTAAAAACACAAAGAAGTGTTGAACCCAAAAAAGGGGATGCGGTTTACCATGGTTTTGAGGAAACAATTATTTAATAAATAGCGAGCATATAAAAAGGCCAGATTGCCAGATAAAAAGGTGAAAGGCCTTTTTTATTTCCATTATATCCTTACAACGAAGGTATTGGCAGTTAGATCGCTTGCCTTGAGGATTTAGTTATGTTGTCGCGCAAACATGAATGCTGTATTAGGTGTGGAGAAACTGAGATAAAGCATGCGTCGTTAGGACTTTGCCAGAAATGTTATGGCAGGGTTAAGGAAGCAAGACATACAGGATACCGAGGGCGAGCTGAAAAAATAAAAAATACTAAGTTAACGGGAAAAAAGCCTGGTCATTTATTAACCAAGGAATACCTCCATGCGGAATATATTCTTAACAAAAGGTCGCTCGGTGAAATTGCAAAGGAATGCGGATGCACCCGAACATATGTTCATAGGAGGTTGAAGTTCTATGGCATTCCTTCGAGAGACCAAACTACTGCACGAACTTTAGCATTAACAAAAGGCAAGGTGAAGTTTGAGCATACAGACGAAGATGGTCAGAGGCGCTTAGTCACACTTCAGAAAAACATTTACAATGAGGACTTCTTTTCTGGATGGTCTGATAAAATGGCTTATGTGCTGGGCGTAATATGCACCGACGGAAATTTAAACCCAAACAAGGACAAAGACCCTCTTAAAAAATCCAAAACGGCAATTTCACGTCTTTCGGTTTTCCAAAAGATGCAAAGATTTTTGAATTGCCGTTCGTCGTAAGCGTTTGAAAAGGGGGTGCAGAAATGATGAAAAAATCTTTTTCTTTGTCCCGAGTCTATAGCTTGCTTGAACCGGGGCCGGTCGTGATGGTTACTACCAGCCGAAAGGGACAGGCAAACATTATGACTATGTCGTGGCATACGATGATGGAATTTGAACCTCCGATGGTGGGCTGTGTGATCAGCAACCGGAATTATACATTCAACATCGTGAAGGCCACCAAAGAATGCGTGATCAATATTCCGACGAAGGAGCTGGCGAAAAAGGTAGTGAGCTGCGGTAACACCTCAGGCCGAAGTGTTGATAAGTTCACGACCTTTCATCTCACGCCGGCAGCAGCCGCTTATGTCAAGGCGCCGCTCATTGCCGAGTGCTACGCCAATCTCGAATGCAAGGTCGTGGACACGAGTATGGCGACCAAATACAATTTTTTTATCCTTGAGGTACTCAAAGCCTGGATCGCTCCCTCAGTGAAACAGCTGCGCACTCTTCATCATCTCGGCAAAGGTTCATTTATGGTTGCCGGCCAGACGATTAAACTGCCTTCCAAAATGAAATAGCTTTTCTCTGAAACGTACTCTGGCAAACATATTGCCAGGATAGAGAAGGTGCGGCATGAAAAGTGTTGGTGGATTTATATTCTTAATAAGGTGCCGGATATGCGTGCGAAAAAAAAATTAGGAAAAGTACATATCGCCATCGTCGGTGGCGGGGCAGCCGGGATGATGGCGGCTATTAATGCCGCGCGCCAGGGCGCTCGCGTTACTTTGCTCGAGCGGCAGGACCGGGTGGGGAAAAAAATCCTGGCCACCGGCAATGGCCGCTGCAATGTGACCAATGTCAATTGTTCGATCGAGAACTTTCACGGCGCAGATATGTATTTTATCAGAATGATCCTGAACCAATTCCCGGTAACAAAGACGTTAGAATTCTTCAATGCCCTGGGGGTATGCACCCGGGTGGAAGACGAGGGTCGTGTCTTTCCCTTGACTGGTCAGGCCTCTACCGTGCTCGACGTGCTGCGTCTTGAAACCGAGCGCTTGGGGGTTGCCATACGGACGCAGACAAACATCGAGAGCGTCTCCCGGAAGGATAACTTCTTTATCCTGCGCTGGCCTGAGGGCGAGGAACAGGCAGACCGGGTTGTGGTGACCACGGGCGGCAAAGCAGCGCCGCACCTGGGCGGCAATGAGAGCGGAATTGAGGTGCTAAAAAAAATGGGACATACGGTTGCGCCTATTTTTCCGGCTCTGGTTCCCCTTAAAGTAAACCCGCATTTTGGTTCGAAACTCAAAGGCGTCAAAGTCATTGCCCGAGCGCTTCTTGTTCTTTCAGATAAGCTTGCAGTCAAAGAAGAAGGTGAGATTCTCTTTACTGAATACGGTCTATCCGGACCGCCGGTTCTCCAGCTCAGTCGGAGTGCTCTTCAAGCACAGTTTGATCAGCAGCCGGTATTCCTCGCGCTCGATCTCTTTCCTTTCTGGAGCGCGAAGCAGATCATGAGCAACCTCGACCAGAGGTTTTCCTTCTGGCCCGAGGCAGCGCTCGATGTCGCCCTTGTTGGTCTGATCCACAAACGGCTCATTCCCATCATTCTGCATGAAGCCAATATTGTTGAGGAGCACAAACCTGTCCGGCAGGTTTCGCAGGAAGAGCGCATCCGCATCGCCACAACACTGAAAAACTGGAGTTTTGAGATAACCGGCTCGCTTTCCTGGAAAGAGGCGCAGGTCATGGCGGGCGGCATCTGCACCAGAGATTTCTCTGCCCAGACTTTGGAATCACACCGAGTAAAAGGATTGTTCGCTGCCGGCGAAGTGCTTGATGTTACTGGCGACAGCGGCGGCTTTAACCTCCAGTGGGCCTGGTCTTCGGGTTATGTGGCTGGGATGCACAGCGCGCAGATGTGACCATGTTACGCATCTTTGAAATTAAACTCCCCTTAGACCATACCCACGATGATCTGGTTCGCGCCATTGCTGACTCTTTGCGTGTGCCTGCCCGGGATCTGTTGTCATGGGAGATCCGGCGTCAGGCAATCGATGCCCGCAAAAAGACAACTATCAGATTGATCTATACGGTAGATGTTTTCCTGCGTCACGAGGAACAGCTTGTCAGCAAAGTCCTTGGCCATCACGTGATACCAACGCCTGACGAGTCCTACCGGCCAGCAAAATCTGGTTCGGAAATGTTAGAACACCGTCCGGTGGTGGTGGGCAGCGGACCAGCCGGGTTGTTTGCCGGGCTGATTTTAGCCCAGGCCGGCTACCAGCCCGTGATTCTGGAACGGGGCAAGGCAGTTGAAGAGCGATGCCGCGATGTAGAGCGCTTCTGGCAGGAAGGTGTCCTCAATCCCGAGTCTAATGCTCAGTTCGGCGAAGGCGGAGCCGGCACGTTCTCTGATGGCAAGCTGTCTACGCTGATCAATGACCTGCGGTGTCGCAAGGTTTTGGAGGAACTGGCCAGTGCTGGCGCGCCGCCGGCAATTCTGGTGTCAAATAAGCCTCATATCGGTACTGATCAGTTGCGGGTGGTGGTGCGGACGATCCGGGAATTGATCATCCGTCTGGGTGGTAAGGTGCATTTTTTGAACCGGGTGACCGGCCTCCATGTCCGCGATGGTCGGTTGTGCGGGCTGGAAATAAACGATGCCGATGTCCGGGAGTGTGAAGTCGCTGTTTTTGCGATCGGCCACAGCAGCCGGGACACCTTCACCATGCTGCTTAAAAACGGCTTAAACATGATTCCTAAACCGTTTTCCGTGGGCATGCGAGTCGAACATCCCCAGCGCCTTATTGACCACGTCCAGTACGGCGCTTTTGCCGGACACCGGCGGGTTGGTCCGGCAGACTACAAACTGGCGTATCACGCCCCCGACGGCCGTTCGGCGTATACCTTCTGCATGTGTCCCGGTGGTGAAGTGATTGCCGCGGCCTCTGAGCCGGGTGGCATTGTCACCAATGGCATGAGCCTTCAGGTGCGAAGCGGATTGAACGCCAATTCCGCTTTGCTGGTCAACGTGGGGCCAGCAGACTTTTGTGATGATCATCCGCTTGCCGGGTTCAGGTTTCAAAGGGAATGGGAATCTTTGGCATTTCGCTTGGCGGGAGAAACTTACGCCGCGCCAGTACAGCTTCTATCTGACTTCCTTAGAGGGCGGTCTTCCACACAATTAGGACACGTGGCGGCGACATACCGACCGACAGTGGTGCTTGCAGACCTGCAAAACGCTCTGCCTTCTTATGTGTGCGACACCATCAAACAGGCTATCCCGGCTTTCGCCCGTCGGTTAAAAGGTTTTGATCTGCCTGATGCGGTGTTGACCGGCGTGGAGACGCGGAGCTCCTGTCCGGTGCGGTTGGTGCGGGGGAAAGATTTTCAGACGAGCATCAGCGGTCTGTATCCAGCGGGAGAGGGCGGGGGATATGCCGGCGGCATCATGTCATCAGCCGTAGACGGCATCAAAGTTGCCGAAGCCATCATTGCACGCTTCTCTCCTCCTTGGTGAGTAATTTGTTGACGTTAGGTCGGGTTTGAAAAGTGTTGTTTTCGACAACGCCCCTCTAATTTCTTCTTTAACCCTTGCTCCTTTTTAAGATTAAAAAAACAATGGACCCCAAAACAAGAGAGAGCGCAAAGATACAAAACCAAATAAGGGCATACCGTGTACTGATTCGAGCCGCTTTTTTCAAACGCATGAGAGTTTGATCGGCTTCTTCATTGTCTTTGAAAATATAAAACCCCCCAAAATGTATCTTTTGATGCTAGTTCTCGTCATCTTTGATAGTAATGTTTCTTTAAATAACTATTAAATCTGTATAACGATAGCATAGCCCAGATAATTAATAGACAACATGCTATTCCACAGAAAAAAATCCACCCAAATATTGGATAAACTATGTTCAAAGTATTCATCAATAGAACTTTGGAACGTTGTTGAAAATCAATACTCCCTTTCCGCAGACTCTAAACTTTTGACCGCCTTGATCGTGACGCTTGTGTAAGTTTAACGGGTCAATAAATTAGTTTTTACCCATACCCAATTTAATATAATATGAATAGTTCCGATGAGGACCAGGAGGACGCCCACTGTTGGGTGGAGAATTTCAAATAATTCGTCTCCAATCAATGGATGAGCTAAGCCGGTGGTAGCCTGGCAAAGGAAGAGTGTAAGAAGGATTACATTGGTTATTTTTAGCTCAGTAAGCTTCTTCATCGGGTCTCTCCTATTTTTTCTTTAATTTTTTAATGATTTCTTCAACCTCTGCCGCGCCTTCTTGATAAAATTTTTCTTCATCCGGGGCGAGTGCTTTTAGGAGCCTTGAAAACTCACCCGCGTGGACTTGTTTTTCATCCGCAATGTCTTTGATAACTTTTTTGGCTACTTTGTTGTCAAATGATTCAGCAAGCGGCATATAAAGCTGGACCGATTCGTATTCAGTGGCAACCAGAAACCGAATAGCGCGGATTAACTCTTGGGGGTTAAGTTTTTAATCATGAATGAGTCCGGAAAATGGGGTTGTAAATTCAGGCATGGTCCCCTCCTTGGTTCAGTTAATGAAAGATGAAAATAAGAATGGTTATAGTGAACCCCTGCTCTGGGCAAGGATTCACTATCTTGAATTATTGGACTTCGATTTGGTATTGGTAGTTTGGCACGACTTCGCTTAAAAATGCCCATCCCCAGCCAATCAATGCATTATCTTTAAAAACAAGCGGGGTCAGTTCACTGTCAGTAATCAAATCGCCCTTCTTTTTTTTATCAGTATTGTAAAATAATACTTCGTATAACGAGCCATCTTTCCCTTTTGGTGTTTCTACTCGATAAGGATTGTTAACCGACTTTATGGTTGCTGTCCCCATGATTTGGAGAACATCAAATTTGGTCATTCCAAGGGAGAGGCGGAGCAAATTTTCCCGGTTTTTGGTTCGGAGTTGTTCAACCGTTGATGCACATCCGAAGATAATGAAGAGAATAAACAGGTGGATTCCAAGTTTTTTCATATTCTTCTCCCTTAAAAAAAAGAGTTAAAAATTTTTGCGAAAATTATAACGGAATTTTGATAAATGGTAAATTAATTACTTTTTCCCCAAAAAATAATTCATTTTGCGGCGGATAGTATGATATTAATTACTATATTATTATAATTTAAAACGGAAACTCAACCGACATCCCTATGGCCCGAAAAGATTTTTTTACAAAAGATTACTACCAGATTTTAGATATCTCTCGCAATGCTTCTGATGAGGAGATAAAAAAAGCATATCGAAGGCTTGCTCTGAAGTGCCATCCTGACCGAAATCCTGATGACTCCTATGCTGAGGAAAAATTCAAAGAGATCAGCGAAGCCTATGGCGTTCTGATTGATCCGGAAAAAGGAAACGGCATGACCGGATACGAGATTGTGGATTTGCTCAGGGCGCAGCAGGAGATGGTTTTGGCTATACTCAGGAAGACATTTTTCGGGATGTATTTTCTAACCCTTTTGCTCGGGAGGTTTTCCATGACCTAAGCCACGAGTTTAACAGGTACGGTTTTCGATTTGACAACCGGTTTTTTAACCAGGTCTTTTTTGGCGCAAAAGGGGTTGCTTTTGGTGGTGTATTTTTTTTCGGGTCAAGGGGGGGGTACCCGCACCTCCTATAATAATATCTATAATAATATGTTTAATAAAGATATCGTTACGACGGCAACAAATTCAGCGCAAAAAAGGAGCTTGATAGGGAAAATCGGTGCAAAAGCGGCCGTGTTTTTGTTAAAAAAGATTTTCTTTCTTCCAAAGAATGGGGAAGAAAAAGATCTTTATTACCGTTTAGCTATCACGCCAGAAGAAGCTGCAACCGGGACCGAAAAGCAGATTGCTGTAAGAAGAAGGGGGAAGCTGGAAAAGTTTTTGGTAAAGATTCCTCCGGGGCTCAATCCCGGGACCTATTTGAGGCTTAAAGGGAAAGGTAAGGAAAGGGGTATGGGAAACCATAGTGGCGACCTTTTCCTGCACATAGTAACAAAAAGTTAACTCAATTATTTCTCTTATAGCTGACCGCGCGTTCCATAAAAGGGAAAGATTTTTTCGTGATGGTCACTGATTGTGAAAAAACACTTTAGTTGATGAGCAGGGGAGGCTTTTGAGAGCAGTAGATAAATTTCAGAATGCTTTTGTAAAATATTCTTTTTCTCCTGAAAAGAAAAAGGGCAAGCAAATTTTGCTTTCACCCTTGACCTTAATTTCCTTCTTTTACAAACAGGCAATTATCCTTCGGAATAGAGCTTATCACATTGGGTTTCTTCGCGCCCGGAAGCTTTCGATCCCCGTCATTAGTATCGGAAACCTCACGGTTGGCGGAACAGGAAAAACTCCCACGACAATTTATTTAGCACGCCTCTTACAAAGCATGGGGAAACGGGTGGGAGTCTTAAGCCGGGGATACAGAGGGGCCGCTTCAGGCGCCGCCAATGTTGTTTCTGATGGTGAGAAGGTGAGGTTGGGTCCTGGTGAAGCGGGAGATGAGCCCTTTTTAGTCGCCGAGAAATTGCCAGGAATAGTAGTCTTAACCGGCAAAAGCCGAGGATTGGCAGGAGAATACGCGCAAAAGAATTTTTCAATTGATGTTGCTCTCTTGGATGATGGTTTTCAGCACATCAAACTAAAAAGGGATTTAGATATCCTCCTTCTCGATGGTCGCAATCCTTTAGGAAACGGATATCTTCTTCCCCGTGGAAATTTACGTGAACCTCCAGAAAGTATTCGAAGAGCGCATCTTGTTTTGGTTACTCATGCGGACAAGAATTACGAAAAAATAAAAGAAATAATTCATTCGTTTAACCTCAACGCCCCTATTTTTTTTGCTGATTGTATTCCCGTGGGACTTGAGCGCCTTGCATCCCAAGAAAAACTATCCTTGGACTTCCTCCACGGTAAAACAGTGCATGCCTTAGCAGGGGTGGCTCGGCCTGAATATTTTGTCTCTTTTCTTTCTCAAATGGGAGCTGAGGTAAAAGAAACTCTGTTTTTCCCTGACCATCATTTCTATCATCCAAAGGAATTAACAAGGATAGATAAAAACTCTATTTTTGTTACCACCGAAAAGGATGCGGTGAAGCTGAAAACGATTGTCTTACCAGAATGTGATATGTTAGTTTTGAAGATAGAACTTAAAATTGAAAATGATGAAAAATTTCAAGATTTCTTAAAAAAATGCTTGTCTTATTAGTTGCAATATATTAAAAATAATAAAAAAAGTTTAGACCAATAATTTAATTGATTTGTAATTCAAGATAGACTTGCAAGAAAAAAGGAGGAAAAACATGAAAGGAAGGACGGAGAGATGGGTTGGTATTTTATTTGTTGTTTGTTTGGTTTTTATTCCGAGTTTTTCCTGGGCAGAAGATGATGCATATCTTCTTAAAAAAGGAACCAAGGAGATAGAAATCGGTTCAGGGTTTGCCAAATCTTTTGATAGTAACCTGAACATTGATATGGTGCCCCTTGATATTCTCTATGGGGTTGTTCTTACTGATCCAATTGGGCCATCAATTTTAAAGGGAAATTTCGAGCTCTTGGGTGAGGCAACGTACGATTATATTGTGGAGCAAGGTGGATATGGTGTTGGGCTTTCTGCACTCTTTCGCTACAACTTCCTCATCAGTAATTGTTTTAAACCCTTTTTCCAACTTGGCATTGGAGTGTACAACACTAATCTATCAATGAAAGATTTTCCTAATGATTTTAATTTTCTTTCCCAAGGCGGGGTAGGGTTTAACTTGTTTATTACTCCAAAAGTAGCACTTCAGGGAAATTATGGAGTCCAGCATCTTTCTAATGCTAGTTTTTATAAGCACAATGGTGGATTAGATATGCAGAAGGATGGGCTTGGAATTGCTTACTTCTTTTAGTAACCATTCCTAAAAAGGCTTAAGCTTTCTCCTTTTTATCATTGATAAGAATAGGGAGCACCTCCCCCTCTTTAGGACAAAAAGAGGGGGTTTTCTTTTTCAAAGGGATATATCATCCTTTATTGTTTTCCTTAAATAAAAAAACAAAAACTTATTCAAAACAATTTTATTCTTTGGAGACTGGTGGTTGTCGAAAAGTGAAGGGATGAAAATTCTTATCATTAAACTTAGTTCGTTAGGTGATGTAATTCAGACGTTGCCAGTACTTATCCCATTGAGAAAAAAATTTCCTGATGCTAAAATTTCCTGGTTGGTTGAAGAAGAAGCCGCTGAACTCATTAAGGACCACCCCCTGATTGACCAAATCATTATTTCACGAAAGAATAGATGGATAAGAGCATTAAGCAACCTTGGCATATTGCCCCAGATTGTTCAGGAAGGGAATGCTTTTTGTAAAGACTTGCGATCGTGTTCATATGATTTTGTTATTGATTTTCAAGGGTTATTAAAGAGTGGGATATTTGTAGGGATTTCCCGGGGAAAACGAAAACTGGGTTTTGCACCTGTCCGAGAAAAAGCCCATATTTTTTTAAACGAAAAAATTCCTTTCCCCAAAACCCCACTCCATGCGGTTGAGAGATATCTTTTTTTGATTGAATCCTTGGGATGCTCTGGTGTGAATCCAGAATTTTTTATTCCCATTCGACAAAATCATCGAGATCGAGTATTAAAGTTTTTGCAAGAGAACGAGATAACCCTTGATAAACCTCTAATACTTCTTCACCCTAGTACTCGGTGGAAAACAAAGTTGTGGGTTGAGGAAAAGTGGGCGGTTTTAGGAGATTGGTTGCAGGAAAAGACGGGGGCGCAGGTTGTTTTTACCGGAAGCGTAAACGATTTTTCTTTGATCGAACGGATTACCGGTAAGATGAGGTTTGCTGCGATTAACGCTGCCGGCATGTGGGGGTTAAATGAGCTGGCATTTTTACAAAAGCAGGCTGATGTTGTCATTATCCCAGATTCAGGACCCATGCACTTAGCTTCTGCCATGGGAACTCCGGTAGTTGCATTATTTGGTCCTACTGACCCAAAACTTACTGGCCCCTATGGAGAAGGCCACCGGGTTATTATGAAACCAACCAAATGTCAACCTTGTTTTAAGCGGAAGTGTTCTTCCAATGAGTGCATGAAGGAAATAACGGTAAAAGAAGTTTGGGAGGTTACAGAAACAATGCTTGCTTTGATCAATAAAACAGAAAGAGGAGGGAGGCTATGGCATTAAGTAAAGAGTTGCTTAATATTTTAGCGTGCCCCAAATGTGTGCGCGAGACAGGTTGTACTGGAGAACTTGAATACCAGGAAGAAAAACAACAACTCATTTGTCGTCACTGCAACCTTGTATATTTGATTAAAGACGACATCCCGGTGATGCTCGTTGATGAAGCCGTACCCTTGCAAGAGTAGACAATTTTTAAAGGAGTTTGAACATGGTCAAAATGGATATATATCTAAAAATAGTCATTACGGTAATCGCTATTTGTCTGTTTAAAATAGCCTTTCTTGTTCCTCCGAAATATTCTTATGCCCAATTTCCTTTTGGTTCTTCCAACACCCCGGTTGATGTTAATATTAAATCTATTGATGATAATGAAATAATTTTTTCCCGAGAAGGAAACCTCGTGATCGGGGGAAAACAAGGACCAAAAATTTTTGAGAAAGGAGCCTGGGTTGTAAGGATAAAAAAGGAGTAGGACTTGACAATAAAAATGAATAGGGTAAAATTTCTAAATTTTGGAGAAAAAGAATGAAAAGAACATTTCAACCGAATAATTATCGCCGTAAACGGACCCATGGATTTAGAGCCAGAATGCGAACCAGAGCTGGTCGATTGGTTTTAAAAAATCGAAGAGCTAAAGGAAGAAAAAGGCTAACCGTTTGACCATTGGTTTTTCTGATAATTTTTTCAATAACCTTGACATCTTAAATTAAAAGATTGATGGGTGCCACCATCTTTTTAGCAAAGAACGCCCTCATTTGATGGGAGCTTTTAGGTTAAAAAAAAAAGAACGGATAACGAGAAGATCGGAATTCCTCGAAATAACTAAACAGGGTATCCGATATAACACGCAAAATTTTTTGATCATTATTTTTTCCGGCAACAACGAACCAATACGGAGATTAGGAATCACGGTTAGCAAAAAAGTGGGGGGAGCAGTAAAAAGAAATCGGGTGAAACGTTTGTTGAGAGAATTTTTTAGATTACACAAAGAGCAATTACCAGAAGCGAGTGACATTTTATTTATTGCTAAACCAGATTCAACTTATCTAAAATATTCTGCTCTTTCTAAAGAAATGATTGATTTTTTTAAGCGCATCTGACCTACGCAAGCCGGATTTAGCCTGTTCATTTTTATGAAGAATATATTCATTTGTCTTATTCGTGCTTACCAAGTATTGATTTCGCCTTTCCTTCCCCCCTCTTGCCGGTTTGCCCCTAGCTGCTCGCACTATACTATTCAGGCGATTAATACCCATGGAGTTTTTTTGGGAATAAAGTTAGGGCTATTCCGGGTCTTGAGATGTCATCCCTTGCATCCTGGAGGATGGGATCCCGTACCACCGGTTAAATAACAAAATTTAATATTTGGTTAAGGAGAATTAATGGATAAAAGGGTTCTTTTGGCGGTTGTCCTTTCACTACTGGTGCTTTATTTGTTTGATGCTTATTTTGCTCCGCCTAAAAAGCAGCAGCCACCAAAAAAAGCAGGAGGAACAGTTGAGACACCAATGCCTGAAAAAAAAGTCGGAGAAGTTTTAGAAGAAAAAAAATTGGATTCCTATCCTTCGGCTCCCCATGGTGTGTCTATGCCAGAAAAAGAAATCAAGGTAGAAACCCCTCTGTATTCGGCGGTGTTTTCTTCTCATGGTGCTACGTTAAAACGTTGGTCTTTAAAAAAATATTTTGCTCAATTGGGAGAAAAAGGTAAGCCAATCGAAATGGTTACCGGTAAAGAAAACGGCGAATACCCTTTTGGTTTATCGCTTGTCTGGGAAAAAGGGACTGAGGCCCTTGATATTCCGTTTGAGCCTGATCGAGAAACTTTAAACCTTACAGGGGATCAAGATAAAGGTGCGATAATATTTTTGGGAAAAACTTCGGAAGGGGTGTTCGTTAAAAAGACTTTCATTTTTTCTCCAAAAAATTATTTAATAGAAATTACCGTTGACGTTACTTCCCCGGCGCCCCTTTCTTTACCCCAGGGAGCAGTAATTACCTGGGTGCGAAAACTTGATCCTACGAAAGATTATAATTCAAAACTTGGCTTTATCGGCCCCGCGGCTTATGTGGATGGAAAGGTTAATGAAATAAAATTAAAAAGTCTTAATGAAGGTGACAAATCCTTTCCCCAAGGGGTTCGTTGGGTGGGGTACGAAGATAAATATTTTTTAGCTGCTTTTTTGCCCAACAACCAGGGCTTACTTTCTGCGGAGATCGTTAAAACTGATAACGAATCGGTTCTTATTAATTGCTTTGAAAAACTAAAATCTTCTCCGCAAGGGGGAAGGGAGCTTTTTTCTTATGGGTTTTATTGTGGCCCGAAGGACATTGATATACTTAGGTCTTTGGGGAGAGATCTTGAAAAAGTTATTAATTTCGGAATGTTTGATGTTATTGCCAAGCCCCTCCTCTATATATTAAAATATTTAAATAAGCTTACCCATAATTATGGTTGGGCTATCATTCTACTTACGATAATCTTAAAAGCTATCTTCTTTCCCCTTACCCACAAAAGCTACAAGTCAATGAAGGCGCTAAAAGACCTTCAGCCCCAGATGACAGCATTAAAGAAAAAATACGCAAGTGACAAGGAACAACTTAACCGAGAATTACTCAATCTTTATCGAACCTATAAGGTTAATCCCTTGGGCGGGTGTCTCCCGATGTTAGTACAATTTCCTATTTTTATTGCTTTTTACTGGGTGCTCTTAGGTTCTATTGAGTTAAGACATACCCCTTTTATGCTATGGATGAAAGACCTTTCAGCGTATGACCCGTATTATATCACCCCGGTGTTGATGGGGGCTTCGATGTTCATCACGCAAAAAATGACACCGACTACTGGTGACCCAACTCAAGCCAAGATGATGCTCGCCATGCCCATTGTTTTTACCTTTATGTTTCTAAAATTTCCTTTGGGCCTGGTTATTTATTGGCTGGTAAATAATATTCTCCAAATCTTTCAACAACTTTATATTGATAAGCGAGTCTCTTAGGAGGTTAAGATGGAAACGATTGAATTTGAAGCTAAAACCGTTGATGAAGCTATAGAAAAAGCGGCTCAATTTTTTAATGTCCCCAAGGAAAAGCTCAGTATCGAAGTTACTTCAGATGGTTCTCAAGGTTTATTTGGGCTGATTGGTTCAAAAAAGGCTAAAATTAAGGCTAGTCTAATGCGAGACCCCGTAGAAGAAAAAAAGGAAAAAGCTCAAAATTTTTTAACAGAAATCCTTCGACTGGCAAAAATACCAAGTTCCGTACGGGCCGAATTAATTGATAAAAAAGTTTTTTTAACTATCAAGGGAGACGGGAGTGGACTCCTTATTGGGAAAAAAGGTCAGACCTTAGATGCCATTCAATATTTAATTAGTAAAATGGTTAACCAGAAACCAGAAGACCGAATTCCTATTATTGTGGATACTGAAAATTATCGGCACCGACGGGAAGCCAACTTAGCAATTATAGCCCAAAAATTGGGGAGTCAAGCAAAACGACAGAAGAAATCAGTCGCTACTGAACTTTTAAATCCTCAGGAACGCCGTGTGATCTACCTTACCCTCCAAAATCATCCAGATCTTACGGCTAAAAGTGAGGGGGAAGGAAAGTTAAAAAAGGTGATCATTTCCCCCCGGAACCTTGCTCATAGATCATAAAGCTGTAAAGCCAGACTTTATGAATACCCACGATACCATAGCGGCTTTGGCCACTCCCGTGGGGATTGGGGGAATCGGGATAATAAAAATAAGTGGTCCTTTTTCACGAAATGTAGCAGAGCGAATTTTCCGAAAAAAAAATAAGATCAACCCATTATTGAAACCTTACCGCCTTCATTTTGGTGTGGTAATAGATCCTTCCTCTCAAGAAGTGATCGATGAAGTTCTCCTTACGTATATGCCTGCCCCTGCCTCTTATACTCGAGAGGATGTAGTGGAGATTCAGTGCCATAGCGGGTATTTAATTTTGGAAAAGATCCTTAATTTGGTTTTAAGTCACCAGGGGGTTCGTTCGGCTGAACCGGGAGAGTTTACCCGCCGGGCCTTTCTTAACGGACGAATTGACTTAACCCAAGTCGAAGCCATTGTTGACCTTATCCAAGCTAGGACAGGATCAGCTCTGCTGCAGGCAGCGTCGCAACTGGGCGGCATTTTAACAGAAAAAATTCACGGGTTAAAAAAAAGCTTAATCTCATTGGTCAGCCATATTGAATCAGCGATTGATTTTCCAGAGGAAGAAATTGAGATTTTCTCAACCGAGGAAGTGTTGGGGAAATTAAAAGGTTTTGAGGGCGGGCTCAAGGAACTCCTTTTAACGTATCAAGAAGGAAAACTTTTTCGCGAAGGGGTTAAAACTGCTATTATCGGGCGGCCAAATGTGGGAAAGTCGAGTCTTCTTAATGCGTTTCTGGGAGAAGAACGAGCCATAATTAGTCATTTGCCTGGGACCACCCGGGATACGATTGAAGAAAATATAAACATTTTTGGAATACCATTAACTATTATCGATACTGCGGGACTTCCGTCTTATACCATAACTGACCCGATTGAAGAGAAAGGGACCAACCGGACCCGTGAAAAAGCTTCTCAAGCTGACTTGGTCTTATTCGTTCTTGATCAAAGTTCTCCCCTTACGGAAAACGATCAGGCAATTTTTGAAGAGTTTCAGCGAAAAAAGATGGTTATCGTGCTTAATAAAGCTGATCTACCAGCAGCATTGAACCCTTCGTCGGTTCCTCTGGCATTAAAGAATAATTCGGTGGTTTCGGTTTCAGCTAAATATCACCAGGGTCTTGAGGAGCTTAAAAAAATTATCCATGGCTTGATTATTGAGCGGAAAGAAATCTCTTCTCCACCGGTTTTTATTAACCGATTGCACCATAAAATTAGCCTTGAAAAAGCAGCTGGAGGGATTAGCCAAGCAATAAAAAGTCTGGAAGCAGGCATGTCTCAGGAGTTTATTGCGGTTGATTTAAAGTGTTCGCTTGATTCCCTTGGGGAAATAGTGGGTGAAACCACGACTGAGGAGATTTTAGACCAGATTTTTGCTGAATTTTGTATTGGAAAATAGGAAAAGTTTTTTATGAAAAATTCCACCCAAAAACCAATTATTGGGATTACGATGGGCGATCCGGTTGGAATTGGGCCTGAGATTATTGTTAAGGCTTTAGAAGAAAGCTCCGTCTGGGATGCCTGTTTACCTCTTGTCTTAGGCGATTGGAAACTAATGGGTAACACGTTGAAATTGCTTGGTTCTGCTTTAGAGTTACGCTCGGTCGAAGAGATTAAGAAAGATAATAAAAAAGAAAAGATAATAAACTTACTTGCTTTATCAAAATTAAATCCCGACCAGGTTTTTTTTGGAAAACCAAACAAAGATACTGGTGATGCTATGGTAGGTTATATCAAAAAGGCAATCCACTTGGCTTTAGAAAAGAAAATTGACGGAATGGTGACATGCCCGATCAATAAAGCAGCTATGGCGTTAGCCGGATATACCTACCCTGGCCACACAGAGCTTTTGGCAGAAAAGACTAACACTAAAGAATACGCTATGATGCTTGCTGGGAAAAGGCTGAAAGTTGTTTTAGCCACCATTCACCTTCCTTTGAGGAGGGTACCTGAAGTTTTATCGCCTGAGAAAGTATTTTCTTGTATTTATCTAACCCATAAATACTTGAAGGAATTTTTTGGGATCAAGAAACCGAGGGTGGCAGTTGCTGCCTTAAACCCTCATGCTGGAGAGGGAGGACTTTTTGGGGAAGAGGAAGAAAAAATTATTGACCCGATGATCAAAAAAGCGCGAGAGGGAGGAATTAATGTCCTGGGTCCTTTTCCACCGGATACATTGTTTTATTTTGCTGTTAAAGGGCATTATGATGCTGTAATTTGCATGTATCATGATCAAGGTCTCATTCCCTTAAAAATTCTGCACTTTGAGGATGCGGTTAATGTAACCCTCGGGCTGCCGATCATTAGAACTTCGGTTGACCACGGAACGGCTTATGACATTGCGGGATCCGGTAAGGCAAGCCCAAAAAGTCTTATTAATGCCATTAAGTTAGCGGCGCAGATGGCGTTTTTTGGGAAAGAACCTGTTCGTCAGGCTTGAGCCTAAAATTTTATCCAACATATTAAATATATTTGAAAAAACTTTCTTACCTTCTTATCGTGAAAATTGATTAAAAATGGGGTTCAAACAAGAATGCAAATTTTTCTTTTTTTATCTAAAAATCCTCAAATTTTTTAAAGGCTAAAACAATTTTTTCTTGATTTTAATAAAAAATATATTTATTCTACAAATTTATCTGCTGGCGTAGCTCAACGGTAGAGCAGCTGATTTGTAATCAGCAGGTTGCGGGTTCGATTCCCATCGCCAGCTCCACTGAAAAATATAATTATTTTCGGTTATTATAATCAAAGAACTTCCAAGAAAAATATGAGGAGAGGTTCCCGAGCGGCCAAAGGGAACAGACTGTAAATCTGTCGGCTAATGCCTTCGGAGGTTCGAATCCTCCCCTCTCCACCATTTTATAATTGGCGGGAATAGCTCAGCTGGCTAGAGCATCAGCCTTCCAAGTTGAGGGTCGCGGGTTCGAATCCCGTTTCCCGCTCCATATTTGCCCACGTAGCTCAGTTGGTAGAGCACTTCCTTGGTAAGGAAGGGGTTCACCGGTTCAATCCCGGTCGTGGGCTCCTTTTAGTAACCTCTTAGTCATAAGGAGTAATCATGGCGAAGCAGAAATTTGAGCGGACGAAGCCGCATGTTAATGTAGGGACGATAGGGCATGTAGATCATGGGAAGACGACGTTGACCTCAGCGATCACGAAATATTTGTCGTTAAAAGGCAAGGCAGAGTATATGGCGTATGATTCGATTGATAAAGCGCCTGAGGAGCGGGAGCGGGGGTTAACGATTGCGATAGCGCATGTTGAGTATGAGACTGATAAGCGACATTATGCGCACATTGATTGTCCTGGGCATGCGGATTACATAAAGAACATGATTACCGGGGCGGCACAGATGGACGGGGCGATTTTGGTAGTAAGTGCAGCAGACGGGCCAATGCCTCAGACGCGGGAGCATATTTTGTTAGCAAAGCAGGTACGGGTACCCCATATCGTGGTATTTTTAAACAAAGTAGATATGGTAGATGATCCGGAGCTGATTGAGTTAGTGGAATTGGAGGTACGGGAGTTATTAACCCAGTATGAATTTCCTGGGGATGATATAGCGATTATCCGAGGAAGTGCCTTAAAGGCGATGCAGTCGGAGTCAAAGGATCAGGGTGTAGAGGAGTATCAGTGTATTCAGCAATTGCTGGATGCGATTGATGCGCGGATACCGGAGCCGGCGCGGGATATTGACAAGCCATTTTTAATGCCGATCGAGGATGTGTTTACTATATCGGGTAGAGGGACGGTGGTAACGGGGCGAGCGGAGCGTGGGATTATTAAAGTAGGAGACGAAGTAGAGATCGTAGGTTTTACGCCGACGCAGAAGACCGTATGTACCGGGGTAGAGATGTTTAGGAAGATACTGGATGAGGGGCGTGCGGGAGATAACATTGGGGTATTGTTGCGAGGCACGAAGAGAGAAGAAGTAGAACGGGGGCAGGTGGTAGCGAAGCCCGGGAGCATAACGCCGCACAAGAAGTTTAAGGCAGAGGTATACATATTGACGAAAGAAGAAGGCGGGCGTCACACGCCGTTTTTCAATGGATATCGGCCGCAGTTTTATTTTCGGACGACGGATGTAACCGGAGTAGCGAAGTTACCGGACGGGGTAGAGATGGTGATGCCGGGAGACAATATCAGGATGGAAATAGAGTTAATCACGCCGATAGCGATGGAGAAGGAGTTGCGGTTTGCGATTCGTGAAGGAGGGCGGACAGTAGGGGCTGGAGTAATTAGTGAAATTATAGAATAACCGGTTGTGTGGCTGGATCGGATACCGGAAGCTAATTGAACTCGTAAAATTTAAGAGATACGTGTTTAGTCATGAGAGAAATTATTATTTTAGCATGCAACGAATGTAAGCGCCGAAATTACACAAGCACAAAAAATAAAAAGGCTACGCCTAAAAAACTGGAAATGAAAAAATATTGTCGCTCTTGCCAGGCGCACACTCTTCATAAAGAGACCAAATAAAAAAATTGAACCCGGTTAAGGTGGGCAGGAAGTTTTTATTTAGGCCAGTAGCTCTAACGGCTAGAGCACCGGACTCCAAATCCGGGGGATGGGGGTTCAAATCCCTCCTGGCCTGCTTGGTGATTTATTTAATTACTAATATTCATATAACCTTAGGTTTAGGATTTCAACGTGTGGGAAAAAATTATCCAATTTTTTCATGAGGTTAAGGCAGAACTGAAAAAGGTCAACTGGCCCACTCGAAAAGAGACTATCGCGTCAACCTCGGTAGTGCTGGTTATTGTTTTAATTATAGCTGTTTTTTTATTTATTGTGGATCAGGGGCTTTCATTTTTAATTCGAATAATTTTAGGTTAAGGAAAAGAGGACTCAAGGATCCATGACCAAACAATGGTATGTTGTCCACACTTATTCTGGGTATGAGAATAGGGTGAAAGAGATGTTGCAGGAGAGGATTAAAGGGAATAATAAAACCGAATTTTTCGGGGAAGTTTTGGTTCCTTCTGAGAATGTAGTGGAATTAGTAAAAGGCGAAAAAAAAACCACCTCACGAAAATTCTTCCCGGGCTATATCCTCGTGAACATGGATCTCAATGATGAAACCTGGCATATTGTGAAGAATACTCCTAAGGTAACCGGTTTTGTGGGAGAAGGGAATAAGCCAACTCCGGTCTCAGAAAAAGATGTGAAAGAAATTATCAATCAAATTACCCAAGGTACTTTAAAACCAAAACCAAAAACAGTTTTTGAAAAGGGCGATAGTGTGCGGATCGTTGATGGTCCATTCACTAATTTTAATGGATTGGTAGAAGAGGTGAAGCCGGATAAAGGGCGCCTTCGGGTTCTGGTAAGTATCTTTGGCCGTTCTACTCCGATAGAACTAGACTTTCTTCAAGTTAAGAAAAATTAGAAACTTTGAAAAAAAGGAAATATGATCTATGGCCAAAAAAGTCCTTACTAATATTAAATTGCAGATCCCAGCAGGAAAGGCTAATCCCTCCCCACCGGTGGGACCAGCTTTGGGCCAACATGGGGTTAATATCATGGAATTTTGTAAAGCCTTTAATGCTCAGACGCAATCTGAGGAAGGGCTTATCATTCCAGTGGTTATTACGGTTTATCAGGACCGGAGTTTTTCATTTATAACCAAGACACCTCCTGCTTCGGTTTTACTCAAAAAAGCAGCAGGAATTATTAAGGGTTCTGGAGAGCCGAATAAAACCAAGGTCGGACAAGTTACCCGAGAACAAATTGTAGAAATTGCGAAAACAAAAAAGCCTGACCTCAATGCGGTTGATTTGGAAGGAGCAATGAAAACGATTGAGGGCACCGCTCGTAGTATGGGAATAACCATTATTGAGTAGGAGTAAAGAAAAGGATCATGGGACACAAAGGAAAAAAATACTGTCAAGCCATTGAGAAAGTTGATCGTTCGAAGCTCTATGAATTAGAAGAAGGACTAAACCTAGTCATAGGTAATGCGTTCGCTAAGTTTAATGAAACGATAGAGGTTGCGACCCGACTTGGCGTTGATCCCCGCAAGGCGGATCAGATGGTCCGGGGAACTGTCCAGTTACCCCATGGTACCGGAAAGGAAGTTCGTGTTTTGGTGTTTGCAAAAGGAGAGAAGGAAAAAGAGGCCAAAGAAGCGGGTGCAGAATATGTGGGAGGTGAGGAGCTACTCGAAAAGATTAAGGGGGGCTGGTTTGAGTTTGATCGCGCAGTGGCGACTCCGGATATGATGGGATCGGTTGGAAAAATTGGTAAGCTTTTGGGACCACGAGGCCTTATGCCTAATCCCAAAACAGGGACTGTGACTTTTAATATTAAAGAAACGGTTCAGGAACTCAAAGCTGGAAAGATTGAGTTTAAAGTGGATAAAGCTGGCATTGTTCTTGCGCCGGTAGGAAAAGTTTCTTTTGGACTGGAAAAATTAAAAGATAATATCATTGCGATGGTGGAGACAATATTCAAGCTGAAGCCACCTACCAGCAAAGGTGTTTACGTAAAAAATATTTCTTTGTCATCCACACAGGGACCAGGAGTTAAAATTGACCCTGCTTCAGTTAAAAACTTTATTCGTTAGGGGAAGGAAAAGTGTTACGGAATCAAAAAGAAAAAATAATAAACGAAATTCGTGATCAGATGCAAAACTCGCGCTTGGTCATCCTTTCTACCTTTACGGGGTTAAATGTAGAAAAAATAACAAAGCTTCGTAAATCTCTCCGGGGGGTGGAAAGTAACTACCGGGTGGTAAAAAATACTTTAATCAGCAAGGCAGTCAAAGATACTGAGCTTGAATCTTTAGAAAAATTTTTTACTGGTTCCTCAGCATTAATATTTGCCAAGGGAGACCCCTCACGACCTTGTAAGGTACTGAAAGAGTTTAAAAAAGAGCATGAGCAGCTGGAGATAAAAGGCGGAATGCTCGAGGGGAGGGTTCTTTTCAAAAAAGACATTGAGGGACTCGCCGATCTTCCGAGCCGGGAAGTGTTACTTGCAAAATTTTTCTTTTTATTGCGGGCACCTCATCAGAGATTGGTTAATGTTTTGATGGGAGTTCCTCAAAAGTTGGTTCAGATATTAGAGGCAATAAAGCAAAAGAAAGAGAGCTAACAATAAAGGAAGGTTAGTTTAGTTGTAATTTATTTTCAGGAGGTAAGTAATATGGCAGCTACTATAACGAAAGAAGATGTTGTTAAGTTTATCGAAAGCATGACTGTCCTGGAGCTATCGGAAATGGTTAAAGAGCTCGAAGAGAAATTCGGGGTTTCCGCCGCCGCAGCAGCAATTCCAGTCATGGCAGGTGGGGCATCCGCAGCTGAGGCTCCAAAAGGAGAAGAGAAGACCGAATTTAATGTGATCCTGGTTACTGTGGGAGATAAAAAGATCCAGGTGATTAAGGAAGTCCGCGCGATCACGAACTTGGGACTCAAAGAAGCTAAAGACTTGGTTGATGGAGCTCCTAAGCCTGTTAAAGAAGGCATTCCCATGAAAGATGCTGAAAACATCAAAAAACAGTTAGAATCAGCTGGCGCAACCGTGGAAATAAAATAACTCGGGAAGAAAGAAAATTTTATGTGATCGGCAAACAATAATGAGGAACTTAAATTATTATGGAATTAATAAATAAAGATTGGGTGATGCATAATCATCGCATGAGGAAAGATTTTTCCTCAATCAAAAAGATTATCGACATCCCGAATCTTATTGATATCCAAAAGAAGTCTTATGAACAGTTCCTTCAGAAAGATATTTCTCCTGAAGAAAGGGAGAATATTGGTCTTCAAGGGGTGTTTAAGAGTGTTTTTCCGATAAAGGATTTTGTTGAATCCTCATCACTTGAATTCGTCCGTTATATCATTGGTGAGCCCAAATACGATGTTGAAGAATGTCGAGAGAAGGGCATGACATATGCGGCGCCACTTAGAGTTTTAGTTCGTTTGGTGGTGTGGGATGGTGATGCTGAACAAGGGGCCCAGACCATACGAGACGTAAAAGAGCAAGAAGTCTATTTCGGAGAAGTTCCCTTAATGACGGACAATGGCACCTTTGTCATTAACGGCACGGAACGAGCAGTCGTCAGCCAGCTCCATCGCTCTCCGGGGATTTTTTTCGATCACGATAAGGGAAAGAGTCATATCAGCGGGAAGCTTATATTTTCTGCACGCATTATTCCCCATCGAGGGTCCTGGATTGATTTTGAGTTTGATCCTAAAGACCTCATTTATGTTCGCATTGATCGCCGCCGGAAGTTCCCGGTGACGGTTTTTTTGAAGGCTTTGGGATATTCTGAGGAAGCACTTCTTAATTATTATTACCCTTCGGAAGAGATTCTTTTGGAGGGAGATAAGTTTATTCGGGTATTTCAGCCTGAATTTTTAAAAGGTGATAGATCTCCTCTTGATATCGAAGATCCCACCACGGGTGAGGTCTTGGTGAAGAAAGGCAGGAAGATTACCCAATCAATTATTAATAAGTTAAATGCTGCCCACATTAATAGCCTTCCGATAAAAGAAGAGGCTTTGATCGGAAGAATAAGCGCTTCTGATGTCATCGATCCTGCAACCGGGAATGTCCTCATCCGTTGTAATCAGGAAATTGACCCGAAGGCCTTAGCGACCTTCAAAAAGTACGGCATTCAATCTTTTAAAGTTCTTTATTTTGAAAACAATGAACAATCTATTCGAAATACTTTATTGATTGATAAAATCTCCTCACTGGATGACGCGATCATTGAAATTTACAGCCGCCTTCGTCCGAGTGATCCCCCAACAAAAGAAGCAGCCATAAATTTTTTCAACAATCTTTTCTTCAACCCGGATCGCTATGACTTGGCTAAAGTTGGGCGACTCAAACTGAACTTTAAGCTCGGGGTAAAGGTTCCTTTAGATGTTCGAACTCTTACCAAAGAAGATATCTTAGAGGGGGTAAGGTATCTTATAAAAATTAAAAATGGTGAGGGAAACGTTGATGATATTGATCATCTCGGGAACCGTCGCGTCCGTTCTGTCGGAGAACTGGTGGAAAACCAGTACCGCATTGGTTTGGTGCGGATGGAAAAAGCTATCAAAGAAAGGATGAGCCTGCAAGAAATAGAGACCCTCATGCCCCACGACCTTATTAACTCAAAACTGGTCTCAGCAGTGATAAAAGAGTTTTTTGGATCCAGTCAGCTTTCGCAATTTATGGATCAAACCAATCCCCTTTCGGAAATCACTCATAAGCGCCGCTTGAGTGCTTTAGGACCGGGGGGGCTAACCCGCGAGCGTGCTGGATTTGAGGTTCGAGATGTCCATCCCACTCATTACGGAAGGATTTGTCCGATTGAAACTCCGGAAGGCCCGAACATCGGTCTTATCGCGTCCTTGAGTACCTATGCGCGGGTGAATGAATTTGGATTTGTAGAAACACCGTATCGGAAAGTGGTTAATTCAAAACTTACCGATGAGGTGTGTTATCTTTCGGCATTAGAAGAGGAAAACCATATTATTGCCCAAGCGAATGCACCTGTCGACGAAAAAGGAAATTTTATTACCGAACTTGTTGATGCGCGAAAGACAGGGGAATTTATTCGAGTAAGTCCTGAAGAAGTAGAATATATGGATGTTTCCCCGAACCAATTAGTAAGTGTTGCTGCATCGTTAATTCCTTTCTTAGAACACGATGACGCCAACCGAGCTTTAATGGGCTCTAATATGCAGCGCCAAGCTGTGCCTCTTATGGTTACCGACGCGCCGCTCATCGGAACCGGGATGGAAAAAATAGTGGCACAAGACTCTGGGGTGGCGGTGGTGGCAAAACGAAGTGGGGTGGTGGAGAGTGTAGACTCTTCTCGTATTGTCGTGCGCTGTGGCGAAAATGAAGAAGACACGTTAGGGACTGGCGTGGATATTTATAACCTTATTAAATATCACCGTTCCAATCAGAATACCTGTATTAACCAAAAGCCAATTGTGAAAAAAGGAGATCAGGCCTATAAAGGAGAAATCATTGCTGATGGCCCGGGTACTGAGACTGGTGAGTTAGCCTTAGGCCGGAATGTGTTAGTCGCCTTTATGCCTTGGGGAGGATATAATTTTGAGGACTCAATCCTTATCAATGAAGAATTGGTAGAGGATGATTGTTTTACTTCTGTCCACATTGAAGAATTTGAGGTTATGGCCCGTGATACGAAACTGGGCAAAGAAGAAATAACCCGGGATATACCTAATTTAGGTGAGGATGCGTTAAGGGATTTAGATGAAAGCGGCATTATCCGAATTGGGGCAAAAGTAAAAGCAGGGGATATTTTGGTTGGCAAGATTACCCCGAAAGGTGAAACGCAGCTTTCACCAGAAGAAAAACTATTGCGAGCGATTTTTGGGGAAAAGGCTAAGGATGTGCAAGATACCTCACTAAAGGTTCCTCCCGGCGTAGAGGGTACGGTTATCGACGTCAAAGTATTTAACCGAAAAGGAGTTGACAAGGATGAGCGAACCCGCTCGATTGAAAATGAAAAGCGTGCCCGGCTTTTAAAAGACCAGCAAGATGAGATTTTAATTCTCAAGGAAAGTGCTAAAAGTAAAATAAAGAAGTCAGTGGTGGGGAAGATTTCCCTTGCAAAAATAATCGGGAGCGATAGAAAGGTTGCGGTTGAAAAAAAACTAGTCATTACTGAATCAGACTTTGACCGGATTCCCTTTGAAAAGTTAAGAGATATTCATCTCAAAGATGCTGAACAAGAGGAAGTCAGGATTTCGGAAATTTTGGATAACTATGAAAAACAAATTAACCTTATTAATACTATTTTTGAAACCAAGATAGGGCGGATTAAGGCCGGGGATGAACTTCCACCCGGAGTGATTAAGATGGTGAAGGTAGATATCGCGGTAAAACGTCGGTTGTCCGTGGGAGACAAAATGGCAGGCCGTCATGGGAATAAGGGAGTATTATCACGCGTTTTGCCGAAAGAGGATATGCCTTATTTAGAGGACGGGACACCGGTTCAATTTGTTTTAAATCCCTTAGGCGTCCCCTCACGTATGAATGTTGGTCAGATCCTGGAAACCCATTTGGGATGGGCGGCACAGGGGCTTGGTTATAAAATTTCCGAAATGTTAGAAAATAATTATTCGCCCGCAAAGCTTAGAAACTTCATTAAGGAAATTTACGTTAACGCCACTATCGACCAACTTCTCGATTCTCTTACTGATGAAGAAGTAGCCTCTGTGGCCAAAAAGATGAAATCGGGTGTTTATATGTCTACCCCAGTTTTTGAAGGTGCTTCGGAAAAAGAGATAAGCCGTTTACTTAAATTAGCTGATTTGCCTGAAGATGGCCAGACGATTTTGTTTGACGGACGAACAGGAGAAGCTTTTCACAAAAAAATAACGGTAGGCACGATTTATATGCTGAAGCTTCACCATTTAGTTGAAGATAAAATTCACGCTCGCTCTATTGGTACCTATTCATTAATTACCCAACAGCCCTTGGGGGGAAAGGCGCAGTTTGGCGGGCAGCGTTTAGGGGAGATGGAGGTTTGGGCTCTCGAGGCTTATGGAGCAGCACATACGCTTCAGGAGTTTTTAACTGTTAAAGCGGATGATGTTTGGGGGCGAACCAAGATGTACGAAAAAATAATCAAAGGCGATAATACCTTGGAACTTGGGATCCCGGAGTCATTCAATGTGCTCATTAATGAGCTTCAAGGGCTTTGCTTAAATGTTGCGTTAGTTGAGGAACAATAATATCTCTCTTTTTAAAAATAAAGTAAGGGTTTTATTACGTCAAGCTATAAGAGGGTATAAATAACTATGGATAGTCAATTAGGTTTATTCGGTAAACCAAAGAATCCCTCCCAATATAGTGCGGTGAAGATATCGCTCGCTTCACCAGAGCTGATTCGCTCGTGGTCACATGGGGAAGTAAAAAAACCCGAGACGATAAATTATCGGACTTTTAAACCAGAGCGAGACGGGCTTTTCTGTGCCAAAATTTTCGGACCGGTTAAAGATTACGAGTGTAATTGCGGCAAATATAAACGTTTAAAACATCGAGGTGTGGTGTGTGAAAAGTGTGGTGTGGAAGTCATCTCCTCCCAGGTGAGACGAGAACGAATGGGGCATATTGAGCTTGCGGCTCCTGTTGCCCATATCTGGTTTCTCCGGAGTCTCCCGAGCCGCATTGGAGCAGTCCTTGATATGACCCTTCGGGAGCTGGAAAAGGTTCTTTATTTTGAATCGTATGTGGTTATTGACCCTGGAGATGCGCCATTAAAAAAAGGAGAACTTGTTTTCGAAGAGAAATACCTTAAGCTCCGAAACGAACATGGAGAAGGATTTATTGTGGGAATGGGGGGAGAAGCTATCCGGACCCTTCTTAAAGAGATTGACCTCGAAAAGCTTTCTGAGTCCTTACGGGCGGAAATGAAAGCAACCTCTTCGGATGCTAAAAAGAAGAAAATGGCTAAACGTCTCAAAGTGGTGAATGCTTTTATTAATTCAGGAAATCGGCCGGAATGGATGATCTTAGAGGTTATCCCCGTTATTCCTCCCGACCTCAGGCCCTTGGTTCCCTTGGATGGGGGAAGGTTTGCGGCTTCTGATTTAAACGATCTTTATCGCCGGGTTTGTAATCGCAATAATCGCCTTAAACGGCTCCAAGAGCTTGATGCTCCGGAGATTATTATTCGCAATGAAAAACGGATGCTTCAGGAAGCGGTCGATGTCCTTTTTGATAACGGACGAAGAGGCAAGATCGTGACAGGCCGGAACAAGCGGCCGCTGAAGTCTCTCAGCGATATGCTCAAAGGAAAACAAGGCCGTTTCCGGCAGAATTTACTGGGTAAACGGGTGGACTACTCGGGGCGTTCGGTCATCGTGATTGGACCAGAGTTGCGGTTGCATCAGTGCGGGCTACCCAAAAAGATGGCGCTCGAGCTCTTTAAACCCTTTGTGTACCACCAACTGATTGCTCAAGGCTATGTCACAAATATCAAAAGCGCCAAAAAGATGGTAGAAAAAGAGACCCCAGAGGTGTGGGATATTCTGGAAGGAGTTGTTTATGAGTACCCCATTATGCTCAACCGTGCTCCAACGTTACACCGTTTAGGCATTCAAGCTTTTGAACCAATCTTGATTGAGGGAAAAGCGATTCAGATTCACCCTTTGGTATGCTCGGCATTTAATGCGGATTTTGATGGTGACCAGATGGCAGTTCACGTGCCGCTTTCGGTTGAGGCTCAGATTGAAGCGCGGGTGTTGATGATGTCAACCAATAATATACTTTCTCCTGCTAATGGGAAACCAATCATTGTTCCCACGCAAGATATTGTTCTTGGTCTTTATTATCTTACCCGACAGCAAGAAACAGGAAAAGGGGAAACCAAAGATAAAATTTTTGAGAATCGTTTTAAAATACGTGAAGACTACGAGAAAGGAATTTTATCTCTCAAAGATCAGGTTAAGATAAAGGAACTGGGTTTAATACCAGGCAGCCCCCATGATTTGCCCGAGGAAGTGAAAAAGAATCTTGCGGATAAAAGTGTCTCGCTGACGGTAGCTCAGGTCCTTCACAAAAAAAGCTTCTTTTCTTCTCCCGCAGAAGTACGCATAGCGTATGACCAAGGAGAGGTAAAAATCCACGATGAAATCAAGGTGGTCATAGAGGGAGAAAAAGTTGACACCACGGTAGGCCGAATAATCCTCAGTGAGATTATACCCGAGGGGATACCCTTTGAGGTGATTAACCGGGTGATGAATAAAAAAGAATTAGCTAATCTCATTGATCACTGTTACCGAATTTGTGGGAATAAACAGACGGTTATTATTTCGGATCGCTTGAAAGACTTGGGTTATCAGTACGCTACGCAAGCCGGGATTTCGATTTCGATTTCGGATATGATTATTCCGAAACGAAAAAATGCGCTTATCACTGAGGCAGAAAGAGAAGTTGAAGAAATTAAACAACAGCATAAGAATGGTCTAATTACTGATGGGGAGCGGTATAATAAAGTTGTTGATATCTGGGCGCATGTCACGGAAAAGGTCGCTCAGGAAATGCAGCAGGAACTTACGCTCGATGCAAAGGGGGGGGGGGTGCTTAACTCCATTTTTATGATGGCTGACTCTGGTGCCAGAGGAAGTGCTCAGCAGATCCGTCAGCTTGCAGGTATGCGCGGTCTGATGGCGAAACCTTCGGGAGAAATCATTGAAACGCCGATAACTGCTAATTTTCGCGAAGGTCTAAATGTGCTTCAATATTTTATCTCTACCCATGGAGCGAGGAAAGGTTTGGCTGATACTGCTCTTAAGACCGCCAATTCCGGTTATTTGACGAGACGCCTTGTTGATGTTTCCCATGACGTTATTGTCTCGGAGGATGATTGTGGTACCTTTGACGGAATTTATGTGACACCTTTGATGGAAGGCGGCGAAGTGGTGGAGCCGATTGGGGACCGAATTCTTGGTCGGGTAACTCTTGATGATATCAAAGATCCTTATACCGGAGATATTATTGTTCACGCCAATCAGGAAATAGACGAAAACTTAACCAAACAGATTGAAGAAGTTGGAATTGAAAGGGTAAAAATAAGGTCTGTTCTTACCTGCCGGAGCAAAATGGGGATTTGTAGTTCATGTTATGGCCGAGATCTCTCTACGGGAAAGATCGTCAACATCGGAGAGACCGTAGGGGTTATTGCTGCTCAGTCAATTGGAGAGCCGGGAACTCAGCTCACGATGAGGACCTTCCATATTGGCGGTACCGCAAGCCGGAGAGCGGAGCAGACCACTCTTGAATCAAAAATTCCTGGAAAGGTAAAATTTTCTGCTCTTAAGACGGTTCGGGGTGGCGATGGAAAGCTGGTGGTTATGAATCGGAATAGCCAAATTTTTATTGAAGGTGAGGGCCGTCGGGAACCCCATTCAATAATCTATGGCGCTAAGCTCAATGTTGAAAACGGAAAGCCGATTGAACCGGGAACCCAAATTGCCGAATGGGACCCCTACAATACGCCGATCTTAACTGATATTCCTGGCCGGGTCAGACTCCACGATATTATTGAAGGGGTTACGATGAAAGAGACGGTAGACCCCGTGAGCCAAAAAGCTACTAAGGGGATTGTTGAATCAAAGGGGCAAGATTTGCAACCCCAAATAATCGTTACTCCACCCGAAATAACTTTTACCGGCTCTTTTGAAAAAGGGCTTTTGCACATCCGGGATGAATTTGTTGATCCTGAAGGAGAGATCGCTACTGATTTAGAAGAGTTGCCCAAGGAAGTCGATTTTTCTGAAAAACTTGGCGAAAAGCTTTCTTACCATCCGAGGGAAAAGCTCCTTATTTTGAAGGGTGCTATTAATGAGAAGGAATTTGAAACATTAAGCTCTCTTTCTGCAGAACGAGATTATCAAAAAGCAATTACCGCTCTTTTTGCGCGCGGTCGAGATTGTGTTGAATCAATAGTCGGATACAGTCAAAACGAACTATTAACTAACAAAAAATTATTTTTTCAGTGTATCTATGCGGAAGATGTGGAGAAGGTTCTCAGTTTTATGCGCAACCCTTCTGTAAAACAAATCGATTTTAGATTTCTTCACCGAGAAGGTCAGGTGATAGATTTTTCATTGGGAGTAAGTGAAATCGATCAATCTTTAGACAGGATGCCTGATGACCTTAAGTTTTTCCCGGAACGCTTTCAAGAAAAACTTTTCTATGATGAACAAACGAAGGTGTTAAAACTAAGAGGGATTCTCACTGAAGAGGAATTTGCAGACATTACTTCATTAACTGCTGATAGTGTTTTTAAGAAAGCATTAAAAGAACTTTCCCAGAAAGAATCTCGGTGGTCTCTTAAAGCAAAAGAGCGTTATATGTTTATCCCGGTAGGAGCAAATATCCTGGAGGTTCCCCGCGTGAAAGTAGAAGAATGTACTCTTGATGGGAAAATCCGCAAGATATATTCAAATATACCAGGGAAAAACTTTGGTGGTGCGCTCAAAATTGAAGAACGGGTGATCGAAGGTGATCTGATTGCGAAGATTCCTCGGGAAACGACAAAAACCAAGGATATCACCGGAGGATTGCCTCGGGTGGCGGAACTCTTCGAGGCCCGGAAACCAAAAGAGGTTGCGCTGATTAGTGAAATAGATGGAGTAGTTTCTTTTGGCAAAGAGCTTAAAGGAAAAAGAAGAGTTATTGTTACCCCGGATGTTGGTGACTCGCGGGAATACTTAGTCCCCAAAGGAAAACATATCAGTGTTCATAATGGAGATAAGATAAAGGCGGGTGAGCTTTTGATGGACGGATCCCCCAATCCCGCGGATATCCTTAATGTAAAGGGGGAACAGGAGCTTGCTAAATATTTGGTTGACGAGGTGCAGGAAGTCTACCGCCTTCAGGGAGTAAAGATTAATGATAAGCACATCGAAATCATTGTCCGTCAAATGCTAAAACGAATAAAAATCAAGGATGAAGTCGGAGAAACTAACTTCTTGGTTGGTGAACAGGTAAGCAAGGCAAAGTTTGAAGAGGAAAATGAACGAGTGGTCAGAGAAGGTGGACAACCTGCCCATGGGGAACCTTTGCTTTTGGGGATTACAAAGGCCTCATTAAATACTGATAGTTTTATCTCTGCGGCTTCATTTCAAGAAACTACCCGGGTATTAACCCAGGCAGCTATTGAAGGAAAGGTAGATACCCTCGTGGGGTTAAAGGAAAATGCGATCATGGGAAGATTGATTCCGGCAGGTACCGGGATGAAACGATATCAACACGTTGATATTACAAGCAACGAAGAACAAAAAACCATGGAAAAACCGAAAGAAGAAGAATTTATTACTGAGGAGAATGTTGATGCCTACTATTAATCAGTTGGTGCGGTTTGGTCGAAAAAAAGTTAAGAAGAAAGTCAAAGCGCCCGCTTTGGCAAGATGCCCTCAAAAAAAGGGAGTCTGTGTTCGGGTTTACACCACCACGCCTAAAAAACCAAATTCTGCTTTGAGAAAAGTAGCGCGTGTGAGACTTACGAATGGTATTGAGGTAACAACCTATATCCCTGGTGAAGGACATAACCTTCAAGAACATTCCGTAGTGCTCATCAGGGGTGGGAGAGTAAAAGATTTGCCTGGGGTCCGCTACCACATGATCCGCGGTGCTCTTGATACCATGGGGGTTGAAGACCGGAAACAGAGCCGTTCAAAATACGGAACCAAAAAACCCAAATAAGGTTTTTATATTCTTAGTGGTTGTGATGTAACGTGTTACAAAACTTAATAAGAATAAGGATAATGTTGTTTGTTTGAAAATTCACTCGGCGCATAAAACGGTGCAATAAAAAGCATTTTTTAAGATAGGCTGAATTCCTCCGCTTTTGGCGGAGGGCATTGATATTAGGACATTCATGAGGGAGATAAAGACGTGTCAAGAAGAAAGGTGGCAACCCGAAGAGGTATTTTACCTGACCCAAAATATCATGATAAGTTGGTAGCTCAGTTTATCAATAAACTTATGGAGCGCGGGAAAAAGAGTTTGGCGGAGAGGGTTCTTTATAAAACCTTTGATATTATCGAATCGAGAACGAAACAAGATCCGGTCAGTTTGTTTAAAACTGCCCTTGATAATGTGAAACCAATACTCCAGGTTAAGTCCCGTCGGGTGGGAGGGGCTACGTATCAGGTTCCCATGGAAGTCGGTTTTGAACGACGGCTCTCTTTAGCGATGAAATGGTTAGCAACGTATGCTCAAGAGCGGACTGAAAAGTCAATGCCTGAGAAATTAGCGGCAGAGCTGCTTGATGCGGCTAATAATCGGGGGAATGCGGTTAAGAAAAGGGAAGATACCCATAAGATGGCAGAAGCTAATAAAGCATTTGCTCATTATCGCTGGTAAACGGAATAGTTATGTCTGATCGTCCATTAATTAGATTAATCAATAAAGAAACATCCTCCGAGGTTACTTCCTTACCTAAAGGGAAAAAAGTACCTCGGATTAACCCGTTAGATAAGATGCGAAATATCTGGGATTATTGCCCATATTGATGCAGGCAAGACAACCACCACGGAACGGATCCTCTACTATACGGGGGTCTCTTATAAAATCGGCGAGGTGGATGATGGTAAAGCCACCATGGACTGGATGGAACAGGAACAGGAGCGAGGCATTACCATCACCTCTGCTGCGACTACGTGTTTTTGGAAGGGACACCGGGTAAATCTCATTGATACTCCTGGACATGTTGATTTTACGGTCGAGGTGGAAAGATCACTCCGGGTCTTAGATGGGGTGGTGGCAGTCTTTTGTGCAGTTGGTGGCGTACAGCCCCAATCAGAAACTGTCTGGCGACAAGCGAACAAATACCATATACCTGTTATTGCTTTTGTGAATAAAATGGATCGCGTAGGGGCAAACTTTGAGCGGGTCATTAAAATGATGGAGGAAAGATTTAAGGTATGTGCTTTGCCGGTACAAATTCCTTTGGGCAAAGAGGCTGATTTTTTTGGGGCCATTGATCTCATCGACATGGAGGCGATTATTTACGATGAGAGTGCTCTGGGTGCCCATTTCCACCGGGAACCAATTCCTGAGTCCTATCAAGACCGGGCTTTAGAGTATCGGGAACGATTGCTTGAAACTCTTGCCAATTTTGATGACCTTTTCATGGAAAAATATGTCGGTGAAAGTGCCATTGAACCCCAAGAAATTCGTCGCCTTATTCGTAAGGCTACGTTAGAATTAAAAGTGACCCCGGTTTTTTGTGGATCTGCCTTTAAAAATAAAGGCGTTCAGTCTCTTCTTGATGGCGTTATTGAATACCTTCCTTCTCCCGTGGATATTCCTCCTATCGTGGGGATCAATCCCGAGGGAAAAGAAGAAACTAGGCCTGCTGCTCTTGAAACGCCATTTTCCGCTTTAGCTTTTAAAATCATGAACGACCCTCATGTGGGGCAACTTACGTTTGTTCGGGTATATAGTGGTGAATTAACTGCCAAAGGCACGGTTTATAACGCATCCAAAGAAAAGTCAGAACGGGTTTCTCGGCTTTTGAGAATGCATGCCAATAAGAGGGAAGATATTGAAACGGTTTCTGCCGGTGATATCGCGGCGATTGTAGGATTAAAAAACACGACCACCGGTGATACGCTTTGTTATCCGAAGTCCCCTATTCTTTTAGAATCGATTAAATTTCCCGAATCCGTGATTTCGGTGGCGATCGAACCGAAAAGCCGTGCTGATCAAGGCAAGCTCGGTGTTGGGCTTCAAAGGTTATCCCACGAAGACCCTACATTCAGGACTTTTACTGATCCTGAGACCGGGCAGACCATTATTTCGGGGATGGGAGAACTTCATCTGGAAATAATTGTTGACCGCTTATTAAGAGAATTTCAAGTGAAGGCAGATATAGGGAAACCCCATGTTGCTTATCGTGAGACAATAACCCAAAAGGCAGTTGCAGAAGGCAAATTCATTCGCCAATCGGGAGGTCGCGGACAATATGGGCATGTTGTTTTAGAGGTTGAGCCTCAACCACCGGGAACTGGTTTTATTTTTGAAAACCGGATTGTCGGCGGCGTAATCCCTAAAGAATATATTCCTGCGGTAGAGAAAGGGCTTAAAGAGGCTGTGGAGCATGGGGTAGTGGAGGGATACCCGGTAATAGACCTTAAAGTAACGTTGGTTGATGGTTCTTACCATGAGGTTGATTCTTCCGAGTTGGCTTTTAAAATTGCGGCTTCCCATTGGGTTTAAGGATGGAGTTAAAAGGGCTAACCCCATAGTTTTAGAGCCGTTAATGTCATTAGAGGTCGTGGTGCCGGAGGAATATATGAGTGAAGTGATTGGTGACATTAATTCTCGTCGCGGAAAAATTTTGGGGATGGATAATCAAAAGAATATAGTTGTCCTTGCTACGCATACCCCTTTAGCAGAAATCTTTGGTTATTCAACGGTTTTGCGGTCCATCACGCAAGGGAGAGGGACGTATAATATGCAGTTTTACCGGTATGTAAAAATTTCTGATGATCAAGTAAAAAAAAGTGTTGCAATTAATTAATTTGTTTGTTAAAAAAATTAATTTTTAGTTCTAATTTCAAAAAATTTAATCTAGTTGAAAACTTAAATTTTTTTGATTTTATCATGCTTATTTTAACTCAATTATTAAACCTATTCTTTCCTTATTTCCTTACTCATTTAAACACCCTTGAAAATAAGGAGGAGTAATCATGGCGAAGCAGAAATTTGAGCGGACGAAGCCGCATGTTAATGTAGGGACGATAGGGCATGTAGATCATGGGAAGACGACGTTGACCTCAGCGATCACGAAGTATTTGTCGTTAAAAGGCAAGGCAGAGTATATGGCGTATGATTCGATTGATAAAGCGCCTGAGGAGCGGGAGCGGGGGTTAACGATTGCGATAGCGCATGTTGAGTATGAGACTGATAAGCGACATTATGCGCACATTGATTGTCCTGGGCATGCGGATTACATAAAGAACATGATTACCGGGGCGGCACAGATGGATGGGGCGATTTTGGTAGTAAGTGCAGCAGACGGGCCAATGCCTCAGACGCGGGAGCATATTTTGTTAGCAAAGCAGGTACGGGTACCACATATCGTGGTATTTTTAAACAAAGTAGATATGGTAGATGATCCGGAGCTGATTGAGTTAGTGGAATTGGAGGTACGGGAGTTATTAACCCAGTATGAATTTCCTGGGGATGATATAGCGATTATCCGGGGAAGTGCCTTAAAGGCGATGCAGTCGGAGTCCAAGGATCAGGGTGTAGAGGAGTATCAGTGTATTCAGCAATTACTGGATGCGATTGATGCGCGGATTCCGGAGCCGGCGCGGGATATTGACAAGCCATTTTTAATGCCGATCGAGGATGTGTTTACTATATCGGGTAGAGGGACGGTGGTAACGGGGCGAGCGGAGCGTGGGATTATTAAAGTAGGAGACGAAGTAGAGATCGTAGGTTTTACGCCGACGCAGAAGACCGTATGTACCGGGGTAGAGATGTTTCGGAAGATACTGGATGAGGGGCGTGCGGGAGATAATATCGGGGTATTGTTGCGGGGCACGAAGAGAGAAGAAGTAGAACGGGGGCAGGTGGTAGCGAAGCCGGGGAGCATAACGCCGCACAAGAAGTTTAAGGCGGAGGTATATATATTGACGAAAGAAGAAGGCGGGCGTCACACGCCGTTTTTCAATGGATATCGGCCGCAGTTTTATTTTCGGACGACGGATGTAACCGGGGTAGCGAAATTACCGGATGGGGTAGAGATGGTGATGCCGGGAGACAATATCAGGATGGAAATAGAGTTAATCACGCCGATAGCGATGGAGAAGGAGTTGCGGTTTGCGATTCGTGAAGGAGGGCGGACAGTAGGGGCTGGAGTAATTAGTGAAGTTATAGAATAACCGGTTGCGTGGCTGGATCGGATACCGGAGAGTCGTAAAACAGAAGACAAACGGATGGATCAAGACAAAGGTGATTAGGTGAGGCAAGGATGACTGACCAAAAAATAAGGATTCGTTTAAAGGCATATGACCATAAGCTGCTGGATCAATCAGTCGAAGAGATTTTAGATACTGCTCTTCGAACTGGAGCACGGGTTGTTGGTCCTATCCCTTTGCCTACTGAGATTAATAAGTACTGTGTTTTACGCTCGCCTCATGTGGATAAAAAATCCCGAGAGCAGTTTGAAATTAGAACTCATAAGAGACTTGCTTGAGATATTGGAACCAACTCAGGAGACGATTGATGCCTTGATGAAACTCAATCTTTCTGCTGGGGTGGATGTAGAGTTAAAACTTTAAACTTTATCGATTTACTAAAAAAATATGATGCTGGGATTGATTGGCCGAAAGATTGGAATGACGCAGGTTTTTTCGGAAGACGGAGAGGTTTTTCCGGTGACTGTTATTGAAGCTGGCCCTTGTACCGTGGTAACTAAAAAGACCGATGAAAAAAATGGTTACAAAGCCATTCAGGTGGGGTTTGGTAACCAGAAAGAATCACGGGTATCGTTACCGTTACGGGGACAGTTTAAGAAAGCTTCTCTTCCTCCTTGTCGGGTTTTGAAAGAGTTTCGTATTGATGACGTGGAAGCGTATGAAGTAGGACAGAAGCTTACGGTAGAGGTATTTTCGGTAGGAGAAAAGGTTTCCATAACGGGGAACTCAAAAGGCCGAGGCTTTGCAGGAGTAGTAAAGCGGTGGGGATTTTGGGGGGGGCCAGGGACGCATGGATCGATGTTTCATCGGGCTCCGGGATCAATTGGAGCAAGTGCCTATCCTTCCCGGGTATTAAAGGGGAAGAAGCTTCCGGGACATTATGGAAATGCTCAAATCACCGTGCGAAATTTAGAAATTGTGGATATAAAAATAGAACAAAACCTGCTTTTAGTTAAAGGGAGTGTACCGGGAGGAAAGCGGGGAATAATTCTGGTTAAAAAATCGAAATAAGTGAATGGTTGGGATTACAATGCCAGTGGTTGATCTTGTGGATATAACATAATAATAAGGTTGGGGAAACTTCATTAGCCGATGATATTTTTGGAGTTGAGGTAAAACCCTTTCCTTATCCATGAAGTGGTAAAAATGCAACTGGCCAACCGGAGGTCAGGGACCGCTTCTACCAAAAACCGTTCGTTAGTAAGAGGAGGCGGTAAGAAACCCTGGAGACAAAAAGGGACAGGCCGTGCTCGGGTTGGTTCCATTCGATCACCGTTATGGAAAGGTGGGGGAACGATTTTTGGCCCAGTGCCGCGTGATTACTCTTACTTAGTTCCTAAAAAGGTTAGGAAGAACGCTTTGAAAGCAGCCTTAAGCCAAAAGCTTCAAGAAAATAAATTGGTGTTGGTTGATGCCATTAAATTAGATGAGGTTAAGAGCAAGAAGTTTGTAGCCTTAATGAAAATTTTTAAGATCACTAATGCCCTTATTATTGATGAAGAAAATAAAAATTTGAGTCTCTCAGCCCGGAATGTCACCAATTTTAAGGTTCTCAAGCCGGAGGGGCTCAATGTTTTTGATATTATGGTTCACGATTATGTTGTTTTAACTAAGCCGTCATTGGAAAGCATCGAAAAAAGGCTTTTAGCATGAAGAATATTTATGATGTCCTCAAAGGTCCGATTTTGACCGAAAAGAGCACCACCCAGAAGGAAACGGCGAATAAGGTAACATTTGAGGTTGATCGGCGGGCGAATAAGATCGAAATAAAACAAGCGGTGGAAAAAATTTTTAAGGTAAAGGTTACTGATGTCCACACGATGCTTGTTCGCGGGAAAGTTAAAAGGTATAAAAATTTACTGGGGAAAAGATCAGATTGGAAAAAAGCAGTCGTTACCCTCAAACCCGGTGAGAAGGTGCCATTTTTAGAAGGGGCTTAATCTGGTAGGAAGCTTATATGGGCATAAAAAAATATAATCCAACATCGCCAGGAATTCGTTTTAAAACAGTTTTGACTTTCGAAGAGATTACCCGGAAAAAGCCGGAAAAAAGCTTGGTGAAAGGCTTGACTAAGACGGGGGGGCGAAATTGTTATGGCCGTATCACGAGCCGATACATCGGAGGAGGACATAAACAGAAATATCGGGATATCGATTTTAAACGGAATAAACATGATATTCCTGCCAAAGTGGCAAGCATAGAATATGATCCGAATCGTTCTGCGAGAATCGCGCTTCTCCATTATGGAGATGGGGAAAAACGATATGTCTTAGCTCCGTTAGGTACTTAAAGTCGGAGATACGGTTATGTCCGGGGGAAACGCGCCGATTCAGATTGGCAATGCGCTTCCTTTGAAGAATATTCCGGTGGGTAGTATTATCCATAATATCGAGCTTAAAATCGGAAAAGGAGGCCAGTTGGCTCGCAGTGCAGGCACCTATGCTCAATTTATGGCCAAAGAAGGGGATTTCGCGCAAATTAAACTCCCCTCGAATGAAGTGCGCGTGGTTCATATCAATTGTTTTGCTACCATTGGCCAGCTCGGCAATGTTGATCATAGTAATATTTCCATTGGAAAAGCTGGTCGCACCCGCTGGCTGGGCAGAAAGTCCAAGGTAAGAGGTGTGGCTATGAATCCCATTGATCACCCCATGGGTGGTGGAGAAGGCAAGTCTTCCGGTGGTCGACACCCTTGCACTCCGTGGGGAGTTCCCACCAAAGGATATAAAACCCGGAAGAATAAGGCAACAACGAAGTATATCATCAAACGGAGAAAATAGATTGTATAAGAGGAGCCAAGAATGAGTCGGTCCATTAAAAAAGGCCCATTCATTGATTTAAAGCTTTGGAAAAAGGTGGAAGAAAACCTAAGTTCCAATAAGAAAAAGGTGATCAAAACCTGGTCACGACGATCTACTATTCTTCCGGAACTTATAGGGATGACATTTGCGGTTCATAATGGCAAAAAGTTTATCCCGGTTTTTGTTACTGAGGATATGGTAGGCCATAAACTGGGAGAGTTTTCTCCCACCCGGACTTTCTATAGCCACTCAGGTGACCGGAAAGCTACTAAAGTTAAAGCAAAGGCATAATCATAAAATAATTCCATGGAAACTCAAACGGTTGCTCGTTATATTCGAATGTCTCCCCGTAAAGTAAGGTATATCGCTGACTTGGTGCGGGGGAAAAAGGTTGGAGAAGCTCTGGATATTTTAACGTTTACTCCGCGAAGAGCATCTCACGTGGTATCGAGGCTCCTAAAATCAGGTATTGCCAACGCAGGCCAAAATGAGAGCATTGATGTTGATACCTTGTATATAAAAAAGATTTTTGTGGACGGTGGCCCCACGCTTCGAAGATTTCGACCTCGACCGATGGGACGCGCCACAAGGATAAGAAAGAGAAGTAGCCATATAACGGTAGTGTTAGAAGAGAGTTAATAGAAAGGTAAATTTCCGTATGGGACAGAAAGTTCATCCCGTAGGCTTTCGGCTGGGGATAAATAAGACATGGGTTTCCCGCTGGTTTGCGGAAAAAGATTACAGTAAACTCCTGCAAGAGGATATTTATATCCGCAAATTTTTAAAGAAGAAGCTTTACCATGCAGGAGTGGCCAAAATTGAAATTGAACGGGTAGGCGCGAAGATAATCATTTCGATCCATACTGCTCGTCCCGGTATAATCATTGGCCGCAAGGGAGCTGAAATTGATAACTTGAAGAATGAAGTCCAAAAGTTGACCCATCAGGAAGTGTTTATCAATATTATTGAAGTGCGGAAACCTGAGCTTGATGCTCAGCTGGTGGGCGAAAACATTGCCAGTCAGTTGGAACGACGCGTTTCGTTCCGGCGGGCAATGAAACGGAGTGTAACGTCTTCATTGAAATTTGGAGGCCAGGGAATACGGATCTCCTGTTCGGGTCGGTTGGGAGGAGCAGAAATGGCCCGGACTGAATGGTACCGGGAAGGAAAAGTGCCTCTCCATACCATTAGAGCCAACATTGATTACGGTTTTGCTGAAGCAAAGACTACCTACGGGCTCATCGGTATCAAGGTGTGGATTTATAAAGGAGAGGTAAGTCAGGATAGCGAGGCAGTAAAAGAGCGGATAAGGAAATAACCTCATGTTAAGTCCGAAGAAGGTAAAACACCGTAAAGTTCAAAAAGGCCGGATGAGAGGAAAGGCCTATCGAGGTAGTTCACTCCACTTTGGAGATTTTGGCCTTTTAGCTACCGAATGCGGCTGGTTAACGAGCCGTCAGATCGAAGCGGCGAGAATCGCTTTAACCCGCCATGTCAAGAGGAGCGGAAAAGTGTGGATTTCGATTTTTCCTGATAAACCTTTATGCAAGAAGCCAGCGGAAACGAGGATGGGAAAGGGCAAGGGTAACCCTGAGGAATGGGTTGCGGTAATCAAACCAGGCCGAGTTCTTTATGAGATGGAAGGGGTTTCTTTAGAAACCGCCCGGGAAGCGTTTCGTTTAGCAGCTCATAAACTTCCAATTGCTACAAAATTTTTGAGCCGGAGCCATGCTGATGAAGCCTAAAGAGATTCGTGAGTTGTCCTTAGAGGAAATGCTGCAGAAGGAGAAAGATTTTACTGAAGAACTTTTTAACCTTAAATTTCAATCCGCCATGGGACAGCTTGAAAACACTATGCGGGTCAAACAAGTCAAAAAAGACATCGCTCGGGTAAAAACGATTTTTAAAGAGCTCCGCAAGGGCCAAGGGAAATAAAAAGGGTAGATTCATGGACCATGATAACCAGACACAGAGACGAAAAAAAACCCTGATTGGGATTGTTATTAGTGACAAGATGGATAAGACCGTGACGGTTTTAGTGGAACGGCTTACGCAGCATTCGACGTACAAAAAATATATCCGGAAACGAAAAAAATTTAGAGCTCATGATGAACAGAATTCTTGTCGGATTGGAGATAAGGTTCTCATTGTAGAGTCAAGGCCTTTAAGTAAAGACAAACACTGGCGGGTTCGGGAAATTATTGAAAAAGCGGTTTGAAAATTTTCTCCTTTTTTAATTCTGGGAGTTTCGAGGCGAATCATGATTCAACAGCAGACGCGACTTACGGTTGCTGATAATTCAGGCGCAAAACGAGTTATGTGTATTAAGGTCTTGGGGGGATCGGGGAGACGGTACGCTTCCTTGGGAGACGTGATTGTGGTTTCCATTAAAGAAGCGATCCCTAATTCTAAAGTCAAAAAGGGATAGGTAGCGAAAGCAGTCATAGTAAGGACTAAAAAAGAAGTAAGGCGCAAGGACGGGACATATATTAAATTTGATGATAATTCGGCGGTCTTGATTAATCCGCAAAATGAACCGATCGGGACTCGAATTTTTGGACCGGTAGCCCGAGAATTAAGGGCGAAGAAGTTTATGAAGATTATTTCTTTGGCTCCCGAAGTTCTATAGAAGAGATAAAAATGGAAAGAAAAAAGTTTCATGTTAAAAAGAACGACCTGGTGATGGTGATTGCGGGAAGGGATAAAGGGAAAAGCGGCAAGATTTTATCGGTGCTTTCCAAAAAAAATCGGGTCATCGTGGAAAAGGTTAATTTCATTAAGCGACACACCCGCCCTAGCGCTAAGCAACGCCAGGGGGGTATTATTGAACGGGAAGGACCGATCAATATTTCTAATGTTATGCTCATATGTACAAAATGTAATAAACCTTCGCGGATAGGAAAGAAGTATCTTGAGGATGATAAAAAAGTCCGGGTTTGCAAAAAATGTGGTGAAATTCTTTCCTAATTAAAAAGGGAGATTGTCATTGGCTGCACGGTTAAAAGAATATTATCTCGAAAAAGTTGTTCCGTCTCTGAAAAAGGAATTTCAGTATAAAAATATTATGGAGATTCCTTCGCTCCAAAAGATTATTATCAATATGGGGTTAGGGGAAGCGATTAGTGATGTGAAAGTGCTTGATTCTGCGGCAAATGAACTTTTGGCAATTTCGGGACAAAAATCGGTTATTACGAAGGCAAGAAAGTCAATTGCTGGTTTCAAGCTTCGGTCAGGGATGTCTATTGGTTGCATGGTGACCTTGCGCAAAGAAAGGATGTATGAATTTTTCGACCGGCTAGTCAATGTGGCCTTACCCCGGGTTAAAGATTTTCGCGGAGTATCCGGCAAATCTTTTGACGGGCGGGGAAATTACGCCCTGGGTATCAAGGAGCAAATTATTTTTCCGGAAATTAATTATGATAAAATTGATAAAGTGAGAGGCATGAATATTGTTATTGTCACCAGTGCTAAATCGGATGAAGAAGGAAAGGCACTTTTGAAATACTTAGGTATGCCTTTTCGGGATTAAAAGATGGCAAAAAAATCTCTTATTGCAAAATCAAAACGTACACCCAAGTTTTCTGCCCGGAAATATAACCGGTGCCCTTTGTGCGGACGACCGCGAGCCTATTTAAGGAAATTTGACATGTGCAGGATTTGTTTTCGGCTGTTGTCCTTAAAAGGTGAACTCCCGGGCGTGACGAAGTCGAGCTGGTAAAAAAGCAGTCTTGGGAAAAAATAAGAATCCTATGACCTTGTTTGAATAAGGAAATACTTATATGAGCATGACTGACCCGATTGCGGATATGCTTACCCGAATTCGGAATGGCAATAAGGCCAAGTTTGAGAAGGTAGATATCCCTCTTTCTAAAGAGAAACTGGAGATTGCTAAAATCCTCAAACAGGAGGGGTATATTAAAAACCTTAAAGTCTTAAGCGAAGAAAAAAAAGGAACGCTTCGGGTGTATCTCAAGTATGATGCCCAAAACCGGGGGATTATACTTGGCATTAAACGGGTAAGCAGACCGGGTTTGAGAATTTATGTAAAGAGCAAAAAGATTCTTCCTGTGCTTAACGGCTTTGGTATTAATATTGTTTCTACCCCGCAGGGGATAATTACTGACAACGACGCCAAAAAGTTGAATGTGGGTGGAGAACTCATCTGTTCGGTTTGGTAAAGGAGAATTCAGAGTGTCGCGCATTGGCAAGCTACCAATACCAGTTCCTTCAGGACTGAAGATCAGTTTAGATAAGGGGATTCTTAAGGTAACAGGGCCGAAGGGAAGTCTGGAGCATATGTTGCGGCCGGGCATGAGCGTGGAAGTTACCAACGAGAATATTATTGTAAAAAGAGCAGATGAAAACCGGAAAACCCGTGCTTTGCACGGACTCTCCCGGACGTTGATCGCAAATTTAATTATTGGAGTTACTAAAGGTTTTGAAAGAATATTGGATATTTCTGGGGTCGGATATCGTGCGGAAGTAAAGGGTAATGTTCTCACATTGACCTTGGGCTATTCGCATCCCATTAATTTTACCCTTCCCCCAAACATCACGGCTACTGTGGATAAACAAAACCGGATTATTGTTGAAGGGTGCGATAAGCAAAAAGTGGGGGATGTGGCGGCAAAAATTCGGGCCTTTCGTCCGATTGAACCTTACAAGGGTAAAGGAATTAAGTTCGCAGAGGAAAAAGTCAGGAGAAAAGTTGGCAAGACCGGAGCAAAATAAAAGAGACGTTGCATAACGATTATCACCATGAAAACACCAAAAAAAATTATCGCCCGATTAAGAAGAAAAAGATCAATTCGAAAAAAAGTTTGTGGCGCTGCTGCGCGTCCTCGGCTTTGTGTTTTTCGAAGTGACAAGCATATTTATTCCCAGATCATTAATGATGAGACTGGACAGACGCTGGTTTCTGCCTCTACCCTTACCGCCGAACTCGGTGCGGATTTAAAGGAAGGGACGGGAAACACGAAGGCGTCAAAAAAAGTGGGAGCATTACTCGCTCAAAGAGCGATCGCCAAAGGGGTTAAACAGGTAGTATTCGATCGGAATGGTTTTTTATATCATGGGCGCATCAAGGCGTTAGCTGAAGCAGCTCGAGAAGGTGGGCTTGAATTTTAAAGAAAAGTGAGGGACATGATCGTAAAGGAGAAAGAAGAAAAGACATTTGTTGACAAAGTGGTGCACATAAGTCGCGTGGCTAAAGTAGTAAAAGGTGGCCGGCGGTTTAGCTTTAGTGCCATTGTGGTCGTCGGTGATGGGAATGGAATGGTCGGGTATGGACTGGGGAAAGCCAAGGAAGTTCCGGAAGCAATCCGTAAAGGGGTTGAGCAGGCCAAGAAGAATCTGGTGTTAGTTCCCATTATGGATGGGACAATTCCCCACGAGATTATCGGACATTTTGGTGCGGGCAAGGTTTTCCTCAAGCCAGCTTCTTTAGGAACGGGTATTATTGCCGGTGGTGCAGTGCGGGCAGTCGTGGAGGCTGCCGGGATCAACAACATTCTCACAAAATGTTTAGGCTCTCACAACCCTCACAATGCGGTAAAGGCAACCATAGATGGCTTGATTAAATTAAGAAGCCATGATGAGATGCGAAAAAAGTTAGGCAAGGAAGTGTTGAATAAAACGGAGTAGTACTTTCTTCATTTCACTGGAAATAAGGGCAATGGTAAAAGAACTGAAAGTAACATTAAAAAAAAGTTCTATCGGACGGCCAAAAAAACACCAGAGAACTTTAGTGGGCCTCAAACTTACTAAAACTCATAAGACCATACGGGTAAAGGTTACTCCAGAGGTTCAGGGGATGCTGAAGACAGTTGCCCACTTGGTAGAAATCCAAGAAATTGACTGATTGAGAAAGACGTTTAAGACTATGAAGCTTCATGAGATTAAAATTCCGACGGGTGCTCGAAGAAAGCCGAAAAGAGTGGGCCGGGGTGAAAGTTCCGGCTACGGCAAGACTGCGGGAAAGGGCGCCAAAGGGCAGAATGCCCGGTCGGGTGGTGGCAAAAGTGGCGGCTTCGAGGGAGGGCAGATGCCCCTAAAAAGGAGGCTTCCCAAAAAAGGGTTCCATAGTCCTTTTAAAAAGAAGTTTGCTTTAGTGAATGTTAAGGACTTGGAGAGGTTTGACAAAGACCTGGTCATTGATCCTGCATTGATGATTAAAGAAGGGTTAATTAAAAAGCTCCAGGATGGTGTTAAAATTTTGGGAAAAGGGGAGATCACGAAACCTCTAATTATTAAAGCACACCAAGTCAGTAGTCAAGCAAAAGAGAAAATCGAACGAGTGGGAGGAAAGGTCGAGGTTCTCTAACCATGCTTACTGGTTTTCAGAATATCCCCAAAATTCCTGAATTAAAGCGTCGTTTAGTTATTACCTTTTTGCTGTTGGTGGTTTATCGGATCGGAGTTCATGTGCCTACGCCGGGGATTGATGCCATGGCACTAAGGGGTATTTTTGCTGACCAGTTAGCCAAGGGAACCCTTTTTGCGATGATGGACATGTTTGGAGGGGGGGCATTGCATGAGTTTTCGGTTTTTGCGTTGGGGATTATGCCGTATATCACTGCGTCGATTATTCTTCAGCTCCTTACGGTGGTAGTCCCTTCATTGGAAAAACTTTCTAAGGAAGGCGAAGCAGGCAGAAAACAGATCACGAAATACACTCGTTATGGGAGTGTCATTATCACGATCGTTCAAGGCTTTGGCCTTGCTATTGCTCTTGAGCGGATGACTGCGCCGGGAGGCGCTCCGGTTGTTTTGACTCCAGGCTGGAGTTTTAGATTAATGACGGTAATAACCCTGGCAGCGGGAACTGCTTTTATTATGTGGTTAGGTGAGCAAATTACTGAGCGGGGGATAGGAAACGGAATCTCACTCATTATTTTTGCGGGGATTGTGGCCCGGATGCCCGTGGCCTTGCTCCAGGTCCTCGGGCTTTTAAAAGAAGGGGCGATGTCTATTTTTCTGTTAGTTTTTATCTTGGTATTTATGGTGGCTGTGGTGGGGGCGATTATTTTTATGGAGCGGAGTCAGCGGCGGATTCCGGTTCAATATGCCAAGAGGGTCGTGGGTAGAAAAGTATTGGGTGGGGGAAGCACCTACCTTCCTCTCAAGCTCAATACCGCGGGAGTAATCCCGCCCATTTTTGCCTCTTCTCTTATGATGTTTCCCGCCACCATTGAACAATTTGTAAAGGTTCCCTGGATACAGGCATGCTTGCAGGCATTGGGACCAACTACCTTGCTGCATCAGGTCGTTTATGTGGCTTTGATTATCTTCTTTTGTTATTTTTATACTGCGGTTACGTTTAATCCCATGGATGTAGCGGATGGCATGAAGAAATACGGTGGGTACATACCGGGTATTCGGCCAGGCAAACGCACGGCTGAGTTTATTGATCGCGTTTTAACGCGGGTTACTTTTGGTGGCGCCATGTATTTGTCGGCAGTTTGTGTACTGCCTACGATCTTAATTCACAACCTCAACATGCCTTTTTATTTTGGAGGTACTGCTTTGCTGATTGTCGTTGGGGTTGCGCTTGATACGATTGCCCAGATGGAATCTCATCTGATCACGCGTCATTATGATGGATTCATGAAGGGAAAGAAATTTAAAGGACGACGGTAAAACGAAGGAGAAAAATCCTACCAGGAATGGTTGACTGCTATCGCAAGAAAAGTCTTTTAGCACGATCAAAAAGGTAGGAAAAATCGAAGATATTTTTAAAAAGATTGAGAACGTTTTAGGAAAATAAATTACACGTAAAAAGCATGGCGAAAAAAGAAGTTATACAAGTTGATGGCATTATCTTAGAAGCTCTTCCCAATGCCATGTTTCGGGTGGAACTGGAGAATGGGCATAAAATTTTAGCCCATATATCAGGAAAGATGCGGATGCATTTTATCCAGATATTACCGGGTGATAAGGTTGCGGTGGAATTATCACCTTATGACCTTAGTCGGGGACGAATAATTTTTCGAAGCAAATAATCTGAAAAAAAAGAGCACGTCGTTTAGCCTTGATAGGAAAACAAAGATGAAAGTGCGGAGTTCGGTAAAAAAAATCTGTGATAAATGTAAAATCATCCGACGCAAGCGGGTCGTTCGTGTGATCTGCGAAAACCCCCGTCATAAACAGCGTCAAGGCTGATTCTATCTTTTGTTAATTTGTGTTTAAGAGGAGATAAAATTTGGCTAGAATTGCGGGAATTGATTTGCCACGAGGGAAAAGGATAGAGGTTGCCCTTACCTATATTTATGGCATTGGCAGGGATTCGGCTCGGAAGATTTTAGAAAAGGCGGGGATTACTTCAAACACCAAATCGGAAGCACTTAAAGATCAGGAAGTGGCCCGGATCCGCGAGGTCATCGAGCGGGAGTATAAAGTTGAGGGTGATTTACGTCGGGAAATTTCCACCAATATAAAAAGACTGATGGACCTTGGGTGTTATCGAGGGTTGCGCCATCGGAAAGGTTTGCCGGTAAGAGGGCAACGGAGTCATACCAATGCGAGGACTCGTAAAGGTCCTCGGCGAGCAATTATTAAAAAGAAAAAATAGGAAGATTATATGGCAACGACAAAACGGGTAGGGCGAAAGAAAAAAGAACGAAAAAACATTCAGGATGCGATTGCTCATATCCAATCCACGTTTAATAATACCATTATCACTATTACCGATGTCAGTGGTAATACCTTAGCTTGGTCGAGTTCAGGCTGCCAAGGATTTAAAGGGTCACGAAAAAGTACTCCGTTTGCAGCACAGCTGGCAGCTGAAGCTGTTGCGCGCAAAGTTCTGGAATATGGCGTTAAAAATCTTGAGATTTATGTAAAAGGTCCCGGCTCTGGAAGGGAAGCAGCTTTGCGGTCTTTGCAGGTGATGGGTTTTAACATCAAACTGATTCGGGATGTGACACCGATTCCCCATAATGGGTGTCGTCCCCCGAAGCGAAGAAGGGTTTAGGAAGGAGGGTTTACTTTTTGGCACGATATCGTGGTGCAGTGTGCAGACTTTGTCGTCGAGAGGATCAAAAACTTTTTTTGAAGGGTGATCGTTGCTTTTCAGATAAATGTGGTTTTGAACGTAGAAATTATCCTCCCGGACAACACGGTCAGCGGAGAGGAAAATTTTCTGATTACGGCAACCAGCTTCGAGAGAAGCAAAAAGTTAAACGAATGTATGGTTTGCTGGAAAAACAGTTTCGAAAATGTTTTCGGACGGCAGAGCGAAAGTCGGGGATCACCGGAGAGAATTTTTTAATTCTTTTGGAGCGAAGACTGGATAATATCGTTTTTCGTTTGGGCTTTGCGTATTCAAGAAACCAAAGCCGACAACTCATAAGTCACAACCATATCTTAGTGAATGGAAAGCGTGTTAATATCCCTTCTTATATAGTTAAAGCGGGAGATATGATTGAGATCAGAGAGAAAAGCCGAAAGATGCCACTTATAAACGAAGCCGTTGAGGCTGTTGAACGTTTAGGTGTTCCGTCCTGGCTCGCGTTGGAAAAAGAAAACTATCGGGGGAAGGTTATTGCTTTTCCGGAACGAAAAGATTTAACCATGCCTGTCCAAGAGCAACTTATTGTTGAGCTCTATTCCCGTTAATGAACGGCAAAAGATTTTTTAATGGGGGGTATCAATGTATAAAGACTGGCGTGATTTATTAAAGCCAAAAAAAATTGAAACCGAAATAGAAACCCTCACTTCTTCTTACGGGAAATTTACTGCTGAACCTCTGGAACGTGGGTTTGGGATCACCATTGGGAATTCTCTGCGAAGAATTTTGCTTTCATCCCTTCAGGGAGCAGCGATTTCTTCGGTTCGGATTGACAAAGTTCTCCATGAATTTTCCACCATACCGGGGGTTAAAGAAGATGTGGCGGACATCATTTTAAACTTGAAAAAAATTAGGGTAAAACTTCACACCCAAAAATCTGAGACCATCAGGATTCATGTCAAAGGTGAAATGGACGTAAAGGCAAGTGATATAGTTCCCAACGCTAATGTTGAGATTTTAAACCCTGATCTCCATATTGCGAGCTTATCCAGGGATGCCGAACTCAATATGGAAATGATCGTTAAAATGGGGCGAGGCTATGTTCCGGCTGAAAAAGCTCAGACCGATGGCCAGCCGATCGGTACAATCCCGATTGATGCTATTTATACTCCGATTCAGAAAGTAAATTACACAGTCCGAAATGCTCGCGTGGGGCAGCGGACTGATTACGAAAAGTTAATCTTAGAGGTTTGGACAGATGGGAGTGCGCGCCCAGAAGATGCAGTGGCCATTGCTGCTCGCGTTTTACAGGACCAGTTAAGCGTGTTTATAAATTTTGAAGAAGAGGAAGAAGAAGTTCATGAGGTTGAACCAAGGGAAGAACGACCAAAGGTCAACGAAAATCTTTATAGGACCATTAACGAGCTGGAACTTTCGGTGCGTGCCGCTAATTGTTTAAGAAATGCTAATATTCGCTATATTGGAGAACTGGTACAAAAGACTGAAGCGGACATGCTCAAGACGAAAAACTTTGGCCGCAAATCCTTAAACGAGATTAAGCAGATTTTGAATGAGATGGGGCTTTCTCTGGGGATAAAAATTGACAACTGGGTACTTCCTTCGCATAAGGAACAACATTCTGAAGAAGAATAAGGGATTTAATTAGGTGAAAAAAGGATGAGACATCAGAGAGCAGGAAGAAAACTTGGGAGAACAACGAGCCATCGTTGGGCAATGTTTAAAAATATGCTTACTTCCTTTTTCGAATGGGAGAAGATTGAGACGACGTCTGCAAAAGCAAAGGAACTTCGTCCTTTGGCGGAAAAGATTATTACTCTTGGGAAAAGGGGTGATTTAGCTGCGCGGAGAGAAGTGCTTAAGCTCATTGCCAATAAAAAGATTGTCCAGAAATTGTTTAATGAGATCGCGCCTAAAGTGAAAAACAGATTGGGTGGGTATACCAGAATTGTTCGGGCGGGGTTTCGGCCGGGTGACAGCGCACCCATGTCAATCATTGAGATAATTTTCGAAGAAAAGGGTGCTGAAAAGAAAAAAGGTACAAAGAAGAAACAAGCAGGAGGTAAGCCCAAACTGAAGACTGCAAAAGAGGTAAAAAAGGGTAAATCCTCTGAAGGAGAACCTAAAACTAAAGAAACTTCGGAAGAAAAGAAAAAACCCGTTGAAGAAGCTCGCGGCGAAGAAAAGTCGCAGGAAAACAATGCTGGCTCGGAGGAAAAGAAAGAGGAAGAAAAAGCTTCTTAACCTCGTTTAAGAGAGAACTTAGATGATGGAAAAAGTGTTGATGCTTGATAAACATGACTATACCTGGTGCTGGTGGTGGCAGCTTACATAATAATGATAGGGAACTTTATCCCCACCTGAGAGAAGAAATTGTTTTGTCTTTAATATGAAAAAAACCGTGGGTACAAAAGAGCCCACGGTTTTTTTATGGGTAAAAAAGTATAAAAATAATTTTATTCGGAAACAAAGGAGGCGTTTTTATGGAACAGGTAAAATATTTTCTGAGCGAACAGGAAATCCCGCGGAAATGGTATAATCTTCAGGCAGACTTGCCCTATCCTGTTCCCCCGTATATTCATCCTGCAACGGGTAAACCCGTCGGACCAGATGATCTTCTTTCCCTCTTCCCTCTTCCCTTGATTGAGCAGGAGGTAAGCCGGCAGAGGTGGATTGATATCCCCGAGGAGATATTAGATATTTATTGTCTTTGGAGACCGACGCCTTTGGTAAGAGCGCGAAGGCTTGAAAAAATTCTTAAAACTCCGGCAAAGATCTATTATAAAAATGAAGGGGTAAGTCCAGCCGGAAGCCATAAACCGAATACCGCAATTGCCCAGGCCTATTATAATAAACTGGCAGGCAAGAAAAGACTGGCCACGGAAACTGGGGCAGGGCAATGGGGAAGCGCATTGGCTTTGGCAGGAAAATTTATGGGCATTGAAGTTACGGTTTATATGGTTCGGGTCAGTTATGAACAAAAACCCTACCGTCGCTTGATGATGGAGACGTGGGGGGCCACAGTTTATCCCAGCCCGAGCGACAAGACCAGTTTCGGTCGAAAGGTCCTTAAGGAAAATCCCAACACCCTCGGGACACTGGGACTTGCGATTAGTGAAGCGGTTGAAGATGCTTTAACGCATGAGGATACCAATTATAGCTTAGGCTCGGTGCTCAACCATGTCTGCCTCCACCAGACTATTATTGGTGAAGAAATTTTAGCTCAGTTTAAGAAGCTGGGAGAATATCCTGATGTCGTGATTAGCTGTGTGGGAGGGGGCAGTAATTTTGCAGGCGCATCCTTTCCTTTTATCCGGGACAAGATCAATGGGAAAAAGGTTGATATTATTGCGGTGGAACCAGCAGCGTGTCCGACTCTTACCAAGGGAATTTACACCTACGACTTTGGTGACATGGCGAAGACCACTCCTATTATGCCCATGTTTACTTTAGGGCATACGTTTGAACCACCTGGAATTCATGCCGGAGGATTGCGCTATCACGGAATGTCGCCTTTAGTGAGTTTAGTGGTAAAAGAAGGGTTAGTTGAAGCTCGCTCATGCTTCCAGAATCCGGTTTTTGAGGCAGCCGTTATGTTTGCCAACTCCGAGGCAATCATACCGGCACCGGAATCTGCTCACGCCATCCGGGTAGCGATTGATGAAGCTATTAAGGCGCGGGAAGAAGGTAAAGAAAAGATAATCCTTTTTAATTTAAGTGGTCATGGATTTTTTGACCTCAGCTCCTATGATCGTTATTATTCGGGGAAACTGGAAAACTTTGAGTATCCGGATGAAAACATCAAGAAAGCTTTAGACGATCTCCCAAAAGTTGGTTGATAGTCCTACAAGAAGCATAGCCGTTTATAAAGGTGAAGTATTTGATTTAATTAATTTTTTTACTTCAAAATATTATAATAGGATTATGATAGAAAACCCGCTTGCCATTATTGGTGAAGTGGGTTTTTGTTTTTTATTCTCTCCGGGTAAATATCCGCAGGCTTCACCGCGAAGGAAATAGTTGGGTTTTGCTCTGAATACCCCGCTGCTTGCGGCGGGGTAATTTATTTAGGAAAAACAGAAGGAAAAAATTGTTATGGGCAGATATTCTTCTAGATTGACGACCAAGGACTGCAGGCAAATCTCAACGAGTTTGCTTAACAAGCACCATTTTTTTTGATGGTGGTGTTCGTTCAGGGTTGATCTCTTGGGACAGAAACGAAGAAAAAGCTGAAAGGATCACCTTTGTGGTTTCAACGGATGAAGGCCAAGAATTTATCCGATTTCAGTATAACGAGCGTATATAGCCCGAATCCTGTCAACGCCCTGCAATTATGGTGGTCGCCGTTGGTGGTTTATCTACCCATTTTTTGTCAACGACTATGTTTGTAATCGCAAGCTTACCGCCATTGATTAACGGAACAACGTTCCGAATTCCCTAAATGACGTGAGGAAGGCGCGTCAGAAGTGTTGGCATGAGGAAGAAAACAGTTATGGAGTTGAAAGTTCGGCTGCCGTCCACCCCCCACCAAGTGCCTTAATCAGGAGAACACTATCAGTCATCCGGCTGCCGAGAATATTAACGGCCACAGTTTGGTCATTTAAGGCCACAGCCTGGGCAACTATAACATTCAAGTAACCCACTATCCCCGCCTTATACTGATTGGTCACTACCGTGACGGATTGCACTGCCGCCTTTACTGCCTCTTCCTGCGCGAGTTCTTCCTGCTCCAGAATACGCAGTGCAGCAAGATAATCTTCGACCTCCTGAAAACCAATAAGCACGGTCTCCCGATACGAACCGACAGTCGCCTCGTAGGCGGCACGCGCCTGCTCTATCTGTGCCTGTCGCAATCCACCGGAAAACAGTGTCTCAGCCAACACAGGTCCGACTGACCAGAAAAGACTGGGCCAGTTAAACCACTTAGCAAGATCAATGCTTTGAAATCCTCCGGAAGCGTTTAGGCTCACCGTTGGATAATACGCTGCTTTGGCCACTCCGATCTGGGCATTTGCCGATGCCATGAGCCGTTCAGCACTGGCAATGTCCGGCCGTCTTTCCAGGAGCTCCGATGGGATTCCGACCGGAACAGCAGGCGGGATCACGTTCGCCAGCGGAGAGAAAGGAACGGAAAAGAGAGAAGCCTGCTTTCCGATGAGCAGTGCAATGGCATGTTCCAATTGTGCACGCTGCACACCTATCTCAATTGCTTGTGCCTGGGTGCTTTTGAGCTGGGCCTCAGCCTGGAGCACGTCTGCCCGGGACGCCACTCCGCTCGCGTACCTATTCTGCGTCAATTCCAGAGACGTTTCATACGTGATCACTGTTTCGTCGAGAATCTGTTTCAAGGCATCCTGTGCCCGAAGTTGAAAGTAGCTCTGCGCCAACTGTGCATGAGTGCTCAGACGTACCCCTTCGAGGTCTGCCCGCACTGGCTTGGGCACTCGCTTTGCTGGCCTCGACTGAACGACGAACGCGACCCCAGAGGTCAAGTTCCCAGGTCGCGTCTGCCTGTAACGAATAAAGGGAGGTCGGTGACGGAGACGAAGTGGCGCCCTGAGTTATAGTAGTTGATGGGCGAAAGCGTGTAAAAGAGGGTCCCATGGTTATGGTCGGAAAGTAAGCCGCACGGGCAACTTGGATAAGGGCCCTGGCTTGATGAAATTTAGCTTCTGCCGCAAAAATATTCTGATTCGAAATATTAACTTGCTCTTCCAGGGCATTCAGTTGCGGATCGTTATAAATTTCCCACCATTTGCCCCGCATGACATGGTCCTTCGGTTCAGCAACCTTCCAGTCCTTCATCTCCTTGTAGGTCTCCGGTGCAACTGTGGTCGGTTTCACGTAATTCGGTCCCACTGTGCATGCAGAGATCAGTAACAAAGAACCGGCCAATCCCACCAATTTGAAAAACCAAGAAGGTATAATACCCTCACCTCCCGTCGAATTACCATGGCAAACTAAGACGCCGCGATAAGTGCCGTTTCTCCTGGTAAATGGCATTCCTTGGCAAAGTTTTTTTACCACATTGATCATTGAAATCACCTTACTACCTCACAATCTTTCATGACCTTGAAACATTTCTTGTTCCACCCCTGAGTGGCGTTTCCGCCACAGTCCCTTAAAGCGAAGTCTAAAACGGTCTAAATACAGATACATCACTGGTGTCGTATAGAGGGTAAGCATCTGACTGAAAATCAACCCACCGACGATAGCGATACCGAGAGGACGCCGAAACTCCGATCCGATGCCCCTGCCGAGGGCTAAAGGAAGCCCTCCGAGGAGCGCGGCCATAGTCGTCATCATGATGGGCCTGAACCGCAACAGACAGGCCTGGTAGATGGCCTCGTGGGGAGTCATCCCCTCTTTACGCTCCGCCTCTAGTGCGAAGTCAACCATCATGATGCCGTTCTTTTTGACAATACCGATAAGCAAAATAATGCCAATAAGGGCAATAATGCTGAACTCGGTGTGAAAAATGAAAAGCGCCAGAAGCGCTCCCACACCAGCCGATGGCAGGGTCGACAATATGGTGATGGGATGAACATAGCTTTCATAGAGGATCCCGAGGACAATGTAGACCGTCACAAGGGCTGCAAGAATCAGGAGCGGCTCATTTGCCAGAGAAGCCTGGAAAGCCTGGGCAGTCCCCTGAAAGCTGCCTTGTATGCTCGCGGGAAGTCCCATCCGGCGCGTGGCTGTCTCCACTTGCTGTACCGCCTCTCCTAGCGATTTTCCGGACGCTAAATTGAAAGAGATGGTGACGGCAGGGAACTGGCCCTGATGGTTTACGGCAAGCGATGTGCTGTTTCGTTCAAACCGGGCAAAGGTGTTAAGAGGGGTCATATCACCGCCTTGTGAACGCAGGTATATCTCGCGAAGCGTTTCGGGCCGCTGCCAGAAACGAGGCTCCACCTCCATCACTACATGGTATTGGTTGAGTAACGTATAGGTAATCGAGACCTGACGCTGGCCAAAGGCATCATACAGTGTATCGTCTATCATCTGAGCCGTGATGCCAAGACGGGAGGCCGTGTCCCGGTCTACGGCAAGTGTAGCCGCCAGACCCCCGTCCTGCTGATCGCTGTTTACATCAACCAGGGCGGGCAGCCGGCGCATCTGCTGTAACATCCGGGGAGCCCACGTGTTGAGCTCGGCCAGGTTTTCGCCTTGAAACGTATACTGGTAAAGACTGGCACCAATTCTTCCCCCGATGCGGATATCCTGCACGGACTGAAGATAGGTTGGGGCCCCCGGCACCTGGTTGAGCTTTTTTCGCAGCCGTGCTATCAGCTCAGTTGCATTAGCCTTTCGCTGGCCGAAGGGCTTAAGGGAAAAGAAGAGTCTTCCTATGTTCGTCGTAGCACCACCGCCTCCGCCACCTCCCGTGAAGCCAACCACGTCTTCCACGTCACGATCAGTCTTGATAATATCCACCACCTGCGCCAGCTTCTTTTGCATCGATTGAAAGGATATGCTCTGGTCGGCCTGGATAATACCGTTGATACGGCCATTATCCTGCTCGGGGAAAAAGCCCTTCGGAATCACCTCAAATAAACCGATAGTGACTGCCACAGTGACCACCTCGAGCATCAACATGAAACGGGGGTGGCGAAGGGCCCAACGAAGTGTTATCTCGTATCCGTGATGCATCCAATTGAATATATTCTCACTTACCCGATACGTTCGGCCATGGGTGCTCCTTTCCCCGGATTTAAGAAGGGTGGCGCACATCATGGGGGTCGTTGTGAGTGATATCGACAGAGAAATAACAATGGCGATAGACAGACTGACCGCAAATTCACGGAATAATCTACCAACCATGCCTCCCATAAGAAGGAGGGGGATGAAGACCGCAACCAGCGATGTGCTCATCGAAAGCACGGTAAAGGTGATCTCATGCGAACCGATCAGTGCTGCCTGTTTAGCCGGAAGACCCATTTCCATGTGCCGGGTCGTGTTCTCAAGGACCACAATCGCATCATCAATGACAAAACCTGTGGCAATGGTCAATGCCATCAAGGAAAGATTGTCCAAGTTGTAACCCAAAAGGTACATAATCGCGAAGGTGCCTACCAGGGAAACTAGCACGGCAACCGCAGGAATGAGTGTAGAGCGCAAATTTCTCAAAAAGCAAAAAACTACCAGGATCACCAGTATTGAAGAGATGATGAGGGTAATTTTCACATCTCTAAGTGAACCTCGTATGGGAAGCGTCCGGTCCACAATAACGGAAACCTTGACACCCCCGGGCATGGCCGCCTCCAATTGAGGGATCACGGCACGAATACGGTCAACCGTCTCGATAATATTTGCTCCCGGTTGCCGATAAAGTATCACCATAACGCACGCTCTCCCGTTTACGAGCCCGCTCACCCGAAGATCCTCTACTGAATCTTCGACTTTAGCAACGTCGGCGAGTCGCACTGCCGCACCAAGTCGATAGGTGACGATCAGCGGCGCATATTGGCTTGCCGTGCGGAGTTGGTCGTTGGTTTGAATCTCCCAGTCCCGGTTGTCATTCGCCAACTGCCCTTTCGGGCGGTTCACGTTCGTGCTACTGAGCACACCACGGACATCCTCAAGAGTTATCCCATATTTATTTAATACTGTTGGGTTCACTTCGACGCGCACCGCTGGAAGGGCGCTGCCGCCGACAAAAACCTGGCCTACACCTTCTATTTGGGACAGTTTTTGCTGAAGTATACTAGAAGCGACATCGTACAGCTGAGGTGTGGCAATCGAGTCGGAGGTGAGCGCTAGGATAAGAATAGGCGCCTCAGCCGGGTTGACCTTACGATAGAGCGGGTTATTCGGGAGGTTAGCAGGCAGAAATCCCCGGGCGGCATTGATCGCACCCTGCACATCACGGGCCGCCCCATCGATATTTCTGTTGAGATCAAACTGGAGAACAATACCCGTAGAGCCCCGGTAGCTGGTCGAGGTCATTTCAGTTACACCGGCTATACGTCCGAACTGGCGCTCAAGGGGGGCAGCCACTGATGTTGCCATAATCTCCGGATCCGCTCCTGGCAAATTGGCCGATACTTGAATCGTAGGGTAATCAACGGGTGGCAGCGCTGAAACGGGCAGCAAGCAAAAGGCGATCGCTCCGGCGAGGGCAAGACCGATCGTGAGCAGGGTTGTAGCAACAGGTCTATTAATGAATGTCGCCGAAATGTTCATACCGGATTCCCAGGAGAGACCTCGTTTTCCGACCCACTTAAGCGGTGACCTCTCGTCCATTTTGCCAACCGATCAAACCCAAGGTAAATCACCGGTGTGGTGTACAGGGTAAGGAACTGACTTATAATCAATCCACCGACAATGGCGATACCGAGGGGGTGGCGAAGCTCCGAACCCACGCCCCTGCCCATTGCTAAGGGAAGTGCAGCAAGCAGAGCTGCCATAGTCGTCATCATAATTGGACGAAACCGCAACAGAGAGGCCTGATAAATAGCCTCGACCGGGGTCTTGCCTTCATTACGCTCAGCGTCTAAGGCGAAGTCAACCATCATGATGCCGTTCTTCTTTACGATGCCGATAAGCAGAATAATGCCGATGAGGGTGATGACGTTAAACTCAGTGCGGAAAATCATAAGTGCCAGTATCGCCCCTACACCCGCAGACGGCAGGGTCGACAATATGGTGATCGGGTGAATGTAGCTCTCATAGAGTATACCGAGCACAATATAGACCGTCACGAGAGCCGCAAGGATCAAAAGCGGCTCGTTGGCCAAAGCGATCTTGAATGCCTGCGCCGTTCCCTGAAAGCTGCCCATGATGCTTGCCGGAAGCCCCACCTGGTCTTTTGCCGCTTCGACCGCTTGTACTGCCCGGTCAAGGGATACCCCCTGGGCCGGGTCGAAGGAGACCGTCACCGAGGGAAACTGCCCTTGACGGCTGATGAGGAGCGGGCCCGTTGTCTCTGTAGCTTGACTGATGGTGTTGAGCGGTACCTGTCCACCATTGCTGCTTCGCAGATAGATGTCATCCAGTTTTTCTGGATTTCTTTGAAAACCGGGTTTGACAGCGAGAATCACCCGGTATTGATTGAGCTGCGTAAAAATGGTGGATACCATACGCTGTCCGAAAGCATCATAGAGTGTGTCATCAACCATCTGCGGTGTGATACCCAACCGTGAGGCGGTGCTTCGGTCGATATCCAATGCCATGCGCAGACCCTTGTCCTGCTGATCGCTGTTCACATCACGAAGCTCGGGGCAATTTCGCAGGGCATCGACAAGCTTGGGCGCCCAGCTATACAATTCTTTTGCATCAGGATCCTCCAGGGTGTACTGAAACTGGGTCCGGCTTACACGGGCATCGACAGTAAGGTCTTGTACTGGTTGCATAAAAAGAGCAATATCCTTTACCTTCACCAACTCAGACTGGAGACGCCTGATCACCTCGGCCGCGCTCACCTTCCGCTCTTCAAGAGGCCGGAGGTTGATCAGGATACGACCGCTGTTGAGCGTGGCATTGGTGCCATCGATGCCGATAAAGGACGACAGACTTTCAATGGCAGGATCCTGAAGGATTACTTGGGCAAGGGCCTGCTGATACCTTGCCATTGCAGAAAAAGAAACCGATTGTGCCGTTTCAGAAATGCCTTGAATCAAACCGGTATCCTGGATGGGGAAAAAGCCTTTCGGTACTACCACGTAGAGCACCACCGTGAGAATCAGTGTAGCTAGGACGACCTGAAGGGTGACTTTTTGTCGCCCGAGAACCCATCGCAAGGTTCTCCCGTACGCCTCGATAATGCGATCAAAGGCGCGCTGTGAAACCCGGTAGAACTTTCCTTGCTGTTCCTTGGGGGTATGCCGGAGGAGCTGTGCACACATCATGGGAGTAAGAGTCAGCGACACAACTGCCGAGATAAGGATTGTGATGCCGAGGGTAATGGCGAATTCCCGAAACAGCCGCCCTACCACATCACCCATAAACAAAAGGGGAATGAGCACCACGATAAGCGAAACCGTAAGGGATAGAATGGTAAAGCCGATCTGTTTTGATCCCTTGAGCGCCGCTTGAAGGGGCTTGTCTCCCTCTTCTATATACCGAGCAATATTTTCGATCATAACAATGGCATCATCGACAACAAAGCCCGTCGAAATAGTGAGGGCCATCAAGGAGAGGTTGTTGAGGCTAAATCCCAGGAGGTACATAGCCCCGAAGGTGCCGATAAGGGAAAGGGGTACGGCGACGCTTGGAATGAGCGTGGCAGAAAGGTTGCGGAGAAAAAGGAAGATGACGAGTATCACCAGAGCAACCGCAAGCATCAGCTCGAATTGAACATCCCGCACTGAGGCGCGAATCGTCGTTGTCCGGTCGGTGATTATCGAGACCTGAACAGATGCAGACAAGGAGCTCTCCAACTGCGGCAAAAGGGTTTTAACCCGGTTGACTACTTCGATCACATTGGCGCCTGGCTGCCGCTGAACATTGAGAATTACGGCAGGGGTAGTATTCATCCAGGCTGCCTGCTGGACATTCTCGGCATCATCGATTGTCTCCGCAACATCGGACAGTTTCACCGGTGCTCCATTTTTATAGGCGATGATGAGAGGCCGATACTGGCTGCTCGAAAAAAGCTGGTCATTGGCCTCAATTGCATAAGATTGGTGGAGACCGTCAAAGCTGCCTTTTGCCCGATTCACGTTCGCTGTCGTAATCGCAGCACGGAGATCTTCGAGGGTCAGCCCATAGGCAGCCAAAGCCGTAGGGTTTGCGTGAATTCGTATTGCCGGCTTCTGCCCTCCGCTGATGCTCACAAGCCCCACCCCCGGCACCTGGGAGATTTTTTGTGCCAACCTCGTGTCGGCAAGGTCTTCCACGGAAGGGAGAGGCAAGGTTTTGGAGGTCAGAGCCAAAGTGAGGATGGGCGCATCAGCAGGGTTGACCTTGCTGTACACAGGGGGAGTCGGAAGATCTTGCGGCAGGTAGGTGAAGGACGCATTGATCGCTGCCTGAACCTGCTGCTCTGCCACGTCAAGACTCAGATTCAGACTGAATTGCAAGGTAATGACGGAACTGCCGCTAGAGCTCGCCGACGTCATCTGCGTGAGACCGGGCATCTGACCCAACTGACGTTCGAGGGGGGCAGTTACCGATGAGGCCATGACATCAGGACTGGCACCAGGGTAGAAGGTTCGCACCTGAATGGTAGGGTAATCGACCTGCGGCAGGGCGGAAATAGGGAGCTTACGGTATGCCACCGCACCGGCAAGAAGGATGGCCACCATCAGCAGTGTAGTGGCCACGGGTCTCATAATAAAGAGTCGGGAAATATTCATCAACCCCTCCGTCTACCGTTTCCGTCGCCCTGAGTTCTCAACTCGACCTTAGCCCCTTCTCTCAGCTGATCTGCGCCATCAACCACTCCAAGTTCACCTTCCGAGAGACCTGTGCTTATTGCAGCGTCGCCGCCCTGTATTTCACTTATTGTGACCGGACGAATTACAACAGTCTTGTCAACCTTCACCACATAAACGAAGGTGCCCTGAGGACCGCGCTGTATGGCTACAGCGGGGAGAATAATAACCCCGCGTCTGACATTTACGAGCAGGCGGGCATTGACAAACTGATTTGGAAACAATTGATTATTCTTATTTTCAAAGATTGCCTTCAGACGTACTGTGCCGGTAGTTGAATCAATCTGATTATCTACGGTTTGAAGGTACCCGGAGGAAAGCTTCTTTATTTGCTCCCGATCATATGCCTCCACGGGTAACTGATTCCCTGCGTTGAGCTTCTCGAGCACTTGAGGAAGACTGTCTTCGGGAATGGAAAAAATGACCGAGATCGGCTGAAGCTGGGTGATAACAACAAGGCCGTTTGGGTCACTTGCATGGACGATATTGCCGGGATCTACGAGACGCAATCCAATTCTTCCGGTGATTGGAGAGGTGATTCGGCTATAAATGAGCTGGAGTTTGGCGGTCTCGATCTGTCCCTGGTCCGTCTTGACTGCGCCTTCATATTGTCGAACTAATGCCTCCTGGGTATCGAGCTGCTGCTTCGGAATTGAATCCTGCTGCCACAATACTCGGTAGCGCTCAAGGTCGAGCTGAGCGTTCTTCAGGAGCGCTTGGTCGCGTACCATCTGCCCCTCGGCCTGGACCAACTGGATCTCAAAGGGTCTTGAATCAATCCGAGCGAGCAGATCACCGCGTTTGACCATCTGCCCCTCTTGGAACAGAACTTCCATGAGCTCCCCGTCAACCCGGGTCTTTAAGGTTACAGTGTTGAGCGGGGTAACGGAGCCGAGACCATTGATATAGACCCCCATATCTCCTTTCTTCGTTGCCACTGCCGTTACGGGTAACGCTCGAATCTGGGAATTGTTCTCATTTTTGCCACTTCCCAACGGTCGATTCTTTCCCTTCACTACAACTGCGTAGGTTCCCAGCACAACAGCACAGATTGCCAACGTCACGATAATCAGCCACTTTCTGGACAGATGAAAACGCGGTTTGTCCGGAAACCCGTTTTGCTTTGACTCTTCATTAAACATCGTCATCTTAACCTCACAAAGATTAAATGTTTTTATCTATGCTGCCCGAGGGAACAAGTCAATAATAATGAAATATTCTGGTAATAAAAGAACCCCGCATTTCTGCGAGGGTGTATATCTTCAGGCCCAATTGGACAAATTTTTCTAACGTGAGTTTGCGACTTTATGGTGGTCCGGGCCTTTGTTTTTCATGTTAAGATTGTATTGCTTCCTGCGTTCCAAGGTCAATCGTTTTTTTCTTTTCTCCGTTGGAAGATAGCCTCATTTTTCCCCGCATACACGTCGTTGGGGGGTTACGTAATCGAGCGACTCGTGCGGGGTGCTGTTATTCACGGCTTTTTTTAGCTCATCAGGAGAACAATAGACGACAAGGCAAAACCTCTCCTTGCGAAATCCCTCCAATATGATCCTGATCTTGTCTTCGACTGAGAACTGCCGGCGGGTTTTCGCCCTAACTTCCCTGATAAGCTTTGCTGCACTGCCAAGCGTGGCTGTTTCTTCTTCTAGTCCTTGGGTGGTTGTTTCCATGGTCTTCTTTCTTCCTGACTGCTTCCATTATAACCGTCTTTTTCACCCAAACCAACATTAAAAGTGCAAACTAAAGTTTATCCCATTTTGTCCATCCTTTGCTGAAGATGCACATGCGAGGGTTCGAGGGGAAAGGGGGCCACTTTTCGCTGAAGATACACATATTAAACCTATACTGGTTTACAATGATATTTTGACAACCCCCCTATTTTCTGGTTATTAAAGAAAGACTTGTTGCCCAGTTCCTATCCCCTATTTCCTTCATTGAGGAACTTGTCCCTAATAAAAATGGGAAACTTAACCCTCGTTAGGAAAAAATTGCCTTAACGAGGGTTAAGTTTCAAGGCAAGGGGAGGATAGTCTAATGACCATGAAGAACGGGAACAAAGGGTTGCTGAAGCAGTTCCTTATTTTTTACCCTTACTACCCTAAAGTCATCTTTCCGGAGGACTAATTTCCCACGTTTGCCAAGTCCCCAAAGGTCGTAAAAACGTGAAGTCAAAGGGGCCAACAATTAGTTGCTGGCACACCTGGGGGGTACTCCCGCTTGGTAGCGAAAACGGGATTGCCACCACGGCTGCCGCGCATCCAAGACCTAATGCAACAATACCCGCTGGTCGTAGGAAAAGGATATCGCAGAAAATGCTGGGGAATGAAGGGCGAATCTCTATTGGGGCAACCGGGGCTCTGTATACCGGCCGTGGAGCGTATGGCCCGTAACCAGCTTGCTGCTCACTGGCAGGTCTGGGGTTCACGGCAGCCCCAGCATCAGCCCGCTGTTCCTGAATACAATCCATCACCTCATCCTTTTGGGCGAGAAAAGCATTACCCACCCGCGTGGTCCACTCGATCTTTTCTCCCATCATGGATAAGACCCGGGGAAAATGAACCAGCGACTTTACGCTCACATTCCAATCCTTATTTTTTAAGGCTGCATGTAAAGCACCCCCTTTAAGATTCGGGTTTTTTTTGACCCAGCGGTCAGCCGCCACTACTTCAAGGGGGTAAGTTGCGGCCATCAGCATCTGGGAAAGAAGCGAATCGGGGTAAAGGGATATAGGGGCAAGCATTTGGTTAAGCTCTTCTCTGGAAAACTTCTCCTGGGAAGGTGGTCTTTTCACCTCGTTTCCAAAAATATAAGAGGGCGTTGCAAGCATCATACTAAGAAATACCAAAAATATTCCCAGAACAATTTGTTTTTTCTGCATATTTCAATCTCCCTAAATAGGATTTATGGTAATCTTTTAACTAATCTATATAGTTGTAAGCCGATTCGAAAAAGTTACAAGAAAAATTGGGCTGCGCTGCATTTGTCGACTTTTCAATAATATAGCCTACTGTTTTAACAGAAAATATTTGTGCATGTCCTAAATGCCCCGTGGTGCTTATTCTTGGCTGCAAAAACTGATGTCGTGTAACCTTTCTTAAACAATATTAAGGAGGTTTCTATCCTTTTGATAAGTAGTTTTAAACCTCAATGCTTCAATTCACGTAACTAAAGAAAAAAATTTGCATAATTTCCGGTTTCGTATTTTTCCCTCTTCATTGCCGTTATATTGGGTCTTGTTCTTTTCCGGTGGAAGAAGGGACATATTTTGTCTCTACCGGGGTCTTGTGGGCCCTCCTGTCCCCTTTTTGAGGGACTCTTCCCTGTTTACCCCACCATCGTTGCCGCCTTTTTCAGGTTAAATGCCAGTGCATTGAAAAGAAACTCCCTATTTACCTTTTTCAATTCCAGCTATCGCATTATACACTTTATCTTGAAAAAGCTTTTGACACTTTTTGACACTAGTTTAAAATATTTTACATTTATTAGCCTAAAATCATAAACCCTTCAAATATTCACTTCCCCCGAGCAATGCCATCTGCCTTAATACCCAATATTTTCGGCTCATAATATAAGGAGAGGGATTACGAGCAGAAAAGCGATGGGGATTGGGTAAAATTGCTGCCAAGAGAGCAGCCTGTTCCGGAGTCAATCGTTTTGCTGACGTATTGAAATAAAGCTTGGAGGCTGCCTCAACCCCAAAGGTATGCTTTCCCAATTCCACGGTATTTAAATACACCTCAAGAATCCGCTTTTTACTCCACAGTAACTCGATCACCGCCGTAAAATAAGCTTCAAGGCCTTTTCTCATAAAACTTCGGCCTGGCCAGAGAAATAAATTTTTCGTTACTTGCTGACTTATTGTGCTCGCGCCACGAATACGTCTGCTCCTTTGGTTATGTTTAACCGCTTTTTCAATGGCTTCAAAGTCAAATCCATGGTGGTCAGAAAAATTCTGATCTTCCGCCGCGATCACTGCAATCTGCATGGATGGAGATATGTTTTTGAGATCTGCCCATGCGCGTCGAAGCGTTATTTTTTCTTTTTCCTGAGAGCCTCAAGTTGGTCACGGATTATAAATGAGGTAATCGGGGGGTCAACCCATTTAAAAAGGGAAACCACCAGGAGCGAAAAAAGCAAACACCCTATGGTGATTTTTAGAAAAAATTTTTCGATGGTTTTAAGTTTAGAAAATCTCATTCTTTTTTTTGAACTAAAAAATGTTGATGTTACCCCGAAAAAGCGGACACGCCGTTAAGCGGCTTTACGCGCCATTCGGTTTTCGAATTCAAGAGGCGACAGATAGCCTAAAGAAGAATGCCTCCTGATGTGACTATAAAAGACTTCGATATATTCAAAGATGCTCTGCCGGGCCTGTGCCCGTATTCGGTATCTTCCAAAATAAACGACTTCTTTTTTGAGCGTATGGAAGAACGATTCCATCACAGCGTTATCATGGCAATTGCCCTTGGCACTCATGCTCTGGGAAAACTGATGCTGCTTGAGCATACTCCGGAACGCCTGTGCTGCATACTGGCTGCCGCGATCCGAATGGAACATAACACCCGGACG
>CAVSIB010000049.1:0-20078 GCA_963727835.1 uncultured delta proteobacterium
ATGTGCACGTGATCGCCCGCTATCTCCATTTCTATCACTTCACAGTCCCGTGCTGCCAATATCTCTTTAAACAACTCCTTTGCCGTATCCCGTACCTCACCATCCAGTATCCATTTGCGATATTTCGGCGCCCATACAAGATGATACCGCGTATCGTAAACTGCATGGCTCATTCTTTTTATGCTCATGCAGCCTATTTATACTAAAATACCAATTTATTTAAACCCTTTCCTCCCCGTGCTCCCGCACGGGGTATCCAGGGTTAGTTTTTCATGATTCCACAACTTCCACCATGTTGGTAATCGTTCCAATTTTAAGCTTATCTTTTAATTGATAAAAATTAATGCGGGTCCGCAGGAGAAAATTCCCACCCCTTTATTTTGCAAAATTTCTAAAGCTTCAATAACCGGAGAACCATACGTGGCCAACTTTACACCTTCGTTCAATAAAATAATTTTCTGGGGTCTGGGGTTAGCATCAACTAAAGTGTAAATAAAAGCCTCCATCAGAGTCTCACCCAATTTTCTGGCTCCTTTCCCCAATACATCAGTACTGATTAGGATTATCTGTCCCACACTTAATTTCTTATTCTTATGGGTAAAGTCTGATTATTCGGACCTAATATATTGATAAGTAGTTTTAATTAAACAGGTTTCTTGCTCTTTGAAATTCATGGTTCTGTGATTATACCTCCATACGTATTCTCCGAGGTATAAAGGAAGGCGTTTTTTTCTGATACCTCCTTTTTCTGATAGCTTTCGTTTGAGGTATCCCCAGAAACCTTCCAGTCCATTAATATGGCTGCCTTTTGCGTCAACATACTGGTTCTTACTGTGGTTAACGAGTCGATGAACATATCCTTTTGCTGCAATGCCGGTATAGCCTCGCCAGGTGTCTGAGCAGACGATTGATCCTTTCTTGACTTGTTTTAGAATTCTCGGCTGTAACTGTTTTGCTTCAACTCCATCGATCAGTTCTGCCCATACTTTTCCGCTCCTGCACAGGATACCAAAAACCGGTTGCTTTGTTGTGCCCCTTCCTCGCTTTGACTGGCCATGGCGGCACTTTACCGCGTGACGTTTGTTTTTCCATTGGCCCCCTAAATACGTCTCATCGACTTCACCTGCTCCTTCAAATACTGCGGGGACATCCTGAACCATGACCATCCGCACTAAGGTCAATACCTTCAGAAGCATATACCGGGAGATATTGACCCTTGAGAGCATAGTGTTACTTGAATGTTCAAGAAGAAATTCTTGGATTACTTTTCTCACAGTAGAATGGTTGATTCTAACTCGCTTCCTCGGATCACTAAAAGCTTTCCGACACTCGCAACATCTGAATCGACCATCTCTTAAAATCCAGTATTTTTCACTTGAACATTTCGGACAGTGAAATTTCATCCCTACAATGATTACCACTGTAGGTCCGGAATTTCAAACTTTACCCTTATTATTTACTTCAGGTACTTCTCCTTTTATGATCGCAAGACGATATTCACCTGTTTTTTCTTCTACCTTTAACGAACACCCACGCTTAACGTTTTCACGGGCAATAGTATTATCTACGATCACTATTAACATGCCTTCAATCATCTAATCTTAGATATTCTTAGTTTGAAGCACTGGTTGCGGACGAAAATGTCCGCGAGCATCTAATTTCTTTATCATTTGATTATCACCACCTTTTTAGGTTACGATTATTTTTTCTTTAGGTGCAGCGACTACTTCTCCGATAATCACTGCCTCATTTACCTTTTTTTCCCTTAATTGAGCAAGAAGACTATCCACCTTTCCCCTAGGCACAGAAATCAAAAGGCCACCGGAAGTTTGTGGGTCAAAAAAAATATCCTGAAGATACTGGGGAACAGTTGAATCAAATCGGACCCATTGAGAAAAAAATTCTTTGTTTCGATAGGTACCTCCCGGCACCATACCCTTGGTTGCGAATTCCTTGGCTTCAGAAAAATAGGGAACTTTCCCAGCATAGACTATCATTCCAAAGCCATTTCCTCTTATCATTTCACTTAAGTGACCTAAAAGACCAAAGCCGGTAATATCAGTGCAGGCACTAACGCCTACTTCTTGCATCGCAATTGAGGCACCTTTATTTAGGGTAACCATGGTGTTTGAAACCATAGTAATAGTTTCTTTACCTGCCATCCCCCCTTTAATGGCAGTATTGATAATACCCGTACCCAAAGGTTTGCTAAGTATCAGGTAATCTCCAATGTGGGCACTCATATTGGAGAGCACTTTTCCCGGGTGAATAATGCCAGTAACAGAAAGCCCATATTTAATCTCATTGTTTTCTACTGAATGCCCGCCAACCAAAGTGGTTTCTGCCTCTATGAGCTTGTCAAGACCACCACGAAGAATTGCCTTGAGAACCCCAATATCCAAAGTTTTTATGGGGAAGCAGACAACGTTCATGGCGGTAAGAGGCTTGCCGCCCATCGCATAGACATCAGACAATGCATTTGCTGCCGCAATCTGGCCAAAAATATACGGGTCATCGACGACAGGGGTTAAAAAATCAACCGTTTGAATGAGTGCTAACTCATCCGTGATTTTATAGACTCCAGCATCATCCGCCTTCTCAAACCCAACAATGAGATTTGGATCCTGAATTAATGGCAACTCACAAAGCGCTTTATCAAGGTCCCCCGGACCTAATTTAGAAGCTCACCCCGCCCCTTTGACGGTTTGCGTCAGGCGAAGGTTCTTTAGCTCATCCATAGTTTTCTCCTGTAGCAAAATACCCTGCCCTTTTCAGGACAGGAGAAGCCTTTGAATCTGCATACCCAGTAGAACAATTACATTTTAATTTTATATAATTATAACCATCACTAAAATAAACATATTAAAAACCCTTATTTATTTCCTATCCCTTGTCCCCATTCAATGCTTCCTCAACCTCTTCCCGTGTAGCGATTCCGCTTAGGAATCATGGAACATTTGCACCACCCGATTATGAATTGTTTTTGTTGCTTTGTAACTGCTGGTAGTCTCCTTTTTTTGGGGGGAATCAAGAAACTATTTAAAATTTAAGCAAATTTCCCCAATATGTCAATTAGATTATTCATATATAAAAATAATAAATCCTGCCTTTTACCTATCGTCAGACAAAAAAAATTAAAGATTGAATGATTTTTAAGGGAAATAGAAATATAAGAGTTTGTTTACTAACAAGAGATAAGCACCTCGACTTTAGTTTGTTCGAGAAGAAATTTTAAAAAAGCTCACCTAATGGTGATTTAATTTTCCCTCACCAGAGAACAATATAAACATCTTGAAAATTTTTATTTTTTAAATTGAGAGAGCTTACAGAGTTCCGTTATTTAAATCCTCTTGGACTGCTCGGCGGGACAATAACGAACAACCGATCCCGCTCCTTATCCTACAAAGCACTGCAGTTGTGCTTTCTAGTCTCATAACCACATTTAAGTGGCCGCTGTCAAAACCCGTAGTCTCTCAATGTGCGTGTTTCACTGCCTTCCTCGCGAAAGACAAAAGGGATTTCTTTCAGTTTCTCCAGCGTAATATCACCCATAACTCAAAGGAACAATGAGTACCAACTCATCTTTGACAAACTTATGATTTTCCCACTTTAAATTCTCCATGACAGCACCAACGATACCAAGCTCAATCCGGTTATTGACAACAATAGCTTCAATAACTTTTTTTTATCTCCAATCGTCGGTTTTATAATAATATCAGAGAAATTATTTCTAAAGCCTTTAATAAGTGAAGGGAAAATATACCCACCCGGGATAGTGCTCGCTCCTACAACAAGTTCACCTTTTACTACACCCTTGAGGTTCCATAGTGTTTGCTCTGCCTCTCTTTTAAATCTTAAATTTTTTTGTGCATATTCATAAAGGATATCTCTCACTTTAGTAGGAACAACATCAGTGAAGGAAGGCATTACCCAGAAGCCTTTTAACGCCTTATATATTCGGGAAGGGTTGATTGAGAAAGATGGTAACCCTTCGGCCGCCCTGAAAAACGATTATTTTAAAAAAAAATTTTTATTTGATTGATTTTCGCTATAAGTTCTGAACTCCGTTCCCATAAGCCCCGTTCAGAAAATTAGTGATCAGAAACCACGTTATGAAGGTTTGTCATTTTTTACGATTTTTTCGGGCCAAGAATTTTATCTACTTCATTTTCTCTTTCCTTGGAAATTGCATCTATTCTTTCTTTACCTTCGAGTGAGAGATTTAAAAATTTTACTCCCATTCCGGCTAAAGATATTCCTTCAGGTGTCACTACTTCTTCCTTTTGTTGCCATGCCACCTCACAAAACACCTCGATTACTTCTTTTCCATCCGGCAAGACAATTTTTACATCACATTGAGTTCCCACATCCAGGGGAGCGTTCGTTGGGATGAATACCCCGCCTTGGCCAATATTACTGAGGTAGTGTTCTACAAATGCTTTGGAGGTTGAATAAACAAGTTTAAATCTCTTGGGAATGCGAATAAACCGTCGACGTTCAGAAAAATCTTCTTCCGCGGCGGCCTTAACAATTTCGGTCAAAAGCTGAATTGTTTCAGATGCGTATGAAGTGCCGCAAAAGGGGCATTGGAGGGTACTCTGATCTATTTCCTTGGTACAATAAGGACAAAATAGTTTCACGTATTAATCCTCCTCTATATGGTGAATCCTTTAATTTTCTAAACAAGAAAGGGTTTTGATCTTCGCTTCCTCGGCTTAAAAATTTCAATTCACTCACCTGACAAAGCTTTGCCATAACGTGAGCAAAAAATCAAGTAACGGGGTTCACCAATGATTTTTCAAGCCTTAGTGAATTACCCCGCCCACAGGGCGGGGCATCTTAAAATTCCATTTTCGATACTTCGGAGCTCACACCAAATGATATTTCGTGTCATATACCGCATAACTGGTTCTTTTTAGTTCCATGCGTTAACTATAACACGTTTTTCCCTGCCTTCGGCAGGAGAACTTTTCATCCCCGTTTACAAAACGGGGTATTCAAGTTCTGATTTTGCATAAAAAAGAACATGGTTTTTGAATTCTTGGGGACAAAAAGAGCCTCTCAAGCTTATTTAAGCTTGGAGGCTCTTATGTGATAACGTCTTTATCGCTTAGTTACGAACGTCCAACAGCATCCTTCAGTGCTTTCCCTGGTTTAAATACAGGGACAGTTTTAGCCTTTATTTTTATTTTCGCTCCGGTTTGAGGATTCCTTCCATTTCTGGCTTTCCTTTTCCTCGCACCAAAGGTTCCAAAACCAATCAGGGTTACATCATCTTTTTTCTTGAGTGCTTTGGTAATAGTATCAATCACACAATCAACTGCCGCGCTGGCTGATTTTTTTGTTTTTGTTACCTTGGCAACTGCATCTATCAAATTTGCCTTATTCATCTTTATATCCCTCCTCTCTTAACCTTTTTTACCGCTTTTTTGCTTTCTTTTTTGAGGTGGCTTTTTTTGCTGGTTTCTTTTTCCCAGCTACAACTTTTGCTTTTTTTAAATCTGCCTCAAGCATTTTCAGTTTTCCTTTTCCTGCGTTAAGCTTCTTGGTTAGTGAGTTTAAGCTCGTTTTGGCATACTTGATCCTTAATGCAAGCTGTTTTGCTGTAGCCATAATACCTTCCTCCTGTTTAAAAATTGATGAGAATTTAATGACAATTCAATTCTTTTTACCAGATTGTAACTGCGTTGTAAAGAATTTTTTTTATTATTATGCATTGTTTCATTGTACCAATGAAGCCCATTGCATCTTCCATTATTGGGTACTCCTATATGTTGACCATTGCCATCATCAAAGGCTGTCATAAGTATCTTCAAACGCCTTTCACACAAAATTTAGGTCCTATCTTGTTCCTAATGACCTTTTTTATGGTAGCCTTACTATTATCAGCATTGCACTTTAGGTTCGGTTAAAACCATTTATTCTCGCTGTTACTTTTTCGCTATACCCTCCCAAATCAGCAACTCGAGTTCCCTCCCAAATTTTACAACAGGATTTTTTTACCCTTTTTTGAGCTACAAAAGACCACTCGTGCGCTAATGACGACTCGGCCAAAAACGGTTATAATAAAACCACACCACGATGAGATGGCCCTTTATTCGTATTGAACCCAGATTTACAAGAATATGTGAAACTCGCGCTTCGTGGGACAATATCTTGAATATCTAAGGAAATTTACAAAATAAGAAACATGTTTTATCTTGACTGCTAGGGAAATTTGTCATAGCGTTATAATGACAAAATGATAATTTAACTCGATAACCTGTTCTCCTCGCAAAGGTGATGAACATGGATGACATACAATCTCTCTATCAAAAGGCCGGGACATTTCACGGGAGTGTCTGCGCTGGCATAATATTGGGGGTCAGAATGGCCTTTCTGGCCTGTCAAATGCATGGCGTAAACGATCCCAACAGCCCAGAAAACTGCAAAAAATTAATAACCTGGGTTGAAATTGACCGGTGCGCTACTGATGGCATCCAAAGCGTTACGGGTTGTTCTTTGGGGCGACGTACTCTTAAACTCATAAACTATGGGATTTTGGCGGCTACGTTTTTGAATGTGGAGTCCCAAAAAGCCTTCCGGATATCTGTTCATCCTGATTCCCGCAATAAAGCCAAGGCGCTCTTGCCTGAGTTAATGGATAGTAATCTTGCTTATATAGAAGCTTATAAGCAAATGACCGACAACGATCTTTTCGTTGTAGAAGAAGTTCGGGTTGAGGTCCCAGAACGGGAAATGCCCGGCCCGCCCCCTAAACGGACCGCGTGTACTCTGTGTGGCGAGGAAATTCTTAAGGGTTGGGAAATAATAAAGGAAGACAAAACACTCTGTCGGCGCTGTGCGGACATGCCCCTTTATTATACTCCACTTAAATAAACATTACTACCAACCAACAGATAAAGATACCCCATCTCTTTAATCACAGCTAATAAAAATTATTACCAAAAGAGTCGTACCACGTTAAAAACAATTAAAGTACAAGATGCAATTGGAACAGTTCTTGCTCATGACATCACTGAGATTAAGGCTCATCATGAGTTTAAAGAACCCGCCTTTAAAAAAGGGCACATTATCACTAAAGATGATATCCCCCGATTACTTGACCTGGGCAAGAAAAATCTTTTTGTTCTGAAAATCACTGATGATGAAGTCCACGAAGATGAGGCTGGGGAACGAATTGCCAGAGCGATCGCGGGTAAAGGGGTTTACCTTTCTGACGATGTAAAAGAAGGACGGGTCAACCTCTACGCGGCTTATGCTGGATTACTCCGGATAAATATTGAGGCTTTGGAAGAACTCAACCTTCTCGATGAGGTAATGTGCGCTACCCGACACAATAATTTCCTGGTGAAAAAGGGAGAAATGCTTGCGGGCACAAGAGCAATTCCATTGTTAATAAAAAGACAAACCGTGGAGAAAGTCGAAAACTTATCATTAGAATATGGAAAAATACTTGAGGTTTTATCTTTAAGGGCAGTAAAGGCTGGTCTTCTTATCACTGGAAGTGAAGTATATCATGGCCGTATTAAGGATTCTTTTGAACCAATAATGCGGGAAAAGATAAAAAACATTGGTTCGGAAATCATAAAAGTAATTTTTGCTCCTGATGATGTCACTATGATCGCCGAGGGAATAAAAGACCTGATCACTGCTGGTGCTCAATTAATTATTCTTACCGGTGGGATGTCGGTGGATCCAGATGATCTCACGTCAAAGGGGATAAAAGAAATCGGTGCCACCATCGCTTCATATGGTGCTTCAGTATTACCAAGTGCGATGTTTTTAATGGCCTATAGTGGTGCAATTCCTATCCTGGGGGTTCCGGCCTGTGGAATGTACCATAAAAATACTATCTTTGATTTAATCCTGCCGAGGGTTTTAGCCGGAGAAAAGATCGGAAAACCGGAAATAGCAAAATTAGGGCATGGAGGTCTCTGCCTCGATTGTCCCACCTGCGACTTCCCACACTGTGGTTTTGGGAAAGGAGGTAAGATTAATTGGGCAATCCTTGATCTCGAACATAATCTCCTCAAACGATTTATGCCTATAGAAATATACATCATCAATCTTTTTAACTGCCCGAAATCACCTAACTCAACAAATAAAATAGGCCCGCAAAGATAAATATTCCCCCGTTATTTCTCTCGCACAATACTCAAGGTGCCTACTTTGGAAAACCCTTTATATTTAACCCCTCGTGTTTACCAGTTTTTGAATATGGTTTAAGTTTGTCTCGAATTTTTCTGACCTTCTGGAGTTTGATCTCTTCCGTTCTCGTTGCTTTTGCAGGGTTCTGTAAGTTTCAGTGCAGTAATTCGTGCGTCCCGGGGAAAAACGGGCAGGTCTGTCGAGCGTTGTCGCAAACAGTGATGGTTTATCTAAGAACTCATCAACAGACTTTGATTGCTGCCCGGAAATATCGATGCCTATTTCTTGCATCACCTTTTTAGCCAAAGGGTGAACTAACATGGGCTCGACACCAGCGATGTATACGGCAAATTTATCCCCGGCCATATCCCTTAATAACCCTTCTGCTATCTGGCTTCGGCAAGAATTATGAGTGCAAAGAAACAAAACCGTTTTTTCCATCCCTTGTTCTCCTTGTTAAATTGTCAGGAGCATCACCATTTATGGTCTGCACGAAACATGACAGATTCCTGTTGGTGTGTCAATTGCAAAAGGGAAATATTTCTTCTTAAACAAAAGTGCCACATTAACCAGACTGATGAGCACCGGAACCTCAATGAGGGGACCGATAACTGCCGCAAAAGCTTCTCCAGAGTTAATCCCAAAAACCGCCACGGCGACGGCAATTGCCAGCACAAAGTTATTTGATGCGGCAGTAAAACGGAGTGATGTTGATTGCTCATAAGTTGCCCCAGCCTTCCTTGACAAATAAAAGGAGATAAAAAACATGAGCACAAAATAGATGCACAAAGGAATAGCTATCCTAACCACATCAATGGGGAGTTCAACAATATATTCACCTTTGAGTGAAAACATGACCAATATGGTGAAAAGCAAGGCAATCAACGTAATCGGGCTAATTTTGGGGATGAATTCCTTTTCGTACCACTCTCGGCTTGGTATTAAGGCCAATAAGCCGGGAAAGAATTCCTGCAATGAAAGGGATGCCGAGATAAATGAATACACTTTTGGCAATTTGTTTCATGGAAACCTGCACGATTGAACCCTTCACGCCAAACCATCCTGGATGGATAGTGATAAAAATGTAGGCAAAAAAGGAAAAGAAGAGCACCTGGAAGATAGAGTTAAATGCCACAAGAGCCGCACAGTATTCGCGGTCTCCATCAGCAAGGTCGTTCCAAACGATGACCACGGCAATGCACGGGCCAAGCCAATTAAAATCACCCCCACCATGTATGTATGATGGCCGGAAAGAAACCCAATAGCCAGAATAAACATTAGAATTGGCCCGATCACCCAGTTTTAAATGAGAGAGAGGGCAAGAACCTTTCCATTCCGAAACACGCGTCCGATTTGTTCGTACTTAACCTTGGCCAGCGGTGGGTACATCATAAGGATCAAACCAATGGCAATAGGAATGTTGGTGGTATCTACCTGGAAAAAATTTATGACATCCCGTACCCTAGGGGAGAAGTATCCTATTCCTACACCAATAAAAATGGCTAAAAAAATCCACAAAGTCAGATACCGGTCTAAAAAGGGTAATTTTTTAACAATCCCCTCGCTCATCGATTTTACCTCCTTTGGTTTTAACTAAATCCAGTTAGGCTTTAATTAATCTTAAACCTCCACCGCCTATAGGTTGTATATGATTTCAGTCGGTTCTCTTGGGAAGAAATCAGCTTCCTATAAATATTTTTTTAAAAAAAACCATACGCACCAGCAGCATCTTCATCAGTGATAATGCGTTCTAATTCGATGACTTCTTCGGGTTCTAACGATATGGTTCTTTTAGTAATCTCTAACATACGTTAGCTGGTCAGCTAATAGTTTAATACAAAAAAAAACGCTCAAATCCATCAATCTATTGACTTAGAAAGCACACCGCATGCAACTACCTTTTAATTCACTCAATCGAATTGCTTTTTTAAGGTTTTTTTGTCTGCTCTAACAACAGCGTCGTCATTGCCCATAACGACCATAGAGTCGAGGAAAATCTTGATTTCTTTACCATGAGTTTCTTCCCTTAACGAGTAATGAATCCACTTGCCTTCCCTGCGATCTTCAACCAGCCCGGCCTTCTTTAGCACATTTAAATGTCGGGAAATCCTTGGTTGCGACATTTCGAGTACCTGCATCAGCTCACACACGCAAAGTTCCCGCTCCTGTAATAGCTTGATCGCCCGCAAGCGGGTGTCGTCAGATAATGCTTTAAAAATATTAGCAATTTTTTTCATAGGCTGCCCTTCATAAATAAACATATAAAGATTAATTTATATAATATCCCCAAAAATAAATGGCGGCAAGAAAAAAATAAATTTTTTTTGAAAAAACGGTGGGTTTTTGTCATGCCGACTTGATTTAGCCTGCACCGTACTTAATACGAGTAAATCCAGAAAAAATTCTGCCAACTTTATTGTTTGCCCTCCCCTATCTAGCTTTGACAAATACCCTTGGTGATGATAATTTTGAATTACTAATTATTTATAAACATGCGGACTTGCCCTGCCGCACACTTTTCATGAACCGGATACCTTTTTACCCTGATAAACCCAGCCTGATTGCATATAATTAATGAGGAAATTTTTATGAAATCCCGAGGCCCATTAATGATTGAACACCGACTCATTGAAAAAATGCTCGGTATATCCCAAAAAGTAGTTTTAAAAATAAAAAATGATGAAGTAATAGATCCACCTTTCATTGATACTATTGTGGATTTTATCCGAACCTATGCTGACCGAACTCATCACGGAAAGGAAGAAGATATCTTATTTGCGAAACTTAAAACGAAAAATTTAAACGAAAAAGATACCACGATGATGAATGACTTAATTAATGACCACAGATATGCGCGATCCTTAGTCGGAGATTTGCTTGATGCCAAGAACAATTATATCAGTGGAGACAAATCCTATTTGCCGGTCATTATCGAAAAATTGGAGACCCTAATTAATTTTTACCCCAGCCATATCAGAAAAGAGGATAGGGAATTTTTCCCGAATACTGAACTATATTTTACCAAAGAAGAGCTGGATAACATGCTTTCGGATTTTTGGGAATTTGACAGAAAAATGATCCACGAAAAATATCAAAAAGTATTTGAAACGTTATCCAAAAAAATAGATCTAATCCAGAATCCAGAAAATTTTTATTGAGGTTGATCTCCACCACCCCAACTTGACAAACCCTTTCAGTATAATATCTTGCATTAATAATTTAAAGCGAGGGGACTTGCCTTATCCCACATCAACTGGATTTATTTTATGGACAGGATATTTGTTTCCCATAATAAACCGGATCTCATAAAGAATGCTTTTCCTTACCTCTCTATTTTTCTCAACGCAATTACGTGTAGCAAAACGACAGAAACATCTATTTATTTAAGTGAGATATCGTGGAGAAAGATAAAAAGTCCGCTGGATAGTCTAAACATTAAAGAAGGTGATGATAAGTGACAAAAATCATCAGTGGAAATGGTTTGGCTGGCGATTCACACTGAGGTGGCATAAACGAAACGCCTCGTTTATTCTGCTGATTTGGGAGTATAGACGAACTTGTTTGTTTATGAACGAGTTATATGATAGTGGCGGAGGAGGAAAAAGGCGAAATGACAGAAATAACTTCAGTTACGCAACACTGTGATGCAATTTGTTTATTGTGTTGCCTTGGGGACGAGTGAATACATTCTTTACGGTTGTTACTGAAAAAACTACGGTAGCCACGCAATGCGCCTAAACGTCAGTTCCCGCGCGCGTTGTACTCGTCCCTTGGAGCCACGTTAGCCCGACCTTAGAACCACAATAGGAGTAACCGGAGATGTTTGGATGCCCAAACCATGGAAGTATTGCAACAAAACCTTGATTTTTTGGATTAAGAAGCGGCGCCGCGTACGACTAGATAACAAGCGTACAAGCGCTCAGGCTTTGCCGGTACATCTGCCTCTTTCACGAGTCTTGCAGCAGGACAATTATAGCGCCATCAGCAAACAGTAGTAGCCAATGCACCACAACATTATCCGCTGTTACTCAATAAGCGCTACTTTTATCCTCTTATTTTTTTACCCATCCCTCAATCTCTTCTGCCTCGTATGCTTCCTGGTGAACGGAAAGATCAAGGTTGATAAGCAAACCTGCATGTTTTTGGGTTTCGGTATCTTTTTGTAAATCAAGATGACGTTCCCGTGATGACCGGACATCTTCGAGGGCTTTTTTAAGGGCCAAACCTATTGTTGCGCTCAGGTCAATTTTGGTTTCCTTAAATTTTGGGTTAAGACCGTTTTCGGCTATCGGCTCGGCATCGTGTGCAAGCTGTTTCATCTTGGTAAAGGCAAAATCCATAATCTCCCAGCCAGAGATCCCTTGTTTTTGAAACACCCAGGAATTGCGGATATGCTGGAGCATCTCGGTATATTTAGTAGCCACAATCCCCTGTACCTTATCCACAAAAGCGGCAGGCAAATTATTTTCTCCGCCGGGTTTTCCGGCGGCCATGTCAGGCTTGAGCCGGTCATGCACCCGCTGAAACTTTTTGGCATGAATCGCTGATTCCCATGCTTCCCGGTGAAGAACACGCTTGATGTGCGGATCGTCAGCCTGATCTGCTTCGCCGTGGTAATGAGGAATTAATTTCAGTTCATACTCGACATACGATTTAAAAATCGTGGCCCGGTTGGTAGGGTCAAACGGATATGGCGCAGGCGTCAAATTTGGTTCACCACCCAGATTGCCGATGATCATCCCCAGCCAGTGCATATGCCACATCTCTTCCCGCGCTCGGGAAAGCAGGCCTGCGCCAAGCGGGGTATCCTCCCCTTCCAAATAACCATGCACCAGATAGCGGATAATAGCCGCATGCTCATCAGTCAGGTCACGATTGACCATTTCAATTAATTCTTGTTTGTTCATAGTTATCTCCTAATTTTTAAAATTAAGAATTAATCTAATTTGTTTTTTTATCCATGTGATCATTGTCGACAAAATTGGTTCTAAGTTTATTAATAACAAAAAATTTATCTAATATGACTCTTAAAAAATTATTTTTTTAACACAAAATGCATAGCTAAATAAATTAATAAAAAACTTTAATTATAAATTTTATCCTATTGTTTTATTTTTAATTATTGTATTATTTTTAAACGGAAAAAATTAAAGGAGCAGCAAAACAAAGCTTATTGCTAAGGCGCTCACAAGCAAAGGACAACTAATGAAGAAAGGTTTATAATTAGGCAAAAAAGTAAGGCATCTCGTCGGTTGGGACAAGATGCCTTAAATAATCGAGATAGAAAAAAATTAAACTTTTGCTACATTTTTGGCTACTGGTCCCCGGTCGTTTTCTTCCACATCAAAGGTAACCCGGTCACCTTCGGCGAGGGTTTTAAATCCCTGCATTGTTATCGAAGAAAAGTGAACAAATAAGTCCCTCCCATCTTCATGTTCAATAAAACCGTAGCCCTTTTTATCACTAAACCATTTAACGACTCCTTGTGCCAAAGCGTTAACCTCCTTACAAAAAATTAATTAAAACAGTAGGTCGCCACTCTAACAAAGGAATCTTTCCTTCCGAGCGAAACCGACCTGCATTTAACTAACGTTTTTTTATAAGCTATTATAAAGTCAAATGTCAAGCAAAATAATGCGTCACCTCCCTAGGGACCTCAATGTAAAAAACATTAGCTTTTCTTTGTGTTACTTGAATATTTTTTTCTTTTACCTTCCAAAACCCCTGAGGATAAGATGAAAGCTTTTAAGATCCCGTTGGAGGACAAAATGCAATTCTAATTTTTATTGTACTTTATGCTCACCTAAAGGTGGTGGCGAGGAAAATTTCTTTTTTGTTTGCCCAATAGTTTTTTAAGAAACCTAATAAATCTAAGTTGACCACCGATTTTGGGCACATTATAATCCAAGTCATAAAAATAATAAGTTTGAATTTTTAGTTTTACAACTAGTGTCGTGTCTCCGAAATACCTTTAAAAAGTTTCCTTATGGTTTTCATACTCTTACTTCTAAATTCCGTTTTTATTGCAACAAATTTTATGATTTTAGTCTAAGCTGATAATTATTAAAATAACTTCTGAGACATCACACTAATTAAAATTATAATTTTTTCGGTATATCACCCTGGATTGGGAAGAAATAAAAATGATTATTAGTCGGTAAACTATCGTTCCCATTCACAATGAAGTACATTGTCATTTTAACGCAGAGGCAAACGAAATGAAACTTAAAGGTAAAGTTGCAGTGCTGACTGCGGCTGCTGGTGCGGGAATCGGTCAGGCGACTGCCCGCATCCTGGCACGAGAAGGTGCGACCGTAGTAATAACCGATATCCATCTCGAGCGTACTCTCTCCGTCGCGCAATCAATTCACGATGAATATGGTATAGAAGCGATAGGGATAAAATGTGATGTTACTCAAAAAAATGAGATTGAAAATGTCATAAAGACCGCAGTTGATAAATTCGGACGCATCGACATTCTTTTTAATAATGCCGGAACCAATCGACCAGCTAAAGTTGTTGATATGTCCGACGAGGCGTGGGAAACAGTCATGAATACCTGTTTAAGGGGAACCTTTTATTCCTGCCGGGTTGCCCTCCCGATAATGATTAAGCAAAAGTTTGGACGTATTGTCAATATCGCCTCAACCGCCGGCGTTTATGGGCCTTGACTACGGACACGCTCATTACTCAGCTGCAAAAGCAGGTGTCATGGCTTTTACCCGCTGTCTGGCCATGGAAGCTGCACCGTATTTCATAACCGCAAACACCATCGCCCCGGGTTTTATTTCAAATGATTTTATTCCGTTCCTTTACCCTCAAAAAGAGATTGACCGAATGAACCGAGGCATACCCTATCCCCGAAAAGGCCGCCCGGAGGATATCGCAAATACTGTCCTTTTTTTGGTCTCTGATGAAGGTGAATATATTACCGGTCAGACCATCTGTGTGTCAGGGGGAAGCTGGATGCACTAAAAAATGTAATCCATCTTTTCTGTAGATCTATAAACACAGAAAAATTGAACGCATGAAAAATTATTATATTATGATCATTAAGAAAATTTAAAAAATCCTGTTAAAAGCAACCGAGACAAGGAGTTTTTAAATAATTTATCAACAGGTTACTGATTCCAATTTTATTGACTTCAAAAAGTTTTTTGGTATATTTGATAGAAAATTTCATGGAGCAAACAACATATGGTTTTAGTCCCCTGGCGATTTTACGAGGATTTAAGTTGTTTTAACCGAGAAATGAATCAACTTTTTGATCGTTTCTTCGGGGCGGAATTTGTTGAGGGCCTTTGGGAAAAAATTTCCTATCCTCCCATGCGGGTGGCTGAAACTAAAAACGAAATCATAGTCTTTTTAAAAATTTCCCCTCTTTCCCCTGATGAAATCGAGGTTACTTATAAAGATGACCTCCTAGTGATTCAAGGGGAAAAGAAAAACACAGATGACTTTCATTACCCTCAAAAAGGAATGATCTCATTCAAACGCCTTATCCATATCCCCAAAAAAATTCACGCTGATAAAATAGAAGCAAAATTTCAGGGGGGCGAGTTAAGCATAATCCTCCCGAAAATGAAAAATACCATTTTTTCGATGAAGATTAAGATTGAATAGACTTTAGATAGAAACAATTAAAAGGTGAGATGACAAATGATTTCAACAAAAAAATTTGAAGAAGTTCCTATCGACAGACTCAGGTGGAAATGCCCATTAGAGTATATCCCTTTTGAAACCTCAAATGAAATTGCACCACTCACAGAAATCGTCGGTCAAGATCGAGCGGTTGAAGCGATTAAGCTGGGATTAGCAATAGAAAGTGAGGGTTATAATATTTTTGTAACCGGCCTTTCTGGAACCGACCGACTGCCCACTATCCAGCAGCTGTTAGAACAGACGAAAAAAAATGATGTAGCTCCCCCCCATGATATTTGTTGTGTCCATAATTTTAAAGACCCTGATTCCCCAAGAATTATCAACCTCTCTGCGGGGAAAGGAGTTGCATTAAAAAAGGATATGAGTGAGTTCATTGAGTCTTTGGGAAAGAATATCCCCCAAATTTTTGAAAGTGAGGAATACAAAAGCCGTAAAAAAACTATTACCGAAAATTTTCGGGAAAAGCAAAAAGCCATGATCAAAGAGTTTGAAAAAAAAATAACAAGCGAAAATTTCACTATTGTTCAAGTTCAAATGGGGCCCTACACTCGACCGGCACTATTTCCTATTGTCATGGGAAATCCAATGCCGCTGGAACAAGTAGAAGTTTTGGTTGAAAAAGGAGAATACCCCCGGGAAACCTTTGAAAGGATGAGCCAAAAACTTGGTGAGTTTGCTTCCGAGATGGAAAGCATTTTTGCTGACCTTCAGAAAAGAGAAAAAGACTTTGAAGGAAGAATGAAAGCTCTGGACAAAGAACTTATTTTACCACTTTTAAATGAATCCGTGGAGATCATTAAACAAAAGTACCCGCATGAAAAATTAAACCTTTACCTGTCAGAGCTGACTCAAGACATACTCAGCAATTTTACCCTCTTTCTCCCCAGACGTGACAAGGAAACCCCATTCCCCTCTCCCGCTCCTACAGAACTGTTTACTGAGTATCAGGTAAACGTGCTGGTGGATAATTCAGAGACGAAAGGTATTCCCATCATTATTGAAAAAAACCCCAACTATCGAAACCTTTTTGGAGGAATTGAAAAAATATTAGATCAACGCTACGGAGTATGGAGAACGGACTTTAGCCGAATCAAAGCTGGTTCGTTGCTTAAGGCTAATGGTGGTTATCTGGTCATGAATCTTCTCGATGCTGTAATGGAGCCTGGGGTTTGGCCTAACTTGAAAAGAGTTTTAAAGAATCGGAGTGTAGAAGTTCAAAGTTTTGACCCTCTTTATCTTTTTACCATGTCCACGTTAAAACCTGAGCCGATTGAATTAAATGTGAAAGTAATATTGCTTGGTGATAACTACCTGTATTACCTCCTCAATACCTTTGATGATGATTTTAAGGATATTTTTAAAATTAAAGCGGATTTTGATACGGTTCTAAATAATGAAGAAAAAACCGTTAAACAATATGCCTCATTTATCAAAAAAATATGTGACGAAAAAAAATTAAGACCTTTGGATAAAGGCGGAATCGCTGCAATAATTGAACATGGAGTGCGACTTGCGGACCGGCAAAAAAAAATTACCACTAAATTTTATAAATTGAGTGATGTCCTCAGTGAAGCAAACTACTGGGCAGACAAAGATGGTTCTCCGATAATACGAGACTACCATGTCGAAAAAGCTATTGAGCATCAAGAGTACCGGGTCAATTTAATCGAGAAAAAAATCCAGGAGATGATCGAAGATGGCCTCCTGATGATTGACACTGAGGGAAAAGTAGTAGGTCAAGTCAATGGTCTTTCGGTATATGATCTGGGTGAGTATTCTTTTGGAAAACCATCTCGAATCACCGCTAAAACTTCAATGGGGCGGGCCGGAATAATCAACATCGAACGAGAGGCTGATTTAAGCGGAAAAACTCACGACAAGGGAGTTTTAATTTTAGGCGGTTATTTTCGGGGCAAATATGCCCAAAACAAACCCTTAAGCATGAGCGCCAGTATTTGCTTTGAACAGTCTTATGGTGGCATAGACGGTGATAGTGCTTCTTCAACAGAAATTTACGCGGTTCTCTCAAGCCTTGCGGACTTACCGCTCCGCCAAGATATCGCAGTTACCGGATCAGTAAACCAAAAAGGAGAAATCCAACCTATCGGGGGGGTTAATCAAAAAATTGAGGGTTTTTTTGATGTTTGCCGCGCAAAAGGGTTAACAGGAACCCAAGGAGTAATGATTCCCCACCAGAATGTTGGAGATTTATTGCTTCGCAAAGACGTAATCAAAGCAGTTGAAGGAAAAAAATTTCATATCTATTCGATTAAAACCGTAGATGAAGGAATTGAACTTTTAACCGGATTAGTCGCTGGAGAAAATCAGGCAGATTGGTCCTATGCCGAAGGAACAGTAAATTATTTAGTGGATAAAAAATTGCAGGTTCTCGCTGAGGGCCTCAAAACATTTTCTTCTGAAGAAAAAGAAACTCCTTTCCCAAAAGGGGATAAACGAAAAAAAGAAAAAATTAACTTTTCTATGTCCAAACGGAAAGAATAGTAAAGAACCCCGTGCTTCCGCACGGGGCATTAAAAATCAAATTCTAATTGTTTAGGTATTTTCTCCTCATGTCGATGATATTCTATATATTTCTTTATTGTCTCACTGGTTACTTTGTCCCCTACCGTCCTGACAAAATATCCATCTTCCATGAATTCTCCTCCCCACAGTTCCTTCTTTACCCTTGGATGCCTCCAGAAAATTTCCTTCCCACTTATGCTCTTCAGCACCCTCACCGTTTCCCCTACAGAATATCTCGGCGGTATGCTCGCAAATATGTGCACGTGATCGCCCGCTATCTCCATTTCAATCACTTTACAGTCCCGTGCTGCCAATATCTCTTTAAACAACTCCTTTGCCGTATCCCGTACCTCACCATCCAGTATCCATTTGCGATATTTCGGCGCCCATACAAGATGATACCGCGTATCGTAAACTGCATGGCTCATTCTTTTTATGCTCATGCAGCCAATTTATACTAAAATACCAATTTATTTAAACCCTTTCCTCCCCGTGCTCCCGCACGGGGTATCCAGGGTTAGTTTTTCATGAATAAGAAACTGCGGCATCTCATTGTGGTAGGAGGGTTTGGAACTTTTTTTTTCTCTTTCTGGGTGCCGCAAACAGTTCCATGTAAGACGAAACAAAACTGAAACCCACACAAGAAGTTCCCTTTTTACTTTCGCTTGCCAACAAATTTACCGGAGCAGAGCGGCCTCCAGTTCAATTTTTTCATGATATCCCTGCCCATGCGCTCAAGCAAGAGGGGTGCCAGGCATGCCACGCTCCTGATGAAAAGGGGAATACATCCTATTCTTTTCCCAAGAGTAAAAATAAAAAAAACAAAAAGAGTCTTATGAACTCTTACCATAAGGCATGTATTGGTTGTCATAAAAAAATCGCGCAAACCGGTAAAACCAGCGGCCCGGTTACCTGCGGAAAATGTCATGTGGTAACAACTAAAACACAAAAGCAAACCCCGTGGCCGGGGGCTGAGTTTGATTTTTATCTTCACAACCTCCATTCTGACGCTACTCAGGGAAATTGAGTGAGTTGTCATCATCCGGGAGATATATCCTCCTGCAAAGACTGTCACAACTCTGGTGATAAGGGTGGGATTATCTCATACAGGAAGGCGGCACATTCCTCTTGTTTAAAATGTCATTTGGGATACGAAGTAGGCACGTTCTCGTGCGGAGGGTGCCATACGGGAATAACCCGAAGCTTAGAATATCTGACAGGGACACCTCGTCCAAACATCGGTCAGCCAGAGGAAGCTATCGTCCTGTTAAACGGCGCCAAAATGACCGGTGTACCTTTTACATGAAGGACATACAACCTCGTGTAGAGTCTGCCATCATAAAACCATGAAAAATTGCAATACGTGTCATACGCTAAAAGAAAATCCGGAAGGAGGAAATATCTCTTTAGCCTTGGCCTATCACAAAACCCCATCAGCGCGAAGCTGTGTTGGCTGCCATGAATCAAAAAAGATCGATAGCCATTGTGTGGATGCCACCACGCAAGAAAAAATGGACTCACCAAAACCTCATGTTTTGCCTGCCATCGACTGTCAGAAGATAAAACGTTTTGGCAATCAATGCTCGGAGATCCAGTAAACCTTTTGCCCAAAAAACTACCAAGGGTAATTGAAATTAACATTTTAGAAAAAAATATCTTCCCGTTCAATTTTGTCACGATGATCACATAAAAAAATTAACCGAAATTTCTCAAAAAAATAAACTATCCAATTATTTTAATGG
>CAVSIB010000050.1:0-16064 GCA_963727835.1 uncultured delta proteobacterium
TCAAAAAATGGAATGACCGGACATCCCGAAAGATCCTTTCCACCGGATAGGCCTGGGTATAGCCAACCCCGCCATGGATCCGAAGTGCTTTCTCTGATACTTCGATAATCATCTCTTCCGCAGCCAGTTTGGCCATCGAGGCTTCCTGGTCAAACTTTAATCCCTGGTCATGTCTCCAGGCCGCTTCATAAGCAAGAAGGCGGGTGGACTGAATTTGTGTCCCCATCTCCGCCAGCATCCATTGGATTGGCCTGCCGTTGCACGATGGGCTTGCCTAAGGTCTGCCTTTTTTTTGCAAATCATTGATAAATCAAGCAGTTCGTCCCCAAATCCCACGCAACAAATGGCGATGGAGGCCCGGCTCAAATTAAGGGTGCTGTAGGCTACATCCAATCCCTCCACCTAACTTCCCTAAAATGTTTTCTTCGGTAACCCTCAGATTTTCAAAAATAACTTCCCCATGCCGTACCCCCAGGGTTCCCATCATCGGAGGCATGGCCTTGACCCGCAGTCCCGGTGTCCCGGTGTCTAGAATGTGTGTTGCAATTACGGATTGGGCAAAGATTTTCGCATGAACATGAAATATTTTTCTAAAAGCCCATATTGATATGATACAATTCAACTCAACGAAAGGAGAGTGACAATGGCATATCGATATGGCAACCGTTACCAATCTACATTGTTTCCCCAAAGCATCGAAAAGTATGTACCACACGATTCACCGGTCAGAGCCTATGATGCATTTGTAGAAGCATTGGATTTCAGTGAATTAGGGATCGATACCAACCCGTATAAAGTGGGTAATTCAGAAGATCACCCAAAAGCAATGCAAAAACTGCTTGTTTACGGTTATTCATACGGTGTTAAGAATATTCGCAAGCTGGAACGGGAAACCCATAACAATCTTATCGTTCATCTGGCTTATGGGCGGCCTGAAGCCGGACCATAAAACTATAGCTGAATTCAGGTGTCAAAAGAAGTAAGCGTTGAAGAGGGTTTTGCGAGATGGTGCTCAAGTATGCATCAAGTTGAATTTGATGACGGGCAATGTTCTGTTTGTTGATGGGTCGAAGATCAGGGCAAATGCAGGTCGGGACAACAGCTATAAGCAAGATTATTATGAAAAACTTTTGGTTGATATCGATCGCCGTATTGATCAACTGCTTACTGATTGTGAATCTGCTGACCAACAAGAAGAAGGGGCAGGTTCTGATACATCAATGGATGTAGAACTGACGAAGACTCCAGAACTTGAAGGAGCGGATCAAGAATATCCTCGGTGCTTTCACAACAAGTGATAAAAAAAAGAAAAACAACACTCTTATCCCGATTGCGCCATTATGCATAGTGTTCAGGGCAGCCATGCCGCTTATAATGTTCAGAGCGTCCTGCGATGATGACAAAGATGGACTGAGTACCTCATGCAACAAGAAATCGAGCGCAGACGAACGATGCACATGAGTTTGCCCGGCAAATAGATCAGGCCAATGAGCTTTTTGAGACGCCCTGCCAGGCAGCTTGTTCCGATGCCGGATATGCAGACACGGAAGAACTGAAGAAAATTGATCAACAGGGGATCAAAGTTGTTGTACCATCACAGCGTCAATCATTGCATGAGAAACAAAAGCCATTCAGCAAGGAGTGTTTTGCCTATGATGCAAAGCAGGATCGTGACCTATGTCCGGCAGGAGTGAGGTTGCTTTATAGCACGAGGAATAAAGAAAACGGCAAGCGTCAATACCGGATGGAAGATAAAAAAGCTGTGCCATGGCTGTCAAAATTATGGTGACTGCACCAAAGCCGATAATAGGACGAAATATAATGCGGTTGCCCAATGAAGAGGTAAGGGAAAAGCTGGAGGCGCAGTATTTGGAGAGCGCATCTCAGGAGATTTACGCCAGGCGGAAAGCGAAAGTGGAACATCCTTTTGGGCACATCAAGCGGAATCTAAAAACGGATGCTTTTCTATTACGGGCGAGAGACGGCGTACAAGCCGAAACCTCTCTTTTAGCAACCTGATTTAATATTGCCCGGATGATCACGATCTTTGGGGTAACGGTTCAGATTGATAAGCTTTCCGGACTTAGCCCCATCAGCGTTGCTTATCAGTTCAAGCACGGCTATATATCAATTACAGAATATGTCCCTCTGCAGGGAAGAAACATGACCCGGTGATATATGCATATTATCTCGATTTTATTCTTTAGCAACTGATTTCTAATAATTTTTTGTCAAAGAACGTTTAAATTTTATACAACAAATACATATTCGCTAGACATACTCTGGTTGGCTATGAAGGCGGTGACCCCTTCCGGGGCGGCGGCAAAAATATAGTAGAGCTGGAAAAAAGGAAAGGAAATGAGCCATTTTCGACCATTAATCACGTAACTATTCCCATCCCGCTTAGCCGTGGTAACGATGTTCCGTTCCGTGCCAGTCTCCGGTTCGGTCAGGCAGTTGGCCGCGAGATTCCCCCGCTGGCAAGCTTTGGGAGATATTTTTTCTTTTTGCTCCTCGTTTCCATAAATATACAAAGGACGCCAAAAAATACCATTCATACAATGCGCCAGAAGGCGGATCATGGCATAGCCCTTGGCCCATTCTTCGAGCACCGGAAACCATTCCACCATTGCCCAGCCTTTTCCCCCATACTTCTCGGGAAGGCGAGACAGAAAATTGAGTTTGTCTCAACGCCTGCAACACTTCCTCGGTGAGCATCTCCTTTTCCTCCATCGGAGGGGAGATCGAATCAAGAACTTGTTCACATACCTCCTAATTTTCTCTTTCTGCTTTAAGACATAATTAGGTAATGCAAAATCCATATTTTCCTCCTGATTTTAATCGTGTTTTAAAAAGGGGAATCCCACTTGCCATGGATCCCCCATCTATTTACTCAGCACGTTTTATTTTTCGGGAAATATTTCATATTGGAGGCACAGAGCCGCTTGGCAAAAGCGAACAACTCATGGAACCCAAGTTCCACTTCCTTAAGGCGTGGCATAGGGTGGTGGGTGCGCTTGTTCAACATATCGGTATCAATGGTTCCGAACCTGATCTTATCCGGCACCGGTTCCTCTTGCCCTCGCACACCACGGCGTCAACTGTTCAATCAACCTATAATGTGCTCTACTGCCTCAGTAATATCATCTGCAGTGGCCCCTTCGAATTTACCTTCTTTTTTCATCTGCTTAATTACGCTTTCACTGAGCAATTTTGTCCTTGATTCTTCGGTATTCCTTACGCCTTGTTCAGCAATTACTTCTACAACTTTAAACGTCTAATTGCTGTTGACTTAAGATGTTCGATTTGTGTTTTACTGAGATGTCTAAACTTTCCAAGTATAGAGAGATACTTTTCTAATGGAATTGGGTCATCTATGATGTGGGTGAAACGCAGTTTTCGGTTTTTCGTTCGTACTCCCAAAGTGGGAACATATTGCTCGCCACTGCCAGGCGCTGAACCTCGATTGTTTTGTCTCCAGGGTACCGCCATCCGGTCGTGCATGGCGAAAAGACATGGAGGTAGGCAAACCCGTGCTTGGAAGCCTGATGGGCTTTCTCCAGTTTTTCATGAAAGTCGTCCATATAGGCGGTAACCGCTGTTGCCACATATTCACAGTTATGCATGAGCATAATTAAAGGCATATACTTTGCGTCCCGCGCCTTTCCCCGCAAGCTCGGCCCAACCGGAGTGGTTGAGGTCCAGGACCCGAAGGGAGTGGTGCCGGAACGCTGCATACCGGTGTTCATATAGCCTTCATTATCAATACACACAAAAAGGATTTCCTCGCCTCGCTCGGCAGCGCCGGAGAGAGACTGGAATCCCACGTCAGCCGCTCCACCGTCGCCAGCCAGAGCCAGCGCGGTTACATCCCGGCCGATCCTCTTATAATAGCGCCGCAATCCTGCCAGCATGCTCGCGGTATTGGTCAAGAGGGGATGAAAACTGGGAACCTGTGTCCCGGTGGCGGCATTGAATCCCACCGCACACACGCCCGGCAAACAACCCGGAGGCGCAGCAAGGACCGTATCCGGCCCAATATGACGAAGGGTGTGCCGGACCAAAATCTCCATATTGCACCCCATACAGGCTGCCAGATCAGGGCCAAATAAATCCTCCAAGGGTCCTTGTTCATCATAGACCGTGGCCTCAACCGAGTATTCCAGGGCTTTTGGTTTACACACTTTCACGCATGCCGGATCGCCCCCGCAATGATCACACTTAATCACCGTGCTCACCAGCGGATTAAAGTAAACGCCCGAATAGGGGCACCCAAGGGTACAAATCGTGCAGGACACACACCGGTCCTCGTGCCATTCGATGACGCCCGTATCAGGGTTTTTGGTAAGAGCGTGTGCCGGACAGCTTTTGACGCAGTTCGGCTCCCCGCATTGCATGCAGACGACCGGCCCGAAAAATTCCTCCCCTAACCCTTTAATCATCTTAATCCGCGAATGACCAACATCGCTGGAATCTGCCTTGACTTTAGCGCAGGCGATCTCACAATCTCCACACCCATTGCATTTTTCAGGGTGGACCACTAAAGTATTATATGCTGTAGGCAATGTCGTATCTCCTTATCGTACAAGTTTAACAATCTTCCGGTGCACTTAACCGCCAAGCACCAATCCCCTGGCGTTTCTGCCACGGAATGAAAATGTCTTATCGTCCAACCTTGACAACACCACGCCAGTTATTCCACATCAACCGGCGGCTCATATCAAAGGCTTCGCAATAAATTCATCCTTGGCTTTCCCCAGATGAATGCCACGGCGTATCAGGTTCATGATCACACCCGGATCCATAGTAACGTTTATCCCAATGGCACCAACCAAAACATCATCTTGAAAAACAAGCTTTTGGTAAACACATTCCCTCGGCACAATCATTTTATTAATTTCATAACCATCTTTTTCTTCAACCAAAGAAAGACCCACAGCAAAAGAGCGGTTACCGTAAAAATTGAAGGTGTTCATGCTCACCCCGCCCGGATAAGAAAGCGCAACCTGCCGGCCAATTCTTCAAAGGCAAGAATAACCGTCGAGTCCCCCGCCATGCTCAGTCCCGCGACTTTCCCTGCTCAAAAGCATCAGGCAAAATCGCGTTTAATTCTTTTTTCTGACTAAAAAAATCGGTGGCCTGGGCCACATCCCCGGCAGCCCAGACATTCTTTACCGAGGTCCGCATAAAATTATCCACCACAATTCCTTGCCCGACCCGGATACCTCAGGAGTGGTAAAAAATTCGTCTCGCGATTTAACTCCGGTTCCCACAACAACGAAATCGCATTCAAAGATCCGTGTCCATCCTTAACGGTAACCTTAAGACTTTCCATTTTTCCCCTCTACCTGGGTCACCGGGTTGATCAAGGTAAAAGCTTATCTTGTTTTCAATAAACACCTTATGGATGAGATCGCCCGAAGCCTCATGGTCAAAGTAGTTCGGGTAGCATTTGCCCGCAGTCTTCCTCTAATCAGTTACTACCTTAAACCCTTTTTTCCCCAGACCTTCCGCCGCATGCATTCCCACCAAGCCGGTTCCCATAACTACTGCTGACTTCGCGTTTTTTGACGGCCTGATTGATTTTACGGGCGTCTTCCATCGTTCTGAGGACAATGGCGCGCATCCCTTGAGCCCAGGTACCGGCGGAATGGTCGGCTCGGATCCGGTGGCAACCAAAAGCTTTTGATAACGGATTTCGCTCCCGTCATCCAGCGTCACCTTCGAGGTTTTGGTAGACACCTGTACAACTTTCTTCCCCCGCACGAAATTAATCTTATTGTCCTTAAAATATTTTTCATCCCGCAAGTAAATATTTTTTTCCTCAACCTTGCCTTCCACAATGTAAGGCAGGATCGTTGGCGAATAAGGGAGGCAGTTCTCCATGGAGATCATGGTCAGGGTCCCTTTTTGATCGTGCACCCGGATTTCGTCCGCTGCGCTCAACCCTGCATGGCTGCTTCCGATAATGAGGTATTTAGTTTGCATCTTTTGCCTCCATAAAACGTATAAAAACTAATTGCGTTAGGTAAGCCAAATCGTTTCTTTCGGCACCTTACCTTTAGCTGCCTTGGCAGCATTTTCAATTGCCACCGCCATATGATCAGTCGTAAGATCCGTGCCCGCTAAACCACCAATATGACTAATGATCGGCATTTTTTTGTCTACAAAAGGCATCATAGCAAAAACTTCCTGACATAATGGCCCACAGTTCCAGCCATAGTTTACCGCAGCGGTCAACCACCGAGACTGCCTTGACTTTCGAGATAGCCTTCGCCAGCGCTTTCACCGGAAACGGACGGAAGGTTTTTATTTTAATCAATCCGACCTTTTTGCCTTGATCGCGGGCGATATCAACCGCATCCTTGCCGGCTCCGGTCATGGAACCGATGGTCATGATCGCGTACTCTGCCTTGTTCATCCGATATTCTTCGATGAGCGGCGCAAAGTCATGACCGGTTGCTTTTTTCCATTCGGCATGGACTTCAGTGATAACTCGAAGGGCATTCTGCATCCCTTTGCAGTGGCCTTGCCGATAGCGGGTAAAGAGCTTTCCTCCCACCGGGGTCAACCCGGTCAGGGGATCAACTCCCATGGGCCTTTCCGGGTCAAGGGCAACATGCCAGTTAACGTCCTTTTTTCCTAAGAACTTATCCACGATTTTTTGATCGACAATTTCTACCGGTTCCGCCGCAAAGGAAAGGAAATTTCCGTCATAGCAAACGCTCACCGGGAGCATGACATCGTGGTGTTCCGCAACCTTGTAGGCCATCACCACCGTATCCATAATTTCTTGATTGTTTTCACAGTGCATATGAATCCAGCCGCATTCCTTCACCGTCATCGCATCCTGATGCCCACCCCACACACACTGCGGCGTGATCCCATCCCGGCACACGATACACATCACAATCGGAAGCCGCAAATTTGGGGCATCGCAAATAGGGCTCAAACATAAACGCCAACCCCTGACCGCAAGAGGCGCGTGAATGTCCTGGCTCCGGCAAGGGCTGCCCCTTGGAGCACCGAAAGAACGGTGTGTTCGCCTTCCACGTCCATCAAATCAGCCTTCAACTTGCCATCAGCGATAAAACTCGCAACCGTTTCAGCCACGCCAGACTGAGGCGTGATGGGATAGACCGCAGCCATATCCACTTTTGCCAACACTGCACCCCAGGCGGCTGCCTCATTTCCATCCATAACATGTTTTTTAGGCATCGCTTTACTCCTTTTCTTCTACCATGATGATCGCGTGATGAGGGCACTCTGTTGCACAAATAGCACAGCCCTTGCATCGCTCTAGATCGGCTTCAAACCAGCTGGGTTTCTCATGAATACATTGAACCGGGCAAAATGCCCAGCACGTCGCGCATTTCACACATTTCGACCGCAATACAATCGGCCGCTCCGCGCGCCAATCCCCGGTATTCATCACAATTAAGTCCGTCGCAATCGGACAAAGATCATCCGGGACTTTCGAGGAATCAAACATGGGGTAATGGCCCTTTCTTTTTTTGTCTGTTTTTTCCTTATTCTTTTCCATAGTCCTTCCTTTTTTACCTAAAGCTCATAAATTACTGTTTCATCATAACCCTTCTTAACCGCCAGAATGTTTTTTTCCAAAGCAGCATCCCGAAACGCTGTCTCTTCCATCGCGTAGTTTATGCTCTTCAAAGATACCATTCCGATCGTCTTGGCAAGTGCTCCCAGCATAATGGTGTTGGTAATGGCCGGTCTCCGCCCGATAACCTCCAGGGCAATACCCACCGCATCGCATAACGCTACCTTTTTAACATTGGGGGTCCGCTTGATCGCCTCCACAGGCTTTTTGGGCACAGCACCATAACACCATTTTCTTTAAGGCCATCATAGATGGGGACGGAATTGGGTACGGTGGGGTCAATACACACCACACAGTCGGGAAACCACACATTGGTATGCTGCCGGATGATTTTGTCATCAAATTTTAGATAGGCTTGCACCGGTGCGCCGCGTCGCTCAAAACCAAACGCCGGAATCGTAATGGCCTACTTCCCTTCTTCCACCAGGGCCTTTGCAAGAATCTCCGCCCCCATCACCGCACCTTGCCCGCCTCGGCCATGAAATCTTATTTCGTACATTTCTTTATCGACTCCTTTACCATGAGTGGAAATAATTTTTTACTTCTGGAGCTTTCTCCGCAAATATTTACTTGAACCAGGCTCAAGCAGAACCTTACCGTCTTCTACTGCCAGCTTCCCACCCTTAATGACCTTTACGGGCCACCCTTTTAACGTGCGGCCCTGAAAGAGCGAAAAGTCAGAGAAGGAGTAATGTTCTTTTGCCATCTACCTTTCTTCTCTTTGTTTAAATCCAGTACCACTAAATCAGCATCTGAACCCACCGCGATCGTGCCTTTTTGCGGGTAGAGGCCGTAAGCCTCGGCTGGTCCCTTGGTCGCCCTTTCAATAATGCTCATCCAGGAAATGCCCCGCTTATGATACCCTTCCGTAAGCAAGGCCGGAATGTGTTCTCCCACCACGGGGTAGCCGGGCATGACTTCAAAAAGATTATCGGATTGCTTCATGCCGCTCCCTAAGGAAACATTATCCGTACCGAAACTGGTAACCACTCCCTTTTTCACGGCTTCCCACATCGCCTCCACCGAGGCCTGTTCCCGGATCGCCGGAAGCATCTTAGCCAGCTTTCCCATCGGAATCTTCGTTATTCATAGCAACAGTAGGCTGAGGTGGTTTCTACATAAATATTCTCTCTGCCTTCTTTAAACATCTCGAACAATACCTTTGCCGCCTCTTTGGTGGACATATGAACCATATATGCCCTCGCCCCGGTTTCCCGTGCCATAATTAACAAATCTTTTTGCCGCATCAGCTTCAGCCTCATTGGGATGCGCATTGGCCCAATCCTTTAACGAACCTTTAAGACAGTTCTTTTCCACGTACTCATATCCCTTGTCCACCATCGCCTGGTCTTCACAGTGGACACAGCCGATCGCTGGGTAGCCCATCTTGGCTACCTTTTGGAAACCCTTTTTAATAAAATCATCGGGAACATTGGGAAAGACCCCCTTTACGCCCGCCATATAAAATTTAAAGGACGTAACCCCAAATTGCTCATAATACTTTTCCATCTCATCCATCTGCTGAGGAGTGAAGATAGAAAGGTGAAACATGAGATCGGTTGAGCTTTTTGCTTCCGCAGTTTTGATTAAATTAGGCAAGATATTGAGATAGGACTCTGCACCACCCATAAAAACTCCCAGGGTAGTAATGCCCCCCGAAAGCGCATACTTGGTCTCCGTATCACATTCACCGTCATAGGTGGAAAAAATTCCCAGGTGGACATGGGGATCAATCCAACCGGGAGTAACATACTTACCCTGGGCATCGACGGTTTTCGCTGCCTCAGGAAGCTCTTGATCAGCAGCGATCATTGCTATCTTTCCGTCCTTTGTCCCGACCCCCGCTTTTACTAACCCTACTCCAGGGATAAATAAAGTTCCATTGATTACTTTAAGATCCAACATAGATACCCCCTTTCACGGAAGAATCACCCTTTTTCAGGATGCAACCCTTCCTTTTCTTGTCTTAAGTAATCTACCAAAATCTGCCCGCCAAACATGCTCAGCAAATTTTGATCTCTAAAGCCCCTCGCAACCTGCTCGCGCTTCTGAGTTCCTCGTGCGCGTTCCAGAGCAAAAAACTACGCCCCTATCCGGCTAAAAAGAGCCGGATCAATATTCGGATGCGGCATTAAGGGCGAATACACTCCCGCACGGATCAGCAGGAAAAGGATACAAAAATCTCCGATGAGTTCACATAGTGCCACAAAAATCAACAGGGAAAGGCTATGAGTCGTCACAATCACCGGGAGGAGAAATATCACGACCAGCCCCACCAGAACCACGCCAAACCAAAATATCACCGGGTATTTCTCTTTAACAATCAGGTAAGCCGATTCTTTGGCAGTCGCTACCGAATAGGTCAAGGTCAAAAGATACACTATTATCATGATTAAGTTGGCGATAATCAGCCAACGCTCTAAATTTTGCCAGCACTTCTCTTTGAACCTCGGAAAGTGCCGGCGCAATACCCGGTATACGCCGCTATTAACAGGGATAAACGTCACCCCACCCATCGTCGCGTAGGAAAGCCGGAGGATAGGTAACAGCGAGCTATTCCACAGCGGCAAGGAAGGGGAATAGGTCATCACAATCCCGTCATAGATCATAACCACAAAAGCACAAAATCCTGACAGATACATGATGAGATTGCTCAATATTGTAGGGCTTGCGCCTGCGTAAATTTCTAGCCATTTTAAAATAATGTAGACAAGCCCCAAACCACACAGGGCAACCGTTGCAAAAAAGCCCCGGCTAATCCAGGAAGTTTGAGGACGAAATACCATCCGCCAGAAACGCCACGGTTTCCCAAGGTAGATAAAGTGCGTAAAGTTTTTACCAACCGCCACAATCAACCACCCTAAAATGGCACTCCATAGACTAACTTTTCCGGGAAGAAAGAGGGATACTAAAAAGAGACCAGCGCCAACCTCGCCGAGAAAAAATGCGGCGGTGATTAACCACGCCCATTCTTTTTGAGGATTATAGCCGACCTCAAAGGTATCCTCTTCAAGAAATTTAAAGTTCCTATGTAGCATAGCTTATCTCCTCTTAAAATTTTTATTGACCGAAAAATTATCAATCATTAGGAAATATAGTAGACCTTAGGCTCAGTTCCCTTTTCAGGCATGGGCTGAACCGCGTTTCGTGATCTTATTAATTTCCTAATTTCTGAATTGGGATCACTTAAGTCACCAAATTTTCGAGCATTGGTGGGACAGCCAACCACGCAGGCCGGATCCAATCCTGCCATAACCCGCTCAATGCACCCTACACATTTGGTCACGGTTCCTTCCTGAAACTGCTCGTAACACTGTTTCTCAAACGGGGTCAAACCCTTTTCCGGATAATAACCCTTAAGCACTCCTTTTTTCAAATAGTGTCGGTTCTGGTACGGGCAGGCCACATAACAAGCCCGGCAACCAACACACTTATCGTAATCTACCACGACCACCCCATGCTCAATATCCGTGTAGCTTGCCCCGGTCGGGCAGGCTTTTTCACAAGGAGCTTCCTCACAATGGTTGCAAATCTGAGGAGTATAGACCCGAGTGACATTGGGGTATGTCCCCACTTCTTCAATCAGGGTCTTGGTCCAATAAACTCCCCGGGGTGTCCCATACTCCTGCTTGCATGCCAAAGAACACGCCTGGCATCCAATACAAAGCTTTAAATCTATGACCATTCCCCAAATCATTTTTTTACCTCCAGCTATAGTGTATCAATATATATCAACCACCTGCCCGAAATGTGATCGCAGGCATGGCGATTATTTTGTCACCTGACCGCAGGGGGATATCTAAACTGTGAATCTGCTTAACCGGCCGGCAGTTGAGCCAAACCAGATAATCGGAGCTGATGCCTCCATCGTTCTGCACAAAAACATCATACAGTGTTCGGCCATCGATGGTAGATATCTCCTTGAGAAGCTGATCAAGCGTACCCCCCGCAAACTCTACTGCTTTTTGACTCCAACCCAGCAGCTCCCGCACTTTCAAAAGAGCGGTAACGTTCAACGTCATGTTTTCTCCTTAGTATTTTTTGGGAAGCGGCGGTTTTGGAAGTTTGGTAATCTTCACCCGAGCCACCGTCTCCATCGCACCAGTAACATGATCAGTATAATCGAAATCGTTTCCCAAAAGCGTGTTGAACTGCCCGCCACCCAACCGGGTAACCGGGTTGTGCGAAACCGTACGGTTGGTAGCGTTGGAGACACCAATCACCTCAGGATGGATGCCCTCGGTATAAACCAACCACCCGGACAAATGGCCAAACTGGGAACGGACTTCGATGTAGTCTCCTTCTTGCAAGTCCCTTTGCCTTCGCGGTTTTGGGATTCATAATCAGCCCAACATGGTGGGGGTCTCGGTCAACAATCTCTCGAATCCAGGGGATGGAGAGGTTTTCAGTAAAATTCATAAAGTGTTCTTTAAAGGTAATTGCGTACATGTCAAACTCTGGCGGCTCACTATGAACCGGAGAGAGGCGCCCATTCGGAAAAGCCACATACTCACTGGTATCCCATTTAAAAGGCATCTTAACTTTAGCCATGTTTTCTTCCAGATGTTGCTTTTGTTTAAGGATGTACTCGCAGAAAAATGGGCGGCGCATATCCCGGCCCCGCTTATTGCTCATGTAATATTTGTGTTGCGGAGGCCTCCAGACAACATTATGTCCGTTTGCCGCAAACCAGTCAAGCCCGCGCTCCGGCGGCCATACTGTCTTGGTCCAGTAACGGGCACAATGATCCAAAAATTCTTTATGGGTATACCGTTTATTGACATCAAGCATTAATCCCGGGTCATTCACCAACCCCGTAATAAAGCTATAGATCTCATTCATTTCCTTGAGCTTACCCATCCGTTCCGCCACCTCGGCCAGGATTTCATAACCATCCCGGCATTCGCCCAATGGCTCAACCACGGGTTGACGGCAGTTTAATCCCTCGGTTGCCGGTGGCTCACACATAAGCAGTGCCCAGGACTCTAAATAGGTCTGGTCAGGAAGAATGACATCGGCAAAGTTAGTTGTTTCGTTATGGAAAAGGTCAATCGCCCAGATAAAGTCAAACCCTCTTAAGATATCGTACCACTTATCCACATTCCCCACCATAGACCAGGTGGTGTTGGAGTGATAGAGCAAGCAGGTGCTGGGCTTGAATTTAATGTCATATTTTTCTGGCTCACGGAGAGTTAACATATTAAACTGGCCTGGATCAACGCCGAGAGGCATAATCTCCATGAGCGTCGTGGTATTGGGCGGCCAGTTAAAGGGGATTTCCGGATGGAGCTGATGGGGCTTGGGATCGATAATGCCGTCCGGGCCGGGTTCATCCGTCCAGACCATGTGGGGAGATCCGAGAACGACACCCAATAGTCCACCGGGTGCGTTATAGGAGCCCACTAACATGTTAAGCAGGATGTAGGACTGGTTATCCATGGTGCCGTATTTATGGCCTTGGGCACCCCGGTACCAGTTAAAAGAAGCCGGCCGGTAAGGATATACTTCCCCATCAAGGGTAATCGTGCTTCCGATTTGGGCAGCTTCTCCGAACTCCTTCGCAATCCGCCGGACTGTGGCCGCAGGCACGCTGGTAATCTTCTCGGTCCATTCGGGTGTATATTCTTTATAAGCATCTTTAATATACTGAAAGGCCGGGCGCACTATCTTGCCTTCGACCTCATAGGTACCTTCCAGGGCGATATCCTTAATCGTCGGGTCATCAAAGGCTTTCGCGCGTTTATCCACCGGATCCCACACCAGAGGTTTGTACCGCTCTTCCCTGGTCTGCTGGAACCAGCGCATGGAGCCTGCGGGCCGGCCTTCCGGCGGCAGGGCTTTTTCCGTTGATGACCGCATAAACCAGCCATCATCTCCAATAAGATACCCGCCATCGGCAAACCATTTCAGATATTCCGCATCGTAAATCTTGTGTTCATACATCAGCGCGTGGCACAAACCCAAAACAAAATGCCGGTCACATGCTGGCCGGATCGGAACCCATTCATCCGCCTTTGCGGCTGAGGTTGAAAGACGGGGTTCGACGCACACTACCCTCATCCCTCTGGCCCGGGCATCTGACATCATCCTTTGCCCGGCTGCGACATGGAGGTGGGAAGAAAAACCATCACCACCGCCGCACTGGATCCAGTAATTACATCGTTCGTAATCACCCACACCGGCAAAGGCGGAGTTATAAATTCCCGCGGTCACGTGGTACGCCCCACCGCAGTAAGTGCCGACCACATGAAACTGGTTGCCATTGCCAATAATTGCCGGCCACGCCCAGTTATAAATTTTTTGGAAATCAGTGATGGCGTAAATAAATTCCCGGGGGTCTTTTTCAACCACTTTTTTCATTTTTGAAGCCACTAAATCCAAAGCTTCATCCCAGGAAATTTCTACCCAGCCGGGATCTTCCCCGGGTCCCTTTTTGGGGTTGGTCCGCTTTACCGGTCTTTTGAGTCGGTAGGGGTCATAATTTCGTTCGACACCGGTACAGCCTTAACACAATTTTTTCCCTTATTGCTGGGGCAGGTTGGGTCCCCCTGGATTCTGTCCACCACCCCGTTGTTTGATACATGTGCCACCATCGCGCACGTATGAAGGCACATTTTGCAAGTGGTCGGGATCCACTTGCCTGGCCTCATCGAATTGGCTCTCGCTTGCTTTTCCACCCTCAATTTTTCTCTCGATTTTTACTTTTTCCCTCCTTTAATCCCGGAAATGCTGTTTGTTTTAACATTTCCAAGACCTTTCAGCGGCATTAGATTTTGAATTAATCACAGCAGCTTTCTAAATCTTTTCACAAAAGTTTTTTATAAATTTACCGGCTGGAATTTTGTTTGTCTATCCGCGTAACTACTCATTTTTTTGTAGGTAATGCTACTGAAAAAGATCCAAAAAATGCCCGACATCCTGAAAACCTGAACCAGGCCTTTAAACCTTTCCAAAGGATGGAAACTTGATTTTCTTTTTGATTACGTGAGGGGTTTCATGGTTATATTGTAACTCTAAATTACTATATTACTTTAAAAATATTTTGTACCTCATAAATTCGGTAAAGTCAACAAAAAACCGCTTTCACAATTTAAGTTTTTTGAGTTACAAAAGGGAAGAGGTGAAAAATGTCTAAAGATACTACTTATACTTTGAGAATAGATAGCAAACTTAAAGAAGCCTTGGCTATAGCAGCAAAAAAGACAGAATAGACCCATCTCCTCATTGTTGGAAAAAATAATCGTGGGTTTTTTAGAAAAAGAGGGAATTGAATGGGAAGCGGGGGAGAGAAAAAAGAAAGTAAAGATTTAACCTTTTCCACTCCCGAGGTATATGCGCCACCGGGAGCGGATACGACTTCTGAAAAGGTTTGAGTGGAGGCTTTATCAATCTTATCGAAATTAGTCGGCACTTCTGGACCGGCTATTCCTTGGGGTTCTTCTTTGACGGTTTAGGTTTTGCCATAAGTGCTTTGTTTTTCATAAGCATATACTATACCAGATTCGCTAACCGTGTCAATTTTTTCGGAGGATACAAGGTAACTACCGAGCGGTTTCTAATGAATGTTTTTTAAGGCAAATAATAAGGCAGGAGGTTCAGGGTTACCGCTTTACCCCGATTTATAAGACGATATTGGATTACTTTTTCTTCGATATCCTGCCTTTGGGCAAACCAGGGTAGCCAATGAATTGAGGAAGCGAGGGGTTTTAGTTTCCGGTGGGGGAGTTCGCAGTATTTGGCAACGGCACAATTTTAGAGACATTCAAGAAACGGTTAGTCGTGCTTGGGGAGAAAGAGCAGCCAAGGAAGGTATTGTTTAGGCGGAAGCTCAGCTTCAGGCGCTGGAGGTTGCCAAAAGGGAGCAGGAAAGCCATCCTGAGAAAATTGTGAGACGGAACATCCGGGGTGTCTTTTAAGCCAGGATGCGTTTTATGTTGGGTATTTAAAGGGGGAGGTTAGGATTTATCAATAAAGCGTCATTGACACCTATTCTTCGGTAGCATTTGCGAAGGTATACACGGCCAAGATACCCGTAACTGCGGCGGATCTTTTAAATAGAACAGGGTTTTACCCTTTTTTTGAGGAGCAGGATATTCCCATTTTACGGATATTAACGGATCAAGGGACCGAGTTTTGCGGAGCTGAGGATAAACATCCCTATGAACATTATTTACAACTCAACGCGATTGAACATACGAAAACCAAAGCCAAAAGTCCTCAGACCAATGGTCTTTGTGAGCGGTTTGCGCTAAGAACAGTACTGAATGAAAATGAATCTTACCGGATAAGTTTTCATAAGAAGCTTTATCGGGATATAGAATCTTTACAAGCTGATTTAGATGAGTATATGATCCAGTATAATAATGGAAAGGACCCATCAAGGGAAGCGCTGCCAGGGGAGAACGCCTCAGTGCGTGAAGGTTTGTACCACTCGGGTGATTAG
>CAVSIB010000051.1:0-23659 GCA_963727835.1 uncultured delta proteobacterium
GGGAAGCAATAAATTCAGAAGGAAATTCCTATGTTGATTGTAGGACTGACCGGAGGGATTGCTAGCGGAAAAAGTACGATAGCTGCAATGTTTAAAAGGGAAGGAGCATATATTATTGACATTGATATGATCAGTCGTGACGTAGTGAAACCAGGGAAACCTGCTTGGCTAGACGTGGTACATATTTTTGGGAAAGAGGTCTGCAATGAAGACAAAACTCTCAACCGGAAAAGGGTGGGAGATATTGTTTTTTCTGACGCGAAAAAAAGAAAAAAACTCGAAGAGATTATTCATCCCAAAATAACTGCGGAAAAGTTGCGACAGATTGGAGAGATTGAAGCGAAAGATAAGGGGGCAATTGTAATCGTTGATATTCCGCTTTTGATTGAAACAAATAAACAAGATACGGTAGATAAAGTAGTGTTGGTTTATACTTCACCGCAAGTTCAGATTGAAAGGTTGGTAAAAAGAGACGGCCTGAGTTTGGAGGATGCGTACAAGCGTCTCGGATCCCAGATGCCAATTGAAAACAAAAAAAAGTACGCTCATTATATTATCAATAATGAAGAGCCACTCGAAGAGATACAAAAAAGGGTAAAAAAGACTTTTCGAGAGCTAAAAAAAGAGGAAGCTCAGAAACAAAAAAAATTATGGTAAGCTTTCAAATTCTTTGCGGGCCATATCTGACTGCGGAGAGTTGGGATATTTATCAATTACCCGTTGAAGGATAATCCGTGCATTATCTTTATCTCCCAGAATTTTAAAGCAAATGCCCTGTCTTACTAAAGCGTCCGCCACTTTATTTCCCTGAGGATATTTTTTCGCCACATCCTCAAAGGCAAGAATAGCTTCTTCTATTTTCCCTTCCTTAAAATAGGCTTCTCCGATCCAGAATTGAGCATTACCCGAATATTCCGTCTGAGGAAATTGCTGGAGAAATTTCAAAAAGGCAGTCCGGGCTTCAGGATAGCGACCTTCTTGAAAAATTCTGTAAGCATCATTATAGACTTGTTCAGCATCCAAAGAAGGTGCTGATGGAGGTGCTGGGAGGGGTAACCCCAGGAGTAAGTGGTGAACTCGAAGATACGCCTATCGATGTATTTTGCTCCAGAGAACCAATACGTGCCCTTATTTCCTTCAAGCTTTTATCTACCGAATGCTGATTGTTATCAACCTGACCCCTTATTTCTTGCAGGTTGTTTTGTGTTTCATCAACCTGGGTCGATAAATCGGCTACCTCTTTTCGTAAATCCTGCAAACTTTGGGTTTCTTTTTTAAGAGAGGCAACGTCAGATTTCAGGGTAGTGATATCCGAGTCCATCTGGTTTATAGTTTCGCAGGCGCTGAAGCCCAGTAACGTTATAGCCAGCAAAAATAAACGTAGATTTGTGTTTTTCATAGAAATAATTTAAAAATTTTTAATAACAACCCGGGAAAATGTTTTTCTCCCCGACAGACATAATTTTCTTATTCTATTACTTTAAAATCATCCCGCCTATTGGTCGCCCAGGCTGCTCAGGCTGCTTCATCATGACCAGAGTCTATAGGTTTCCCTTCACCATAACTGACCGTTGTGAGGCGATCCGCCGAGATGCCTAACGTGAGGAGATACTGCTTGGCACTGTTGGCTCGGCGTTCACCTAAGGCCATATTATATTCATTGGTTCCGCGCTCATCACAATTGCCCTCGCTCCGGATTTTAGCAGTCGGATTTTTTGAGATCCACTCAGCATTTTTGTCAAGGATAGCCTTAACATCTGGTCAGATATTTGCTTTATCAAAATCAAAGTAAATGGGTTCTAATGAATCAATTTTTTCATAACATTTCATTCTTTCTGTTTAACCAAATAATAATAAGAATATTATGGTAAGGCCCGAGACCAGGAAGGACTGTAATTGATCCCCCCCTTGGTGATCTTCTTTACATTTGTTCCATTGGCTAACATAGCATACAGATTTTTACCACCAGCTCGAGTAGAAGAAAAAACAATATGTAAACCATCCGGTGCCCATTTAGGTGACTCATTGCTTCCTTCCCAGGTTAACTGAATATTTCCCGTGCCATCAGGATTGATTGTGTAGATTTGGAAACCGCTCCCCATCTGGAAAGAGTAAACAATTTTGTCTCCTCTCGGGCTCCAATTAGGCTCGCTGTTATAGTTGCCCTCGAAAGTAATTCTTTGGACATTTCCTCCGTAACGGTCCATCGTATATATTTGAGGTGTTCCCGCACGGTTGGAGACAAATGCGATTTTTTGCCCATCCGGAGACCAGCTTGGTGAGACATCGATGCCCCGATCATTGGTAAGCCTTCGGACCGCTTTTCCCTGTCGGTCCATAACATATATTGCTGGGTTGCCGTCTTTTTTCAATGTTAAGGCAATTTCACTCCCATCAGGAGACCAATCCGGGGAAATATTCAAATCCTGCCGGTAGGGCGAAGCAACATATTCCTTGCGGGTGAGCACATCTTTAATTATTAAGTTAGGGCTCCCGCCCTTATATGAGGTAAAGGCGATCCAATTTCCATCAGGAGACCACCGGGGAGAAAGGGTAATGGTCCCGTGGTAAGAAAAACGTCTTTCATTGTAGCCATCGTAATCCATAGTATAGACTTCTTTTTGTTGGCTTTGTGCTTTAACAAAGGCAAGTTGGGTTTCAAAAATTCCTTGTTCACCGGTTAGCGCTGAATAAATTTGGTTAGAAAATTTATGAGCAATCTTCCTTATTGTCTCTTTAGTTCCTATATAACGACGACCAACACGAAAGGTGGGTGGGTTGACATCGAAAAGTCTGGCCTCAATGATGATTTGATTCCCATTTTGGCTGAATCCTCCTTTTACTAAAGATTGGGCGCCGACGGCTGACCAGCTCTGGAAGTCAATGTCTTTCTCGGTTATCCCTGATCGCTGAGGGTTTTCCAAAAAACTCGCGGGGTCTAAAATTTTAAAGAGACCGGTAAAATCAAGGTCATTAGAAATAATTTCAGCCATCTGTTTAGAGGTATTATTGATGTCAGGTTTGCCATCTAAATTTTTGAATTCTACGACAGCAATAGGATAAACTGCTTTAGGGGGCCAAATAGGTATATATGTTCTTCCTGACTCTTGAGCGAGTCCAGTTCCGGCAAACACAAAAATATAAACAAATAAATTTACCATTATTTTAAACAAGATTTTCATTTTAAGACTTTACCTCCGAGGGATTGAATTTAATCCCCAGATCAAGATAGGGTTCACGATAGACTTCCGGTAACGGGGGAAAAGAAGTGACTTGTATTTTTCGGATAGCCTTTAAAGCAAAGTCATCATAAACGGAATTACCGGAGCTTTGTTCAATGGCTTGAAAGGAAACCTTTCCTTCACGGTCAATTCTGATATCGATTGTGGTTAATAAACCTTGATTGATAGCTTGTTCCTTCAATCCCGGGGGTAAAAACCAGGCTTCCATAATCCTGTCAACCACAAGACTCATGTAAACTACCATTTCGGGTGCCCCACTGCCCTCACCTTCATGAGTAACTCCAACACCTATCCCCCCCCCACTCCCTCCAGTATTTGCCGCCTGTTCTTCGCCTCCAACCCTTTCTCGGATGTTTTCCATTGCTTGGTTGACTTGTTGCTCCTGAGCTTGGGAGTTATTCGTTTCTTCTTTTGGTTTTGGGGGAGTTGCGGTTTTTGGTTCAGTCTTGGAAATTTCGATTGGTTTTGTCGCAACCTTTTTTTGAATCAGCTCTGGTTTTTTTACGGCAACATTTACCCGTGCTTTAGGGACGGTCACTGATTTTACCGAGGGTTTGTCACCGCTGCCTAATTCTCCTTGGCCTATGAGAGCTACAGGGGTATATTGAGGTATAATCCTTATTGTAGGTCCAGAGGAAAGGTTGGGAAGGAAAACAAAAAGAAAAAGGACAAGAAAATGGACAACACCGGAAAGGACAACCATTTTTATCAGTTTGGTTTCATCCAAAAAGGTATTGTTCCCCAAAACTTTGACCATTATTTTTCTTTTTCCTCCAAAGGCATGGTGATCATCCCTAATTTTTCATACCCAGCATCTTTAATCTCGGCCATAACCTCCATAACAAACCCATAGGGAACTGTTTTATCTGCCTTAAGATAAATCTCCTTATCCGCTCGTCCTTTGGAAATGAATTCCAGTTTTGATTTTAACCGGTCAAGGGTAAACTCATAGTCCAGAATTTCTATTTTTTTATCTTTTGAGATGGTAACAATAAGGGGTTTTTCATTGGTTTGAATAGTTTTTGCCTTGACTTGAGGAAGGTCAACATCAAAACCTGACTGCATCATGGGGGCGGTAACCATGAAAATCACCAGCAAAACCAGCATAACATCCACAAAAGGGGTGACATTAATTTCAGAAAGCATCCGATGGTCATTTTTATTAACGGTTACATTCATGGCATGCTTGGAAAAAGTAATTGGCTATATATTAATAGTTATTGGACTCAGTTTTTTACTTAATGTTCAAAAAGAGAAATGAATTCTGCGGCAAAATTGTCCATCTCCGTTGCAATCCGCCGTATCCGGCTTAAATAATAATTATATCCAATAACCGATGGAATTGCCGCAAACAACCCGACTGCGGTAGCAATCAGGGCTTCAGAGATTCCCGGAGCGACTATAGCTAAACTGGTCGCTCCTTTTAGACCGATATTGTGGAAGGCTTGCATGATACCCCACACTGTTCCAAAAAGGCCGATGAAAGGGGCAGAATTGCCAGTGGTAGCTAAAAAACTAAGTTTTCGTTCGAGTTGGACAACTTGACTGCTTATCAGCTGCCGTAAAATTCGTTCAATTTTTTTTAATTTTCCCGTAGTTAATAAATCTTTTAATTCAGCATCCTCAATCGTGAGGTTTAAATTTGTTCTAACTTGCTTAAGTTCAAGGTATCCTGCCCGGAATAATTCAAAAATCGGGCTGGAATGAAAGCTTCTGGATTCCATATAAATTGTGGAAATGTCTTTTTTTGACCAGAAGATTTTTAAAAATTCATTATTTTCTGCTTCAACTTTCTTTAAGATTCTGTATTTTAAGAAAATTATAGCCCATGAAAAGATTGAAAAGAAAAAGAGGAGCAACAGGACCACTTTAACCACTGGTCCAGCTTGAAAAATGAGTTGCATAACCCCGCCTTGAAAACTACGACTTATCTGGGCAGGTACTATTATTAAAAAGAGAGAAATTAGTTCCATAGCAGTGACTGATGAATGAAAAATTGTTTAATTAACGTTGAACTATAAAATTCTGATATAACATTCTCTATTTTTTTTCAAATAATATCATAAATTGCATAATTTATATAAAGCAAAACCGCATTGTCAAGAAATATTTAAATTTAATTGTTTAGTTATAAAGAAAATCAACTGTAAATTTTTATAACTTTTGCGAAAGAAAACGATTCTGGCCAAAAAATACTTGACATTTAAAGTAGAATTTATAATATTACCCCAATAGCCAAAATTCAAGCTTGCCACAAATTACCGGATAAAAAAATTTTCCATCAGAAAAGATTTTAGAAATTTTTTCCCGGAAAGAGGATAATGAGGAGAAAAGTCTATACTATTATAATTTCCCCTTCTAACCTTAAACCGGCCAAAAAATTTACCATCTACCGTTCAACTCTTTGGCTTGTTATTTTTATCTTTTTCATCCTCTTAACTTACGGGATACTTGGTTCAATAACGTACTATAATGACAATAAAATTTTCTCTGAATATATTCAGGTAAAGAAAGAAAAAGGTGAACTCGAACAAGCAAACAAAATTATTGCGCAACTAAGAAAAAAAGAAGAATTAATTAGAAAATTTCTCGGGTTAGATGCTGACGATGCCAATAAGCCGGGAGAAGGAGGCCCGGGGCCGACAAGTTTTGTGTTTGAAGATTTTGATCTGAATAAAAAAGTATCTCCTGCCCCTGCTCGTTCTTTAAATTTAGAGAAAGAAGCCTTTTTATCGCCTTCCTATAAAGAGGCGATTCTTCTTGACTGCAACTTGCAAGAGCTTATTGATTTTTTAAAAAATCAGAGGGATGAGCTCGCCACGCTTCCTACTATCGCACCGATATCTGTTTTAGAATCCTGGATTACTTGTGGATTTGGAATGCGTAAAAGCCCTTTTACAGGACTAAGAGAATTCCACTCCGGTTTAGACATCTTTGCCATGCGAGGGACTCCTGTCATCGCGCCGGGCAATGGAAAAGTATGTTTTGTGGGGACGAATGGCGGATTGGGACAAATGATTAGAATTAGACACAATAACCAGTATCAAACGGTTTACGGTCATCTTTCCGGGTATAATGTAAAGGTGAACCAAGTTGTTAAACGGGGTGATTGTATTGGCTTTGTTGGGAGAACGGGAAACGCAACTGGATATCACCTCCATTATGAAATCCACAAACAAGATAAGGCTGTTGACCCTTTTCCGTATCTTCTTAATTGGGACGATAAACATTTTCTTATTGCTAAAAATAATCTTTCCTTGGAGTGACTCAATCTAACAATTTCAGGCCAGACATTTTTTTTATGTTAAAAAGGAAGTTAATGAGCATTTTGAAAAAAAAGTCTGATAACGGTAGCGCAAATTCCCTGACGGTGATAGGAAATAAGACTTTTTTTGAGGGACAGATTAAGGCTTATGACATAATCCGAATCGATGGCACTATTAAAGGGAATATTGAATGTCAGGGGGTATTAGAGGTCGGCATTAAGGGAAAGATCGAGGCGGATATTATAGCGGATAGTGTCCTTATCGGTGGGGAAGTGATCGGAAATATACTGGCCAAAAATCGCCTTGAGATTACCTCGGGGGGCAAAGTTCGCGGTGACATTGTAACCGCTCATTTAGTTATTAATGAAGGAGTAATTTTCGACGGCTCTTGTCATATGATTACGGATGAAAAGGCTAAACATTTTTCAAACAAAAAAGAAAATATTTTAAAAGAAACCCCACTTAAAGTTTTTCCTGAAGATTCTAAAAATAAAAATTTTCTTTAAATCCTGCTTGATTTTTTTCAACTCTCCTTCTCCACAAAAAAAGAAAGATTTTCCCTAATGAGAGACATTGACAATAGCTATCTTACAAAGTACTATTTTTACAAAAAAGTTAAGTTTTTTATATAATTACGCATGAAGACATGGAGCATTCCTAAAATAATTTTCGAACATGACAATTGAAGAAGGGAAATAAAGAGTTTGTTCTCGATGCCATGGCATTTAACTTGAAAAAGACGGCAGGGATGACGGATAAACAGGGGAAAAATCCCTCCAAAAGGGACCAGGAGGGCCCACAAGACCCCGGTGGAGACAAAATATGTCTAAAACCGGAACAGAACAAGGACCAATATAATTGCAATGAAAAGGGAAAAATACGAAATTGGAGATTATGCAAGGGTCTTATATTATAAATTTTCAATAACCGCCGAAGCGAATTCTGAGCACTTTAATTTTTTCGCTCCGGTCATCTGACGCTCAAGATCGTAGGTAACGGTTTTGTTTTGGATGGTTTTTTCTAACGCCTTGATAATACTATCGGCTGCGTCCTTCCACTCTAAATGGTCAAGCATCATCACTCCGGCGAGGATCAGGGAACTTGGATTTACCATATCTTGGTTGGCATATTTCGGGGCGGTTCCATGCGTAGCCTCGAAAACAGCAGTTTCCGAGCCGATATTAGCGCTTGGAGCCAAGCCAAGGCCACCTACCTGGGCAGCTAAGGCATCAGACATATAATCACCATTAAGGTTAGGCATGGCTAATACGGAATACTCTTCGGGCCGCAGGAGAATCTGCTGAAACATCGCATCGGCAATTCGGTCTTTCATGATTATTTTTCCTGGTGGTATTTCCCCATGGTAACAAGTAAAGAGTTCGTTTTCAGTGATCGTTAGTTCCCCAAACTCCTCTTTTGCCACTTCGTATCCCCAGTCTCTAAAAGCGCCTTCTGTATATTTCATTATGTTTCCTTTATGGACCAAGGTAACGCTCGGCAGTTGATTTTTTAGGGCATATTTTATTGCGAGTCGTACTAAACGTTTGGTTCCAAAAATACTGATCGGCTTTATCCCGATTCCCGAGTCATCCCGAATTGCAGCTCCCATATTTTTTTTAAGAAAGGAGATGATCTTTTTACATTCAGGAGTGTTGACTGCCCATTCGATCCCAGCATAGACATCTTCAGTATTTTCTCGAAAAATGACCATGTTTACTTTTTCTGGATTTTTTACCGGACTGGGAACCCCGGAAAAATAATGGGAAGGTCGAACGGCAGCATAAAGGTCTAAAGCCTGCCGAATTGAAACATTTAAACTTCGAATTCCTCCTCCAACAGGAGTGGTGAGAGGACCTTTAAGCGCAACTTTATACACTCGAATAGCGTCAATGGTTTCTTCTGGAAGCCATTCATTGCAAGTTTTTTTTGCTTTCTCGCCAGCGAATACTTCCAACCAGTATATCTTTCTTTTACCTCCATAAGATTTTTTAACTGCTGCTTCTATTATTCGTGACGTAGCGTTCCATATATCTGGGCCAATTCCGTCGCCTTCAATAAACGGAATGATGGGGTGATCCGGGACATTAATTTCACTGTTTTTGAAAAATATTTTGTCACCTTCTGTTGGAACCTTAATAAATTTATAATTCATCAACTGGCCTCGGTTAGTGAGATAATTTTCGAAAAATGTTGTCTATAGTTATTATTGTTAATCTCCAACTTCTCGGGGAGTTATTGAAAAAGAAAGGTAAAACTTTATTTTTTATATCAAAAAATCTCTATTTCTTTGATTTTATTGACAATCTCAAAAATTTACAGTACATTCAAAAACTAGATTTGGGAAATTTATTTTTAAGTACCCCATTATAACAAATAACATGGTAAAAATAAATGAAGTATTTTGATGAAAGGTAGGACTTCCATCAACAATAATGATAATAACAAGACAGGGATCCCGCCTTTGACAGAACCTTCTATCTTAGATGACTATGAGGTTATCGATGCGGAGGAGGTCGAGGTTGAAGAAGGTCATGGAGACGTGATTGAAGAAGGAGAAGAAGTAAAAGAACAAGAGAAAAAAACTTCACTTGTTCTCTATGACTCACTTCGGAGATATTTGCTTGAACTGCGCAAATATCCCTTGCTTACAAAAGAAGAAGAACAAAACTTAGCATTGGCGTTCAAGGAAAAGGGAGACTTAAAAGCGGCTTATGTTTTGGTTGTTTCCAATTTGCGGCTGGTTGTTAAAATCGCAATGGAATATCAGAAAAGCTGGGTTACTGATTTAATGGATTTGATTCAAGAGGGTAACATTGGACTGATTCAGGCAGTTAAAAAGTTTGACCCGTTAAAAGGGATACGACTTTCTTATTATGCCTCATTTTGGATTAAGGCTTATATTTTAAAATACATTCTGAACAACTGGCGTTTGGTCAAAATCGGCACTACCCAAGCGCAGCGGAGGCTTTTTTTTAATTTACAGAAAGAAAAAGCACGATTAACCTCCCAAGGGTATCAACCTGATCCAAAATATTTAGCTGAAATACTGGAGGTGCGAGAAAAAGATATTTTGGAAATGAATGAACGGTTAGCCCTTCCAGAGAAATCATTGGATTCTCCTTCGGTTGAAGACTATCGATATCCCATAAAAGACCTTATTCCTATTGAAGAGACCCCGATTGATCAGAAACTATCTGATGAGGAAGCGAAAGCGCTTTTTCAGAAAAAACTTAAAGAATTTCATGATACTTTACAGGGAAAAGACCGATATATTTTTGAAAATCGTCTTATGAATGAACAGCCAGAAACACTTCAGGAGATTGGAAAAAAATATGGAATAACCAGAGAACGATCCCGACAATTAGAAGCAAAACTGATTAAAAGACTTAAGGACTTTCTCCAACAAGATGGTACTGATCTTAGCAGTTATCAAATAAATATAGGGGGACGCTGAGACAAACATGAGGTGGATTTGAAAAGATCAAAATAATAAAAAAATGACAAAAATTCAGAATATTCGCACGTGAGAGAAAGGAATCGAGATGGCTATGCTGGAGGTTAAGATCTATTATGAGGATACTGATTGTGGTGGCGTAGTTTATCATGCCAATTACCTAAGGTATTTTGAACGGGCTAGGACAGAATATTTGGCCGAGCAGGGGATTTCGATCCGTGACTATATGAAGAATGGTATTCTTTTTGTGGTGGTGAGAGCAGAAATTTTTTATGAATTACCCGCGCGGTATGGTGACGTTTTGATAATTAATTCGGAGTTAGAAAAAGTACGGAGGGTTAGCCTTGATTTCAAACACACCATTCGCAGAAAAGATGAGGATAGTGTGCTCGTAAAGGCCAAGATACGGTTGGCCTGTCTTAATGGGGATGGAAAGTTAACCCCATTGCCTAAAGGTTTTTTAGAAGTACCTGGTGCATAGGATGTGATATGAAAACGGTTTGCGGTTTCCTTGTGATAGTGTTCGCATTCTTATTGATGTCGCCCTATGGGGAAGCTCAAGACTCTGGTACGGGCACTACGCTTCAACCCTCTAAAACCACACTCACGGACGGCGAGAAGCAATATCTTCTCACCTTAGCGCGTAAGACCTTAATCCAGTACATGAGCGGCAAGCCGATTAAGGAACTCGCGAAGACAAAACTTTCGCCTGCGCTTATTGAAAAGAGAGGTTGCTTTGTTACGTTAGAAAAAAAGGGAAACTTAAGGGGATGCATCGGATATATTCAGCCAATAAAGTCTTTGTGCGAATGTGTGATGGAAAATGCTGTGAATGCAGCAACACAGGACCCCCGGTTTCCGGAAGTAAATTTTGACGAGCTCAATGCCATAACGATTGAAATCAGTGCCCTTACTGTTCCTGAACCATTGCAAATAAAGAATCGAAAGACGCTTCTCCAGATTCTTGTGCCGGGCAGGGATGGGGTGATCTTAAGCAACGGTTGGAAGAAGTCAACCTTCCTTCCTCAGGTGTGGGAACACTTTGTGGACAAGGAAAGTTTTCTTAATGCGTTGTGCGAAAAGGGGGGGATGCCCGCCGGATGCTGGGAAGATGAGGATACGGAAATATTGACTTACCGCGCCGAGGTTTTTAAAGAGAATAACCACTGATGAGGCTATGAAGGATCAGAGGGGAAAAAATCATTAAGTTTGGCCAACGGAAGACACACGATTTTAGGAGGCAAGGAAAGGATAAAAAGATTTTTAGCTAATACTTCATTAATGACAGTAGAATCAAGGTTAATTTTAATAGTGGTCTTTTTTGGTGGGAAAAACGCTGTGATCGTAGTGGGAAAAACATTCCCCATGAATGGCTTGTAGTCCTGATAAACAATTTCAGCTATTGTTTCTCCGTTGCGCCGCACAGTTTTGCCTTCTATAAGAAGCGACCTTCTATTAACCTTAAACAGGTAATCAAGGTCTCCTTTTTTTGTTTTTAAGGTCTCATCGTCAAGCCATAAAGCTTCTCCCTCATAGCTTTCTTCCATCCCGTGCATGATTTCTTGAAGAAAAAAGAAAAAATCTGGAATTTTTGCATTCATGATTTGATGGGGATCTCCCGTATAAGCAACCCCAGAGGCAGGCAGGTAGATAGTCGCCTGATCAGGTTTATAGAGCACATCAAAGATAGTATTCCCAAAGGTTCCAAAAGATTGCAGCCGAAGTGCTTGGGTATCTTTTCGGTATAAAAGCGCACCTTCGAAGGAATGTTTTTTTAATGTGCCCTGTTGAGGGATACTCAATCCGGGCTTTAAAATTTGATTTTAAAAAAATAACATCAGGGAAATTTTCTTTTATTGCTTTTAGCGTCTCTTCTTGTGATAGTTTTGCGGCGCGAGAGTAAGGAATAATAGGGCTGGGCCGTGGACAGGCTGGGAATAAAAACAAAGACCCCACAACAATGATAAGATAACGAAACATCCTAAAATTCATTTAATACTACTTTCAGCTGGTTTGAAATCCTGCGCGTTGAGAAAATTCAATTTTAATATCTTGAATTTCCAAACCTTTTAATTTACATATAGATGAAACACCATCCGGATCGCAAGGAGTTTTTTTAAAAGGCAGGTGCTCTATGAAACGCTTTAGGTGGGAAATAATGTTGGGTATATCCCTACTCTTATTATCTTTCTTTTTTTATGCAATTCATTATTTTATTTTTAGAGACCTTCATCATATCTTTCTGTATCTGATTGGGGATACTGCTTTTGTTTTTATTCAGATACTCTTAGTAACATTAATAATAGACCAACTTCTGAGTAAAAGAGAAAAACGCGCCCGACTGGAAAAGCTGAGTATGGTTATAGGATCATTTTTTAGCGCTGTGGGGAATAAACTTTTGGCTTATTTTTCGGACTTTGATCCTCACTTAGACACAATAAGAAAAGAACTTGTTGTAACGAATGTCTGGTCTGACCAGGAATTTTTAACAGTCAGCAAGCGGCTTAAAGGCTATGATTATGGAGTTGAAATTAATAAGATCAGATTAGAAGAGTTACGCGGTCTCCTCGTGGGTAAGATAAGTTTTTTATTGCGGCTTTTGGAAAACCCAACGCTCCTTGAGCATGAATCCTTTACTGAACTCCTTCGGGCAGTGTTCCATTTAACCGAAGAATTATCGGTCCGGGAAGGATATGCTGACTTACCCCCAACTGACCTTGAACATCTTGCCGGCGATATAAAAAGGGTTTACGTTTTATTGGTTAATCAATGGCTTGATTATATGAAATACCTGAAAGACAATTACCCCTATCTTTTCTCCTTGGCAGTACGGATGAACCCTTTTGACCAGAGCGCCTCTCCCATAATAAAGGGGACCTCATGATGGAAAACCTGATGACTGGGAATTTTTTCCTATAACAGTAAACCAGAAGTTTTCTTGCCCGGTTGTATGTATAAAAGGTGGTGTGTTCTTCAAGTTTGCCTTGATGGTGTCGACCTCGGTTCCGACCATCCCCGAAAAAACATAACACTCCTTATTAAAAAATGCTGGTGTCTCGATAAGCCTTTCAATTGTTCTGGAAATGGCCCCGAATTTCATAGATGTAAAGAGTTTGGGGGGCATAAATGATAGACAAAGATTATCGGTTTTTGAGGTAATGTTCAAGCCGATCCATACCTTCGTGAATATTTTGCAAAGGAATTGGCATAAGAAAAACGGAGGTATCCTTCAGCGTTATTACCAAAATCAATTCCCGGAGTAACAGCCACCTGAGCTTTCTCGAGAATGTCAAAGGCAAAGGCCTGAGAATCTTGGGAAAACTTTTTTGCATTGGCCAATACATAGAAAGCGCCCTGAGGCTCAAACGTCAAGCCAAAACCCAAAGCTTTTAAGCGAGTAATGATAAATTTTCTTCTTTGATTGAAAATTGCCCGCATCTGCTCAACGTCTTTTTGGGCTTCAGTTATTGCGGCGATTCCCGCCCACTGAACAAAGGCATTAGCGCTGATGAAAAAATTTTGCTGTATCTTTTGTATTGGCCGCACGAATTCTTTGGGGACAATCAGGTATCCTAAGCGCCATCCGGTCATGGCATATTGCTTTGAAAAGGACCCGAGCACAAAGGCTTTATCTGTGAATTCCAGAATCGAATGCTCCTGGGAGTCATAAACTAGGCCATGATACGTTTCATCCGCGACCAGGTAATATCCGAGGCTAGCTAACGCGTGCATCGCTTCAGGCGAAAGGATACTTCCCGTTGGATTAGCCGGGGAATTTATAAGGATAGCTTTCGTACTCGGAGTCAGGTGACGGGCCACTTCTTCCGGTTGGTACTGGAAGCCATCTTCCTCATAGACATTGACAAAGTTTACCGTTCCTCCCAAAAATCGGATAATATTTGGATAGCAGGCGTAATAAGGATTGGTAAGGATGATCTCAGCACTGTTTTCCAGTATCGTGGAAAAAAGAAGAAAAAGGGCAGGAGAAGAACCCGTTGTGATTATAATTTGATGCGGACTGACTTCTTTTCCGTATTTTGTTGCGTAGTATCCTGCCAGAGCTTCACGAAGTTCAAATAATCCTAGGCTATGGGTGTATTTGGTTTTTCCTTCTCGGATTGCTTTTATGCACGCATCTTTTATGCATTGAGGGGTTTCAAAATCAGGTTCACCCACTTCTAAGTGGATTACCCTTTCCCCCGCTCTTTCCATCTCATAAGCTTTTTCTAAAACATCCATCACCAGGAACGGAGGAATATCGAGAGATTTTTTGGAGATCATCAAAGGGAACCTCGTATTTTGTAATAAGGGAAAAAATCATAATTTCTGATTTTTGTCTTATTATAACAAAGGTGAACTAAAAATCTATTTCTTGATCAATAAAAAGAAAGATTTTTATATGAAGAAACTTATTAAGTTTGGTTACCTTTTGGGGCCTGGTTACATATGTTCCGTGAGGTTGAACTTGATAGGCGCGCGATACTTTTAAAACTATGCCATTTTCTCTTGTTCCCAAACGCCACCCTTGAAGGATTTTTAGAGAAATAAACTCTCCCTGAACTGAGGAAAGGAAAATACATATCTTAGTTGAAAAAAAGGAGAAAAAAATCACTTTTTTCCCCTGGTCGATTAAGTGAATAGATTTAAAAAAGGCTTGAAAGGTTTTATAGACATAGTCAATAGGATATTATTTAAATTTTAATAGTTTTCCTAATCGGTTGACAGTAGTTGGCCAAAATTTTAAAAAGAAGATGCAGTTATTTTTTTAAACTGGAAAACATCATAGTTCTCATGCAATACTGAAAAGTTGCTTCTTGACTGATAATCATTTTTTTTCTATAATTTTAATAACAAATGGCAACTTAAGATAGTTCCAGAATGGTTAAAAAAATAGATTTAAAAAAGGAGAGGAATCAATGAGCGGGGAGGATTTAGCGTAGCGATTATGATCGACACGTTGCGAAAATTTTTACTTTTGATTGTTAACTAATTTTTTTTCGGTGAAAGGAGTACAGAATGAGAAATAGTTTACGAAAGACAACTCAGCAGATCGGATTTATTAAAAAGGAATTCTTGCTTATGGTGTGGTTAATTCTGGCCATTTTAATAATTACGCCTCCTGTGAATAAAGGCTTTGCCGCGGCAAAAGATATAAGTCTTAGTGCCGATCGCCCTTCTTTTGTTGCAGTTGCTAAAGAAATTAATCCATCAGTGGTAAATATTAGCACGGAAAAAATGGTAAAAGGAGCAGATAACGTATTTCGTCATTATTTTGGTCCTGGGGCTCCATCCCCTCGGGATTTTTTTGGCGATGATTTTTTTGATCGGTTTTTCGGAGAACAGCCCGAAAGAGAGCATAAAGAAAGGAGTCTCGGTTCTGGATTCATCATCAGCAAGGATGGCTATATCCTGACAAACAATCATGTGGTAGAAGGAGCTGATAAAATAAAAATTCGTCTTTCAAATGAAAAAGAATATAATGGTAAAATTATCGGGAAAGATGAAAAAACTGATGTGGCTTTGATAAAGGTGGAAACAAAGGAGAATCTTCCCTTTGTCACTTTAGGTGACTCGGATTCCTTAGAAGTCGGCGAATGGGTTATGGCTATCGGTAACCCTTTTGGATTAGAACACACGGTAACTGTGGGCGTGGTTAGTGCTAAAGGCCGAGTTATCGGAGCGGGGCCGTACGATAATTTTATCCAAACGGATGCTTCGATCAACCCCGGAAACAGCGGTGGTCCGCTTGTTAATACCAAAGGAGAAGTTATTGGTATAAACACCGCCATTGTTGCTCAGGCTAATGGCATTGGCTTTGCAATCCCGTCAAATATGGCAAAAGATATACTTCCGCAGCTCAAAGAAAAAGGACGAGTAATACGAGGGTGGCTTGGCGTTATGGTCCAAAAAGTTACGCCGGAACTCGCCCAATCTTTTGGTCTTGCAGAAGGACGAGGCGCCTTGGTTGCTCAGGTTCAGGAAGGCAGCCCGGCTGCAAAAGTAGGGATCAAAAAAGGTGATATTATAGTAAAATTTGATGGAAAAGATATTAAGGAAATGGACGCCCTGCCACGGATGGTAGCAGGAACACCCATAGGAAGAAAAGCAAGTATTGTTATTTTTCGTGAGGGAAAAGAAATCAATGTGACGGTTACTCTTGGTGAGATGCCCGAAGAAGAAAAAGAAGTTACCCCTGCAAAGAAAACGGAAAACAACCTGGGCCTGATAGTTAAAGATATTACACCTGAACTGGCAAACAAAATGGGGATTACCGAGAAAGAAGGAGTGATCGTGAGCAGCATTGAACCAGGTGGACCTGCGGAAGACGTTGGAATAATGAAAGGAGATATTATTAAAGAGGTGAACCGGAAACAGGTAAAAAATGTGCAAGAGTATTCAGAGGCGATCGTAAAAACAAAACCTGGTGAGAACATTCTTTTCTTAATTAAGCGGGGTGACGGTTCTCTTTTTGTTGTGTTAAAGCCTGCTAAAAAATAAACTCTTATCGTATGGAGGGATTAGGAATGAGCGAAATTGTTGATGTCTATGCGCGTGAAATTTTGGATTCGCGGGGAAATCCGACTGTTGAAGTTGATGTGATCCTTGAGACGGGTACACTAGGAAGATCACAAGTTCCCTCGGGGGCTTCCACCGGAGAAAGGGAGGCATTAGAACTTCGCGATCAGGATGCTAAAAGGTACTTAGGCAAAGGAGTTAAAAAAGCAGTCGCACATGTTAATGAAGTTATTGCGCCGAAAATAGTGGGGCTTTTTGCAACCGAACAGAATTTTATTGATTCGATCATGATTGAACTTGATGGCACCGATAATAAAGGCACCTTAGGGGCAAATGCGATCTTAGGTGTTTCGATGTCGGTCGCGAAAGCAGCGGCCGAGGATTTGGGGATGCCGCTTTATCGTTATATGGGGGGGATAAATGCACGGTTGCTTCCGGTTCCGATGATGAATATTCTTAATGGCGGCGCACATGCTGATAACAATGTGGATATTCAGGAATTTATGATTTTACCGGTGGGTGCGGATAGCTTTGCTCAGGCCCTCCAGATGGGTGCCGAGGTTTTTCATAACTTGAAAAAAGTACTTAAGGGTAAAGGCTATAATACCGCGGTTGGTGATGAAGGTGGTTTTGCTCCCAACCTCACGTCAAACACCGAGGCGATTGAATTAATTTTGGAAGGGATTGTGAAAGCGGGCTATCAACCCGGCAAAGACATATACCTTGGGTTTGACTCTGCCGCAAGTGAATTTTTTGAAAATGGAAAGTATATCTTAAAAGCAGAAGCCAAACCGGAAAAGACAGCGGAAGAATTAATCGCTTTTTATAGCGAATGGGTAGAAAAGTATCCGGTTATCAGCATCGAAGATGGGATGGCTGAAAATGATTGGGAAGGCTGGAAACTTTTGACTGAGAGTTTGGGAAAAAAGGTCCAGATTGTGGCAGATGATATTTTTGTGACCAATACTAAAATCATCAAACGAGGCATTGAACAAGGAATTGCTAATTCGGTTCTTATTAAACTCAATCAGATCGGAACGCTGACCGAAACGATTGATGCTATTGAGATGACAAAAAGAGCAGGTTATACTGCCGTCGTTTCACACCGATCGGGTGAAACCGAAGATACTACTATTGCTGACCTGGTCGTTGGGTGCAATACCGGACTTATCAAGACGGGTTCCACGTCTCGGACCGACCGAGTTGCCAAATATAACCAGCTTCTTCGTATTGAAGAGGAGCTTGGTGAGACCGCTCAATATTTAGGGAAAGGTGTTTTTTATAATTTAAAGTAAGGTTCAGCAAACAAGGTATATTAAAAAATCATAATAAAAAATATGAAAACGCTTATTTCGCAACCATCACAATTGATTGCGCTGTCAGACTATCAGGAAGGTTCGGTAGTGAGCCGAACGATTATAAATAAAAAGACCGGAACAGTAACCTTCTTTGCATTTGATGAAGGCCAGAGTTTGAGTGAACATACTGCTCCATTTGATGCTCTGGTTTATATTTTGGATGGGGAAGCAGAAATTACTATTTCCGGAAAGCCTGTTAAGGTGAGTGAGGGTGAAATGCTGATAGTGCCAGCTAATCACCCCCATGCTTTGAAGGCTGTAAAAAGATTCAAGATGGTTTTGACCATGGTGAGAGAGTAAGTAATGTTTCATGTTGCTACCGACGAGGAGATAAAATCAGGTAAAGTTACTGATGTTTATTTTGTGCGAACCCTGGAGATACTCAAAGCTTGAGGAATCAACAAACGGGTGTCAGCTGAAGTGTGGACAAAAGGCTTGCCAAATGAATGGAGATGGGCTGTTTTTGCTGGTCTTGAAGAAGTTGTTGAACTTTTTGCGGGTAAACCCGTTACGGTTAATGGGTTAAAAGAAGGAACAATTTTTCAACCCTATGAACCTGTTTTAGAGATCGAATGTTGTTATCAGGATTTTGCTCTTTTTGAAACCGCACTGCTTGGTTTTATTTGCCAGGCAAGCGGGATTTCAACTGCCGCAGCACGATGTCGAAAGTTAGCCGGAGACAAACCAATGGCAAGTTTTGGTGCCCGACGAATGCATCCGGCAATTGCGCTCATGGTTGAACGGAGCGCATTTATTGGTGGATGTGATGGAGTAGCGGTAGTAAAAAGCGCAGAATTTATCGGTGAAGAGCCGGTTGGTACGATGCCTCATGCCTTAATTTTAGTTATGGGAGATACGGTTGAAGCCACCAAAGCTTTTCATGATGTTATTTCCAAAAAAGTGCCTCGGGTTTCCCTCATTGACACCATTCACGATGAAAAATTTGGGGCTTTGGAGGTGGCTCACGCGTTGGGGAAGGATCTTTTTGCGGTGCGCTTAGACACGCCATCATCTCGTCGGGGTAATTTTTTAAAGATTATTGAAGAAGTTAGATGGGAGCTTGATTTACATGGTTTCGATCATATTAAGATTTTTGTAAGCGGTAATATCGATGAAAAGGCTATTCAAGAACTTTGCCACTTGGTTGATGCCTTTGGAGTAGGAACGAGTATTTCCAATGCTCCGGTGGTTGATTTTTCTCTTGATATAGTTGAAGTTGAAGGGAAGCCTCTGTCAAAAAGGGGGAAACCCTCGGGTAGAAAAAAGCTTTTAAAGTGTCCTCATTGTTTCCGAACGAAAGTTATTCCAAGAGAAAAAGCAAGGACTCATTGTGATTGCGGCGCTGCAATGGAATCCTTGATTTTACCCCTTATTGCTGATAGTGATGTTGTGGCTGATATTCCTCGACATCAAGAAATAAGAGAATATGTTTTAAAGCAGTTGCAACATTTTTCCATATAATTGCTTTTTTTTAGGTAAGGAGAATGATGGATTGGGAGGAGCAACGCGACCAAATGGTGCGAACCCAGCTCGTTTCACGGGGGATCAAGGACGAGAGGGTTTTGGAGGTCATGAGGAAAATCTCTCGCCATCTTTTTGTCCCGGAAAGGTTGAGAGAAAGCGCTTACCATGATGGACCTCTTTCCATTGGAGAGGGGCAAACGATCTCTCAACCGTATATGGTTGCCCTCATGACTGAATGCTTGGATTTAAAAGGGGGTGAGAAAGTGTTGGAGATTGGAACTGGCTCTGGGTATCAAACCGCAATCTTGGCTGAACTGGCGGAGCAAATTTATACTATTGAGCGGGTTCCGATTTTATTAGAAAAAGCTCAACAGGTTCTTACACACTTGGGGTATACGACTATTAAATTTAAAGGAGGGGATGGGACGTATGGATGGTGCGAGGAAAGCCCGTTTGATGGGATTATTGTGACTGCCGCTGCTCCGGATATTTCTCAGGTATTGGTGGAACAGCTTAAGGATGATGGAGGCGTACTCGTTATCCCGGTTGGTTCTCGCTACTCCCAGAGCCTCTATAAAGTAACTAAAAAAGGTGACAAGATCGAAAAGGAAGAATATACTCTTTGTGTTTTTGTTCCGTTGATTGGGGAGTATGGTTGGAAAGAAAATTAAAGTTTAACGTATTTTTTATCATATGAAAATTGACGCTGCTATTCTTATTGGAGACCGGGGAAAAATTCATCCGATTCAAGGGGGCAATAAAAACTTTTTGGACTTAAATGGATTGCCCCTATTTTTTTATCCCTTGAAGGCGTTGGAAGAATCACAGTATGTGAATCGAATTTTCATTGTGGGTGATCAGGATCGAATACAAAAGAGCATTGCGCGCAATATGCGCACGTTGAAGGCTCCTGAAAAGATTATTGCGTTGGAACAGAGAAGAAATTTATTTGAAAATGCTTTTGTCGCCTTTGATAAGGCTCTGGAAGTAGAAAAGAAAGATAATCCAATCCCTGAGTGGGTGGATGAGGAAAAGGTAATGCTTTATATGCCCGGAGATACACCTCTGATTACCCCCCATGAAATTGATGAGTTTCTCGAACAATGCGATGTGAATTCTATTGATTATTCCTTGGGGATGAGCACTGAAGAAGGGCTTATGCCATTTTATCCTAACAGGAAAGAGAGGGGAATTAAGATGGCGTACTTTTATGTTAAAGGGAAAAAGTATCGCCAAAACAATCTTCATCTGATTAAGCCATTAAAAATCAAGAATCGGCACAGTATTCAAAGGATGTATGACTATCGCTATCAGAAACAATTTATATACTTTCTGAAACTTCTCTTAGCATTTTATCGGGCCCATGTGCAAAAAAAGGGGATATATTATTTCCTTATCCTCCACTGGAATCTTTTACTTTCCCGTATGGGCCTAGAAAGCCTGACCCCCCCGTTTCGTAGGATCATCAGTGTGGATGATATTGAAGGGGTGGTGAAAAATTTTCTTGGCTGTCGGTTTAAAATAGTGGAAACCAAATTGACCGGAGCGGCTCTGGATATTGATAATGAAAGAGATTACGAAACGATGAAAATCCGATTTTGTTTTTGGCGTGAGTATCAGAATAGTCTTATTAATACCTTGCAGAAATCAAGAGTGTCATTTAGCGCCGCACAATAACGATGAAAACCATCTTGGCTTTTTTTGCGTTCTTGGTCGTCTTCCTGTTTTTGTGTAACAGGAATGTCTGGGCCTGGGGAGCGGGGATACATATTGCGCAAGGTGAGTTTATTCTCAATAACCTCAAGGTTGTTTTGCCGGTTATCAGAGAATTAGTCCAATCCTATCCCCTTGATTTTCTGTACGGACTTATCAGCGCTGATATCTTTATCGGTAAAGGTTCACGGAGGAGAAATGATCATTGTCATAACTGGTCAATTGGTCGGAATATGCTTTTAGTCGCGCAGGCTCCGTTTGAAAAAGCCTTTGCCTATGGTTATCTTTCCCATCTTGTTGCGGATACAGTGGCTCACAACGTTTATATCCCGAGTCAGCTCTATCGTACGTCGACTACTCGGAAATTCGGTCATCTTTACTGGGAATATCGTTCTGATATATTTACCGAAAAAAAACATTGGAAAATTGCCAAAAAGGTAATTGTAAGTCATGATCCGAGGGATGATGACTTGATTATCCAAACAGTGCCCCATCGTGTCCTTCCCTTTAAAACCAAAAAATTTATTTTTTCTACCACCCTTCACCTGTATGATTTAGAACATTGGCGTGGCGTCGTTAATGTAGTTTCACGGAATTCTCGTTGGGAGATAAGCCGGGAGTACATAGAAGTGCTTAAGAAACTTTCTTTTTATCTGACGCTCGATTTTCTTAAAAACCCGGAAGGGTCTATTTGCTTCAATTATGACCCCGTAGGTTCTGATAATATTCGAGAAGCGAAAAGGAGGAGACGTTTAGTAAGGAGGCTTACGGGGGAAAATCCTACGCTTGGTGGTTTTGAAATTCCGGCGGATATGCTTAATGCTTTTCAAATTATTGCTGCGCTGACGAATTAGTTTTGGAAGGATACGGGTACGATGGGTGATCCTAAAATGACAATTCAGGAACTCCGAGAGAGCATAAATTACCACAATTACCGGTATTACGTGCTGGATAGTCCTGAAATTTCCGATCAGGATTATGACCGTTTTTTTCGAACCCTGGAAGAATTAGAAAAAAAATATCCTCACCTGATTACTCCTGATTCCCCAACCCAACGAGTTGGTGCTCCACCCCTTGAATCATTCAAGACTGTTACTCATAATCTTCCCATGCTGAGTTTGGGGAATGCCTTTGCGGAAGAAGAAATAATCGAATTTGGCCGACGGCTGAAAAGGTTTCTCAAAGATGACACGGAAATCACCTGGGTAGCTGAACCAAAGCTTGATGGCTTAGCTGTTGAGCTTGTTTATTTAAATGGTGTTTTTGCTGTGGGGTCAACCCGGGGAGATGGCATGACAGGCGAAGACATTACTCAAAATCTCAAGACCATAAAATCAGTACCCCTTACCCTGATCACCAATAAAATCAAGACGATCCCTACACGATTAGAAGTACGAGGGGAAGTATATATCGGCATCACGTCTTTTCATGAACTTAATCGCCAAAAGGATGAAAAAGATGAGCCACGATTTGCTAATCCCCGCAATGCGGCAGCAGGATCCCTTCGCCAGCTTGATTCCTCTGCCACCGCAAAACGACCTTTAGATATTTTTTGCTATGGCGTCGGTTTAGTTGAAGGGTATTCTTTTGCCTCGCAATGGGATCTTTTAAAAAACCTGCCCCAATGGGGCTTTAAGATAAACCCCCGAATACAGTTGTGCAAGAATATCAAAGAAGTCATCGAATATTATCGCTACATGGAAAAGGCACGGGAAGAACTTGACTATGAGATCGATGGAATAGTAATAAAGGTAAACGAATTCTTTCTTCAGGAAAAATTGGGCACTATTTCAAGAAGCCCCCGTTGGGCTTTGGCGTATAAGTTTCCCCCGCGGCAAGCAATTACAAAAATAATCAAGATAAAACTTCAAATAAACCGAACGGGAGCGATAACCCCGGTTGCCATTATGGAACCGGTTTTAATTGCTGGAGTAACCGTGAGCCGGGCCACCCTCCATAATCAAGATGAAATCGACAAAAAAGATATTCGTGTTGGTGATACGGTAGTAATTCAAAGAGCAGCGATGTTATCCCGGAAGTGATGTCTGTGGTAAAGGAAAAAAGGCCGGATAAATCGGTTCCCTTGGCGACTCCCGGCATGTCCTGTTTGTGGTTTAAAGGTGGTGAGATTAAAAGATGAGGCGGTTTACCGGTGCCTTAATCTTTCCTGCCCGGCACAGTTAAAAAAGACGATAAAACACTTTGCTTCTAAAAGAGCAATGGATATCGATGGGCTGGGGGATAAACTGGTTGATAAATTTGTGGATGAAGGGATCATCAAAAATGTGGGTGATCTTTATGCGCTGAAAGCTAAAGACCTTGTTCATCTTGAGCGGATGGGAGAAAAATTGGCTGCCAACATCATCAAAGCGATTGAGGGGAGCAAGGTGAGGGGTTTAGACCGTTTCATCTATGCCTTGGGTATTCGACATGTCGGGGAACATTTGGCGGCGATTTTGGCTGAACACTATTCCAGTATTGATGATTTAATGAAAGCAAGGGAAGATGAACTGATGCAGATAAATGAAATCGGCCCTGAAGTGGCGCGAAGCATTGTTAGTTTTTTTTCTCAAAAAGGAAACTGTGAGCTTATCCAACGGTTAAAAAACGTTGGGATTAAACTCAGTGCCAAAAAGAAAAAAAAGG
>CAVSIB010000052.1:0-36325 GCA_963727835.1 uncultured delta proteobacterium
TGATAGGTGACTTTATCCCCTGCATCCCTTTGCTCAGCCCCGAAAGAAACGGCGAATGCGGATGCCAAGGTAAAGCATGGTCAGCATCACGATGGCGGTCGTTCCGAAGTCAACGATGAGAGAGGATGAGATCAGGCTCACGAAATCCAGGATAAGTACAGGCCCCTTGGAACTGGCAATGGTGACTTTGTGATGCCCTGCGGGTAGGACCAGGACCGCGCCGATTTCGCGCGCTCCCGGGAGAACCAAGGCATCGGGGCCATCAACGGAAACCCCGGCCGGCTTCCGGCTCATGCAGGCATACACCGGGCTAGGGGAATCGTATTCGAGGGTTAGTCCGCCGCGTGCCGTTTCAGCGGCAAGCAGTGGCGCGCTTATCTGAAGCATTTGCGGCGTGATCTCGCTGGTGTCAAACCAATGAAACCAGCTACGGGATGCTGTTACAGTTTGCCGCCCCGGCGGCAAGCAGCACGAACCCCAAACGCCAATAAGGCCACGTTTGATTATTGCGATAGAAAGTGCGGATCCCGGACGAAACAGCCATTTCGATGGTGTCCGGCGTTTCCACCGACCACTTCAGATCGTGTGCCGTGACGTGCGCACGGTCGGCGACGGCGTAGGAGAGCAGATCGAGGTCGGTAGTCCGCACCGTAGCGTCACCGTAAAGGGCGAAGCGGTCGGAAGCAGTAAGGGCAGAACGCACCGTTGCCGCCAACTCGGCACCGACAGCCGGCGAACAAGGAAGATGGGTGGTGTTCACCGCGCGGTTGGGGATCACGTTAATGTCGATCATGAATCGTGCTCTCTGCGGGCAGAAGGGACTGGTACCGTTTTGCAAGGCTCAGGTAGCGAGTCGGGGGATTCATCCAGGCCGAGGCGGGATCCTCGACTTGCAGGGTGAAAGGAAACTCACGCATCAGCCCAACAATCGCCGTTGAATCCACGCCAATATTCGGAGTGACTTCGGGGTGCTCAAGGCTGTCGAGCATGGTGACGATCACCTCGTGGCCGGATTTCGCAAAGGGCTTCAGCTCAGTCAGGAACACGCGATGTAACTCCGTCACTAGTGCTCTTACGGTAGTCCAAAAAGTTTTCCCAGCCGGCCTTATCCCGTCTCCACCAGTGCTTCGAAGAGGGGTTGAACAATTCTTTTGGATCAAAATGATTGACGGCACGGAACGAGCGCCTGACATCGTCATTGAGCGGCATCATCGCTTCCGGGGCGTCGCCGTTGGCCTTGCCGTCAAAATTTAATTCCGCTAGGTTGACGCCGTCCCAGGCCCATTTGCCAAGGACAAACTTCATAAACTTCAAAGTAGCGGCACGGCACTCGGGGTTGGCCAGGTTCATGGCCAGACGCCAGGAAGGCAGTTTGTCGCCGGTGCCGGCAACTTCGCGCCACTCGGGATGCTGTGCCCAGAATAGCGGACTGACCTGTGGAAACTCAAACCACGCGTACACCAGGATTCCATTGGCTTGGCAGACGCGGATCAGCCGGTCGTAGTCGTATGAGTATTGCGGAGAAAAGACCCAGGCGGCGGCGTATATCACCCTCACCCCCATGCGCCGCCAGAGCACGGCGAGATCTTCGATGCTGACTTCGGTGCGGAGGCCGGGGTCAAAGTATAACTCGATTGAACGTCGGCGCGCTGGTTGAATCCGATCAAATGCCTTCAAAGCGTGCTCGAAAAGGAAGGGGTAATGGCTGACGCCGTCGGGCGTGAAGGGATCGAGCAGTACACCCAGGTACAGCACTTTCCCGGCGCCGACAGAGAACGTCCCTGCCAGGTCGGTGTGATTTTCCGTATCGTTGCTGATGATAACCGCACGGTCTGGCACGCGGAACCTTTCCATGGAGACAGACGGCCGCCATTGCAGCGGGAGATCCACCTGGGCACGGTCAGTCACATGCTCCACCGTGACTGTTCCGCCCGGATAGCGAATACCGACAGCTTCGGCGAGTCGGGAGCGCCCATCCAAGACTAATTGTCCGCCATTGCGCACGAAATGCGCGATGCGGCTCATGTCCGCAGCGCTCAAAACTGTTGCTGCTGCATGTGGCACAATCAGTACCTCTTCGGGATCAAGCACCGCGCTTGGCACGGTAGAAACCGGGATCAATCGAAGAGGCACGCCGTATGCTCGGAAGACGTTGGCGAAACTATCCTGGTCGTTGTCCTTAGTGCCGGTGGCTGCGGGTTGCCAGACAACGGCGGCCTTCATCGCGCGGGGTTGAGCAGCAGGCTGATTTCCGCTGCCACCATTGTGTGAATAGACCGCTCAGTCTTTGCCCCAGTCGGGCGAGGATTCCAGGGGGTGGTTTTGGACGTTCGTCCATGCCGATGGCGACCAGAATCTCACCGGGTGCAGGTTTCAGCGTAGTCGTTACGGTTCCGGTCTTGCGCGATGCCGACCACGTTTCTTGGCGGTGAGAACCGTCACGGCTCACCAGAAACTGCCTCAGATAAGAATCCCGGAGCGTGATGTTTCGCGGTGCCGCACCGGTCACAATCAGGCGGTCGTCCACTGCTACGCGGCAATCGTAATCGCGCAGTGAAACAAATTGGTAACCGAGTTTTTTGATCCCGCGGACCGTTTGGAGCAAATAACGAACATCGAGAAAGATATGTACAAAAGCCGAAGGCATGCCGTCGCGGACTACCAGCATGGCTCGGGCATTTTGGATGAGTGCGGCCGGTGATGGGTTTGACTCGGGGAGGTAACCGATGTTTTCCGGGATGATCCTAATTCCGCGGATATCCACGGTTGGGAACGGGAAGGACTGCTGATTCCCTTGCAGGTCGATCATCGTTTCTTCATTGAACGTAGTAAACACACGAGCGATTTCGGTGTAGTCTATTGGCGATGCGGCATAGTGGGGGGTTTCCCAAGCGATGGGGTACAGGTCGCACCGGAAACATTCGTCAAGTGCGGCATTGAGCTTTTCGCGCACCAACTCAGTAGAATCGTCCGCGCGGGGTGCGTTGCGGAAGCCGTCCCAGAACTCAAAGTCGTCGGCAGTCACACCGCGATATTGATGGGTGTATCCGTGCAGCACCAGGGTTCCTCCGTGAGCCACCGCCTCATGCAGAACTGCGACGAGTTGAGGTGACTCGGTGAGACGAACTTCCCGTCGCGAACCCGGGTCAACGAAAACAGGGATCAACCCGATCTGGAAGGGAACGCCTTCCTCGACTAATACATTAACGGCGCGCTGTAACTCCTCGGGATCGTCATCCGGGTTGACGTCTTCCAAGCGTATCAGCGCCCGCCGGAAGGTGGTATGCTTTACGCCGAGCATGTCGTGCATCAGGTCGCAAAAAGCTAGATAGCGGTCCTGGTCCCCGGTGTAAGCGAACGGCACATCCGCCACCAGCCAGAGATTTCCCACTCGCACCATGTAGGGCGATCTGTGGCCTTCGGGGTCGAGCATTTGGGCTTCAATTTTCACGCGAGAGGGATCGGTGACCGTCAGAAGTGTAACCATGCTGCCGCCTTTGCCCAGAACGGTGCCCCGATAAAGGACTTGGTTATACCGGCTATTGATCAGCACGCTGTCTACACGGAGCCCGCGCTTGCGGGCCTCGTGGTTGCTGAGAAAGACATCTATGCCATAGCCAAGCCAGGCCAGCATGGCAGTACGGGAACGCGCATCACGAAGGACGGGGCTGGGCCACACGGTTTTGGGGGAACCGCCCACGACAAAGATGGCGTCATATCGGGCCATCTCACCGGCGCGGTAGTTTTCGATTGGTTTAAGCGTGGGTCGATAGTCAAAATGGCCGAGCAGATTGGCGACGTTGATCCCGTCTTCGAGACCTTCATGAATATTCTGCGATGCGCCGTCATACAGGATCAACGCGTGATGTTGTTTGGCATATGACGTGGAAGCCGTTGCTAACACTACGATTACGAGGATTAACATCCGTCGGATCATTGCGATTGCCCCTCGGCAAAGCGTTCAGTCTTGGCCCAGACCTTCTTACGGCGAAGCACCACATCGTCAATCAGGGCGCGGCCCACCACCGCAAGCCAGAGCTGGCAATAGGTGAAGTAGATTAACACCACCAGCACGAGGTTGAAAAATGAGTCCTCGCCCTCCTCGCGCGACAGGGTAATGCTCACCTCGAGTACAAACAACAGGAAAGCCAACCCCCAGATTTGCGAGTACGGCCCGATGGCCTGGATTGAAACTAGCCCAAAACCGGCCAGCACAAACATGATGTCGGAAAAAAAGATCGCTGCGCAAACTACATAGTAGAGAAGAAGAGTATAGAAAAGTTCTAAAGCAATCACCCGGGGCCGCAATGCTAGCAAGCGGGGAGCGTGCTTGGCGAGCACATAATTGTGGCCGCGCGCCCAACGCGTGCGCTGGCGAAACCAGGTTCGCAATTTTTCGGGTTCCTGTTCCCAGGTTACAGCGCGCGGCACGAAGCGAATGCAGCGCCCGGTCTCATAAATGCGGATTGTCAGTTCCGCATCTTCGGTGAGGGCGTTTTCGTCCCAGCCACCCACCTCCTGAAGTACATTGCGCCAGATCACGAAATTTGTGCCGGGCAGGGAGGTTACCCCAAGCAAAGACCACCGGCCGGCCTGCATGATCCACTGGAAAGCTAGGCCCTCAATGTTGATGAAACGGGTCAGCAGGTTGCGCTTTCGGTTGATGCAGCGGAATTTTCCCACCGTTGCCGCCAGGGTGGGGTCGGAGACCAGGGTAGCTACAAGCGCGCGCAGGGAACCCGGTTCAGGGTGGTTGTCGGCATCATAGATGGCGATAAGCTCGTGCTGGGAAGCTTCAACCGCGAATCCTAAGGCAGAGGATTTACCGCGGCCTCCTAAATGGGGAGGCACGCGCAGACAACGGATGCGGGAATCCCGGACAGCAAACTGATCTACAATATCGCCGGTGCCGTCTTTGCTGCCGTCGTCCACGATGATGATTTCCATGCGGTCAGCCGGGTAATCGAGCGCGCAGAGGTGCTCCAGTGTGCGAGCAATCACGCGGGCCTCGTTTCGCGCGGGCACAAGAATCGAAACCCCCGGCCAGTCCAAACCCGGGGGAAGAACAGGGGTGATCCAGACATCACGCCGGCTGTAAAGGTAGCCGACGATAAACAACAGCAATTGGTAGGCGATCATGAACCACAGAATTGCTGCGGATGCCACAAAAAGAGCGTCGAGCCAAAAAGATGAGTACATAGCCTCGGTTGCACTTACACGTACGGGAAAGTGGGGCCTCTCCGTGCGCGTAATAAAGAAATCAAATATTGTTTATCTCGTCGGTAGGTGAAGAGCATGTAAAAAAATTAACCTACCAATCGAGCTTTAGGAAAACGTCACCTCACCACCAGAGAAATCGTTACGAGCTGTTACCCGGGATGTTTCTTGCAACTGATCTGAACCATGAAGCCAATTTCTCTCTATTATCTTACAAGTCATTCTTTTTTTCAAATATTTTTTGTGCGCTCCCCTCTATGCCTCTCGTCTTGGGAAAGCGGTAATACCTTAGACAGAAGAAAGGGTGTTAAGGAAAGCTCAGACAGCGATTTAATCAGGAGAATTGTTCTGGTGATAATGGAGAGGATGAAAAAGACAGCAAAAAACAAATAAAAAATTCCAAAACGGCTCTTGATTAAGGAATTAAAAACTTTCATCAAATTCCTAAAAAACATTTTGATTCAAGCGACGAATAATAGTCAAGAAAAAAGTAAAAAAAATAAAAAAAAGGACTTTTTATCGTTAGACATGTTTTTTTTGGTTTGCTTCAGTAAGGCGTTTCAGATATTTCAGATTTTAGTGTGAAATGAATACGTGCCACGAGATAAGTCAAACTGCCCTTCATCGAATACCATTGCCGGTCAAGAATTGCAAGCCTTTCCCTTAATGTGAGGAAGGGTAATGATTAAGTGAGGTTGCGGACGCGCTGTGAAAGGGAACCTCCTGGAGAAATCCTGTCACAAAGAAAGTACACACATGAAAAAAGGTTGTGATATCCGTGGGCTGATTGATACAGGGGAGATTCATTTTAGATAAATCTTCTCTGTTTTCTTCTTGCGGAATAAAGTAATTATTTAAAGAAAGAAGAGAGGCGAAGGAAAAGGAGACGACGGACGGGATGTGGTTGAAAAATAAAACTTATTACGTTCGCCACGCTTCTCAAGGGTTAACAAAAAATAAAATTTGTATCTTTTATACCGTCGGATTATATTTTAAAGGGGAAAAACATATTTAGGTAATTAAGGTGCATCATGGGACAAATGACTAATGAAGAGCTGATGAGAAAAATACAGCAAGAGGGCACGATCTTTGATGTAACCGAGCAAAGGTCGTTGCTTCTTAAAAGCGGGATGGGTTTTCCCGTGGACAAGGAAGCAGAATGGGTCGTCATTACCGGCTGCTACAACCTCCTCTTGTTTACTCCTGTGTATACCTTCGGCAAGCTGCTCAAAGCATTCGGTGTCGATTATACCTTTCTTTCAAAGGAATACTGCTGCGGCCATCCTCTGGTTACCGAAGCGGACAAGCAAGGGAAATCTGTCGAGGAGATGAGGGCTATTGGAAAGTGCGGGAATGACGGCATGAGAAAAAATCGTGACGCGGCCATAAAACTCAACGCCAAGGGAATCGTCACGATATGTCCGGGATGTCTTTGCATGTCCCAGGAATATGCCGCGGGCGATGGCATGGGTTATGTCTTTATCCTGGATTTTATCGCCCGGTATTTTCAAGGGGGAAAACTCTCTTTGGCGTTTGATCTTTACGAAGGTTGCCACAAGTACCACTCTCATTTTCCCAGTTTTGACCTTGATCTGCATGGGGCTAAGAACCTTCTAAACAAGGTTCAGGGCCTTTCAATAAATGAAGTCCCCAGTTCACTCTGTTGCCTCAGGAAACCGGAACCCGTCTTTGCCCGGTGCAAAACGAAGCAACTGGTTACCCCAACCCCGTGCTGCTATTATTTTCTTAACAATGCCAGGCCCAAAGACGGGGTTCAAGTAACGTATTTTGGGGAAATCCTTTGCCGCTCATTGGGGATATGAGAATAAAAGCGGACAGATGAAGAGGTAAAGGGGGAGGTGGAAACAACGGAGGGGCGTTGTTGGAAACCAACACCTCAGGATATTTGTCACTCTCCTCAGGGTTTATAAAAAAAATGATCAATCGTGGAAAAATATTGTTTTAACGGAGGAAGGGAAAAATCACAAAAAAAATCGGGCCCGCTCCAGAAAAAAACAACAATTACAACTGATAACACCCGCCCGATTTTTTTCCTCTTTCTCCTTGACAATTTCTGTATGTTGTAGTAAAAAAATTAGTTATCTAACTATCCTATTTCCTTCGAAAAATTTGACATCTCCCAACCAAAAGGATGATCCACATGAATGCATCAGATTTAGATTCCTTGGTGTCCAATCTGACCAGGAATGCACTCACTGTTCTGGAAAGGCGTTACCTGAAACGAGACAGGGATGGAAAGGTTCTGGAGACACCCGCTGACCTGTTTCAACGCGTGGCGTATACCATTGGCGCTGCGGATCGGATTTTTGATCCCTATGCTGACGAAACCAAACTGGCGGATACGTTTTGCCGGATGATGGCGAACCTGGAATTTATGCCCAATTCACCGACCTTGATGAATGCGGGAAGAGAACTCGGGCAATTGTCCGCTTGTTTTGTGTTGCCGGTAGGAGACTCGATGGAAGAAATTTTTGATGCTGTGAAATATACCGCCTTGATTCACAAATCCGGCGGAGGAACAGGGTTCTCTTTTTCCCGCCTCCGCCCAGCCAATGATGTGGTGCTCAGCACAACCGGTATTTCCAGCGGCCCCATTTCTTTTATGCGCGTTTTTGATATCGCCACCGAGACCATTAAACAAGGCGGCACGCGGCGGGGTGCCAACATGGGCATTTTGCGGGTTGATCATCCAGATATCATGGATTTTATCATGTGCAAGGCGGATAACCATCACCTTAATAATTTTAACATTTCCGTTGGGCTGACCGAAAACTTTATGCGCGCGGTGGAGAATGATGAAAACTACGACCTGATCAACCCCCGCAACGGAGAGGTTGCCGGTACCCTGAATGCCCGGAAGGTCTTTAACAGAATTATTGTTCAGGCCTGGGAAAATGGAGAGCCTGGCATTGTTTTCTTAGACCGTTTAAACCGTGATAACCCTACGCCTCATATTGGAGAGGTGGAGTCCACGAATCCCTGCGGCGAGCAGCCGCTTCTGCCCTATGAGTCATGTAATTTGGGGTCGATCAATTTGGCAAAAATGGTGGATGGCGGACACGTTGCCTGGGAACGGCTCAAAGAAATTGTTCACCGGGCAGTTCACTTTCTCGATAACGTGGTAGAGGTAAATAAGTACCCGCTACCCCAAATTGCGGAGATGACTTTCGGGAATCGAAAAATCGGCTTGGGGGTAATGGGATGGGCAGACATGCTGATCCTTCTCGGGATTCCCTATGATTCCGAAGAAGCTCTTGAGCTGGCAAAAAAAATTATGTGGTTTATCAATGAACAAGGGCACCAGGCCTCTCGTGATCTGGCTCAATCGCGGGGATCCTTTCCTCATTTTCTTGGGTCTGTGTATGAACAGCGAGGAGAGCCCCCGATCCGCAACGCCACGGTGACCACGATCGCCCCCACGGGAACCATTTCTATCATTGCCAACACTTCCTCCGGGGTGGAACCGATCTTTGCCGTCTCGTATGTCCGCCAGGTCATGGATGATGATATTCTGGTGGAAGTGCATCCCCGGTTCGAACAGATCGCCCGCGAGCGAGGGTTTTATTCCCCTGATTTGATGAAGCGCATTGCTGAACATGGGTCCATCCAGAACTTGGAAGAGATCCCGGCCGATGTCCGGCGGTTGTTTGTCACTGCCCATGACATCCCTCCGGAAATACACATCCAGATGCAGGCCGCCTTCCAGCAGTATACGGATAATGCGGTAAGCAAGACGGTCAATTTTCCCAAAAGCGCTACCATTGAGGATGTGTCCAAAGTTTTCGAGCTAGCCTACCGCCTGGACTGCAAAGGGGTGACCATTTACCGGGACGGGTCCCGGGAAAACCAGGTGCTTTCCACCGGAAAGACCCCGAAAAAAACAAGCCGCACCAGCGGCGAAGAAACAAAAAGGGTCGCCAAGCGGGAACGACCCAATGTCCTCAAGGGGTGGACTTACCAGATGCAGACGGGGTGTGGACCTCTTTATGTGACGGTTAACGAGGACAGCACCGGACTGTTTGAGTTGTTTACCACCATGGGTAAGGCTGGGGGGTGCGCGGCTTCGCAGAGCGAAGCTATCGGACGCATGGTTTCTCTGGCTTGGCGGAGCGGGGTGCGGGCGCGGCAGGTGATCAAACAACTCCAAGGTATTTCGTGCCATTCGCCTTCCGGATTCGGGGAAAACAAGATTTTATCCTGCGCGGATGCGGTTGCCAAGTCAATCCAGTCCCACCTTTCGGCAAACGGGTATGGAACTTTTTCGGAAAAAATTTCTTTATGGAAAGGAGCATGCCCTGACTGCGGCGGGATTGTCGAACATGAGAGCGGCTGTATTGTTTGCCGCATGTGCGGGTACAGCGAGTGCGCCTGAGTTGGCCACGGACCCAGCATTTTAAAGGGGGGACGACGCAGTCGCAAGCAGATTGAGAGTGTCAAATTGCCTCCATGCCTTTCGGTTTTTTTGACTTTTATCCTGTTTAGGATTAAAAATTTGCCGGTGGATCGTTTTAGAACAACGGCCCAACTTGGCCATCCGGGCAATCCAAAAAGGGTTTGTGTTGGGCAATCATGCCTACAGTCATCCACTTGCTCCAGAGAAAACAGTTCGTGTTTGTTTGGGTAGTGCATTTACCAAAGACACGGGACAGAGAAAGCTGGTGAGAAATTGTAAGAGGGCTATTGCATTGAGAGGTTGTTTCATTAAATGGTCTTCTCGTATGATGAAAGGGGTAATAGGAGACTTTGCGCCAGAAGTAATTCTTGCTGACAATCTTTATGTTTTCGACAGGAATCTATTCGGGATAGATGAGGTGTCAGAGGAAGAAATCAAAACTCATACAGAAGAGGTAGCACGGAAATTGTTTGAGAGTCTGTAAAGATGAGCCGAACAGTGTATAACAAGATGCTAGACCGGATGCGCAAGGGACGCGCCCTGGTGAACTTTTTGCTGGGGAGCAAGGAAGAGAATGATGAAGCAACCGTTTAACAAGCGTATATCGTTGGATTGACATCGGGCGCCATCACCACGCTAGGGTTGATGGTCGGTCTCCATTCTGAGACAAAATCTGCGGCCGTGGTGTTTGGAGGAATTCTGACCATTGCTGTCGCCGATGTTTTTTCGAATGCCATTGGAACTAACATTTCTGCGGAAGGCGAGAATCAGCATACCGCTTGCGAGGTATGGCGGTCACAGTTGACTTCATTTCTGGCAAAGCTCGTCTTCGTCATGTCATTCCTGATTCCGATACTGATTCGGCCCCTTTCCGCTGCGATCATTGTCAGCGTGACGTGGGGAATGTCAGTGTTGGCAGTCCTCAGTTACCTAATCGCCAAGAATCAAGGAAAGCGCCCTTGGAAAGTGATAGGAGAACATCTCGGGGTTGCCGCGCTCGCAATAATCATTTCACACTTCCTGGGAGACTGGATCGCTAGTTACTGCAAGTAGCGGGACACGCGGATTAGGATGCCGCAACCAGTTTATGCCGGTGATGTTTCCCGCGCGCCTGATGGGTATCGTTGTGCAGGAAGATGATGAAATCCCGAATCATGGGAGGAAATGAGGGGATATCCACAAAATCATAAGTTTTCACTTGGAAAGAAGAAAGGGAGATCGCATAACATTAAAACGTTTAGACGTTAAACAGAAAATTGATGATATCGCCATCTTCCACCATATACTCTTTTCCTTTTTGCATGAACCTGCCCGCTTCTTTGATTTTTTGCTCGCTTCCCAGTTCAGATAAGTCATCATATTTCATGATCTCGGCTCTGATGAATCCACGCTGGATATCCGAGTGAATGGCTCCGCCCGCGTGAGGAGCTAAAGAGCCCCGAGGTATGGTCCAGGCTCGCACTTCGTCAGACCCGACCGTGAAGAAAGAAATCAAGCCCAGGGTTTGAAAACAGAGCAGGGTGAGTTGGTCGAGGGCGGGTTGATCAATATCAAGTTCCCGTAAAAACTCCGCGCGCTCTTCCCCTTCGAGCAGGGAAATCTCTTGTTCGATTTTCGCGGATACCGCGATCCAGCGGAAGTCCTCCTTTGGAAAATCTTTGGTCAGGGCGCTGATGCGTTCCGCATGTTTCAGGTCTTCTTCACCCACGTTGAGCACCAGAATCAAAGCCTTGCATGTCAGGAGAGGATAGCCGGCGATCAGCTTCTTTTCCTCCTCAGTCAAGGGAAAGCTCCTCAAAAAGCGGTTTCCTTCAAGGTGATCTCTCATGCGGAGAAGGAGGTCGGTTTCGGCATCAGCCTTTTTCTTTTCCTTAAGCTTTGGGTACTCTTTTTTAATCCGCTCAAGACGTTTTTCAATAAAAATCAGGTCATTGAGCTGAAGCTCTCCGTTGAAAAAAAGAAAATCCCGCGCGGGATTAATACTCCCCTGGACGTGGAAAATTGTTTCGTCCTGAAAAGCCCGGACCATATGGCAGATAACATCCACGTGAGCTAACGACTGGAGAATAGAAGCATTGCGGCTCCCCAGGTTGTCAAGGTCGGGCAGGAGGATAAATTCCATGTGCGCCGGGGTTTCTTTCCGGGGAGCATAGAGCCGGACAAGCCGGTCAAACCGGGCGTCTCTAACCTTTGCCAGTCCGATGATTTCTTCCCTGCCTTTGTCGCCATTGACATTTTGTCCGGTCAAAAGCATAAAAAGGGTCCGTTTCCCTACCTGGGGAAAACCAATCAAACCAAGTTTCATGGTGTTGTTATCTCTCCTGCGTGAAATTCTTATATAAAAGTTTCTTTAAAAGAAATTTGCCACATTCCTTCGATCTTTTTGGTCATTCTGAAGCGTTATCAAAAGCTTGCTCTGAGAAAAAATCTTACCCTGTCAAAACGTATGCTGTTTTTCATAAAAAAAAACAAGTGACTATAAACAACCTAAAACAGCCCGTCAAGAGATTTTTTTACGAAGGGTTTTAAAGAAGAAAAAGAGGGATGTGAGGAACAGTGCTGAAAATCATCATTTAAAAACCACTTTAGGAATCAGGGTGAATGTGCTAAAAAATTCTTGTCCTGGCTTGCCAAGATGGGGTGCACTTTTAATTTTTCTCTTTATAAAGGATCTCATTCAGAAGTAAAAAAAAATGAACTCAGTAAAAAAACGAGAGATAACGTCGCTCACATCATTGCCCAAGCGCTTAAGGACGCATCAGCCAGCGTTGTTACCAATGTGCCTGGATTTGGCGGCATCCAGGTTTTTGAGGCCCTTACTACCATCACTTCTGAAACTTATTTACCTTCCTTTCACGAAGAAGTAGCTTATTCAATCGCGCACGGCGCCAGCTTGGTGGGATAGAGATCAGCTACCTTGATCAAAGCGCATGGGCTTGCAAAAACCGCCAATAGCGTGGTTGATTCTCTGTCAACCGGCGTGAGGGCTGGTTTTGTGGTGCTGGTGTTTGATGATAAACGCGGAAAGCATTCTGACAGTATTTTTGATGTGGCCGCCTTACTCAAGGGTCTCGCGATTCCCTTTCGGTCCCCCAAGGCGCCTGACCTGTACCACGAGGTCATTAATGCCTTTGATCGTTCCGAAAACCTGTGTCTTCCTATGGCGGTGCTGATTGATTGTGATGACCTTGCTCAGACAGAGACCTATACTCCCACTCAAATAAAGCATTCTTCCCATCACTATCAACGAAATGTGGCTCAAAATGTGCTTTGCCCATTTTTGGTCGAGTACCAGCGCGCGGTCTTATCTGCAAAACTGGCCGGGCATGACTGGCAGGCACTTACGCCGCCCGCGCTTCCTCACATCCTGGGTTTTCTCCACCCGAATGGCAACCGACATTGCAATTTTACACTCTTTTTTTGCAGCATTCCGCAAATTGCGCGGGGAAGTGGTGGTAGGTGATACGGGTATTTCGACTTTGTTTGCTTTTCCGCCGTATGATTGCATAGATATCTGCTCAAATATGGGTGGCAGTATTCCTTTGGGTGTCGGCGTGTATTTGGCAGGTTACCGGGATGTCTGGGCAGTTACTGGTGATTTTTCCTTTATCGCTGCCGGACACTTAGGATTGCTCGAAGCATGCCAGCGAAAGATTCCTCTCAAATTTATTATTCTTAATAACCACCGGTCACAAACCCCCGGCGGCCAGCCCATCTCCCCGGGTATAGCGGAGAACATCCTTCACGAGTATAAATCCTTTATTGTAAAAATAAAAAACCCCAGGACCCGGCAGCAGTAGGGGCAGTTTTGAAGGACATGAAGCAAGCACAAAAGATGCGGATTGTTGTGACCGAATATCGGGAATAATAGTAGTGGTCCTATTCAAAGTGTGAATGAATGCGGAGGTTCGTACAGAACGTGAATTATTTCTTTGTTTATTTCGATACGGTATGCTTTTATTCGGCGTGCTTTTTTATTGAAGTAGCTGTAACTTATGGGCTTATTTCCCTTACTCCACAATAAACGCCGATAATCCGAAGAACTGATCATTTTTCCTTCTGCTGTTTTCTCTTGACACAATATTATCCCGTGTGTTATTATTAATTAACGTAGAATATTTCTGCGTATCGGTTGTTGCGAGTGGTTTAATATTAAGTACAGAAGTAATTCTCAGGCTAGTTTAGAACGCTCTGCTTCAACGAAATAAAAAAATGAAAGGTGGTGAAGTAATATGGCAGAGCGAGAAACTGGCACAGTTAAGTGGTTTAATGGCTCAAAAGGATTTGGTTTTATCCAGCGTGAGCAAGGACCCGATGTTTTCGTGCACTATAGCGCCATTGAAGGCGGTGGCTTCCGTAACTTGGAAGAAGGCCAACGAGTGGAGCTTACGGTTACCGAGGGCAAGAAAGGCCCCCAGGCTGAGAATGTAACTATCTTGGCTTAACTGAGAAAAGCGAGACACCAAAAAAGGGCGACGTACAATTAAATACGTCGCCCTTTTTATTTTGGGTTTGGTTTCGTTGGGAATGCTCTTCAGAAGCAGATGCGATGCGGAGTGTTGTAGCCAACTATTGCGAATGAATAATGTATATATAGTGTTAAAAAAATAAAGGGGAAAAAGTATAAAATACGACCTCTAAACTTCAGTAAAAAGCGGGCGCACCTATAGTATACTTTTTTTAAGTTGGTTTGGAGTTAAAAGCGAAAAAAAGGAGGGAATTGTATGGAAAACAATGATCGTATCCGTGACGTTTTTACAAAAATACCGCACCATTGCTGTCTATGGAATGTCGAAAAACTCTGCGAAGGCTGCTCATAGTGTCCCGGCCTTTCTTCTTTCAAAGGGGTATGCCATCATCCCCGTTAATCCCAGCGTGGATATGATCCTCAACCGACGATGCTATCACCGTTTAAAAGAAGTAGAGGAGCACATTGACATCATTGAGGTATTTCGTCCTTCCGAAGAAGCGCTCAGCATTGTCCAGGAAGCTATCGCAAGGAAAAAAGAGAAGGGTGATGTAGCGGTCATTTGGCTGCAGGAAGGGATTCAAAACGAAGAAGCTAAAATTCTGGCTGAAAAAAATGGCATCATTTTTATTCAGGACCGCTGCATGTTCAAAGAATATAACCGCGCTTTTCGGAATGAGTGAAGAGCGAGGGATATCACGTAACAGTATAAGATAATGATCTGGTTGCGCTATGGCTTTTAATAAAGGCATTTTGAAAAATCTTGTTTATTTTAACTCCCGAAACTGTTTTTTTTAATCATCGGAATCGCCTGTCTTGGTCTTGGGTTGCACGCGTTAGGGCTAAACAAGGGTATCTGCCTCGACGAATTTGATTCGATTCGTTTAATATCTCAGAGTACCTTGATGATGAACTTGAGAGGATATGATCATCCACCGCTTTATTTTGTTTTTCTTAAATTCTGGTCTCTTATTAAGTCCTCGGAACCATTCTTAAGATTATTCTCAGTCATCTGGGGTGTGGGAACAATTATTGTGGTTATAAAATGGATCGGAACATATTCGCAGGGAATCTATCTGGCATCTAGTGTGCTTTAATGCCGGTCATGCTTCATTTTTCTCAGGAAATTCGCGGATACGCACTTTTTTTTTGCCACGGCCTTGTCCTTTTACTTTGCTTCGCAAATTTCTATAAAACCCGACAAACGTTTTCACTATATCGGGTTAACCTCTGCGCCTAGGGCTGCGGATGCCACGCATTTAGTAGGGGTAATACTGATGCCGAGTATTTTTCTTTTGCTCAGTATGCCGAGCTGTCAAAAACATCACTTGCTCTCAATCATCCTATGGCTAGTTATTCCCAGTGTTGTTTTCGTTCCGGAGTATTATTTCTTCATTTCGGCAGAAGTGCGTGGCAGAACTGCGGCGACATGGTGGATGCCGCAGGTGACAATCGATCTTATTGGCTTTGTTCGCTCTTTGTGGGTCAATGGCTCCCCTGATAAAATAAATGACCTACTCAGACGGATGGAAGAAGCAAAGTGCAGTTCCCGCTTTTGGATGTTGCATCACGATAAGACCGGAGTCGCCCTCCATAGCAGTTTACGATCTTATATTGACTGGTTTTCTGCCACAATAACAATTGGCTATCATAACCCCACGATGACGTTAAAAACAAATCTCATGGACTTCTTAGAGGAAATCTTAACACAAACCACGATGTGTTTGCGTCAGTCTGTGGATGGGTGCAGTTTGCGGTTTGAGTGCTGGCATAAACTTTATATTCAAAAAGAAAACGCTGATGATGTTTTCCACTTCTTCTATCACCATTACCCGAAGGTGGAGGACAGGACAGCACGCCTCCAAAAAGAGGTGATCGAGTTAAAAGAATTAGCCCAGTACGAAGAGCTCGGAGAAGGGATGCCGGAAGTATATTAAATTGCTTACCTCTCATCTCGGTCGAAAAAGTATACTCTTTTTAACCCCCCTGTTTTATATCTTGCGTCGGAGCACCCGGCGTTTTTGTTTGTTTTGTTGCTACCAAGGTCACTATTAGACGAATCGACTGATACGTAGCACGCCATACGCATGCCAGCGTTGGTTAAACCTCCTTATATTTAGTTAACTATTTGAAATTACAGATAGTTCGTCAATTGATCAACTCAGGCATAGTCTTTGCCCAATTTTTTTGGTAAACCCTCAGTGTCTGAGGCGGAAAAATCATGCGTTTAATGATAACCGCAGGTATACGGTTATAAAATCTCATTGACAAATTTTACTGATTATGAAACAAAATCATAATCAAAATTGAGATCTTAGTTGCCGAGAGGGAATATTCTCGGAAAAAACTACTGACTTTTTTAAGGAAAAATTCTTCTGAGGTGTTTACCGCTCAGTCTGTTGATATGCTTAACTGGCTGGAAGCCTGATTATTCTTGGTACTTTCAAGGGCTTGATTATTACAGGATATGACCATGGATCAAAACCAACGGGTTGTTCCTCGGAAAGGACTATTAGCGCATGCAATACTTTCCGCTGGGGCGATAGTCTTCATGGCAGGCACTGCCCTGACTGCCTACCATGGAGGCACAGTGGCAAAGGCGCTTATTGCCGCTTTGTCCGGGGTGCTTGCCACTGCGATTCTTACTTATTCCTTTACCGGACGGTTTCTCACTCTTCGTAAAGCGATCCAGGATTTTCTCGTCACGGGACTTCTGGTCTTGTCAGTGCGGGGTACTTGGCGGATATGGCAAGCACCGGTTTCGTGGGGCGAGATTTTTATGTTCACCGATTTTGCCGCCGCGCTGGTCATCGTCATCTATTTTGGGCTGATCATTTTTTCTCTTGCTACGACCAGTAGCCGCGAAAGATTTCTGCATGCCGCTGGGGTGCTTGCCGCCCCGGTGCTTTTTAATTGGCTGCTTCTTTTACAGTCCCCGATGTTGCTCCAACAAAGTGGCTCAGCCCTGATGTTTGGCATGAGGGCTTCACCGGAGTTTTTTCAGGCTTTAGGCCGGGTGATTGTTTTAACAGTATTTAACGAGGGAGTTGCCGGCTTGGTGAGCATTCTTATCGCCGGACGTCTGGTGCGGGACGGGCGGGTACATGCTTTATTAATTACCAGCGCTTTATGGTGCGGGCTGACTCCGGCCATCGCCAACCGGGGGTTCTCTCGCCAGCGTTGCGTCTTTGCCGTTTATTTTTAGGATGGCTTTGGTGCTTGCGACCACCATGGCTTCCCAGGCCGGCTTGTGGGGGCAGGTGTATCTTTTGACCGGTATTCTTCTGGACGTCATGCACGGCAAGAAGCCGACGTGGTACTGGGGAACGGAACATTTCCGGAACGGATGCGTAAAGGGAGCCGTGTATAGCGGAATTTTTATGGCGCTTGCCCACACTAGTGTCATGCTGCTTAAGATTCACCAGGTTCACTTCTTTTTCACCCACCACCCATTGGTAACCTCTCTTTTGATTGGTGCTCTCCTGTTTCCGCTTTTAAAAACCATTATTGAAAGTTTTGACGTGAGTACGCCTTTTTTCGGAAGGCTTGCCAATAATTACCAGGCAGTCACGCATTGTCTGCGGGGAGCGGTCGTTGGAGGCGTGCTCTGTTATGCATTGCGCGGCGGGTTGCTTTTTGCCGAAAGCCTTGATCGATTCATGTGGGGGTTTACCATCGGCGCTCTTGCCTATGGTGGGGTTGATCTGTTCCGGGACATGATTGAAAGCGCAAAAGGCACGCGGAAGAAATTGCAGACCTGGAAAGTATACGCTCTCGGCGCTTTTCTGGGAGGCACGATTGGCGGCATTCTCGCTTGGTATTTTGACGGGCCTCAGACCAGCGTGGTTGCTGAAAAGCTGCAACGTTATGCCACGCTCTTTTATCCGGCCTCAGGAATCGAAGTAAAGGACTACGTTACCTATCCCCTGTTTAACAAATGGGGCGCCACGAATCTCGGCACGGTGGTGGGGGGCGTCCAGCTTTTGTATTGTGAAGCAGTTGCCGGCGTGGTCAACTGGGCGTTTGCCGCGCCGCTTTTTAGCATTAACCTGGTTTTGCTTACCGCACTTTTACGCCGCAGCACCGCCCCGTTCCGGGAACTGATGAGCATGGCGGGATTTACCGGTGTTGTTGAACAGACCGTCCGGGTGTTGCGGTGGGGCTTGTGGATGGCACCCATTATTAATTCTTTTTTGAAAATGTCCCCTGACCCAACCTGGTACAACCAGGACGGCGCCATTCGTAGCACCCTGGCAACCGTGAAAAAGTTTACGGTGGCTCCGGATTCATTTCGCTCGTGGAGCCTGCAGGTCTTCACGAATCTTCTGGTCTATGATTGGTTCAGGGTTCTTATCTGGTTTGATCACATGGGGTTGCGCGTGGCAACCTTAGTGAACCTATCATTTGTGGGCGGTGACCTGGTTGATGAAAAGGCTGCCCGCGCTCTCGGCTACTCGGCCCGCACGCGTTGGATGCCGGAAGGAGTGAGACGATTTGCGACCTGGGCGCCGTTGCTGATTCCTTTCTTCATTCCCCGGGGTAATGAGTGGGATATGGTTTGGACCCGGTATGAGGCCTTGAGTAAAATCCAGGGCCAGACCTTTTTGCCACCCGGAGCCGTTTCGATTGGTGTATGCATTCTTGGTGCGTTGACAATCGGGCTTTTTATGGTGATGCGAAACGGACGCGGCAGCGCGCACGACCTTTCCGCGCACAGCAGCGGAAGGGAAGGAATGTCGAACTGCCCCGCCATCCTGCTGCGGGAAGAAAAGACCCATGTGCTTACCAATGGCGTTTACACGGTTGAATTAAAAGCGGGCGGTCGGGGGTACAGCCGGGTGTTTAGTTCCGCGCGGAAAGGTGAAGAGCTTGACCTGACCCGTTCACCGGCTGACCCGCAGTGGTTATGCGGCAAATTTTTCTATCTGAAAGACAACGACCTGGCTGGAAGAAAACCCTAACAGTATCTGGTCACTGTCCTATAATCCTGTGCAGCGGGCTGGGTCTGATTACGCGGTCACTCGGCTGAGACCGGATGCGGTCAAAATTTCCCATACCTATAATCGCATTCATTCTGAGACCGTTCTTTCGGTTGCCGGACAGGATCCGGTGGAAATCTGGCAGGTGCGTTTGCAGAATCTTGAAAACAGACCTCGGACGCTTGAACTGACTAGCTACCGCGAGTTGGTCATGAATGTTCACGGCGCATTCTGGCGGCATCCTATTTTTAACAACCTTCATGTGGCTACCTGGTTTGTGCGGCCCCTGAATGCCATTTTTGTTCGCAACCGCTTGCTTAAAGACGCGCGCCGCGATTTCACGAGGAGAAAACGGTCTCAGGAGACGACCTTCCACGCGGTCAAAGAAAATGCCGACGGAACCGCAATCCTTATTGGCTATGAAGACTATCGACCTTACTTCCTCGGACAGGCAACCCTACGTATGCCCGAAGGATTGCGTAAGAACCTGCGAGATCCGGAAGACGAAGGCTTGCTGTACAGCTTTTCTCCTGCTGCCTGTTTGCGGCTTCTCATCCAGCTTCCGCCTCACGGGGGCACGGAGGTGCTGTTTGTGGATGGTTGCGCCCTAGATGAGCGTCGGGCTGCTCAGATGATTACGCGCTATCTGGGAATTCCCAACCCTAACGGGCATACCTTCGAGGCCTCGTTTACCAAGATGCGGGGGTTGCTGAACCATGAATCGTCGGGGAACCACGATACCCTTCGCCAACCCCACCAAAACAAAGCAGTTTCCCCTGACACCGGAGTGTTTTCTTTTTCCGAAGACGGAACCGAGCTTTACATGGGATGGAAAACCCCCCGGCCCTGGGCTCACATCATGGCTAACGAAAAAGGGTATGGAGCGATCGCGGCCAATGACGGCGACATTTATTCTTTCATGGGAAACGCCCAGCAAAACGGTCTTACGCCGTTTAATTTCGGCTCGACCTTGGTGCAGACGCCGAGCCAAGTGCTCTACCTGTTTAACCAGGCCACGGGGAAAGCTGAAACACCCACCTATGCTCCTTTACGGCAGAAAGATGCTCAGTATCGGATAACCTTTGGCCGGGGCTATGTAATCTACAAAAAAGAACGGGAAAACGTGGATATGGAATATACCCTTGCGGTGCTTCCTGACCAACCCGCTGAGGTCCGCCTGCTGACGATCCGCAACCGGGGAAATGAGATGATTTCGTACCGGGTCGTGCCCTATTTTCAGATGATGCTTGGCGAGGAGGCGTTTGATACCGAAGGGAAAATAATCGCCCGTTTCGACGATGCTCGGCAAGCATTCTTTTTCAGGAACCCTGACAATGATTTTCACAAGGGGTGGGCCTTTATCGCCACCAGCCTTCAGGTGGAAGCTGTTGAAACCGTTAGAAAACGATTTATGGGCGGACCGGACCGGAGCATTTCTTGTCCATACATGGTGGAGCACGGAACCCCTGATCCAAGCCAGACTGACGGGGACTACCGCATCGCCAGCCTTGTTTCTACCATAACCATTCCGCCCGGCGGCGAAGAAACCATCGCCATCGTGGTCGGCCAGGCTGATGATTTCGAGACTGCTGGCACAATCATCAAAACCCTGCGCGAGGTTCCGGCAGCACAGGAGGCTTGGAAAAAGACCAAACGCTGGTGGTCAGACAAGCTTTCCTGCATGAGAATCGAGACCAATGAGCCGGCCTTTGACCGGATGATAAATGACTGGCTGCCCTACCAGGTTTACGTCTCCCACGTGTGGGGAAGAACCGGGCTATGTCAGCGGAGCGGCGCATACGGGTTTCGTGATCAGATTCAAGATGTTCTGCCCCTTATGTTTATTGATCCGGAAACTTGCCGTAAGCAAATACTGCTCCACGCGAGCCAGCAGTTTGCTGAAGGTGATGTCCTGCAATGGTGGCATCAGTCCTGGGAAGGGAAAACCGGGCTCGGGCTTCGGGGCCGCGCCTCTGACCACCACCTTTGGTTGCCTTACATGGTCTCCCATTATCTGCACGCAACGGGCGACCACGGCATCCTTGATGAAAAGGTGCCGTTTCTTGAGCCACGCCCTATTCCGAAAGGCGCGAACGAAATTTTATTTGCCCAGCGCCGTTCACGGGGAGTTGCTTCGCTTTACGAGCATTGCCTGAAAGCGATTCGGTTTTCCCTCCGCAAACAAGGGTCTCACGGGCTCCCGCTTATCGGCACGGGCGATTGGAATGACGGGTTGAATCAGGTGGGCCCTCGCGGTAAAGGTGAAAGCGTCTGGCTCGGATTTTTCCTTTATGAAGTTCTTTGCCGGTTTGCCGCACTGATGGAAACAAGGCAAGATAAATTTACCAAAGAATATTTTTCTCAAAAAGCCCAAAACCTGAAACAGGCCCTTGATCGGATGTGGCGGGGTAATCATTATATCCGCGCGATCACTGATGATGGTCGAGAGCTTGATGTGGCTGATGCTCTTACTGCCTCATGGCCAATTATTTCTAATGCTGCCGATTTTGAAAAAGGGGCAGTGGCAATGGAAACCGGCTTAAAGGAGCTGGAAAAGGACAATATGATTTTGCTTTGTTTCCCGCCTTTTACTGATGATTCAGACCCATACCCGGGAAGGATCGCCGACTATCCGCCCGGGGTCCGGGAAAACGGCGGGCAGTACTCCCACGGTGCATCATGGATAGTGGACGCTTTGCTGCGTCTTGCTGATCTGGCGGAGGAAAGAGGAAAAACTGATCAGGCGCGCACGTACCGGGCAAAGGCGGTTGAGGTATGGCTTAAGATTTCCCCCCTGATGCACATGAATAGCCGCTCCTATGGCCTTTCTCCCCACCAGCAGGCGGCGGATATCTACTACGGACCGGGCTATGAGGGCCGCGGGGGCTGGAGCTGGTACACCGGTTCTGCCGGCCGCATGCTTTATGTTGCCTATACCATCCTGGGCTTAAAGATGGAGCACGGGAATCTGACAATAGCGGAAAACGCTTTTGAACCCAAAGGTTTCTTGCGGCTGAAGCGGGTAGCGTACCGGGGAAAGGTGTATGGGCAAGGTAGTTTATAACCATCTGATATAAAAAGATATTCATTGCCAAAAAGTCTTTGAAAGATTTTTCTTGCTTTTTTTGCTGCCAAAGGGGATAATTAATCCCTCCTGCCGGCATTCGTATCGGCCATAATGCTCTTATCCTCAATCGTGTAGTGCCTCACGGATCAAGCGATTCATGGGAACTTTACTATCGCATTATGCAGAAAACGACGGTGAAGCGATCCGTTATGATTGTTGAAACCTGACGGAAGTGATGGTTGCATATTGGTAATGACATGCCGGGCAGGATAAAGGCGAACATCATATTATTAACCCGATGGTATCTCCGTTGTTATTGCGGGGGAACATTATTTTTCAAAGCGTAAGAGATGGACCAGGACACGATAAGAAATGTCGCTATAATCGCCCATGTTGACCACGGTAAAACAACCTTGGTTGACCAGTTGTTCATGCATAGCGGCATGTTTCACGAGAACCAGACCGTCGCCGAAAGGCTTATGGACAGCATTGATCTTGAGCGGGAGCGGGGAATTACCATCGCGTCCAAAAACGGATCGTTTCACTACCGGGAGTTTCTGATTAACATTATCGACACGCCCGGACACGCGGATTTTGGCGGCCAGGTTGAACGGGTGCTGAAGATGGCAGACGGCGCTCTGCTGCTGGTTGACGCGCAGGAAGGCCCCATGCCTCAGACCTATTTTGTGCTGAAAAAAGCTCTGGCTCTTCATCTGCCAATCATCGTTGTCATTAACAAGATCGATAAGCCTGCTGCCCGGCCAGAGTGGGCGGTCAATCAGGTGTTTGATCTTTTTGTGAAACTGAACGCGCCTGAGGATATTTTGGATTTTTCGGTGATCTACGCGTCCGCGCGTGACGGCTATGCCCTGGATAATGTTGACGATCACCATTCCTCCATGGAGCCGCTTTGTCAGAAGATCATCGCTCACATACCTCCGCCCAAGGGAAATGCGGATAATCCCCTGCAAATGCTGGTCAGCTCGATTGATTACTCTCCTTATTTGGGGAGGATGGGGATCGGGAAAATTACCTCCGGAACCCTCAGCATTAATAAGGACATTGCCGTGGCTCAGCGGGACGGCTCATTGATTCCCGCGCGGATCAGCAAGATCTATTGCTTTGAAGGAAACCATAAAGTTGCGGTGGATGCGGCCGGAGTCGGCGAAATTGTTGTGGTTGCGGGAGTGGATGAAATTACTGTCGGGGTAACCTTTACTGATCCTGAAAATCCGATCCCTTTGCCGCCGGTTGAAATCGATCCACCCACGATTTCCATGAACTTCATTGCGAACGATTCGCCGTTTTCCGGGAAAGAAGGTAAATATGTCACTTCCCGCCACCTGGGAGATCGTTTGCAGCGTGAGATTCTCTCCGATGTTGCGCTGGTGGTTGAAGAGCTTGAGGGAAGGCCCGGTTACAAAGTATCAGGCAGAGGAGAACTGCACCTGTCGATTCTTATCGAGCGCATGCGGCGCGAGGGATATGAGTTTCAGGTGACCCGGCCCATGGTTATCATGCAACGCGACGGGGAAAAGCTTCTGGAACCTTACGAGGAGCTTACCGTGGATGTCGAGGAACAGCACATGGGTTCCGTGATCGAACAGCTTGGCAGCCGCAAAGGACAAATTTGCGAATTGCACCCGGCGAACGGCAACGGTATGGCGCGCCTGATTTACAAAATTCCGACCCGGGGGCTTTTGGGCTTTCGGCCGGAGTTTATGAACATCACCAAAGGTATGGGGATCATGAACTATGTGTTCAGCGAATACGGGGCGCATGCCGGCGAGCTTAAAAACCGCAAGAACGGAGTACTGGTGGTAAAAGACACCTGCACTACCGTTGCCTACGCCCTTTTCAACCTGCAGGACCGCGGGAAGCTTTTCTGCGGACCCGGTGTCAACGTCTATGTCGGTCAGATCGTGGGAGAGCACTGCCATGAAAACGACCTGGTAGTGAATCCGGCCAAAGGTAAAAAACAGACCAACATGCGCGCCGCCGGTTCGGATGCTAATGTGGTGCTCAACAGCCCCATTGAAATGAGCTTGGAACAGTGCATGTCCTATATCAATGATGATGAGCTGGTAGAAATAACACCGCAGGCAATACGCCTGCGCAAAGCCCCCGGACGTCGAAACGGGAACAGAATTTAGTAGTCAGGGGTCGTCGGAAGGCCAGGATTTGGCTGACCCCTGATCTCTGTAAATAGCCCTTTGATACTACCCCGCCTGAAAAAATCTGATAAGGTTTTTCTTTTTTTTGACAAATTCCCCTCATGTGGTATTTCCTATAAATAATTTATAAGCGGGGGGAATTTTGCCTTATACTACATCTGCTGGATTTGTTTCATGAATAGGATACATGTTTTCCCTATTGAACCGAATCTTATAAAGGTTGCTTTTTCTTACCGCTCTATGCTTGTAAGTAAAATTAAGAGTGAAAAACCGACTGAAATCTGTAGCCCCGTGAGCCCGCTATTGAAAAACTATATTCGCAGGCTAAAACCTGCGAATACCAAAACTCTCAAATCCGGCCTTGCGTGACCTCGTCTGCGCCTGCTCACGTTATACGCAATTTATAGGTTTATAAAGTGACATAGGTATGATGCGATGATGCAAGTTGATATGGACAGAATTTATAAAAATATGCCTTTGGAAAAGATTCCCTGGAATAGTGAGACTCCGCCAGAGGCTTTAGTTGAGTTGGTCGAGAGCGGAAAAGTGAAGCCTTGCAAAACGATTGATTTGGGCTGTGGCGCCGGCAACTATGCGATCTATCTTGCCGGAAGAGGATTCGAGGTTACCGGGATTGATAATTCACCGACAGCGATAACAATTGCCCAGGAAAACGCAAACAAGAAAGGAGTCACGGTAACTTTTATTGTTGCTGATGTTCTTGGGGATTTGGATGTGGTCAAGGAAACCTTTGACTTTGCGTATGACTGGGAGTTGGTTCATCATATATTCCCCGAAAAAAGGAAGAAGTATGTTGAAAATGTGCGGAGAATCCTCAACCCAGGCGGGAAGTCTTTTTCAGTTTGTTTCCATGAGAAGGATCCTCAGTTTGGCGGCTCAGGAAAATACCGAAAAACATCTCTGGGTATCTGCTTTATATTTTTCTTCTGAAGATGAATTGAGAGACCTTTTTGAACCGTACTTCGACATCGAAGAATTAAAAATGATAGAAATCAGCGGTAAATTTGGCCCTCATCTGGTGAACTATGCATTTATGGAGAGGAAATGAACATTGCATTACTTCGTTTGTTTATTTTTCCATAGCCTCAAAATGTTACCTGCCCATTTCGCCCTGAAAAGAAGCTCCCGATGAATTAATGGGAAACCGGAGTATAAACCCGAAGATTATGCACCCCATTCCCGTTGCCAAGATCAGGTTAAATACTGATATCTAAGGCTGAAGAGCGTAACTCCAAGTCTCGGTTAAGACTTTTTCCCCGTCTTTGAGGAATGCCCGAAGTTCAATTGCTGGTTCAGTCCCCTGAAGCACTTTCTGCAGAACCGCTTCATTTTCCACGCTTATTTCAAATACTAGCCGCCATTCATTATTAATGACATTTTTCTGCAGTTGTTGTTCTAGGAGCTTAGCGCGGGGATCAACGGAGACAATAGCGGTAAGCGGTTTATTTGCCGGAATTGATTCTAAATCGCCTCCGGCAAAATCAACGACGAATTTCTGGGCAAGTTTGGTTTTGCCATCTGCCGTTCGAGTGGCGACAACTTGGCCGGCAGGTGGGCGAGTGGCGTCAGGATAATGCCAGCTCATGGTGTAGTCAAAGGACAGGGGCTGCTTTGGCTCCGGAGGGTGCGACGGCACCCACAGGGCATTGATATTATCATCAAACTCACGATGTGAGGGAATTTGCAGGAGCACCACCCAACCTTCTCCCCACGAGCCTTTGGGGGCGATCCACAAACTGGGCCGTTTTTCGTAATGTGCTTCCAGGTCCTGGTAGTGATCAAAATCACGGTCCCGCTGGATAAGGCCAAAACCTGCAGGGTTGGCGGTGAAAAACCAGTTATTGGTAATGGCGCCGGGATTTTTCAACGGCCTCCAGAGCCATTCGCCTGAACCCAGAGCAATTTGCAAACCGTCTGAGTCGTGAATTTCCGGCCGAAAGTCATTCACCGGACGCGTGTTGGTGTTTTCACCGTAAAAGAACATGCTCGTCATGGGCGCGATTCCTAACCGATCTACCTTTTTCCGCAAAAAGATAGTGCTCTTAACTTCGACAAGGGTTTCTTTTCCAGGGTGAACAATAAACTGATAGGCGCCAGTAACGCTTTCACCATCAAGCAGGGCGTAGAGGGTTATCTGTTTGGCGTCAGGAAGGGGTTTGACCAACCAGAATTCTTTAAAATAGGGAAATTCCTCGGGTGCGGAAGAGACCGTGTTAATGGAAATCCCCCGGGCCGAAAGACCGTAATTGGAGTTTTGCGCCACCGCCCGAAAGTAACTGGCCCCGAGAAACACAGCGACTTCATCAAAATACGTAGGGGTGTTGATAGGGTAATGAAGACGGAATCCCGCAAAACCTAAATCAGATGGTATCTTTTTTTTGAGCGGAGCAGACATTTTTTCGTACTCGAATAAATCAGTGGAAAAAGGAATCTTCTTGATCCCACTGGGCTCCACCACATTGATGGTCACCGCCCGAGGGAAATATAAGCCGGGATGAAAAAATTGTACATTGAAGGGTAAGTGTTCGTCCCGCCAGAAAGACTTTGCGGGCTTAAAACGGATATCCCGCCAGGCATCGTATTTAATGTTTAATAAAAAATTTGGAACCAGTCCGGCCTTAGGGTTATAAGGCTCTTGCACCAGTTGCTGCGCTTTGGCGACAACCTGGGAAAAGGTAAAGTTCGGTTGTGCGAAAGCAGGGCCGGATAAAGCCAGGACAAGAGGGAATAAGCAGAGGCTGACCATCACGCGAATGATTGCTCTGCTTTTTATCCTAACAAAAATACGTGGGCGTGAAAAACTATTTCTGATCGTACGGCAACTCCACATCCTATAATCTCCCTTATCGAAACTTTTAAAAATCCTTAAGACAAGTCCGGATAAGTATATCCCAAAAAACAAAAATCAAAGGTTGGTTTTTAAAAAAATGTCAATAATTATCACGTTATTCTTGCACGGGGAAAGCAGTAAGGGTTTTAAGGTCCGCCCCTTAATGTTTTATTGGCGTTTTCAGGGTGGAGGATAAGGGCAAAAGTAGTATCTTTTTTAAAAAAATTTTGTTCCATATCGTAATTTTTATGAGGGACTAAATCTAAGACGACCCTTATTTTGGGATCAGATGGGGGTAGATTCCCCACCCTAATACGTAGAATGAAGGTGCCGTTCGTTTCCAGAACCTTAGGAAGGGACTTTTCTAGGTTCGCCTTTTTAAAATCGCACACAACGCGAGGTTGGTTTCCTGTGAGTCCAAAAAATTCGGGTGGGTAAAATCCGTTTAATTCAAAAAGAACCTTTTTAGCATCGGAAGATTTTTCAGAGCGTATCGACCTTAACAAAGGCACGGAAGAAAAACTCTGCCCTGGAGGCCAATCACCGAAAGCAAAGAAGCAATAAAATGAGGCAAAGGTTCTCACCCTCTGGTCCTTTCGATAAGGTTTGTCTGGTGATGCCTTATATTTTATACAAAAAAAGGAAATTTCAAAAAGTAATTTACACGTGTGATAACTTATTGTATAATAATCATAATATTGGGCCATGAGAAAGAAAGGGGTTAGACACATGCTGAGTAAAATAAGATGCTGTTCTGTGGGTAGCAGCACCCTGTGTGGCACATGCCGGTAGAGTGAGGGGCAAAGCGGTTAAGAAAAGATTTTGCGAAGAGTTTACGAGGAGAAAGGTGAGAAAGGAACCATGTCTTAGCAAAGAAAGGAGGAGAGTTTATGCATATTATTTCTCTTTTTGAACTGTTGCTGGTAGCCTTTGCTTTTTATGCCGCTGTAGAATTTGAGGGAACAATGATGCTTGCGGTTGTTCTACTGTGCTTACTCGCGGTATTTCTTGTTGAAAGGCTTGACAAAAGGATACAGGATGATAAGGAGGTAAGAGAAAGGCTTCTGAGGTATAAGATAGAAGGTCGCAAAAAGAAAGTCCAGTCTGAGGAAGAAAAACAACGGATGCAAAAAGAGCTTGAAGGTGCTATCCAGAAGTATAATCTGGAAAATCACCAGGGGAATCCTGTGGCGAAAGAAGCTGGCAAAACCACAAAAAGCTCAACCCTTACATAATATATTCTTGCGATGAAGTATTCGTCAGCACAACCTGGGCGCATTTTTATTCTTCGTCTTGAGAACGGAGAAATCGTACACGAGGAAATCGAACGGTTTGCTCGAGAACAGTCTATCAAAGCCGCGGCATTGATTATTGTGGGCGGAGCGGACGATAAAAGCACATTCGTGGTAGGTCCTGCGCAGGGCGATGCGCAGCCAGTACATCCTACGACACATATTTTAGAGGGCGTCCATGAAGTCGCCGGCGTAGGAACGCTTTTCCCTGATGATCAGGGGAATCCCTCTCTCCATATGCATATGGCGTGCGGAAGAAACGGAAAAGCCGTTACCGGCTGCATCCGGACCGGAGTAAAGGTATGGGAAGTCATGGAAGTCATTTTGTTTGAGATGAGTGATTGTGAAGGGAAAAGGATCTTTGACCCTAAGACCGGATTTAACTTGCTTAATCCCTAAGGTTTTTTCTCAAACCGGGTTTTGTTTCGAAAAGGATCGATTATTTTAAAAAGGGAGAGTATTTGCTGATGCGAAAAAACGTGCTCTTTATTTTCTGCTTCGGGGTGTTTGTCCTGGCGACCGGTGCAAACGCCCAAACCTATCAATGGGTTGATGATCACGGTGTTGTGCACCTTTCGGATTCTCCACCACCGCAAGGTACTAACGCTTTGGTGGAGATCGAATCAGACGCGAATTTCAAACCCAAACCTCCAACGAATCTTCCGTCCGCGCAGAATACTCCGAACTCTGAAAGCGCCAACGCACCTACTGCGGCAGCAGAGGAGCGAACCGAGCCGCAGAATATCACGGTAGAGCTTTACACGGCCAGTTGGTGTCCCTATTGTAAGGATACGCGAAATTTTTTCCGTTCGCGAGGAATATCTTTTTCTGAGTATGACATTGAAAAAGACGAGGAGGCTGCTCGCCGGAAAAACGAATTGGATGGGGGAAGAGGCGTACCCTTTGCAGTCATCTGTGATCAAAAAATCCGCGGATTTTCCACAATAGCCTATGAAAGAGCCTTAGCATCATGTGGACAATAAGATTATTTCCAAATTACTGATTTTTTAATTCCGGGAGTTTATTTTTCTGCCTTTGTTTTTGTTCTCGCCCGGGTTAATGCTTCGTCTTTTATTACCTCTTTTTTTTTAGTTTTGTAAATCTATTTCAATTGTTTACCGCTTTCTTTTTATAATGTTTGGTCGCTTTCTTTTTCTTTAAAGACCATTAAAATTTTGTTTGCAATGAAAAGCGACTATGGTATAAATTATTGATGCTAACTCTTGAGAACTATGGTTTTTTCCGCAGAAAAAGTGCGTCCGAAACTGAGTCTTACTCTTATTAAAGAACCTTATTATTTATTGCAGGGGACAAAAGTATGTCAGGGCATTCCAAATGGAGCACGATTAAAAGAAAAAAAGGGGCATTAGATGCCAAAAGAGGGAAAATTTTTTCACGGTTGATTAAAGAAATAACAATCGCCGCCCGCATTGGCGGAGGAAGCCTGGAGGGGAATTCCCGGCTTCGAACCGCAATTGCAGCCGCCAAGGCTGAAAATATGCCCAAGGATAATATCGAACGGGCAATCAAGAAAGGTACCGGAGAAATCGAAGGCGGAAGCCTGGAAGAAATTGTTTATGAAGGGTATGGACCGGCTGGAGTTGCGGTTTTGGTAAATATTTTAACTGATAATAAAAACCGAACCTCAGGAGAAATCCGGCATATTTTCTCGAAGCATAACGGCAACCTGGGAGAGACTGGCTGTGTTTCCTGGCTGTTTGATAAAAAAGGACTTATTGTTTTTGAAAAAGGCCAGGTGGATGAGGAAAAACTTTTTGAGGCTGCGTTAGAGGCTGGAGCAGATGATGTTAAAGAAGAGAGCAACTACTTTTGAACTGATTGTTGATCCAAAAAATTTTGAAGCCGTGCGGGGATCGTTGGAACAGCAGAACTTTCAATACCTTTTGGCGGAAATCACCATGGTTCCCAAAAATACGGTAAAACTTGAAGGGAAAGAAGCAGAACAAATGATTAAGCTTATGGACGCGCTCGAAGACTCGGACGACGTGCAAAAAACGTATGCCAATTTTGATATTGCTGAAGACATTCTGGAGAAGATGAGTGGCTAAGGTAAAAGCAATCGGCGTTGATCCCGGGCTCGCGAAGACAGGATACGGTGTTATTGAAATTGTTGAAAAAAGAGGAGTCGTGCGAGCATGGGATTGTCTTTCGACAAATCCAAAAGACCCCACCCCTCAAAGACTTCAGAGTATCTTTCTTGATTTTGAAAAAATTCTCCAAAAATGGGATGCCCAGCTTTTAATTTTAGAAGATATATTTGTGCTGCCCCGATTTCCTAAGGCAGCTTTACAATTAGGCGCGGTACGGGGAATCTTAGCCCTGGCCGCGGCTTATAATAACCTTGAGGTGATGGAGCTCAAACCAACGGAAATAAAAGCGGCGCTTACGGGAAACGGACGGGCAAATAAAGACCAGGTTGAAAAAGCAGTGCGAAAAATTTTGGGAATTAAGGAACAGATAAAATCTGAACACGCTTCCGATGCCTTAGCCTTGGCTTTGGTAGGCCTTTCCCGGGCAAACGCGGTTCAATGGTGAAGGCAGAAAGTGATGATAAGTTATCTTCAGGGGAAACTGTGGAAGGTCGAAGAGGATAGGGTAGTCATTGTGACTCATGGCGTGGGCTACGACGTAATGGTTCCCCCCATTGTCCGGGCAACTTTTAACGGAAAAAGAGTCGGGGAGGATGGCGATGAGGTGGCGCTTTATATTTCCTATTACCACCCGGAAAGACAACCGCGGCCCATGCTTATCGGATTTAACCGAGAAGCCGAGCGGGAGTTTTTTGAACGGCTCATTACGGTATCGGACATCGGACCTACGAAAGCGATCAAGCTGATAACGTGTCCGATTCACCAGATTGCGCAGGCTATTGAGGAACGTAACAGCCGCTTTCTGGTCCATATTAAAGGATTAGGCCCAAAGTTGGCGGATAAAATCATTGCTCACCTTTACGGGAAGATGGCGAAGTTCGCGTTGATCATAGAATCAGAGGCTCTTCCTGCCCTGCCCCAGGATAAAGAAGATTATGCTCACCAGGTATTGGAAGTGATGGTGCAGCAGCTGGGCCATAAGCGAACAGAGGCCCTGAAGATGCTCCAAGAAGCTTTGAGCCGTAATCCTCACCTGAGTTCACCGGAAGAAATTTTTGAGGAAGTATACCGGAACCAGAGGAAGTGAGTGGGGTAAAGGAATAATCGGTCAGAAGAAGGTCTATGTATTCGGTGATAGGAAAAAGGGCCAAATCAGTGAAAAGAAAGGTGTGCCATGTCTCTGAAAAATTTTATCAACACCATGAAATGCGAGAAAAAAGAATGAAATCTCTTGAAGAAAATAAAAGAAATTTTGGTTAAACAAAAACCAATATTAAGGGCGGAATATGGAGTAAAAACATCGATTTTTTCGGCTCTTTTTCAAGGAAGGTCAGAAAAAAAGAACGATTTGGATATCATGGTTAAGATAAATGACCCAACAACCCTTATTGAAATTCGTTAGAATTGGAAAATTATCTCTCTGAACTTACGGGAATGAAAATTGATCAGGTCATGAAAGATGCCTGAAACCGAGGATAGGGAAGTTTATCCTTCGCGAGGTCGTCACTCTATGAAACAGGAATTTTTGGATATGTGGATGATGTGTTGATGTAATTGGGAACGCTTTGACCCTTATAGAAAAGAAGGAATATGAGGATTTTCTTCTGGATAGATAAGACTATTTTTGCGGTAACAAGAGTCTTGTAGATTATCGGCGAAGCGGTAAAAAAATTCCCCAATCGGTTAAAAGTCGCTATCAACAGATACCGCGGTGAGAGATAGTGAGGATGAGAAATAAATTGATTCATGAATATTTTGAAGTAAAACAAAAAGTCGTTTTGGGAGACTGTGGAAAAAGAGTTTCCCTTATTAAAAACACACTTTGATAAAATCCGGGAAGATTGTGCGGGGGATTAAACCTTTTTAAACCACTAGATCACTGCCTATATGTCTGATAACGTTCATCCCTTTGATTTAAAAGAAGCCTTTCAATCTGATGCTCAAAAGGACGCGGGGGAAGGAGTGGGTCAGGAAGAACTGAACTTACGGCCGCAGCGACTCAAAGAGTATATTGGACAAAAACAGGTGGTTGATTCACTTTCAATCGCTATCCTGGCCGCCAAAAAAAGGCAGGAGCCGCTCGACCACATTATTTTTCAAGGTCCTCCGGGTTTGGGAAAGACCACCCTTGCCAACATTGTCGCCAAGGAGATGGAGGTGAGAATTCATCATGCTACTGGCCCGGCTTTGGAAAAAGGCGGAGACTTAGTAAGCATTTTGACTTCATTGGAACAAGGGGATATTTTTTTTATCGATGAGATTCACCGCTTACCCAAGATTGTGGAAGAGCTTCTTTGCCCGGCGATGGAAGATTTTGCAATGGATATTATTTTTGATAAAGGGGCAAATGCTCGCACCTACCGTTCCCGGCTTGAATGGTTCACCTTGATTGGGGCGACAACTCGTTCCGGACTTCTTTCCCGACCCTTGCGAGAGCGCTTTGGCATTGTCCGGGAGTTGGGCTTTTATACGATTGGTGAGATCGCTTCAATCATAAAACGGTCAGCCGCTATCCTGAAAGTAGCAATTGATGATGAAGGGGCTTATGAAATTTCAAGGCGGGCCAGGGGTACGCCTCGGGTTGCCAATCATCTGCTTAAGCGGGTAAGGGATTATAGTCAGGTTAAAGCCGACGGCAAAATTGATAGCGAGGTTGCTCAGAAAGCGCTAAGTTTAGAAGGGGTAGATTCCGACGGCTTAACCATTTTAGATCGGAAGTTTTTAGAGGCGATCGTCACCTATTATAAGGGCGGTCCCGCAGGGATTGAGGCAATTGCCGCTACGTTGCAGGAAGATAGCGGTACGTTAGAAGAGCTGGTTGAACCATTTCTCCTTCAGCGGGGATATCTGATCCGGACCTCAAGTGGCCGCCGGGCGACAGAAAAAACCTATCTTCACCTCAAGATCACTCTACCAAAAAATTCTCCGCAACCACAGCGCTCTCTTCTTTAAATTTTCTACAACCTCCCCAAAGCTTAAAATAATGAGTCAAGCTGGCCAACAACGTTCCGGTCGTCCTTCCTCTATAGGCAAATATCACATAGCGTTTAGCGGATAGTTGTTCAAATTCAAAAAGTAGCTTTTCCCTTTTCTCGCACTCAAAAAAACAGAAAAACACCTTTCGGCTTTTTTCGCCCAAAAAGTGCTTTGTCGTGCACACATGTATATGATCTTTTCACAAACCTCATGTATGCAAATGATAAAAAAATGTTTCAGATTTTTACACATAACAGGCGAAAAATTAATAATAATATTAATTAAAAGAGAATAAAAAGTATTGTGGGAAAAAACAAAAAAGAATACAATGTTGACGGTTAGAAAGGGTGTACTGGCGCAGAAAAAAGCAATGAACCGGGAATAGAGTAAAAAAGTTTTTTCGTGATCAGCAATTAAGTTGAGACTTCTTGACTAACGTTATAAAATTAAATAATTAGGTACCATCATTGAGAATATCGGATTCAGATGTCGGTACGATGACAGTTATTTTCTCTGGAGTGGTTAAGAAAAGGAAAACGGGCATGACAGCAAAAGAAATTTTAAATGACATCTTATTTCAGGCGTTAAAAAAGGCGGCAACAAAATTGCCGTTGCCTTCCACCGGGACACTTCCGCCTCTTGCCTTTGAAATACCCAAAAATGAGGCATACGGAGACTATGCGAGCAAAGCATTGCTTTAATAATGGCTTCACAACTCAAATCGGCCTCCCCGGGAGGTGGCAAAGATAATTCTCCTATTCCATGGATAATTCATCCATGGTAAAAGAGGTGACTGTTGCGGGGCCGGGGTTTATCAACTTTTTATTGAAAGAAAGTTTTTGGTTCGACCAGCTTAAAGGAATCCACAGCCAGGGGGCAGAGTTTGGCAAGATTGATTTGGGCAAAGGAGCACACGTTCAGATTGAGTTTGTGAGCGCTAATCCCACGGGTCCGCTTCACATTGGTCATGGCCGGGGGGCGGCTTTAGGAGATTCTCTTGCATCAATCCTTTCCTTTGCCGGCTTTCGGGTGACGAAAGCAGATCATCTTAATGATGTGGGCAATCAAATGGCGACCTTGGGGCGGTCAGTCTTTTATCGGTACCAGGAACTTCTCCAGCGTCCAGTCGAGTTTCCTGACAACCATTATCGGGGTAAATATATTTATGATGTTGCGCGTGAGGCGATTTCCCGGTGGAACGATAAGTATCTTGATCGCGATGAACATGAGGTAACACTCTCGGTTTTTTCTCAGCTGGCGGAAGAAATGATTTTAGCGGAAATAAAGCATGACCTCAAGGATTTTTCGGTGAATTTTGACACCTGGTTTAGTGAAAAAAACTGATCGAAGCGGGTGAGGTGGAAAAGACCATCGCGGAGCTTAAAGAAAAAAATTTCCTTTACGAACAGGACGGGGCTTTGTGGTTCGCGGCCACGAAATTTGATGATGCAAAAGGACCGGGTGGTGGTGCGGTCAAATGGACAAAAAACGTATTTTGCCTCAGATATCGCGTATCATAAAAACAAATTTGCCCGGAATTTTGATCAGGTGATCAACATCTGGGGAGCAGACCACCATGGCTATGTGCCGAGAGTGAAAGCAATGGTTAAGGCTTTGGGCTATGAACCGGAGCGGCTTCGGGTTCTCTTGGTTCAGATTGTCTCGCTTTTGCGGGAGGGAAAACTTGTTTCCATGTCCACCCGGCTGGGCGAAGTTCCGTCTCTTTGCGCCAAGTGCTCGATGAAGAAGGAAGCGACGCAACGCGTGAACATTCTCCTTACAGATGCAGGCCGGATGCGCCTTTGGAGTTTGACTTGGAACTCGCAAAAAAACAGACTGATGAAAACCCGGTCTATTACGTCCAGTACGCGCATGCCCGCCTTTGCAGCATTCTCAGAATAGCCCGGGAACGGGGGATTGATATCAACCAGTTCAACCAAGCGGATCTCGGTTTGCTTACCAACTGGGAGGAACTCTCGCTGATAAAAAAGATATCCCATTTTCCGGATGTTGTGGAAGGGGAGCGCGGTTTCCCTTGAGCCTCACCGGATTACCATATTTCTCCAGGAGGTGGTGAGCACGTTTCACCGGTATTACCACTCTGGCAAGCTTGACGATAAAAAAAGGGTCTTAACCGAGAACGAAGGACTCTCTCGGGCCCGTTTATGTTTGGTGGAAGGTTTGAAGGTGACGAGAAAACGCTCTTAGTTTATTAGGTGTTACAGCACCGGAAAGGATGTAGGAGACGAAAAGACGAAGGACCAGAAAAATCCCCAAATAACCTTCTTTTTCTCAAGTAGTAGCGCGGGTTCTTATTGCCAGCGCAATGATTTTTCTTTTCATTTTCATCGCGATACTTGTAAACCACGGGTATTTGTACACGCACTCGAATGGACCAGCAAAAATCGTTTCTTCTGCTCACCCTAAATTACAACCGCAACCGAAAAGTGAACCGCTCCCTGCTCCCAGTGCACCAGCGGCTGAAGCCAAACAGGACACCCCGCTCACCTTTTATGATAGTCTGGTTCAAAAGGAAACACCGGATTCGGCGAGAGTTCCTCGTCTCCCTTGAACCTAAAGCTGCTACCCGCTCAGAGACAGTGCCGACGCAGGAGGGAAAAGGTGCGGGAGCGAGCACCGGGTATACGGTACAGGCTGGTTCATTTCAGAGCTTAGACTATGCCGAGGGGATTGTTGAATCATTAAAAAAGAAGGGATATTCTCCGTCACTTGCTACTGTTTCTTTGCCGAATGGAAAGACTTGGCACCGGGTGCG
>CAVSIB010000053.1:0-20147 GCA_963727835.1 uncultured delta proteobacterium
TATTTGCGAGCATACCGCCGAGAGAATCTGTAGGGGAAACGGTGAGGGTGCTGAAGAGCATAAGTGGGAAGGAAATTTTCTGGAGGCATCCAAGGGTAAAGAAGGAACTGTGGGGAGGAGAATCCATGGAAGATGGATATTTTGTCAGGACGGTAGGGGACAAAGCAACCAGTGAGACAATAAAGAAATATATAGAATATCATCGACATGAGGAGAAAATACCAAACAATTAGAATTTGATTTTTAATGCCCCGTGCGGAAGCACGGGGTTCTTTACTGTCCAATGCCGACAAGGTAATCCCCCTTTAAGGTGCTTGAGGCTTCGGAGAAATAGTTATCTCAAAAACCTTCGGCCATAATTTTCCGGTAACAAAAAGACGGTCATTTTTTTCATCATAAGCAATGCCATTTAAAACATCTGCGTCCTTTTCCAAAGGAACAATCCCGGCAAGATCAATCCAACCCGTTACCCTACCAGTATAAGTGAGATTCGAGCGATTCGTGTGCTGGGCCATATATTGGCAAAAATCTCTCCCTTAATATACTCTAGTTCATTAATTCCTTCTACTGCTGCCCCCTCTTGATCACGGACGTCTATTTTATCAACCTCCTTGAATGTTTCCGGATCAAGGAAAAAAAGGGTGGATGATCCATCACTCATGATTAAACGCCTCCCGTCATTGGTAATACCCCAGCCTTCGGTGGCATAGTGGAAGGTTTGGAGTACCGCAAAGTTTTCCTTGTTATATACAAATCCCATTTTTGATTTCCACGTTAGTTGAATTATTTTGGTGCCCAATAGAGTGATACCTTCACCAAAAAACTGTGAGGGAAGCGAATGTTTTTTTAAAACCATACCGGTTTTAAGCTCTACTTTCCGCAGGGAAGAGCGCCCATAAAGGCCAGTGCTTTCATAAAAGAACCCATCTTGAAAAATTAAGCCTTGGGTAAAGGCAGCTCGGTCGTGAGGATAGGTATTGATTATTTTATACGTATAACTTGGAGTAATCGCGGATGGAGAGGTTTTGGCAGCAAGGATCAAGAAAAACAAAAAAATAATAAAAGGAATACTAAAAAGACGTTTCATGGCCGTTTAAATAAATCATGTTTCTTCGGTCTCTTCTGAATCCCCAGTTGAATCATTCTCTAAAGACGATGCGTTAAGGTCTTTCAATAACTCCCTTGCTTCTTCCACCTGGTCTTTGTTGACCATAAGCCTTATGGGAAAGGCAAAATGTTCTCCGAGAAAATAGTAAACAATCCCTTCGCTATCGAAAAGTGATTTTATAGTTGCAATATCAGCTGCGTTATTCGTAGAGAGAATTTCCTCGTAATCCACAAACCCGGTTTGTGGTTCTATTTGGAGTTCAGAGACTAAGGGAACATTGCAATCGCAACAGATCACAACACCTTCCTGATATTCTGATTTGCATTTAGGACAAAACATTTAGTTGATTTTATATAATGGTTTTATATTATTTTAATCATTATAGTTTGGCGCACAGCTTTTTACAAACAAATTTTTCATTTAAAAAGAGAGGAAAAAGAAGAAGGTATTTGATGGGGAAGGGAAGAAAAAAAGGCTATAGATTAATGAGCCCTCTAAAATAAAGGGAGAGCACTGAAATAGATTAATACTGGTGCTCTCCCTTTATAGTAAATAGTTTTTAGAAGCGATAAATTAAATCCCAGGAAAGCCGGTTACTCATAAGGCCATTTTCTTTTTCTGTAAGAGGAAATTCATAGGCAAACCCAAAATCTAAAGGGAAACAAGGATAAAGTGACCGATAACGGAAACCAAATCCTAATGTCACAAAGTCGGGATGAGCACCCGCGTTTGGTGCGCCCAGATTAATAACATCCCCTCCTTCAAACTTTACAATACTGGCCGCAATCTCAGGATATTGGTTTGAATGGTAGTTTCCGCTCTGTAACACATGGAAGTGATTGAGCTCAATAAGGGGAAAAATCTTGTTTTTTGTATCCTCACACCAAAGACCTTTTATAATATCGTAACTTACATGCCAGCTATCATTGAGCTCGGTACTCGATTCACTTCTGTCAAAGGGGATAACGCCGCCCAGCATCCCAACAAATTCAAAATTATTCCAACCTTTGAGAAAACTCAAAGAAGGCGCTGCATTCCCGCTGCCGTTTCCTTGAAACACCGAACGGGATCCTTGGGAAAATTCAAAAAGCACCTTGGCCGAAAGAACAAACTCATTTTTAGGATCACGAATCAGCGCGTATTTCAATCCACCGGCAATGTCTCCCCAGCCACTTTGATGTGTTAAGACATACTTAGGTGCAAAATCAATATAGCCGTCTTTGCCGCCACAATTGAAAGTCGATCATTGACCGCATAATTGATCCTTAGAGCGGTCACCTGTAAATGACCATCAAGAGGAATATCTCCAAGCGTAGTATTAACACTAGAAGGAAGGTGTTGATAAGCAGTTAATAACTCAACATAGGTCCGATTAAAAGGCTCATCAAAATAAACTGGATTGGTCATTGGCTTGATAAATTTGTCAAAATCTTCATCTGCCTTCAGCGCCTTAATATTTATTGCGAATATTAAGGTTATTGTGAGTACAATCAAGATTAGTTTTTTTATTTTTTCGCTTCGCATTCCATACCTCCTTTGTTTGAGGATTAAACAACCACAACTTTTCACAACAGTTCTCACCTCTATCGCTCACCATATGCCTTAGTTTGTTTTCTCCTTGATTTTCTTATTTAGCCCACCAAAAAAGGGGTTAAGATAAGATATTCTATTTCGATTTGTCAAGACATTTTTTATTTGATATCTCTTGTCATTTTTTAAATTTATGATATGAAAAACTAAAATAGCCTAACATAATTTATTTAAAGAAAAAATCAGGAGGTTGTTCAATGCTGACTACAAAGCAACTGGATAAATATGCGGATATACTTATCTGGGGGATCAAGACTGCGCGGACAAGGAAATATAAAAAAGACGATATCATCATGGTTCATTATGACCTACCGGCAATTAAGTTGGCTGAAGTCCTTCAGAAAAAACTCCTCGGTTTAGGAATAAATCCGGTTCTCAGGCTCGGACTCACGGTGCCGATGGAAGAAAATTTTTATAAAAAAGCAAACGAAAACCAGCTTGTTTTCCAAGCACCAGGGACAAAAGAACTCTTTGAAAGTCTCAATGGCGCCATTTACCTCCACGCACCCGAATCACTTACTCATCTTAAGGGCATTGATCCAAAAAGGATTGCAAAAGCTCTGGTCGCGCAAAAACCTTTCCGGGATATACTTTCACGAAGGGAAGAAATTGGGGGGTTTGGTTGGACCCTGTGTACATTGCCCACCCTTGAATTTGCAAAACAGGCTCGGCTTTCGTTTGAGGAATACACCCAGCAAATAGTAAGAGCCTGTTATCTTAATGCACGTAATCCGGTTAAAGCATGGATTTCCATTTATACTAAGGCGCAAACCATTAAAAGATGGCTCAATAGCATGAAGGTGAAGTGGTACCACATTGAATCAAGAAATATTGATTTACGAATTACTCCGGGGAAACAGAGGAGGTGGATTGGTATATCAGGGCACAATATTCCGAGCTTTGAACTTTTCCTTTCTCCTGATTGGAGAGGGACTGAAGGGATCTATTTTGCTAATCAGCCGTCTTTTCGCAGCGGCAACTATGTTAAAGGAGTACGGCTAGAATTTAAAAAGGGTTCGGTGAATAAGATAAAAGCAGAAAAAGGAGAGGACTTTACCATAAAACAGCTCGCCATGGACATAGGGGCAAACAAAGTGGGTGAATTTTCGTTGACTGACCGAAGGTTTTCCAAAATTGACAAGTTTATGGCGAATACTCTTTTTGATGAAAACATTGGAGGCCCGTCGGGAAACTGTCATATTGCGGTTGGTTCTTCCTATTCTGATACCTACCGAGGAAATCCGGCTGAACTTAACTACGAAAAGAAAAAACAACTGGGATTTAATGACTCAGCTCTTCATTGGGATCTGGTTAATACTGAGGAGAAAGTTGTTAACGCCCACCTTTTCTCAGGGAAAAAAGTAATCATTTATGAAAAAGGAGAGTTCAAGTATCAATGATAAAGGTTGTTTTTTTTGATTTTGGCGGTGTGTTAGCTGAGGAAGGATTCCGAGAAGGACTTTTAGCTATTGCTAGGCATCACGGCCTTGATCCGCAGGAATTTTTAAAAACCGCGGTTGACTTAACTTTTAATCAAGGGTTTGTCACGGGGAAAATAGATGTAAAAATTTATTGGCAATTGCTTCGAGACAAGACAGGGATAAATTCTCCTGATGAGGCTCTAAGGCATGAGGTGCTTTCTCGTTTTGCCATAAGGCCATGGATGCTTGACCTAGTAAAAACACTAAAACAGGCCACTATTCGGGTAGCGATTTTGAGCGATCAAACCAAATGGCTGGATGAGTTTGCTAAAAAATATGGTTTCTTTCAACTGTTCGAACGGATATTTAACAGCTACTACCTCGGCATGTGTAAAAGGGACCTGGCTCTTTTTGATTATGTTGTGGTGGAAATGGGAGTAAAACCAGAGGAATCTTTATTGATAGATGATAATCAAGGGAATATTGAAAGAGCAAAACAAAGAGGTCTGCATGGTATTCTTTTTCATACCAGAGAAGCACTCGAAAGTGAATTAAGAGAATTCTTCCCCTTCCTTGAAAGCCACAAATACTGGGTGTCGTGATCAATCAAATCGTAGATTTTTTCCCTGCCAGCTATCTCTTCTTTCCAGTTCCCAGTGAAGGAGTTGAAGGGTTTTATTTTTTTTTAAGGTCCATTCTGGAGCCATTAACACCTTTGGATTTGGGTCGCCGGTTAAACGCTGTATCACCACAGTGGGCGGCAAAAGTTCGAGGAAGTCACAGGTTAAGTCAACAGACTCTTTTTGCCCCAGCGGACTGATCTTTTTTTCTCGGAACATTTTTCCCAAAGCGGTATCTCGGTTGATATAAAGAGAGTGGATTTTAATTCCGTCCGGTTTTATTCGTGCGACTTCGCGGGCGGTACCAAGAACGTGTTCTCGGCTTTCATTCGGAAGACCGATAATAACATGGAGGCATATAAGGAGAGGGTATTTTCGGGCTAACTGATAACCTTCTAAAAATTCCTGATAGGTATGTCCCCGGTTAATCAATCGTAAGGTTTCATCATGGACGCTCTGGAGGCCGAGTTCCAACCAGACCATTTTCTGGGGAACATAACTGGCAAGAAGGTCAAGTGCCGCTTTGGTTAAACAGTCAGGACGGGTGCCGACTGCTATTCCCACAACATTGGGGAGATGAATGACTTCCTCGTAGAGACAACGAAGTTTTTCTACGGGAGCATCATAGGTGTTTGAAAAGGATTGAAAGTAGGGGATGAATTTATGCGCGTTATAACGCTTTGTCAGGTGATCCATTCCTGCCAAAGCCTGTAGTTTTATATCCGGAAACCTTTCTTTTGCTCCGCTTCCGGAGCCAAATTTATCGCAATAAATACACCCGCCCCAACCTTTGGTGCCATCCCGATTGGGACACCCAAAGCCAGCATCAAGCGTGACTTTCTGGACTCGTTCTCCAAACTTTTCTTTAAAAAATTGATTGAGGGTGTAGTACCGAGACTCACTTTTTCGCATTGTCTTATTCGGTTTTTTGCCCATCGGGTATTAAATCGCAAAAATAAAAACGCTTCTCCCGCAGAACAATATCACCGATTTTGAAAGAGATTGGGCTTTTAAAAATCGGACCGTCAAAGACAAAAGAATGAAATTCTCCATTTTCCCCACATGGATCAACATTGGCGGGGAGATCACATAAGAACTGGCGGTCAAAGTATCTTCCCACAAATTTTTTATCCAGATTTTGGGAATCAATGCAAATAATCACGGCCTTGAAACCAAGCTCGATGAACTGATGGGCGAGTTCTTGAGTGTTCTTATTCCATAAAGGAAAAATTCCTTTCATAGTGAACTTAGATAAATTTTGTTCTCGATATTTTCTGATGTCTTCTAAAAAAAGATCGCCAAAGGCTACGGACGAAACTCCCTGACGTTTATAAAACAAAAGCTTTTCTCTCATTTGAATTTCATATTCTTTATTTGATGAATTTTTAGAAATAAAAACTTTTTCTATGGGAAGACCTAAAGCTTCAGATTGGTTGTCGAGCAATATACTCCGAACACCGTGCATGCTGATTCGGTTATAATCTTTGGTTATAGTGGTGAGAAGATTGGTGATTTGGTATTGACGGGTATTTTTTAAATAATGGAGAGCCAAAGCGCTGTCTTTACCACCGCTCCAGGTTAAAACGACTGGTTCAAGCATATGGTACCTTTCACTCTTGAATAACTTATTGTTTGTGATAATATTTTATAGCAAATTTTATAAAATTTAGCGAATCTATTAAGATGACAAAAAAAGACGGACGCTACGGGAAATATGGTGAACAAAAGAGGAGAGAGCGTTTTCAACAAAAGCGTTTGACAGAGTGTAAGTTTCAAACAAAACCAAGTCCCATGGAAAAATGGAGGGGTAAAAAGTATAAGTGATTGTTGCTTGCCATCAGCCTATTTTTTTACCCTGGATAGGGTTTTTTACAAAGCATTATTAGCTGATCTGGTGGTATTGCTGGACAATGTTCTGTTTTCCCGAGGGGTTAACAGAAATCGGTTAAAATGTAATCAGGGAGAACATTGGCTAACAGTGCCCGTAAAAAAGAGGGGCAGGGGATTACAAAAGATCAATGACGTGTAAGTCGTTGATGAGGGGAATTGGCCCGGGAAAAATTTTCAGGGCATATCTCAAAATTATGCTCATGCTCCCTACGTTGATGAGCACCGTGGGTTTCTCAAGGATTTAATGCAGGTGCGCTTGGGGAAATTGGTTGACCTCAATGTTGCCGCGATTTATTACTTGGCTGATAGCCTAGGTATCGGGAATAAGTTTGTCCTCCAATCGTCCTTGCAAATTCAATCCCAAAGTTCTGAGCTTCTGGTCAAAATAACCAAGGAAACCGGAGCTGATGTTTATCTTACCCCGCTGGTGACTGAAAAATATGTGGACGAAATTTTTTTGCCCAACAAGGGATTACCATCCAATTTTTTAGACTTATTCCCCGGGTTTATCCTCAGTTATGGGGAGAGTTTATTTATAACCTTTCAGCTCTCGATTTATTGTGAAACTGCGGAGGAAAAAGCCTGGAAGTAATTAAGAGGTATAATCACTTGATGTAAGAAGGAGGGTTTTTATGAATCTGCAGAGATTTGGTGTTTCCATGCCGGAAGACCTTTTAAAAGAATTTGACCGCTATATTGCCCAGCGGAACTACCAAAATCGCTCCGAAGCAATCAGAGATTTAATTAGGGATAAGCTGGTAGAAAAAGAGTGGGTTGAGATAGAAGAGGGCAAGGACGTGGTCGGGGTAATAACGTTTGTTTATGATCACCATAAACGGGAGTTAGTTCATGGCCTTCTGGATGTCCAGCACAGATACAGTCACCAGGTTTTAGCAAGCCAACACATCCATCTTGACCATGACCACTGTTTAGAAGCAACCATTGTCAAAGGCAAAACCGAAACCATCAACGATCTAGCGTACAAGATTAAATCAATGAAAGGTGTGATGCACTGCAAACTCAGCATGACCACAACCGGTAAGGATATAGTTTAGGCTTTTTAAGCGCTTCCATTAAACAATTTCCACCGAATCAAAGTCCCCGATTTTTCCCCACCTCTTGAAAAGAAAAAATAATGTTTTTTAAAAGATAAATTAAATTTTTTTTTCTTGATCTTATCCAGTTTTAAAATTTTGGATATTTAGTTTTATTTTTTCTTTTAATTTATAAAATGTTGGATTTTCTTTGGAAAGGATCATTGCCCCAATAGCAAGCAAAAGGATGCCCTGGAGAAAAAAAAGAAAGAAAAAGTCCCAATATTCCTAAGACGATAAAATTTTTTTTGGGGGGGGGGGGGGAAAGGCGGGCACCTCTAAAAATTCATTTTTTTGTGAGATCAAGTTCAACTTATTGAAATAGGAAACACAATTGTCTGGTCTATGATGAACCTTTTCACAAATTTCATGGTTATGGCATCTTATGGTGCCTCGCATGAGGCCATGAAGACGGCCTTCATGCCTGTAATGGCAGGCTTATCCTGTCGTGGCCAGCAGCGCATATCGGTTGATGTTGTAGGCAAGATTGCGAAGCCCTATCTTTGCCCTGGCCCGGATAATGCCGATCGTTCTCACCATCAGGCTGCCGGCCATCATCGCCATCACCCCAAATACATGCTCAATCCGGGAGCGTATCGTCGCCCTCGTCTTATTGCCCTGCTTTTCCCTCTTGGTGAGCATGCGGTTTCTGCAGCCCTTGCGCTGCAGCCGTTCACGAAATCCCCGCTTCTGCAGCAATTGTATAGACTCCTCAGACCGATAGGCGGAATCAGCGTATACATCAGCGCTGCGTGTTGGTTTCCTCCAACAGATCCATCAAACACCTCTGCTGTCATGTACCGCCGCATCCGTCACCGCATAGGTGCGGATAAACTTGTGCTTTACGTCCACGTTTACATGGTTCTTGTAGCCGTAATAGCTTTTTCCATTCCTTTTAGTCCATTGGGCATCGGTATCTTTTTGGCGCCTTTTGGCTTCCTCCCAGCCCTGGGGAATCTCACCCTGCTTGATCCGGGTGTTCTCTTCCCGGCTGTTGCGCTGCTGTGGCGCCGGAACAATGCTGGCATCAATAATCTGCCCCTTCCTCGCAGCAAATCCGCTTTCCCCCAGAAACGTTTCAAACTGGCCGAACAACTCCCCGGCCAACCCTGCCTCGGTCAATTGTTCCCGGAACAGCCAGATCGTCTTTGCATCAGGCACTCTGCTGCCAACCCGCAACCCCAAAAACCGCATGAACGAAAGTCGGTCAAGAATCTGATACTCTATAGCTTCATCCGAAAGGTTGTACAAGGATTGAAGGATAAGAATCTTAAACATCAGCACAACATCATAAGGCTTTGCTCCCGCATTGCTCTTTTTCTCCCTGGCTCGGACAGCTTCAAGAGCTGGTCGAAAACTATTCCACTGAATCATCTTGTTCAATTTCACAAGAGGGTCACCGTTTTTGTTAAGTTTCTCAAAACGATTTTGCCAGTCAAAAAGTCCTGGTTGCATCATGGGGCTCCTTATTTTCTGAGTGGTTTGACTAAATGCTGTAACCTTAACTATAGCACCTACCCATCATGATGTGTACTAGTTTTTAATCAATTTTTAGAGGAACCCTTTAGTTTTATTTTTTCTTTTAATTTATAAAATGGTGGACTTCCTTTGGTAAGGATCATTGCCCCAATTGCAAAAAAAAAGGATGCCCTGGAGAAAAGGAAGAAAAAGTCCCAGTATTCCTAATACAATAAAAGCCTGTTTCATATTACATTTTCGTCAAAGGCTGAATAATAGAATTTCGGAGTGACGGAATGAGGGGGCGGGGTAAAAAACGCTACCCCTTAATTTTGCGTTACCTTAAGAAAAGAATTGACTAATGTTACAGCTCGAAATTTGACAAAGCGTGACCTCGGGCACTATAACCTAAAATTCTATAGAGGAGACGGGCAGCCGTAATTTCTGACCTTGCCTCATCAGCTAAAGGGCGTAATTCAACGATATCAAATGCCCGGATTTTTGATCGGGCACTTATGTGTTCGAGGATGTGATCAACTTTTTCCCAGGTTAGGCCACCGGGTTCAGGATTACCAACACCAGGTACGACCGCCGGGTCAAAGCCATCCAAATCAATAGTTAGGTAAATATCTTCGGGAAGTTTGGCAAAAAAAGAGTCCAAGTTTTGATCGGAAAGTTCATGGCTAAACAAAGTAGCAATTTTTTTTTCCTGAATAAGGTTAAATTCTTCCTTGGAAAGGCTGCGAATGCCAATTTGAAACAAAGGGGCATAATCTAAAACCCTGCGCATCGCACACGCATGACTGAAGGGATTGTTCTGGTACGAGTCCCTAAGGTCAGCATGGGCATCGATTTGGACTACCCCCACGTTTGGAAAAAGCTTCTTAGCGGCTTTTACCCCCCCGATTGTGAGCGTATGTTCCCCTCCCAACATAATCACAAGTTTGTTTTGTTTTAAATGAGAAAACACTTCGGTTTCTACGTGGGTTAAAAATTTTTCCGGATCCGGACTGATTGTCATAAAAGGCAAGACATGAATCCCCATTCGGAATGGTTCCCCTTTAAGTTTTTCATCGAAAAGTTCAATTTGGCTGGCAGCATTAAGGATGGCTTGTGGTCCTTGAGCAGTTCCTTTTAAAAAGCTGGTTGATTGTTCGTAAGGTATTGGGAGGATGACTGCTTGGGCTTGGTCATACCCGCTGAATTTTTCGGGAGTATCTCCAAACACTAAGTGAGTCATTCTAAAAAAAAGATGGCAGCAGATAAGACCGTGGTCCAACCATTTTTCTTACAGACCGCGGTTTGGGTGATGTTACGGGTTTGGATAATTTTTCCGCTGATGCGGTAAATTTCTTTTTTTTCATCCCACGCCGCATCCATATCGAATTCTACACCTAAAGATTTCGCTAACATGGACGCTGCCAAGTCTTCAGCATAATCTCCTGCTTCTTGATTGGTTTCTCCGAAAGAATGATGTTCGGATAGATAGCCATAGTCATTTTTATTTGATGGCATGGCAAGACCAACTGAGGCAGCAATCATTCGGCGGTTTTCATTGGATTGATTTTTGCTCAAAACACAAAAAACAATCTCACCCGGCCTAAACAATTTGATGCCCTCTTGTTTTGAAATGACTTTGCATCGCGGGGGAAGGATACTCGATACCTCAACTAAATTTAAATGAGAAATTCCCGCATCTTGTAAACCTTGTTCAAAGCTGGCAAGCCGTTCTTTACTAAAACCCACCCCTTTAGTTAAAAAGATTTTTTTAGGAACAAGATCAAACATTCTTTTTGACCTCTCTAAATTTAAATTTATTAAGTGATTAAAATATCATTTTCATCACTTTGAAAAAGATTTTTATAAAACATTCAATCAACAAAGGCAAGTTTTTTCCCTTTTCTCAATAAAATTTTGTTAGTAATTCTAAAAACAATTCTTATAAAACATGTCTAATCATTTAGAAAGAAGGGCTCACTATGCCTTGACATAAAAACAAATCCGATTCTTCTATAGATAAAACTAATTTTAGGAGGCAGACAATGTTTTTTGATCCTTTGTATCTCCTTTTTATGGCTCCCGCTTTCCTTATTTCCATTTTAGCACAACTATGGGTAAAGGGGGGCATTTTCAAAATACTCAAAAATAACAAGTCAGTCCGGTTATTCGGGGGCAAAAGCAGCGTATAATATTTAAAAAAAAAACGGTATTGACGATGTTTCGATAGATGAAACCACCGGATTTTTAGGGGATCATCATGACCCGAGGACAAAATCGTTGCGTCTTTCTCCTGAGGTTTATCGAAGCAATTCTTTAGCTGCCATTGGGGTGGCTGCCCATGAAGCTGGGCATGCCCTTCAAGACGCTCAAAGTTATCTTCCCCTTCATTTTCGTTCGCATTTGGTGCCCGTTGCCGGCATTGGTTCAAGTTTGGCCTGGACGCTTCTTTTTATCGGTTTTTTTTAAAATCCATGATGATGGTTAAATGGGGGATACTTTTATTTTCCGGAGTAGGGTTGTTTCAACTTGTTACTCTGCCGGTTGCATTTAACGCCAGTAGAAGAGCTTTGTCAGCCTTGAGGACAAGTGGGTTAGTAAGTGAATATGAAATTGATGGTTCACGAAAAGTTTTAACTGCTGCCGCTATGACTTATGTGGCAGCCGTAGCAGCAACCATTTTTCAATTACTTTATTTTTTGCTCCGCGCCGGCTTATTAGGGAGGAGAGATGATTAATCCTTGGGAATGGTAAAAACAAAGTTTGACCCATCGTGCTTGGGTTCATACCAGATTTTCCCACCGTGCCCTTCGATAATTTCTTTAACAAAGTAAAGGCCAACGCCCGCGCCTTTAACATTTTTTGTTTCTTCGCCCTCAATCCGATAAAATTTTTCAAAAAGCTTTTCCTGTTCGGTTGCCTCGATAGGACGACCAGTGTTAAAAACATTTAAACGATAATGGTCTCCCCAGTCCTCAAAACCAAATGCCATGGTGCACCCCATCCCTCCATATTTTATGACATTGCTGAAGAGGTTTCGATAAACAGCCAGAAGCCAGATCCGATCAGCAGTGATGCTAATCCTTCCTTCGGGAATACCTCCCATGGACTCATCAATCAAGATTTTATTTTGTGCAAACTCTTCTGAGAATTCTTCTAAAAGAGGATTAATGATATCAATGCGGTAGTCTATCTTTTCTTTTTTAATTTCTATGTGGCCGGAAAACAGACTCGTTTCTCCCAGGTAGGTATTCAAGGTAAGGGAAAGGCTGTTGGATTTTCGGTAGAGGCCTTTTACCACTTCTTTTACCTTAGGATCAAGTTTTCCGTAAAGTTCTTTTTCTAATACTTTTAGTCCAACAGCAATATTATTTAAAGGCCCCCTAATATCATGGGAAGCAACGGTAAGCATATCAATGATATGCTGGGTTAACCTTTTATTATATTCTATGAAATCAAAAAAGTGTATCCCCATCCCGAGGCGACGGCAATACTTTTCTAAAAAGAATAAATCATGTTCATGAAGGGGGTAACGGCTTTTAACTTCAAGGGCGCCGATAATAACTTTTTCGTTGGAGGGGTAGCTCATTTCCTCCTGAATATTATGTTTTCCCCGAATGGGAAAAACTGCTTCAGTTTTGCCTTGGGATGGAACGAAGGTATTCTCCTGGAGGATTATTTTTTTTATTTCCTCAGGAAGTCTTTTTTTATAATGAAGATCCCAGAAAAAAATGCTTGTTTTTTTGGTTTCCGAATTTTTCTCTTCCTTTAAATAATAGATGCATGAGTCATATTTATAGCATTCTAAAAGAATGGCTTTTGAAAAATAGTCGCATTCTTCTTTGGTATCACTTTCCCGAAGAAACTCTTGTAAAAAATTTAAAACTTCAGCCTTTGAGAATTGTTGAGTTTCTTTTTCCCCAAACTCATATATTCCAAAATCAGCTATTTTTTCTTTGACCCGATTTTGAAAATAGGCGAATGATTTTTCATTCATGAAAAACTAACCCTGGATACCCCGTGCGGGAGCACGGGGAGGAAAGGGTTTAAATAAATTGGTATTTTAGTATAAATTGGCTGCATGAGCATAAAAAGAATGAGCCATGCAGTTTACGATACGCGGTATCATCTTGTATGGGCGCCGAAATATCGCAAATGGATACTGGATGGTGAGGTACGGGATACGGCAAAGGAGTTGTTTAAAGAGATATTGGCAGCACGGGACTGTAAAGTGATTGAAATGGAGATAGCGGGCGATCACGTGCACATATTTGCGAGCATACCGCCGAGATATTCTGTAGGGGAAACGGTGAGGGTGCTGAAGAGCATAAGTGGGAAGGAAATTTTCTGGAGGCATCCAAGGGTAAAGAAGGAACTGTGGGGAGGAGAATTCATGGAAGATGGATATTTTGTCAGGACGGTAGGGGACAAAGTAACCAGTGAGACAATAAAGAAATATATAGAATATCATCGACATGAGGAGAAAATACCTAAACAATTAGAATTTGATTTTTAATGCCCCGTGCGGAAGCACGGGGTTCTTTATTTTGGTAAAAAATTATTTTAATAAACTAATTAGGAATTTAAAATAAAGTATAGCTTAAATTACTAACTAATTCAATAGCAATTTCTTTATTGGCAACATTCAACCAGCAAGTGCAACGTAAGAGGAAAAGACCTCTGCTGGAGTTTTAAAGGTTAAACATTTTCTTGGTCTATTATTTAAAAGGTTCTCAATTGTTTTTAGCTTAGAGGGACTGATTATAGCAAAGTCGGTTTTTTTTGGCAAAAAGCGCCGAATGAGACTGATGGCATGTTCGACCGAGCCTTTTTCCCAGCTGTGGTAGGGATTACAGAAATATGACCGTGTACCGAGTGCTTTGTTGATTTCTCGATGGTCAACATTTTCTGATCCATTGTCATAGGTAATAGAGCGTCGTAAAGATTCTGGGTAAGAACCTAAACGCTCAGTAATGGCGGCGACAACGCGATGTGATTTTTTGGCTTTAATTTTATTGATATGAAGCAGGCGGCTTGAGCGTTCTAAACTTATTACCAGGGCATTTTTGCTTTGACGCGAGATCATAGTATCTGTTTCCCAATGGCCGGGTTGTTTGCGTTTTTCGATGTATGCGGGGCGTTTATCAATGGATACCCGATCAGGGATATGACTTTTTGTATGCCGATGGGAGCGCCCAAAGAGGCTGCGTTTTTTATGTGCTCGGGGAAGATAGGGGGTTAAATCGATCTCAGAGCGGGTTTGTCGGTCATAGATGTATTGATAGATAGCTTCGTGACTGATTGATAAGCCGCGGCAGTCCAGAGGAAGCCTCCCGGCAATTTGTTCAGGAGACCAACCGAGTTTAAGTTTTTGGAGAACGTATTTTTGAATCATAAGATGTTTCAGTCGCTTTCTTTTACCGGCTTTATGTTTTCGTTCTTTGGCCCTCATATCTGCCTTATGGGGGAGATAAACGTTATAAATTGGCGACTTATTGCGTTTGAGTTCTCGTGAAATGGTGCTTTTGTTGCGGCCTATAGCTTGAGCAATTTTTTCAAGCGATATGCCCTGAGCACGAAGAATTGCGATTTTATCTCTCTCTTCGCTGGAGAGTTGATTATATACTGTTTTCATAACGTCTAGGATATCATTTCTTATCCTAAACGTTGCACTTCCTTATTGAACTGGGATTTGTAAAAAACAAGAATAAAATTAATATTGACCACACGAAGAGATTTATCCTGATTGCAAGGGAATAAAAACCTTTGCTCCATGCCATGATTATAACCTTAAAGCGCATGGCTCGGTAGAGGGGCCGATGGATGCGTTACTGCTGTTTTATAAAAAAATTCAAGAATATGAATTGATAAAAGAGGATTCCATCGCTCTTCATTTTGAAAATTAGCCTTTTTCCCGGGCCTATAAAATTTTAAATGATGAAATCGATGAAATCTAAATATGCTTCGTCAGTTTGTGATCATCATAAATGTTTAAAAATTTTTCCGGCGCATGATTCTGTAAAAACTATTACGGTGGGTAGCGGTAAATAATGAGCAGGTAGAAAGTTGATTAAATCAAATCTGATGCGATCAGTGTAAAAAGCGGGTAAACCAAAAGTAAGCGTAACACACAAACCATCTTTTCCGCCTCCTGCCCAACCAACTTCTACACCTCAAACATCAATTCAAAAACACTATCATTTTCCAACGCCATCTTTCCCCCCAAAAGAAAGTAAAAAGCCTCCTTCGATTATTACCGCTTGACAGGTATGCACGGTTAATATAATCCTAATGATCATTGCATAACTTTTTTTGCGGAGGAACTTGGTTCTATGACATCTAAAATTACTTCCTTTGCCATGACCTTTGACGATGTTTTACTCCTTCCCGGAAAAACAGAAGTATTGCCTAAAGATATTGATGTAACTACTCGATTAACCAACAAAATTACTATTAATATCCCCCTTCTTGGCGCTGCTATGGATACCGTAACAGAGTCAGCAACTGCGATAGCTGTGGCCAGAGAGGGAGGGGTAGGAATTATACACAAAAATTTGTCAATCGAAGATCAAGCTATTGAGGTCGAGAAAGTCAAAAAATCCGAGAGCGGAATGATTGTCGACCCGATAACCATGGATCCTGACCAGAAACTCTATGAAGCTTTAGAAGTGATGGGACGGTATAAAATTTCAGGTGTGCCGATTACAAAAAAAGGAAAATTGGTTGGAATATTGACTCATCGCGATGTTCGGTTTGAGACCAATCTAAAGCAGAAAATCTCCCAAATAATGACCTCAAAAAATCTGATCACTGCTCTTGAGGGGATCACATTAGAAGAATCAAAAAAGATTCTCCATAAACATAGGATCGAAAAACTTCTGGTCGTGGATAAAGAAAACAACTTAAAAGGCCTTATTACCGTTAAGGACATCGAAAAGATAAAAAGGTACCCTTTGGCTGCCAAAGATTCTTTAGGACGTTTAATGGTCGGGGCTGCTATTGGGGTTGGTGCAGACCGGGAGCTGAGGACCGAGACACTTTTGAAGGCTGGGGTAGATGTTTTAGCGATTGATACAGCTCACGGACATTCCAAAGATGTAATTGAAGGAGTAAAAAATACTAAAAAAAATTTTCCGGAATGTAACCTCATTGCCGGGAATGTTGCTACCAGCGAAGCAACCGAGTGTCTGATAAAAGCGGGAGCAGATGCGATAAAAATCGGTATGGGGCCGGGATCGATTTGTACTACCCGGATTGTTGCTGGAGTCGGAGTCCCCCAAATAACTGCTATTTTAGAATGTGCAACCAAAGCGAAAAAATATGATATTCCTATTATCGCGGATGGGGGAATAAAGTACTCTGGAGATATAACTAAAGCTTTAGCGGCAGGAGCGCATTCAGTAATGATTGGTTCTATTTTTGCGGGAACTGATGAAAGCCCTGGAGAAACGGTTCTTTTTCAAGGAAGAAGTTATAAAGTCTACCGAGGCATGGGCTCCCTTGAAGCCATGAAAAAGGGGAGTAAAGATCGCTATTTTCAAGAAGAGGTGGAAAGTTTGAGTAAACTGGTTCCTGAAGGGATTGAGGGAAGGGTACCTTACCGCGGTCCTATCTCTTTGAGTATTTATCAACTGATCGGAGGGTTAAAAGCAGGCATGGGATATGTGGGATGCAAAAACCTTGAGGAACTCAGGACCAAGGGAAAATTTATCCAAATTACCCCGTCAGGCCTTCAGGAAAGCCACGTTCATAATGTTATTATTACCAAAGAGGCTCCCAATTATTGGTTGGATTAACTTTGAATTAAGCTCATGCCTACTTCTTTTAGCCCATTCGTTCTGTGGATTTTTTTTTATCCTGAAACCCAAAAGCGCGTTTTTAAAAATAAAGTTTATGCCGACTCTTTTATTATCTTTCTCTATGTCTGCCCGACTTTGACTATTTTATGGGGATGTTTGCTGAAAATCTAAAGGCTTGGACATCGTTCGCTTACCTGTTCCCTTTTTTCCCCTTTGATAATTTGTATGGTCAGCGGCACTGCGCAAAACTAATGAAAAAATTTCTTTACCCTTTTTTTGACCACCTCTTTAATGAGTACCCATATTCTTTTGGATTTTTTTTCGACAACTATCCCCTAAAAATGAATCGGGATCAATTTATTGTGACCTTTTTTAAAGAATTTTTTAACTTTTCTTTTCACCCTATTGGCGGTTGGTTTTCCCAAGGACCTCATGAGTTACTTTTTATTTTAATTAATGATCTTTATTTTTTGATAGTTTTTGTGGTTTTTTTTGGTTTGGAAGTCTACCGTAATCGAAGAAGGGAAAAGAAATGCGCATCGGCGTAATGAGTGATACCCATGGCGGGCTTAAGAGCTGGAGAGAAATTATCAACGGAGTATTTTTCGATGTTGACCTTATCTTGCATGCCGGAGATATTTTTTATCACGGTATCCGCAATCCTCAACCCGAAGGTTATGATACCATTAAATTGGCCCAGGCAATAAATGATCTTAAGAAACCCCTTGTCATGTGCAAAGGCAATTGTGATTCTGAGGTGGATCAAGTAGTGGTGGATATTCCGATCCAATCTCCTTATGCATTGTGTCAATTTGATGGGCTAAAAATTTTGCTCCACCACGGTCATTTACTGAGTGATGAAGAGATATTAAGGTTGACCTTGCATTGGGATTATGGGGTTGCGATTTCTGGACATACGCATATCACTCGTCTTGAACAAAATGACAAGGTAGTGTTTTTAAATCCTGGATCTCATTCCTTGCCCAAAGGTGATGGCATCCCTACGGTAGCCCTTATTGAAACAAAGGGTGGAAAGGCAATGATAGACATCATAGATTATCAACAGGGGAAATCTCTTAAAAACCTTGTGATGGGATAAAAATCGCGCTAATGGCTAAAGTTAAAACCATCTTTTCCTGCCAGTCCTGCGGTTATCAAAGTTTCAAGTGGCTCGGGAAGTGTCCTGAGTGTGGAGGGTGGAATACTTTGGTGGAAGAGGTAATCTCACCCCTGGACACTCCTTATTCATCGCTTGAGTCTCCCTTATGAAAAATCATCACCCCAAACTTTAAACGAAATCGAGCTTGGTCGTGAGGAAAGACTCCTTACCAGCTATCGGGGAGTTTGATCGCGTATTGGGAGGAGGCATTGTTCCAGGATCAGTTATCCTTATTGGAGGAGATCCAGGGATTGGGAAATCAACCTTACTTCTCCAGGCACTTAATAAACTTTCAGCTAATGAGAAAAAGGTTCTCTATGTTTCAGGAGAAGAATCTATACGGCAAACAAAAATGCGGGCGGAACGACTCGGGGTCTCGAGTTTAAACTTATTTGTGCATGCGGAAAATTCCTTGGAGACCATCATAAAAGGGATTATGGACGTGAAGCCCATGGCAGTGGTTATTGATTCCATTCAAACCATATTTATGACTGATCTCCAATCAGCACCCGGGACGGTAAGTCAGGTTCGCGAGTCATCAGGTAGATTAATTTTTTTGGCTAAAAAAACCGGCATCCCGATTTTTCTCGTTGGTCACGTTACCAAGGAAGGGGCGATTGCCGGGCCACGGGTTTTAGAACATATGGTAGACACGGTGCTCTATTTTGAAGGAGATCGTGGACATCCCTACCGGATTTTACGTTCGGTCAAGAACCGTTTCGGCTCAACCAATGAAATTGGAGTATTTGAGATGAGAGATAGCGGCTTGGAAGAAATCTTAAGCCCTTCTGAATTTTTTTTAGCGGAACGGCCGTTAAATGTTTCTGGATCAGTGGTGATTGCGTGCATTGAAGGTTCAAGACCACTTCTGATCGAGCTTCAAGCCTTAGTGAGTTATACTAATTTTGGCGTTCCTCGGAGGACATCTCTTGGGGTTGACTATAACCGGGTGTCCTTACTCGTGGCAGTTTTGGAGAAAAAAGCGGATTTAAGTTTTCTCAATCAGGATATATTTGTTAACGTGGCGGGGGGGATCAGGGTTGATGAACCTGCGGTTGATCTCGGCATTATTATGGCCTTGGCATCGAGTTTTCGTAACCGCCCGCTTGATCCCCGGATGGTAGTTTTTGGCGAGGTGGGGCTTACGGGAGAGGTGAGAGCCATTAGTCAAGCGGAACGGAGGGTTAAAGAAGCATCAAAAATGGGCTTTTCCCGATGCCTCTTGCCGAAAAACAATGTAACTCAGTTATCAAGCGATTCTAACCTCGAATGTATTGGGGTTGATTCCATTGAAAAAGCATTGGATTTTCTTTAGGGCAATTTTCATGCATAAAAAAATATTATTCTTTTGCTCTGAAGGGCTACCGTATATTGTATGCTTACTTCCTCTGTGTCTTGCAATAAGCCTTTATGCTTTTAAGAGACCAGTTTTGGTGATTCTTGCTTTTGTTGTATGGCTTCTCTTCATCGAGGTTTGCTATTTTTTTCGTGACCCGGAAAGGAAAATATTCCAGGCCCCAAATGTCATTGTCTCGCCGGCAGATGGGAAAATCATTGCGATTAAAACAATGAAAGAAGATATTTTCTTAAAACAAGAATGTATCCGGATAAGTATTTTTATGAACATCTTTAGTGTTCATGTAAATCGTGCTCCTATTTCCGGTGCCATTAAATATTACCACTATAATCCGGGGAAATTTATTTCTGCTTTTAAAGAAAAAGCCTCCTTAGACAATGAACAAGTTTTAATCGGTATACGCGGAGAGATGGAAGGGAAAGGAGAGGTTAAAATTTTAACAAAGCTTATTGCTGGCCTTATTGCCCGGAGAATTGTGCTGTGGAAGCAAAAAAGTGATTCGGTGATTAAAGGAGAGCGGATGAGCATGATAAAATTCGGATCACGGGTTGATTTATATCTTCCCTTAGAAGTCACGCTACAAATAAAAGAGGGTGAATGGGTTAAGGCTGGCGAAACCATAATTGGATTTATTAAATAAATTCCTTCATATCT
>CAVSIB010000054.1:0-9555 GCA_963727835.1 uncultured delta proteobacterium
TACTCCTCTGAGGACATCCTCAAAGCGGTGGGCAACGTAGTCGGGGGCCACATTCTCATGGTATTTTTCTCCCTGGTTGGAGTCGAAGAAGATGGTCTTGATGCCGAGCCGGCTTGCCCCGTAAATGTCCCGGTACATGTCGTTACCCACGCAGATCACCTCGGCCGGCATGAGCTTCATGTGTCGAGGGCCTTCTCGGTGAGCCTCCGGTCAGGTTTCCTGAATCCGTAAGACGCAGAAATGATGATGGGGTCGAAGTAGCCGTCCAGTCCTACAGCCTTTATCTCCGGCAGGGCGAAACAGGGCTGGGCATCGGAAACGAGGGCCATGCGGTAGGCAGGGCGCAGCTCATCCAGCACCTTCTTCACGTCGGGGTAGAGCTGGAGACGTTTTCGGGAGATGCCCCGGTAGATCTGAGCGAGGATCGTGGATAGTTTCCGCCTTGTGGAAGCCGCCTCTATGCCTTTCTCTCGAGGAAGGTGTTCCAGATGGCCTCTACGTCTATTTCCGGGTATTCCTCACCGCGTATTTCTTTTTGCTGTTTCATGATCTGGTAGTAACGGTCCCGCACCTCCCATCGGTGCAGGTATATCCCATGATAGGTCAGATAATGGGCGATACCGCGGTATATTTCGTCCATAGACTCGTCGGTCTCGATATCGATCAATGTTCCGTAAAGATCAAACAGGATTCCTTTTATTGCCATAGTGTATCTACCTCAATGTTTTCCTTGCTTCATCTAATAACTGTCGGCGGTAATTTCCGGTAATCCACGAATTACGCGCGATGCGTAGCAGAGTGATCCCCATGTGAAACGGAACGCGGCGGGTTATGGACCGAAAGGCGCTCTCCCGGTCGGGGAAGTGGCAGGCATACTCCCAGAGAAAGTGCCCGATAAAGGGTTCCGCCAGCAATTTGTCGCCGGTATACTGCATGAAGAAATGCTTGATCTCGGCGGCTACTCGTCCCACGTCGAAGACACGGTCAGCCAGCTTCATGCGCTCCAGGTCGATGGCGATCACCCATGGGCCGTCACCGAAAAGGATATTGGTGGGAGTCACATCGCCGTGGACGAGGACCTGGTTGTCCTCCCACATAAATCCCTTTTCCCGCCACCTTTCCTTCAGTCGGTGGAAATCCTCGGCTTCATCCCATCCAATGTGTCCCCAGTTTTTCAACTGATCCATAATCTTGTCGAAGTAGGAGCAGTCCCGGTTAAAATCCACCCGCTCCCCGGTGGCGGTCCGGTTGTGCATGGTGGCGAGAAAATAAGCCAGGGCACTGAGTTTTTGAAAGAGGGCATCCCTCGCGCCTTCCCTGATCGCCTTAATGATGAAGGAGGTTAAAGGCGTACCGTAACAGAACTCCTCAACTAGAACACAGTTGAGATCAGCATTGCGGCCGAGAGGGCGGGCGATGTAATGGGGATAGCCGGCAAAACCGATGCTGCGCAGATAATGAAGATTGTTGAATTCCCGCTCCATGTGATGAAAGGCGGCCTCCGGTAAGCGGTCTGAGATGCCAGAGAAAAACTTTCCGATGACAAGCGTCCGGCTGTTGCGGTCTTCGTAGAGGAAAACGTGGTTGGATGCTTTAATTGTATACACCCGGAAGTCGGGTGAGCCACCGTTGCCACCGAGTTGAGGGAGGATGTCGTAGCGCAGATACCCGTAAAACGGATCTTTTTTGGAAAGGTGTCCAAGGTATTTCATCAAAGCTTATGTTTTTTTTTAGAAAAGGGCTACTTGCAAAATGGTTGATAAATTAATAACCAGAATATTTTACGTATTCGCTAACTATCATTTTTAGATCATTTTTGTTAATTCCCCATAAGGTTTTTCTTTCTTTTGAAAGCGCGGTGAAGCAAATGATAATTGGTATGCCTTTTCTGTAAAAACTCTATCGGCTATTTTTTTGATTCTTCTCAAATGATAAGGTGAGCTCACAAAAATAGCTGAGGTAAAACCTAAACTATCCAGCATAGATTTTCCAGCTATCAATTCAAGGTGGGTATTTTCATAAAATCGGTGACTTTGGTTGCCTTCCCTTTTTGGAGTTAAACTGTTTTTGTTTCCGATACTTTGTTGCAAAAGTGATTCGTCCCCCTTAATGGTAATATTAAAAATTTTCTTTTGGGCAGGAATAATTAAAGTATTTGTGTAACCATCACTTATCAACCGGTAAGCCTCTTCTTCCCTTACTTTATAATCTAGAACGATAATGATTATTATAAAAGAAAAAAAGAAAGTGTGTTTAACGCTAATGTGCATTCCAAACCTTTTGTCTAGCCTAATCTTTTGGTTCATTTTATCTTACCTTTTGCCTTTTTCCTTCAGCTTTATCAGGAATTATCGCCATTAGGTCATTTAGGTTTGGAAAAGCGTACCTTCCATATCGCTAAATGTCAATCTATGTTTGAAATAAGTGGTTTTTATGTTTTTAAGTTTGTTTGGAAAAAGTAAAAGGAGAATTATTAATTCTCTACCATAGAACAGTCATAGAAAAGTTATAAGTTGTTGATTTTATTATTAGGTGTTATAATAAAAAAAGCAAAATAACAACTCGAAAAACCAGAGGTAACTGGTTTAGGAAACTAATCAATTTTTTCAAGAAAACTATGCGACTTATTACTCGAGCAGATTTTGATGGTATCGTTTGCGGAGTTCTTTTAACCGCCCAAGAACGTATTGACCGGTTTCTTTTTATTGAACCTAAAGCAATGCAAGATCGCGAAGTCGAGGTGAGTTCTGAAGATATTCTGGCAAATCTCCCGTATCATCCTAATGTTTATCTCTGGTTTGATCACCATATTACTAACCAAGTATCCGGTTCTTTTCGAGGGAAATTTTTTCTTGCTCCGAGCGCGGCCCGGGTGGTTTTTGACTATTATCCTCGGGGGTCGTTGACTTGCTACGGAGCATTAGTACAGGAAGCCGACCGGATTGATTCCGGCGACTTAGGGGTAGCGGACATTTTTGAGCCGCAAGGTTGTGTGTTACTTTCTTTTACCCTTGACCCCAATAGCCGAGCTGATGAGCCGTATTGGATCAAGCTGATACATCTTCTTAGAGAGCAACCTTTTGCTTTGGTTATGGAGGATGCGGAGGTTAAGGATCGGTGTGCACAGGTATTAGAAGACTTTAAAGTTTATCATGCCCTTCTTTTAAACAACACGCATCAAGACGGCAATGTTGCCATTACTGATTTTCGAGGAATTAATTTCCAGGGGAAAGTAAATCGATTTTTAGTTTATTCACTTTTTCCGGAGTCGAACATCTCGGTAAAGATTTTCCGCGATTATCATCAAAAGGGCAGGATTGGCATTTCAGTGGGGAAGAACATATTCAATAAAACATCAAACATCAATGTGGGAGAACTGCTCTCCCATTATGGTGGAGGAGGGCATCAAGGAGCAGCCTCATGCCGTGTGCCGGTTGAAGATGCAGAAGACGTATTAAATAAAATTATCAAAGCCCTTAAAAACTAAAAAACCTTTTATGCATGATCAGGAGATTGATAAGCTAAAAGGATTCACAATGCTTTTAAAAATCAGTTCTAAGAGAAGAAGTGCTTTTGGTTATAGGATTATCAAAAGCATAAAGTATGACATTATCATCAATCTTAATAAATATCCGATAAAGAGGTTGCCAATAGAAAGGAAAAACCAAGGTTGAAAAACTCAAGCTCGGTTTTTAAGGGTGGAAGGAAAAAATCTTTCCCCTTGGTGAGAATCATCATCTAGTTAAACAATGCATTCATGTTTTCGCTCTCAACATAGCCACGATCCAGAGGGTATAGAAAAAAAGAATTAAAACTCCCCAAAAAACCGCGCGTTTTGAATTAAATCCTTTTTCACCAATGAAAACACGAAGGATAAAACCAATAGCACAACCTATCCAGCCCAGAAACCCGACTTCTACAATCATTGACCAAAAAACATTTGGTTCGGTCTTCATCCTTAGTATTTTTAAGATCCCTTCTTTTCTTGTTTCAAAAGGGATTCCTTTATTCGGTGAACGTGCTTCTTCTTGCTTAGCACGGATTGTAGCTATCCGGTCTTCACATTTTGCGATCCATTCTTGACGGGGAGTGTAGAAACTTCGGGCAGAATAAAGGCTGCTGGTGATAGATTGAAAGGCATCTAAAGCTAAGTCACTATTTCCTTGATTCTCAGCCTGCGTGCCAATTTCCCAAAGAGCCTGGATCGAGTTAGTCACTGATTTGCTTCTTGGCGAGTACCAATGAATCGCCCGGTTAAAATGGATGATTGCCTGCGTATAATCTTTTGCGCCGATAAAATTTATCACCTTCTTGACATTCATTTCGAGCATTGATGACAACTTTTGCGTATACTAAAACCAAGAATAAAATAAAAACTCCAAATCCGATAACAACTCGATTTTTCATGGTCATTTTGATTTGCCTCCAAAATTCATTTTACTGTTAATCAGTGTCATAAGGATTTTCGGGATTATTTAATATCTCGGCTTTGAAAGATCACTATCGAAAGAAGAAGAAGTACTGAAATATAAAAAATTCCATACAAAGATGCTAAATAAAGATATCCTTCTTTAAGCGGCACGTGATAAACCACTTGCCCCTTGATATTAAAATATTCTAAATTTGGAATAACATAGTAGAGCACTTCGGTTAAATATTTCAATGACTGGCTATCTGCTTTTTTGCCTAGCTCAAGTAGGTCTGGGGTAAGATGGCCGATAATGAAGAAAGATAACGTAAATAACCCGCTTAGAATAGGTGTTGAAAAAGTTGAAAATAAGAGTGCAAGGGATGTAACGATCATCAATGCGACAAATATCATTCCAATCGCCGGTAGGAGCGTGAGGGTAATCTTCCCTTCATAAAAATATAAAATGGAGAAAAGCGCAATTGACATTGTCACCACTTCTATCGTGAGTGTTAAGACAAGGCCAAGATATTTCCCAATGATGAATTGATAGCGATGGATTGGTTTGGAGAGAATGTTATAAATGGTTTTGCGTTCCATTTCTTTGTACACCAGCCCGATACCGACAAAGATGGCGATTAAAACTCCAAAGATTTCAATGGAGGCTAAGCCAAAATCTTTTATGATTTTTGTTGGTTCACCAATCGTGAGATTATCTAGAATAACCGAAAGCCCAATCATCAAGACAGCGAAGAAAATAAGGCTGTAAAGCACTTTGTCACGGATGGCCTCTCGAAAGGTATTAATTGCCAGGGCTATAATTTTCATGTCATTTCTCAATGGATTTAATTTGACTCATGTATATGTCCTCGAGGGTTTCTTTTCGAGGTATAAAAGAAATAAGTTCTCCACCTCTTTTTAAAAGTTCGGGGAGCACGTCATTAACCCCCATTTCTTCTACCCGAATAAAAGCCTCTTCTCCCCTTTGTATCAAAGGTAGTCCTCGTTCTCTTAAATCATTAATCGTTTCTATCGGAAGGTCTTTAATGCAGATTTCAAAAGATTTTATTTTGGGGTTGAGGAGATTTTGTATCGGGCCGCAGTCTTTTAATCTACCCTTTATGATAATACCCACTTGATCACACACGGTTTCCACATCAGAAAGAATATGGGTGCTGAAGATAATAGTTTTGCCCTGAGACTTTAGTTCAAGCATTATGTCTCGAACTTCTTTCCGGCCCAAGGGATCTAAACCAGACATTGGCTCATCGAGGATGAGTAGTTCTGGATCATGGATGAGCGCCTGGGCTAAACCGAGACGCTGGAGCATTCCTTTGAAAAAGTCTTAATCAGGGAATTTTTATGGGTTATCAATCCCAACCGTTCGAGGAGAGTATCTACTTTGTTTTGACGTTCTTTAAATTTAATTCCACAAAGTTGCCCGCATAAATGGAGGTATTCTTTTGCCTTGAGATAGTTATAAAAGTAAGGGCTTTCCGGCAAAAAGCCGATTTTTGATTTAAGTTCAATTTTATAGTGATCCTCTTCCCATAAAAAAATTTTCCGCGGGTTGGATGAGAAGCCCCAACAATAGTTTAAACGTGGTGGTTTTTCCCTGCGCCATTAGGGCCTAAAAATCCGAAGACCTCTCCCCGCTTTACTTCTATCGAGAGTCTGTCAATGCCGTGACTTTTCTAAAAGAAAACGGAAGATTGAAATTCTTTGGTAAGATCTATTGTTTTAATTATTTGATTCATAGGTTATTATTTTATAAAACTCAAAGGGATTACCTAAACTCGGATTTTTGGTTTTTGGAGTCCTTTCATTTTCCCTTTAAGAATTTCTTCAATGCGTTTCTCAATTTGTGCCCTCATCTGGATATCCTGGGTATTTTTTTTTCCATTTTAAAAGAAATTGGATCGCAGCATCTTTTTGTCCAGCTTCACTATACAGCCGTGCGGGGAGTGTTTTTAGATAGGGAGGCGCTTTTGGCTGCATAGCAGCTTGTTTAAGGTAAGAAGCTGCCATGAAGAAGGTTATTGTCGTGATACCAATAATTGAATCCGAGAAAGAAAAGGAACTGCCAGTTATCAGGATAAAAGTGAATTGCTTTTTTTAAGATTAGATTGCTTTGCTCGACTTGCTGGGCTTTAAACTAAGGATAATTCCTCCAAAATAGTAAGGCCATATGAACTGGGGATCAAGGGTGGTAACAAGATCTAACAATATGGTAAAGCCAGGGATAGTTACGGTCAGACATAAGATGTTCTCCAAAGTAGCCGACCTCTTTATCGAGAAATAGTCAGCAATAACCTGGTTAAAACCAAAAGTAAAGGGTTTTAAAAAATCCCCTGAGGGGATAACCATATAGACTTCCATGGTCTTTAGGGGTGACTGCAATTTATCGAGCTTACGGTGAACTAAAAAGACACCTACAAGGAGAAAGACGAGGGAAATGAATATCAGATACTTTTTGTAGAATGGGTTTGATACTCATTTTGTATTGTTTTGTTATTTGAGGTTTTTATTATATTCCATGTCGAACCACATAGCAAATAAAAGTGCCTGGAGTCCAGAGATAGACATAAACCAAAATAACAGGTGGGAGGTGTTTGGAACGAAGCCGGCCGTATAGTAAATATAAAAAACCCTGCAAAGGAATATAAAAGCTAGGGGGATAGTCGTAAAAGCCATGCAATAGAAGAGAACAAGTGGATGAAAATCCTTGATCACATATTTAATGAAAAGGCGCTGAAAAAATCCCCAAAAAGAAGTCTACTTATAGTAGGAATTGCTTTCCAGAGACGGATCCCCGATTTTTCACCGATATTGTAAATTGGCCGTATACTTACATCTCGCACCCGCCGATTTTCAATATTAAGTTTAATAAGGATGTCATTCGGTACCCCATATTTTTTATAGATATCGTCTAAATCAAGGAGATTAAGTGCATTGAGGGAAATAGCGGTGTATCCGCATTGAGAATCAGCAATATGCCAATAACCAGAGGCAATCTTGGTAAGAAAGGAGAGAGAAGAGTTTCCCAAATACCTATAATGGGGTATCATGCTCCAAGATTCTCCCCGAAACAGTCGGTTCCCTTTACTATAGTCAACCTCATTATTTACCACTGGTGCAATAATGGCTGGAAGGTCAGTGGGGTCCATTTGTGCATCACCGGCCATAACCACCGTCACATCGGTTTTTATCTCTTTGGCGCGCTTATATCCAGTAATAATAGCTCCTCCGACTCCTTGATTTTTCGAATGAGTGATTATTTCGAGGTTAGGGTGATGTTTTTTTTCATTTTCTAAACCCAAGCGGTATTATCAATGCTGGCGTCAATCACAGCAATGATTTTGTCAACAAAATCAGGCATAGTATCAATGACGCGGACGATCAGAGTTTCTTCATTATATGCTGGTACTACTACCCCGATAGTTTTATTTTTATACATTGACACTCCTTTTTTCAGAAAGCTAAGAGCTTAATTTTTCTAATTATCATAAGGGTAAGAAATAATCAATGTATAGTGACGGGAGATAACTTTTCCCGTGCTCCGGTGGCCAGTGGGTCTTTCGGACTCAGGGTGATTACCCTTTGAAATGCATCATTGGCCTTGCCAATGTTTCCGTTTTTTCATAACAAAGTCCAAGATCAAAATTTGCTTTTAAGTCTTTTGGATCATTTTTAAGGATTTTTTTGTAAACGGGCAGTGCCATATCATATTGTTGGAAAGAAAGATATAGTTGACCTAAATTTTGAAGGGTAATGATATCAGAGGGAAAAATATCCAAAGCTTTTTTTAAACTGATTTCAGCTTTATCAAAAAGCCCCATCTCAGCATAAACCCCTCCCAAATCATTAATGACCTCCACGTCATCAGGAGTAAGTATCTCAGCCGCTTGGAGGTTTTGGATAGCCAAAGAATACTCCCCTTTAGCAGCAAAAATAAAGAAAGCGTTTTGTAACAAAACACTGTACAAGAGTTTTTCTTCCGTGTCCCTGGGTTGTGAAAAAACCTAATATTTTGTTATTAAAAAAATCTCTCATTTTATTTATATGGATTTTTATTGACTTTTGACTGATGGGTTGGGGAGAAGGGGTAATGTTGAATAGCAACCCATCTGGTTGAAGGTTCGCTTCAACTACTTTATTGAATCTTCGAAATGGTTCCCAGTAAAAACGATTATTTTTTATATTCATGTTAATAATAGCTTCACCTATGGAAGAATTATTGATAGGAGGAATCATTACAAGGGGGAAGCGATGTTGGGTAACTTGATTAAAAAATTGAGGGGCAAAAATATCAGAAACTGAAAAGTTTGTAATATCCAGGCGGTAATTTTCACATTGTTGCATGTAGGATGTGCCGGTGTAAGTATTTGAAGATATCAGACAACCTTTATATTCAATTTGATTTAAGAGATATCGGTAAAAATTATAAACATTCCAATAGGTTGATTGGTTATTCTCAATCCAGTTTGATCTTATAAAAAAGAAAAAATAGATTATGCACAGGGAACCTACAACAACGGAAACCAAATAGTGCGGGTATGAATGAATGGTTTTATTTAAATTCATTTCCTTAAATTTTGCGATAAAAACAAAAAAAGCGACTCCAATTGCCAAGGTAAAGAACAGAAAGGTACCGATATACGCTGAAGGCCATGGCCAATAACGGATAAAGAAAAGCCACTGGCTGAAGAAAAAAGCTCCCAGCCCAAGGAAAAGGCGGGGATTTTTTCGACCAAAGATTCCCAGTCCTGCCAAACCTAAGAAAATTCCCAGAACATTAAAATCTTCAAAATAAAAGTGTCCGTATTTTTTGAAGAGTTTGCAGAAAGGTTTCTGGATGAAAAATCAAAGTGGTGTTTGGCATCTTTTCGATCGGTCACATGGACAATGAAATTTTTAACATTCTTCGGATTACCCCAGTCATTAGTAGGGATTAGCCGATGATCTTGCCGGCAGGTAGAGATAAATGGGAGCGCCTAAGATGACGAACATCATGATGATTCCCAGGTGAGGTAAGCGAAGGAAGTTTCGGTAGAATAACCAGAGAAAAAACAGGAGAGCTGGTATGTAGAGGATCATAATGATATGGGCTCCGGTGCTAAGGCCGAAAAGAAAAGCAGCCAGGTAAA
>CAVSIB010000055.1:0-65476 GCA_963727835.1 uncultured delta proteobacterium
GCCTTAAATAAAGGTTAGTTTTAAAAAAATTCATCTTATTCCTAGAAACAATGGGGGAAGCAAAGATTAATTCTTTCACCAATTCCTATCTGAAAAACTTGGCTGAAGTGCGTGACCAGGATATTCTCAATATAAGCGCAATTAACGTCTTCTCCTAAAATCTCTCGCACTGATGTAACCTGAAGGCCTTTCATTCCACAAGGGTTAATGAAGTGAAACGGTCTAAGATCATTATTGATGTTTAAAGCAAACCCATGGGTAGTAACACCTCGACTCACCCTTATCCCTAAAGAAGCAACCTTCTTCTCCCCTACCCAGACCCCGATAGTATGAGGAAGTTTTTTCGCGATTATCCCCACGTCCTTGAGAGTACGCATGATGACGTCTTCCACCCGTCTCAGGTAGTGACCGACTGAAAGCTCCTGCTCCTTCAAACTAATGATCGGGTATCCTACTAACTGGCCCGGCCCATGAAAGGTAATATCTCCTCCCCGGTCGGTAACAAAAAGTTCTATCCCTTCTCCTTTAAGCACGTCACGCTCGACTAAAATGTTATCTTCTTTTCCTCTCCTTCCGAGGGTAATCGTGGGTGGGTGCTGCACCAGGATAAGGGTATCCCCTACCCTTTCTTCCAGCCTGGCCTTTTTTAGTCCATTCTGCAAATACCAGGCATCCTCATAACCTAAAATCCCCGCGTTTATAACCCACAAGAATTGCTTTGAGCTTTTTCCCATTGGTCGTGGGCGTGGAAAGAGCTCCGCACTAATGGCCCAGCTTCGATCCATTTAAAGCCCCTTTCTTTTCCTTCTCGAGTAAATTCCTCAAATTCCTGAGGATGATAATACCGTTTTATTGGAAAGCACTGTTTCGTGGGCGAAAGATACTGTCCGATAGTTAAAATGTCGCATCCCACTGCTCTCAGATCATCCATAGTCCTCAAAATTTCTTCTTTTTCTTCACCCAAACCTACCATCAAACCTGATTTTGTTGTTATTAAGGAAGAGTCTTTGGCCATTTTGATGATCATCAGTGACTGACGATAGTTGGCCGTACTTCTTACCTGAGGATAAAGCCGGGGCACGGTTTCCACATTATGCCCCACAACATGGGGAGATGCACCAGATATAATGGCTAATGCTTTTTTTGACCCCTTTAAATCAGGTATTAAAACTTCTACAATAGTATCCGGATTAATTTTTCTGATCTCATCAATTGTCCGCGCAAAATAACGTGCTCCTCCATCAGGAAGATCGTCACGGGTAACGGACGTAACAACCACATGATACAGTCCAAGCTCCTTGACTGCCTGAGCAACTCGTTCTGGTTCCTGTGGATCAAGAGGGCGGGGTGTTCCCTTTTTTACTCCACAAAATGCGCAGTTTCTGGTACAGATATCTCCGAGGATAAGAAAGGTAGCTGTTCGTTGGTTGTAACACTCACTGATATTAGGACAGGCAGCCTGCCTGCAGACCGTATTAAGCGACCATTTTTTGAAAACATTGTCCACCCTGGCAAAGACATCCCCACAATGAATCCTTGTCTTCAGCCAAGGAGGACGCGATTGATTCGCTGATTGTGAAGGGTGAACACAAAATGATTTCATGTCATCGTTAGGTTTATGTGCCAATTCCAACCGGGTTTTCTAAAAATTCTTTTAATCGTTGAAGAAATTTTGCGACCATCACGCCATCGAGAGCACGGTGGTCGGCTGACAGGGTGACTTTCATAATCTTGGCGGGCTGGATAATACCCTCTTTGATTATTGGTTTATTTTTAACAGCGGATACCGCGAGAATAGCGACCTGTGGAGGATTGATTATCGCTGAAAACTCCTCGACTCCGAACATTCCCATATTCGAAATGGAAAAAGTTCCTCCGCTGAGGTCGTCCGGAGTAGATTCTCGTTTTAAAACTCGGTCACGCAATTCTTTTGCCTTGACCGAGATTTCTTTTATCGTAAGCGTATCAGCATTCTTAATCACCGGAACGATAAGACCTTCCTGCAAAGCCACCACAAAACCAATATTGATCTCGTTTTTTACCAATAATCCTTTATCACTAAAATGAGCATTAATCTCCGAGAAATCTTTGAGAGCCAGGGCGGACGCCTTGATCACCAAATCATTATAGGTGATTTTCACGTCTCCTTTTCCGGTTTGGTTCAGGGAGTCTAAGAGATTTACTGCCTCACTCATATCAATTTCCTGGGTGACATAAAAGTGCGGAATAGTCTGTTTACTCAGCAACATTCTACGAGCAATCGTTGCTCGCATCTTCGAGAGTTCGATCACCTTTTCTCCTGAAATTTCTTCTGGGACTTGTCCCGGTAAAATAGAAATGATGCCTTTCTTTTTGCCACTTCTTTCATTTAAAAATCTTTCGATGTCTCCCTGCACGATTCTTCCTCCAGGCCCCGTTCCTTTAATTACAGGGGTGGTGATCCCTTTTTCTTCAAGTAAGCGTCGTGCCCGTGGCGAAATTTTTGATTTATCACCCTTTTTAGAAAGTAAAGGAATTTCCTTTTTCCCTTGTTCCTTTTCTTCTTCCCCTTCCTCCTCATCTTCCAAGGGAAGCGTGCAGCACGGTTCACTCGCACCGGTTTCGATCTTTTGTTCTGGGGATGGTGGAGATTCCGCAACTTTCTTTTTCGGAAGGGTTGCGACGACTTTCTTCGGGACTTCTGCGGTCTCTTCTCCTCCTAATAAAGCAATCACCGTACCAACCGGAACAGTGTCGCCTTCTTTATAAAGGATTTTGTTCAAAATGCCGGAGGAAAAAACTTCCAAATCCATGTCTGCCTTATCGGTTTCCACTTCAGCAATGATATCACCTTTATTGACAAAGTCGCCCTCCTTTTTAAGCCAACGAAGGATTCTCCCTTCTTCCATGGTGTCGCTTAATTTTGGCATTACAATTTCTATTGCCATAGAAAACCTCCTTAGTCTTTAACTCCAAAACCAACCTTATCTCAGTATATCCTTGGCTACAGTTATAATATCATCTAACTGAGGTATCGCTAACTTTTCCAAATTTTTCGCATACGGCATTGGAACGTCCTTCCCCGATACCCTCCTTACGGGAGCATCCAGATAATCAAAAGCATTTTCCATAATAAGGCTGACGATCTCCCCTCCTACTCCTCCAGTTTTCCAACCTTCTTCCACCACGACCGCTCGTCCGGTCTTTTTGATCGAAGCAATAATCGTCTTGACGTCTAAAGGATTAAGGCTCCGTAAGTCAATTACTTCCGCTTCGATCTTTTCTTTTGTAAGTTCTTGTGCAGCCTTAAAACCCAGAACTGCCATCCGTGAAAAAGAAACGATAGTAATATCTTTTCCCTCTCTAATGATCTTTGCCTTTCCGATGGGTGTGTTATATTTCCCTTCGGGAACCTCACCTTTCGTTCCATAGAGCGCTTCATGTTCTAAAAACATCACCGGATCATCATCCCGAATCGCCTCTTTTAAAAGCCCTTTGGCTTCCGCAGGAAAAGCAGGACACACTACCTTCAACCCTGGGCAGTGGAGAAAATATGCTTCGAGTGATTGAGAGTGCTGGGCAGCTAATTGCTGTCCACCACCTCCGGGTGCTCTAATCACCATGGGAACTTTCGCTTTTCCTCCAAACATATACCGGATTTTGGAAGCATGGTTGACAATCTGATCCATTGCCAAAAGCGCAAAATTAACCGTCATCAGTTCAACCACCGGCCTGAGACCCGCCATCGCCGCGCCCACTCCCATGCCGACGATAGAGCCTTCGGCAATCGGGGTATCAATAACCCGTTCACTGCCAAACTCAGCTAAAAGCCCGTCAGTTACCTTAAATGATCCGCCGTAAAGCCCAACATCCTCTCCCAAAAGAAACACGGTGGAGTCCCGTTCCATCTCTTCTCGTAAGGCTTGATTGAGCGCTTCCCGATACGTAATTTCCGGCATATCAACCTCCGACTTTATCAATGACCCGGTTTTCGCTTGTCAAAGTTCGATGAACCGGGCATCGTTTGGCGATTTCTAATAATATCTCTTTCTGTTCAAAACTTATAGGCCCCTGGAGATAAATGGTGCGGGTAATTTGATCAAGCTTCCCTTCTTTAGTCATACATTCACTGCAATCCTGAGCGTAAATCTTTTCGTGCGTTAAACGTATCTGCACACCCTCCAAAGGAATTTCCTTACGCTTGGCATAGCTGATAATGGTCATCGCCGTGCATCCCCCCAAAGAAGCTAACAGGAGATCATACGGATTAGGGCCTTTCCCATCACCGCCAAATTCCTGGGGCTCATCAATGATTAAGCGTTGTTCACCCATAATAGCTTCTTGCTGCAGATTTTTTAAATATTTAACTAAAACTTCTCTCATCGTTCTTCTCCTTCTTTTTCTGAATAAATGTCTTTCATAAGTTCAATGGCCTCAGGCCAGGGACTGTTGTCAGCAAACCTGACTGCTTCTTCCACCTCTCTTTCCAGTTCCTCTTTTATCGATCGAAGACCATCAGCATCACTGATCCCCTCCGCAATTAATTTCCGGGCAAAGTTCGGAATCGGATCACGATCTTTCCAAATTTTTTCTTCCCGGGGTATCCGGTAATCAGCCGGATCCGACATGGAATGCCCCCGAAAACGGTAAGTCAAGGCTTCAACAAAATAAGGGCCCTTTCCTTCCCGCGCATACTTAGCCGCTTTTTTTATGGCCTCCCGCACTGCCATGACATCCATCCCATTCACCTTTTCGGTTGGTATCCCATGCGCCTCAGCTTTTTTAACAATATCGGTTGTGGCGGATGCCCAAGAAACCGCGGTACTGATTCCAAAAAAATTATTCTCACAAATAAAAATGATCGGAAGTGACCATATCTTTGACATATTCAATGATTCATAAAAAGCGCCCGCATTAGTCGCCCCATCGCCAAAAAAACTAGCTACCACTTTGTCCTCTTTCCGGTATTTAATTGCATAGCCAACACCTAAGGTAATCGGCACCCCCCCCGCAACAATGGCATACCCCCCAAAAAAGTTTGTCGTTGGATCAAAAAGATGCATTGACCCGCCTTTTCCTTTGCATGTTCCCGTGGCCCGACCGAAAAGTTCGGCCATAACCTCCTTTGGACTGGTACCCTTAATCAAACAATGTCCATGGTCACGATAAGAACTTATTACATAGTCATCAGGATGAAGAGCACTTATCGCTCCAACGGCAACAGCCTCTTCACCGATATAGAGATGACAAAACCCGGTAATTTTTCCCCGGGTGTACATCTCGGCAGTCCGTTCTTCAAACTCACGAATAAGGACCATATCATGGTACATTTTGAGAAGTTCGCTTTCAGGCATTTGTGATTTTAATTTGGGCATGCATATTCTCCTGGTCACAAGAAATCAAATAATTTTTGATTAAGATGCTAACCTCCAATAATTATTTAAAAATTTACTATAAAATTTTCTCTCTGTCAAGAAGGGAAAAAACTCTGTGGCCGGATTGTCATATTGACTTTCAGCTCGTTTTTAATATTATTTATTTGAGAATCAAATAGTTTAAAAAAATTAAAAAGATGCGAAGTGTGTTGCTTATACCGCGCGTAAAAAAAACTAGCGTGCGCGAATAAAGGAAATATGGTTTCATGAAAGAAAAAATGGAAAAATTCACCATTGAGGTTAAAGACTCAGGGGTTATGATCCACAGTGGGGAGGGACAATCCTTATTTTTTACCCCGATTGAAGCTTTGATGCTGCTCGATATTCTCAAAGCCGAAGAAGTGAAACTAAAAAAACTGGTTGAAGAAAGATCAGCGGTACCTTTTAAAATCAAGCTTTGATTTTTTGTCCGAAAACGAAAGGCAATAAGCCGGGAAGAAATATCCCAACCATTTATCGCTAGTTCTAACCTGAAGGTTTTCCATCTCATGATAACAGTCATACTAAAAGAAAGATTCGGGAATATTCTTTTCCAATACGCGGTTGGAAGGCATTTGGCAATTAAAAACAATACCACTCTCCGCCTGAACGTGATCCATTACATGAAAAAACACGATCCCTTCGCGAAAAAAATTATCCGGCCACTTCAGGATTTCGGATTTACTGAAATACTCTATCGACCTCCAATCTATAAAAGAATCTTGTGGGGATATGGTCTCTATTTGCCTGCTGCTGATCAAAGATTTTATCACGAAAAAGGGTGGGGATTTGACCCGAAGGTATTAAAAATCAAAGATGGAGTTTATTTAGACGGTTTTTTCCAAAGCGAGAAATATTTCAAAAACATTGAATCAACCATAAAAAAAGATCTTCGTTTAATAGAACCTTCTTTCAACCACGAAGCACTTATCTACAAGGAAAAGATTATAAACTCGAATTCCGTGGGTATTCATATTCGCAGAGGGGATTATCTCCACTCACAGGTCCACAATATCTGCGATCTAAATTACTATGCTAAAGCAATTCAATACATCCAGGAACGATTAGCTAACCCCCGATTTTTTGTTTTTTCCGATGATATCGCATGGTGCCTTAAAAACATGAAGCTTGATAACGGTGATTTTATAAGCCTGCCGGATTCAAAAGGGCATTTTATCAGCGATTTCTGGCTTCTGAGTTTGTGTAAACATACCATTATTCCCAATAGCACATTTTCCTGGTGGGCGGCTTGGCTCAATGCAAACCCTGACAAAATCGTGGTGGTTCCTCACCGCTGGTTTAATGATAAAGCTTTCAATATTCGTGCGATCGAAGACACGATTCCCCCAGAATGGATACGCCTCGCATGGTAAAATTATATGGTACTTGAAGCAGATAATCATATCAGGCACGTGGTCGCCTCCCCTGTCAACACAAGCCACCATTCATAAGAACCTTTTATCCTTTGGAATATTCTTTCAGGTATTTTTTGATATACGCTTCCACTTTTTCAGGTGTTTGAAAAATTCCGAAGTGTCCTTCACAAAGGATATCGGCCTTGAGAGAGAGAAGTTTATTCATCGAGGTTTTCCATTGACCAACGTCAGATCCAAAGCTTTTCATGAATGGACCATGAATGTCCTGGCCAAAAAGTATTCTCTTGCCTGCTCGATCTAGGTAAGGAGCAATTGAACCGGGAGTATGTCCGGGAATGTGAAGGCAGTGAATTTCTTGTTTCCCAACCGTGAGTGTTACCTGATCACTTGTAAGAATAACATCTACTGCAGTAGGAGAGAAGCTTGTGCCGTAAAAAGAAGCAGCGGTCAAAGCGGGATCACCGGTTGCAATCGCCTCCGTATCACGCTCATGAGCCACCAGCTTACAATGAAAATGTTTCTTAAAGTACGGGGCCCCACCGATATGGTCAATATGACAATGCGTCAAAATAAGGGTGGAAATTTTTTGGGGATCAAGCCCCAGTTCACGGATGTTTTTTTCCAGAATTTCAACCGACCGGCCAGCCCCTGAATCAATCATGACCAGTTCGTCGCCACAATCCACAACAAAAGTAGTAGCATCTTCAGACCGGGAAATATTCGGCCCGCCGATAAGGTAAAGTACCGTCAAAAATTATTCTTTCATCACCCATGCAGTTCTCCTGGTTTTTATTTTTAATTTATTTTCCAAAAAGCCTAACCCTTTCCCCCACGCAAATACTGCTGCCTCAACTTCTCTGGAAATTTCTCGATAGCATAGCGAAGCATAGTCCGTGGCATGGTTTTGTAGTGCACATGCAGAAATTCTTCTTCAGTAAGGCGATCACGTTTACCGATTTCACGAAGCATCCAGCCAACAGCTTTATGGATGAGGTCCTCTGTATCGCTGAGCAACAGTTCTGCGATACGCAATGTCTCAGCAAGTTCTCCGCACTTTATGTAAAGGAATGTTGCCACAATGGAGATACGCCGGTCCCAAAGCAGGTTAGATACCGCTAACGTATAGAGAGGAGATCTGCTGCGATATCTCAAATGAGAACCTACAATATATTCAGCCGAGGCGTCTACGAGGTCCCAGTTATTGATAAACCGGGTATTCTGAAGGTAGATATTAAAAATCTGCTCTTGAAGAGAATCATCTCCTTGTGTGTAGGCACGAACCAAAATGAAGAGCGCCAGCAGTCGTGCTTCATGGAGGGAGGATTGAAGCAACTGGCTTACCTCTTCAAAGGAGAGCGTCTGGTATTCTTTGGTCAATTTTCTTATCTCTGGAACACGGAGACCAACAAATAAATCACCTTCCCCATATTCCCCCTGGGCTGTCTTGAAGTATCTTTGCAGTGCCAGTGCTCTTTCTCTATCGCCAAGCATCTGCAATCTGTTGCATATATCTTGAGCGCTTAAACGGGTAATCATCCGCGAATCATCTGCGTCTTTAGCGTCATAGCATTGTCAAAAGGAATCTTATAATTTTATGAGTGCTATAAGAAAGTTTGTATCTTGAAAAGGTTACCTCGACCATATATGTTCATAGGTATTTCCGAATAACCAAGAACCTACAGGAGGAGGTAACCAACTATGAGTAAACCAAAAAAACAGATGATTGTCAATACGGAGAGCCTTATTATTGGAATGGATATTGGCAAATATCACCATATGGTTGTAGCACTGAGGCCTGACGGTATTTTCAGAAAGCCTGTTAAAATAACCAATGATCTCAAAGGGTACCGGGAACTTTTGGGACTTATCGCCGCGTGGAATAATGAATGTAAAACTGAAAAGGTGATGGTGGGAATGGAATCCACAGGACACTACTGGGAAATACCGGCACGCTGGCTTATAGGACAAGGGATAACGGTTGTGCAGGTAAATAAACGCTGCGCATACGAAACGGGCCAAGGAGCTGGAGGACAATACTCCGGGGAAAACGGAGCAAAAGAATCCACGGATCATTGCCGGACTTATACGTTATGGAAAATATTCTTCCTGCATGCTGCCTGAAGGAGTAAATGCAGAGCTCAGGGAACTGACAAAGATAAGGCAGTATCTTATCGGTGAGCTTACAGAGAAGCAAAATTATCTTCGGAGGCTTTTGGATACCGTCTTTCCCGAGATATTTATTCTATTCAAAAAGTCAGACAGCAAGACACTGCTGCATCTTCACACCGAATACCCTTTACCGGATGATGTAATGAGCGCTGGGGCCCAGAAGATAAAAACCACGTTGCAGCAAAAATACAAAACCTTGTGACCAAGCGATTTGATACCCTCTGGTGTCTTACCAGGGATACGGTGGGAGTCAGTGTTGGCCACCTCACCTATCGCGTGGCCATACGCACTACAGTAGAAAGAATACTCGGTCTGAAGGATAGCCTAACCAAAATAGAAGGAGACCACCTGGCAAGCTTTGCTCTCCCGCATACTGGGCACCTTATATTCTAAGTTTGAAAGGGCTGGGAATTGTCAGTGCAGCCATTATCATCGGAGAAACGGGAGGATTGTCCCGCTATAAACATGCAGAAGAACATTTAAAACTTGCTGGGCTCAATCTCTATGAGATCAGTTCCGGAACACACAATGGAAAGGTTCGGATCTCTAAAGGGAAGCGTCCTCTTTTGCGGCAGGGGTTGTTCCTTTTGGCTACCGTAATGGTGAAAAAAGGGATGCCTTTCCACGAGGAATATGGCCGCCTTCGCAATCGAGGCATGGAAACGATCAAGGCCCTAACGGCAATCTCCCGTAAGATATGCGGGCTTGTGGTTCCTCTTGCCAGAGATAAACGATTTTTTAGTCAGGAGGCTCCCCACCATATGCAGAAACAAAAGGCAGCCAAAAGCAAAGTTGATCTGTGGGGAAGTCACCAGGACACCCATGAGCATCCAGGATCAGGATGGAGGGCTTCGTTTTAAGAGCAGTGACACTTAATGACCCCAATGAAGCACTGTAGAGAGGGATTAAAAAACAATGGCCTCGAAAGCACACCTGGGGTGGGTATTAAGCTAACAACACGTGGGAGATAACCCGCAGATCATATTTACCCAATAAGAAAAACAAAATATTTATTTTTATCAATGTTTAAAAGCCCCCCATCAAAGAGGCCCTTGCCCTGAATCGGGATTATTTTTATGTGGGTTTGTTATTTTTTATCCTTTTTAATCTTAACCAGGCAAAAAATCAACAAAATAAAAGTTCGGGGTTGTTTATTGAGCAGACAGCGAGGACACGGAATGCTTCCCTAAAATCAGCCTATCAGCCACTTAATCGAATCAAGGGCTCGTTCCAGATAAAAGGTTGGAGCAACTCCCATCTGGATGGTTCCGGCTAAGGTAATGATCAGCACGATCGTGATCGGGAGGGAATATTCGAGAGCCACCTCTTTAATCGGCTCTTTCATATACATAATCACGGTAACCCGGAAGTAGTAAAAAACCGAAATCAGGCTGTTCATCACTCCGATGATGGTAAGCCATATATAGCCGGATTTAATCGCCGCACTAAAAATATAAAACTTCCCCATAAAGCCAGCTAACGGGGGAATCCCGGCTAAAGAAAAAAGGAAGATCGCCATTGCTGCGCCTAAAAACGGGTATCTAAATCCAAGTCCAGCATAATCTGCAATCTCAACATTAGCTTCTTCCTTCTGTCCATAGAAAACCACAATGCCGAAAGCGCCCAGATTCATAAACGCGTAGGCCCCTAAATAGTAGAGCACGGCTGACCAGCCAACGCTCCCACCGGCAATGATGCCCACGAGAATATACCCGGCATGCGCGATACTGGAGTAGGCAAGCATCCTTTTGATATTCGTCTGAGATAACGCCACGACATTCCCCACGGTCATAGTGATAACCGCCAGCACCCACAGCACATCTTTCCACTGAAAGTCAAGAAGGGGTAATGCTCCTCCAAAAATTCTCAAAAACGCGGCAAAAGCCGCGGCTTTGACTCCCACAGCCATAAAAGCGGTAATCGCAGTCGGCGCTCCTTCGTACACATCCGGGGTCCAAGAGTGAAACGGTACTAACGCTAATTTAAAACCCAGACCAACCAGAAGAAGTCCAACCCCTAAAAGCAAAAGCGGATTTGTTCCTAAATTTTTAAGGGCAATATACTGGGCAATTCCCTCAATCCGCGTTGTCCCGGTTGCCCCGTAAACCAGAGCGATCCCATAGAGCAAGAAAGCCGCAGCAAACGCTCCCAGCAGGAAATACTTAAATGCCGCCTCCGCACTTTGTTCCACCCACTTTCGATAACCCACTAAAACATAGATGGCTATTGAAAGGGTCTCCAAACCGAGAAAAATTATGATCAGATCAAGCCCCTTAACCATAAGCAGCATCCCTATGGTAGCAAGGAGCACCAAAGTATGGTATCCCCCCACGTCCATACTTCCCTCCCGAAGGGCCTGCATGGACATCAGGGTAACGATAAGGCCCACGCCTACTATAAGAACCGTTAAAAATCGAGTAAAACTATCATTGATAATCATCCCCCCAAAAGCTTTTTTCACACCCCCCTCATCCACCAGCACAAACACTAACGCAAATACCATCCCGAGCACTGCAAGGTATCCGAGGCTGTCTTTCTTTTTTCCTTTAATCACGAGATCCAAAAAAATCACCATTACCGCGGTGCCGAAGAGTATTAGTTCTGGTCCGATTGAAGTCCAGTTTACATCTGGTATCGTCATTCTATGCTCCTTGTTCTCCCCGGCTTTCAATCACCTTAAAAGCCTTGAAAGACACTTTTCCCTCCTGAACGGGGTTTTTCACGTTCACCCTTTGTTCTACCCTTTTTATCATTCCGTTAACAGTTGCTTCCATGGGTTTAAGAAATGGTTTGGGATAAACGCCAATCCAGATAATAAAAATTACCAAAGGTATTAAAACTATAAGTTCCCGTTTAGTTAAATCAGGGAGATTTTTATTTTTCGGATTCGTCACCTCGCCAAACATAACGCGCTGAAACATCCACAACATGTAAACCGCAGCGAGGATGACGCCGGTTGCGGCAAACACCACGAATATCACGTTCGTAAACTGAGAACGGAACGCTCCCAAAAGAATCAAAAATTCACCCACAAAACCATTGAGACCAGGAAGCCCGATGGAAGAAAGGGTAACAATCATGAAAAGAGTAGCATATACGGGCATCGCCTTTGATAACCCTCCGAATTCCGCGATCAACCGGGTATGTCTGCGCTCGTAGAGCATCCCCACGATGAGAAACAAGGCTCCGGTCGAAAGTCCATGGTTGATCATCTGCAGGATTCCGCCCTGAATCCCCTGGAGGTTCAAGGTAAAAAGACCGAGCATCACAAACCCCAAATGGCTTACGGAAGAAAAGGCAACTAACCGCTTTAGGTCCGTTTGAACCATGGCCACCAAAGCCCCATAAATAATTCCCACCACTGCCAGGAACGATATCACCGGCACAAAACTCACGAAAGCTTCAGGAAAAAGCGGCAAATTATAGCGGAGGAAACCATAGGTTCCCATCTTCAAAAGAACCGCCGCAAGGAGCACGCTGCCAACAGTTGGCGCCTCTGTATGCGCATCCGGTAGCCAAGTATGAAAAGGAAACATCGGAACCTTGATGGCAAAGGCAAGTCCAAAAGCCAGAAAAAGCCAGGTCTGCACCGAGTGGGGAATCGCCAACGCATACCATTTTAAAAGATCAAAGGTGTATTCCCCGGTAACGTTCGCGTGATAAAAGTAAATATAGAGAATTGCCACAAGCATGAGCAAGCTTCCCACCATGGTGAAAAGCACAAACTTTATGGCCGCATAAATCCTGCGCGCGGGATTACCCCACACCCCGATAATAAAGTACATCGGCACCAACATTAATTCCCAGAAAACATAAAAAAGAAAAACATCCAGGGATACAAAAACCCCCACCATCCCCGTCTCCATAAGGAGAATACAAACGAGGAACTCTTTGACATGCTGCTTAATATCTTCCCAGCAGGCTAACACGGCGATACAGGATAAAAAGGTAGTCAGCAGTACCAGCCAGAGGCTGAGTCCATCGAGTCCCACCCGATAAGCAATCCCCAAGCGCGGTATCCAGGAGAGATATTCGGTAAACTGCATCCCACCGTTTTCCACCTGAAACATAAAAAATAAGGGCAGTGAAAGAACAAACTCGACCAACGTGATAAAAAGGGCGAACCCTTTTAAAAGCTTTTCTTTCGTGTGGTCAAGGAAAAAAAGCCCAACCACACCGATCAAGGGTAAAAATATTAAATAGCTGAGGATCGGATACTCCATCAATTCTCCTTAGCGGAAAAGGTAGTATGCGATAAGCAGTACTGTTCCCACCAACATCCAAATTGCATAGTTTTGGACATAACCCGTTTGAAGCCGCTTAAGAATGGCGCTTAAACCAGTACACAACCTGCCGGCTCCATTAGCGGTTCCATCAATAACGTTTTCGTCAACTGAGTGCCACAGCCATTCAGAGACACGGCGAATAGGCTGCACAAAAATTGCATTATAAATTTCGTCCATATAATATTTATTGAAAATGATTCGATAAGGGGTTTTAAACGTACCCGCAATTTTTCCCGGGGCCTCCGGATTTTTCAGGTAAAGATAATAAGCGAGGCTAATACCCACAATCGCCACTCCAAAGGAAACTCCCATAAGCGCCCATTCAAGCGAAAGTTCCTCTCCATGCGCAAAAGCTTCGGCCGCCTGAGCAAGACCGACCAAGCTCAACCCGCCGGCCTGATGATGAACAGCAACCGGAACCGCGCTTTTAAACACCGGCGCTAAAAACTCTCGAAACCATTCTCCGCCTCCCAAGGAGGGAGGAATACCGATCCAACCCCCAACCAGTGATAGCACGGCTAATACTGCCAGAGGTAAAATCATCACCGGGGGAGATTCATGCACGTGATTTGCCACATGCTCATCGAGCCTCGGCTTGCCGTAAAAAGCCATAAATACCGCGCGAAACATATACAGAGCTGTGAGCAACGCGGTGATTGCGCCCACCAGCCATAACCAGGAATTCTTCTGGAATGCTCCCCACAGGATTGCATCCTTGCTGAAAAAACCGGCCAGCGGAGCTATACCGGCAATCGCGAGGGTTCCGATCAAAAAGGTTGAATGGGTCCAGGGAAGCTGTTTTCTCAATCCTCCCATCTTTCGGATATCAAGCTCTCCGGACAAAGCATGCATCACGCTCCCGGCGCCAAGAAAAAGAAGGGCTTTAAAAAACGCATGGGTCATAAGGTGAAAAATCCCTGCCGCAAATGCCCCCGCACCGCAGGCCAGAAACATATAACCGAGCTGGCTTATCGTTGAATACGCGAGCACCCGTTTAATGTCAAACTGGGTAAGTCCCATAGTAGCAGCATAGAGCGCTGTTCCCACTCCCACTATCGCCACTACCCACAGAGATAGGGGAGCCAAAACATAGAGAGCATTGCATCGCGCTACCATATAAACGCCGGCAGTAACCATGGTGGCAGCATGAATCAGAGCGCTGACAGGGGTGGGGCCTTCCATGGCGTCGGGGAGCCATACGTAAAGCGGAAACTGAGCGGATTTTCCACACGCTCCTATAAAAAGAAGAAGGGTAATCATGGTAGCCGTAATTCCGCCATAGGGAAGATAGTGATGAGCAACCGGAAATACTTTTAAAAAGTCGAGGCTTCCGAAAGTTACAAAAATGAGCATCATGCCCAATAAAAATCCATAGTCCCCAACCCGGTTAACAACAAAAGCCTTTTTACCCGCGTCCGCAGGAGCCTGACGCTGGTACCAGAATCCGATCAGAAGATAAGAGCAGAGACCCACTCCTTCCCAACCCACAAACATCAGGAGGAAACTGTTGGCAGAAACCAGCATAAGCATAAAAAAGACAAAGAGGTTGAGATAAACAAAGTAACGTCTAAACCCTTCATCCTCATGCATATACCCGATCGAATAAACGTGAATAAGGAAAGATACCCCGCTTACGGTAAGGAGCATCACCATAGAAAGCGGATCAACCAGGAATCCGAGGTTGACCACGAAATCTCCGCTCGGAATCCACTGACACAGGATCACTTCTTTGACGCGTTCGGCGGCGGGAAGTTGAATAAGCTCATAAAAAACCCCGCAGGATACCAGAAAGGAACCACACACCGTAAGCGAGCCGATGGTTCCGGTGAGCCATTTGGGAAACCGTATTCCCACCAGTCCGTTAATCAAGACTCCGCACAAAGGCAAAAATGGAACTAACCAGATGAGGTCCAGCATAATACCTTACTTTCTTACCATTTAAGTAAATTTATCTCATCAACATTGATGGTTCCCTTAGTCCGGAAGATGCTGATAATGATCGCAAGACCCACTGCTGCTTCTGCTGCCGCCACCGTCATCACCAAAAGGACAATTACCTGGCCATCCAAAGACGATAAACTCCGGGCTATGGCCACAAAACTTAAGTTTACGGCATTAAGCATAAGCTCAATGCACATAAATATCACGATCGCATTTCGCCTTATCACAACCCCAAGCACTCCGAGCGTAAACAGGATCACACTCAAACCCAAATAGTGGGATAAAGGAATCATGGATTATTTCTCCTCTTTCCGTTTGGCTAAGATAACTGCTCCAACAATCGCGGCCAGAAGAAGGACTGAGGTAACTTCAAAGGGGAGCAGATAATCAGTAAAAAGCTTTTCCGCCAATGCCTGGGTATTTCCCCCGGCCAGGGCATTCAATGTCTCGATGCTCTTCTCTCCGGCCTTCCCTGGCAACAGGTCAACCATGACGGTCACGCCAATTCCCACCAGCAGCGCAATCCCCAAAAGAACTCCCACCACTCTCTGGGTCCGATGTTTGGAGAGTAGCTCCTCCGCCCGATCAACCCTGAGAAGCATAATCACAAACAGGAAGAGGACCATAATCGCTCCGGCATAGACAATAACTTGAATCGCCGCGACAAATTCGGCTTGTAAAAGCACATAAAGGGCGCCAAAACAGAAAAAAACCAGCACTAACCACAGGGCACTGTGAATCGCGTTGCGTCCCATCACCACCCTCACGGCGGCAATGATCGTAACCAAGGCAATAATGTAAAAAATAATTCCTTCCATTTTCTTAACTCATTTTCCGACTTTTATCAGCCGCTCCTTGTCATACGTTAAATCTTCCCGCCGGTATTCTGCCAGCTCATACGACCGGCTCATAATGATTGCCGCCTTGGGGCAGGCTTCCACACAATAACCGCAAAAAATACATTTTCCCATATCAATTTCAAAAGTGATCGGATACTTTTCGTGCTCATTTCCTTCCCCGGCTTCGAGGGTAATCACCTGGGCCGGACAAACCGTCGCACACAGCGAGCAGGCAACGCACTTCTCCTTCCCTTTTTCATCCAGCCGTAAAATATGGGAACCCCGGTAGCGTAAATACGGCTCCCGCATTTCCTCCGGGTATTTCATCGTGACCGGACGGGTAAAGAAAAATTTAAAGGGAACGCTCAACCCTTTTATAAGTGCCCAAATTCCTTTTATCGTTGCTCCGATCATGCTTTTTCTCTATCTAATCATCACGACTGCGGTTACCGCAATGTTGATAATGCTCAACGGGAAAAGAACCTTCCAACCAAATTGCATCAACTGGTCATACCGGAAACGGGGAAAGGTTGCCCGGAGCCAGATAAAAATAAAACTGAAAATAAAAACTTTAATGCCAAACCAGATGGGGCCGCACCATGCGGGACAGGAAATAAAACCTGGTCCCAGCCAGCCCCCAAAGAAAAGCGTTACGATCAAAGCGCTCATAAGAATAACGCTTGCGTATTCGGCCATAAAGAAAAGCGCAAATTTCATACTTGAATATTCAACGTGAAATCCCGCCACCAGCTCACCTTCCGCTTCCGGAAGATCAAAAGGAGTGCGGTTGCATTCAGCCACCGCACAGATAAAGAAAATTAAAAAACCGATAAACTGAGGCAAGAAAAACCAGCCCTGGGTTCCCTGTGCCTGCACAATTTTAACTAAACTTAAGCTTTCCGACTGCATCAAAACCCCGATCGTCGCAAGACCCAACGGAAGCTCATAACTTACCATCTGCGCTGCTGAGCGCAAACCTCCCATTAAGGCATATTTGTTGTTCGACGACCACCCTGCCAGCACAATCCCATAAACCCCCAAAGAAGACAAGGCAAAGATATAGAGAAGTCCGATATTGATATCAGCGATCCGTAATGGTATATCATGGCTAAAAATCTTAACTGAATCTCCAAACGGAATGACGGCCACCGTTAAAAGCGCGGTTGAGATAATAATAAACGGGGCTAAGTGGTATACCACCTTGTCCGCAGCAGTAACAATCACATCTTCTTTGAAAAAGAGCTTTATTCCGTCAGCGATCGGCTGTAATAACCCGTTTATCCCTACCCGATGGGGACCGAGCCGGCTTTGCATATGTCCCAGCACCTTCCGTTCCAGCCAAGTCATGTACGCCACCGTTAAAAGCAGGGCGGCAAATACAATCACAATTTTTAGTAACATAAATAATAATTCAACCATTTCCTAACCCCTTGGTGATCTCTACCGGGCAATAGTTCTGATTGGCGATCAACTGGTTCACTTTAGCGTCACGAAAATTATTAGGGACAAAAACTACTCCCCGAGGAACAGCGGAACTCACTTTAACCGAAGCACTCACCGCTTTGCCTGACGAGGAAATCGTTACTTGATCTCCTTCGTTTACCCCCAGCGTTTCGACATCCTCATGATTTATTTCCACCCACGCTTTGCCTCCAAGAACAGTAAGTCCTGAATTGGTCGAGAGCGTACCGGAATGAAAGAACGCGGTCCCGGTTATTAAGGTAAAATTTCCTGGTTTGGGCTTTTCCACTTTGTTGAGAGAAAAAGAAACGAAGGAAGGAGTACCATCTGTGCTTGACCACTGTATCCCCTTCCTTCCCAAAAGTTCATAGGCAACCCCTTTATACTGCGGCACTAAAGAAGCAATCTCTCCCATGATCGCTCTCGGATGAGAATAATCCATAGGATAGCCAATTCCGTGAGAGAGTTTTTGGATGATTACCCAATCCGGCAAGGCGCTCCGATACGGCAAAATCCCCGTAGAAAATTTTTGCACCCGCCGTTCACCGTTAGTAAACGTCCCTTCTTTTTCCGCAAAGGTTACTGCGGGAAAGACATAGTCAGCCTTGGACGCTACCTCAGAATAAAAAACATCTTGCACTGCCAGCCATTCCAGTTTACCCAACGCTTCTTCCCACTTGTCCGGAAAGGGAAAATCAATAAGTGGATCGCATCCCATGACATAAAGCGCTTTTATTTTTCCTTCAAGAATACCATGAAGAATTTCTTCTGCATTTTTGCCCGGTTGTTTTGGTATCGGCCTGCCCCAAGCCTTTTCAAAGGATGCAGCTTTTTCCAGTCTCTGATAGCCAGGGAGGAGATCCGGCATCACGCCCATGTCGAGCATTCCCTGGACATTATTTTTGGCGATAATCGGAATGAGGCTCCGGTCTTTCTGGCTGATTGCGGCCGTCATAAGACCTAACGTGCCTAAGGAGGCGACCACCTCTTTGGCCTGCTGATGAGTAAAAACATCATACCCAAAAACGATACATCCGGTATCTTTCTTCCCTAAAATCGTGGCCACCTGATGAATCTGTTCAATCGGAACACCAGTAAGATCAGCAAGTTCCTGAAGGGTTTTTGCTTCTAAAGATTTTTTAAGAATCGAAAACTGAGGAATCGTCTCGATCCGTTCTTTGTTTTCCAAACCTCGTTCCAAAACCGCTTTCATGATCCCCGCAACCAAAAGCAGTTCTGTTCCCGGATAATACCGCAGGTGCAGGTTGGCGAATTTATCGAGCTTGGTTGTCCGAGGGTTCCCAACCACGAGCACGGCCCCGTGCAGACGCGCCATTCTCATGATCTTCAAGGCGGCGGGAGGACATTCCGCGCGCACATCAGCGCCGAGAACAAAAATGACTGGAGCTTTTTCCAGAGCATCAAATCCCTGAGGACTTGCAGGCAATCCTAGGGTTGCTCGCAACCCCCGCTCCAGGTTTCGGTAATTAAAATGAGCCGGGCTATCAATGTTGTTCGTGCCGATAGCGGCCCGGAAAAACTTCTGAAAAAGATAGTTATCCTCATTGGAAGCCCGAGGAGAGGCTAAGCCGGCAATGCTCTCCGGTCCTGAGGACTTAAGGATTTTCTTTAACTGCTCGGCAGCGCTCCCGAGAGCGTCTTCCCAGGTAACCGGTACCTGATCCTTGCGGCGCTTGATTAAAGGGGAATGGAGCCGGTTGTTGTTATTAATAAAACCAAAGCCAAAATTGCCCCGGCCGCAAAGGTTACCTTGGTTATGTGTGTCTTCGTAAGAAGAGGTGATCCGTAACACCTTGTTTTTGCGCACATTCAGCTCAATCGCGCACCCGCCGCCACAATACGGGCAGACCGAAGGAGTTTTCTCTAATTCCCAAACCCGGGCTTTGTATTTAAAGGGGCGGTTGAGCAACGCGCCGACAGGGCAGTGAGCAATACATTGGCCACAAAACTCGCAGTTGAGCGGATATCCTCCCCGAGGGAGAATCTCCGCGTCATACCCGTGGTTCACCCATTCAATCGCCATTTCTCCCTGGATCTCATTACAAACACTCACACAACGACCGCACCGGACACACCGGTTATTATTCCTTTCCACCAAGGGTGACAGGTAGTCAATGGTAAGAGAATTTGCCTCTACCTTATAGACTTCCTGATCGAGCCCAAACTCAAAAGCTAAATCCTGAAGTCGGCATTCCCCGCCTTTGTCGCAGATCGGACAATCGAGCGGATGATTAACCAACATAAACTGGATGGCTTCCTTCCGCAGTGCAAGAAGTTTTTCTGACTGGGTGGTTACCTTCATATAGGATACTACCGGAGTATTGCAGGAGGTAACCGGTTTCTCGTATCCCTCGATTTCCACGAGACAAAGCCGGCAGGAACCGATGGGCAATAGTTTGGGGTGATAACAAAGAGTAGGGATTTCTATCCCCAGGGCTCTGGCGGCCGCCAAGATTGTGGTCTCCTTGGGGACCGAAATTTCTTTTCCGTCAATGGTTATGGTTACGTTGTCGTTCATTCTGTTTTCGTCGCGTAAAGAGCTACCCGATAGCATCGAAGACACCGCTCTGCCTCCCGAATCGCCGTATCCGGGGGAAATCCTAATTCTACTTCATCAAAACTGTGGATTCGGGTCTGCGGTGAGAGGTGCCCCATCTTTGCTTTTGGAACTCCACCAACAATCCCCAGTTTCTCATTTTTATCATACACGCCAATTTCACTTACCATCTTTTCTTGCCGTCGGTAATCGGGGAGGATCATCTTCTGACCGGTGAGGTACTGATCAATGGCGATGGCAGCATCATAACCAGCGGCCAATGCTCCCACCAACACATCCGGACCGGTCACACAATCACCCCCGGAAAAAATCCCCTCCTGTGAAGTCGCCATGCTGTCCGCATCAACCACAATCGTGCTCCACTTGGTTTTTGTAACACCACTCCCCTCAGGAAGTAATGAGAGATCAACATCCTGACCAATAGCCGGAATCAGCACATCGGTCTCGATAATAAATTCCGAGCCTTTAACTTCTACGGGTCTTCTCCTTCCGCTTTCATCCGGTTCGCCCAACTCCATCCGGATACATTCGACCGCGGTAACCCGGTGGTTCTCCGTAATGATCCGCTTCGGGAGAGTGAGAAAATGGAAGTTCACTCCTTCTATTTCAGCGTCTTCAATTTCCACGGGGTCCGCCGGCATCTCAGCACGGGAGCGACGGTAAACGATGTTAGAATCAGTAAACCCTACCCGAAAGGCGGAGCGAACACAGTCAATTGCCACATTCCCTCCTCCTACCACGAGGAGCTTTTTTCCTTTATAAATTTCTTTGCCCAGGTTGATGTCCCGGAGAAATTCAACGCCTTTGACAAAGCCTTGATAGCCGGCGTCTTCGCCGTCAACTCCCATTTTTTTACTCAAGTGGGCGCCGACGCCGATGAAGATAGCGCGAAAACCCTGAGCTTTCATCTCGTCCAGGGTAATGTCTTTGCCCACACGGGTGTTGTACTGTATTTCCACTCCCCGTTTCTTTATCACCTCAATTTCGTACTGGAGAATGTTCCGGGGAAGCCGGTAGTCAGGGATACCCACGGCAGCCATGCCTCCGCCTTCCGGCAAGGCCTCGAAAATTTTCACCGGATACCCTTTTAAGCTTAAATAAAACGCACAGGCAAGACCAGCCGGTCCAGCGCCGACCACCCCAATCTTGTGCTCTTTCTTGGTTTCACTTTTCAGTTGAGGCTCGATCTGGTGCTCAATCTCATAGTCACCGACAAACCGCTTCAAGGTCTTAATTTGAATCGGCTCATCCAGATTCGCCCTCCGGCAATGGAACTCACAGGGCCGGATACACACCCGACCGCACACTCCGGGAAGAGCATTCCGCTCCCGAATAAGGCTCAGGGAGTCTTCAAACCTGAGGTTTTTGATCAGTTCAACGTAGGACGGAACATCAAGATGCACCGGGCACGCATCCATGCAGGGTGCCGTAACCTGGAAGTGATAATTTCCTTTGGGTAATTCTTTCTTCTCGGCAACGTGTTTTTCAAACGCGGCTTTAAAGTGCGTGAGCGCGTGGAGTATGGGGACCGGGCCGGATTTACCAATTTCACATTTCGCACTCGTAAGAATTTCCTCCCCCAGTCTTTCCAGAGTTTCTAAATCTTCTTTTTTCCCTTTTCCCGAACAAATGCGGCTTAAGGTTTCCCGCATTATCCGCGTCCCAACCCGGCAGGGAATACATCGTCCGCACGAAGCGCCCTGAATGGCCTCGAGATACGCTCTCGCCATATCCACAATATTAACAACCATCTCATCCTTCAGCACAATCCCGTCCCACCCCATGAAGCCGACAATTTTTTCATTTCCGGCATAGACATCCGGCAATTTTTTCGGCTCAGCTTCCTGGAATGCCTCCGGAGCCTTTCCCCGGTTATCAACTACTTTGTTCGCCCAGCTGCTGAATAATACTTTTCCCATAATCTTATTTACTTTACTTATCAATTTCGCCGAGAACAATATCCATACTGCCGATAATAGCCACAATATCAGCTAACAATCGGCCCTTTGCTAAAGTCTCAAGCGCCATTAAATTCATAAACGAAGGGGTCTTGATTTTAACCCGATACGGTTTAGAACTCCCGTCGCTGACGATATAAAATCCTAATTCACCCCGCGGGGTCTCAATTGCCTGGTATACCTCCCCTTCCGGCACTTTGAATCCTTCACTGATGATCTTGAAATGATGAATTAAGGCACCGATATCAGTCATCACCTTTTCTTTTATTGGGGGAATGACTTTTGCATCATCCGCGTAAATAGGCCCGGGTTTAAGTTTTTTCAATCCCTGTTTGATTAAATCGATACTTTGTTTCATTTCTTCAATGCGAACCCGGTATCGGTCATACACATCCCCGTTTTTGCCCAGGATAAAGTCAAATTGATAATTTTCATACCCACTGTAAGGATTCGTCTTCCTTAAATCCCATTTAAAGCCGCAAGACCGTAACGTCGGGCCGGTTGTTCCCAGGTTGATCGCTTCTTCCGCCGTTATTTTTCCTACTCCCTTGGTCCGGTTGATCCAAATCGGGTTATTGGTGAGCAAATCCTCATACTCTGTAATGTGCTTGGGAAATGTTTCTGTAAACTCCGCGATCTTATCCCTGGCCGCGCTCATGACGTCTCCGTTAACTCCGCCGACCCGGATATAGCTCGGATTCATCCGCGCTCCTGCCACCATCTCAAAGATATCCAAGATCTCTTCCCGCTCTCGGAAACAATACATGATCGGACTCATCGCCCCGATGTCAAGGACGTGGGTTCCCATCCAGACCAAGTGGCTCTGGATCCTGGTCAATTCCACCATGATAACCCGAATAACTTGTGCACGCTCTGGCATCTGGATTCCCAAAAGCCTTTCCACTGCCAGTGCGTACCCGAAATTGTTCACCATGGGACTGAGGTAATCTAATCGGTCGGTTAAGGGAATAACTTGATGGTAGGTTTTATTTTCGGCAAGTTTCTCAATTCCCCGATGAAGGTGTCCCAAATGGGGGATTACCCTCAAAATCACTTCGCCGTCAAGCTCCAGGTCAACCCTCAACACCCCGTGAGTACTTGGGTGCTGGGGACCCATGTGCAGAATCATGGTTTCCGTGTGCAGGTGTGGGTTTAGTCGCGCTTCCGCCACTGCACTCCTCCTTCGTGTCCGGCGATTATCTCCGCCTTGCCCAGTAAAGGATAATCCTTCCGGAGCGGAAACCCATCAAATTCCTCAATCGTCAGAAGCCGCAGCAAATCAGGATGCCCATCGAATTCAATCCCAAACATTTCATGGCATTCCCGTTCCGGCCAGTCGGCAGCTTTCCAGATACCAGTCATCGTAGGAACACTTTCATTCTCACCCACTTCGGTTTTCACCCGAAGCCACTGGTGCGTTCGGGTGGAATAAAGCTGATAGATTAACTCAAACCGTTTATCCTTTTTCCCTTGATAATCCACCCCACCGAAGTCGGAAAGAAGATCAAAGCTGAGTTCCTTATCTTCCTTGAGAAGGCAACAAACTCTTTTCACATCTTCCTTATCCACGAGGATCCCGGGATCCCCGAAAGCCGTTATAATTTTTTTAACCACTCCGGGGAAAGCTTGTTCGAGTTTTTTTATCGCAGGGTGTTCCTGGGTCATAGTCATAATTCGATTACTTCCGATCCGAAAACTTTTCGTTTTTAATCTTATTCTGAATCTGGATGATCGCGTGAATCAACCCTTCCGGTTTAGGAGGACAGCCGGGCACATAAACATCTACCGGGATAATCCGGTCAACGCCTTGCACTACAGCATAAGAATTAAATATTCCTCCGGTAGCCGCGCAAGCGCCCATAGCGATCACCCATTTAGGCTCAGCCATCTGTTCGTAAATCCTCCGCACGACCGAAGCCATCTTGTTGGTAACGGTTCCGGCGACAATCATCAAATCCGCTTGCCGGGGTGAGGCCCGAAACACCTCCGCGCCAAACCGGGCTAAGTCATACCGGGGCATACAAGAAGTCATCATCTCAATTGCGCAGCAGGCCAAGCCAAACGTGGCCGGCCATAAGGAAGACCTCCGTCCCCAGTTTACCAGCGACTCTAATGTCGTGGTGATGATATTTTCTCCCAAGTGGCTTTCTAATCCCATTCAAAAGCCCCTTTCTTCCAAACATAGATAAACCCAACCAGCAGAACAAGAATAAAAAACCCCATCTCTACCAGTCCAAATACGCCGAGCCTCCGATAAATCACTGCCCAGGGGTAAAGATATAATGCCTCAATATCAAAGAGAATAAAAATCATGGTGGTAATATAGAACTTAATCGAAAACCGTTGCCTGGCAGTACCAACCGGATCAATACCGCATTCGTACGGCATGAGCTTTGTGTCGCTCTTCTTTTTTTGTCCTAAAAGGGCGGAAAGAAGGAGGGTTACTCCAGCAAAACCAAAAACAATTACCATAAGAATTAATATTTGTAAGTATTCTTTAAGCATGGGGTTTGCTACTGAAGTAAAAAAAGAGGAAGATCGTGCTGTGTCCCTTAAAAAAATTTTTAAAAATATTACTGAATGAATGGTCATTCATCGGATAAAGTTTCCTTAAAATACTAAATTTAAATTTCCGCTGTCAAGGCAATTCTTCCGTATACTGCATTTTCTTTAAAACAATATAAAATCATTAATTTTTTCATAAAAAACAACGTTAAAAAATACCTTGATCGGGGTTATGGATTGGCTGTGGTTGGTCAGGGAAAGAGAGAAAGAAACCTTTAATTCTCCCCTCTTTTTTATAGACTTTTTTCCCACTTGGGAGTAAAATATGAAAATCCTCAAAATTCCTATCCCTGTAGCAAAAGCTACAGGGATAGGAATTTTGCCCCTTTGGGTACGGATTTTAACCCTAAAGGGCTGGTAATTGTTTTTACCCTGCAGCAAGCTGCAGGGAATTAGCAAGTTAAAAAAATAGAAATTATTAACCCTCCCCCTTCCCTTAACCAATAATCACAGTAGAAAAAAATGGTGCCGCTGTGGAAGGATCTTCCATAAACGACGAAAACAAAAAATTAGGCCGAATGGCCCGGATACAGAGGCGACCGGTCTTTTTTAGTTTTGGGGTACGACTTAATCAGTGCAATCTTAGATTTGGATAGGGCTATTTTACGGGTATGCGTATAACACGATGTCGATAAAATAAAATAAAGGGCGAAAACACCAACCCAGCGAACAACCTAAAACAAACCCTTCAAATCCAATGCAAGAACCTCCGATAATGTGAGCTCCGCTTAAATCGAAGCATCCCATTCGTAACGAATAATCTCCATTGACTAATTTTTCTTTTTTATAATAATGTGATATTTATGAAAAAATAAAAAAATGTCTCTAAAAATGAACACTAACTACAGGTGATTGCTATGGTTCCGGCAAATTTCCATCCTGATACTCCCGAAGATCTGATTCCAGAGTATCAAGCAGAAATGGTTTATGAATGCATTGGCTGCGGAAAAAGCTTTGACATCAACCAGTTTTTATACACCTGCCCTCAATGCAAAAGTCTCCTGAGAATAAAAAATGTAAGTTTCTCAAAGCTTAAGGAAAAACCAGGTGAGTACTGGCAGGAAGTTTTTGATTATCGAAAAATGCTCAACATTGCCTCATTAAAAGGAATCTTCAGGTTTTACGAGTTTATTTTTCCGATTATCCCTCTCGAGGACATTATTTATCTCGGCGAAGGGGATACCCCGATCGTTAAATCAAATCCGGAATTGAGTGATTTTATCGGCAAGGAATTCTACGTTAAAAACGACGGGCTTAACCCTTCGGTAAGTTTTAAGGATCGGGGAATGGCAAGTGCCGTCAGTTTTATCAACTACATGATCAAGAAATTCAAGATCCAGGAACTTCTCGGTATCTGCGCCTCAACCGGTGATACCTCGGCGTCTGCGGCTCTTTACCTGAGCTATTTAGATAAAAAAATCGTTCGCTCCGTAGTCCTGCTTCCGGAGGGAAAAGTCACCCCCGCTCAACTTTCCCAGCCCCTCGGAAGCGGAGCCACGGTGATTGAAATTCCCGGAGTCTTTGATGACTGCATGCAGATCGTGGAAGAGCTGGCGGAGAACTATCAAGTCTGCCTGCTTAACTCCAAAAATCCAATCCGCATCCAGGGACAAAAATCGTTTTCATTTGAGATCGCCCAGCAAATGGATTACAAGACCGACAATCTGGTGGTGGTTGTCCCCATTGGCAATGCGGGAAACGTAACCGCGATTATGGAGGGTTTTCTGGAATTTTTTCAGACCGGGGTTATCAAAACCCTTCCGTTGATTATCGGAGTCCAAAGCACCCATGCCAACCCGGTTGTGCAATGGAAGGAACGCGGCGTCTATACCCCGATGAGCGTTAAGCCGAGCGTTGCTCAGGCGGCCATGATCGGAAACCCAGTTTCCTTTCCCAAGGTCTCACACTTGGTGGAAAATTATTTTAAGAAAAATTTCTTGGCGGTATCCGTAACCGAACAGGAGATCATCGAGGGGATGCTTCAGGCAAACCGGCATGGACATGTGGTTTGCACGCAAGGAGGAGAGTCTATCATGGGGCTTAAAGCCGCTCTCACAAAAGGAATCATCCCGGAGAACGCTGACGTGGTGGTGGATTCAACCTCGCACCAGTTAAAGTTCATGAACTTCCAGCAGATGTATTTCGAAGACTCCTATCCTCCTGAGTTTGAGATTCATCCCCGGAAGGAACTGCAAAATAGTCCTTTTCAGCTCAAAGCGTCGGCTTCGGAAATCGCCTCATTTCTGAAATTGAAAAAGAAAGTTTAATGAACAGGAGAAAAAAATCCATGGAAAAAATCCGTATTGGTGTGATCGGCTCCACCAGTCTCACGGCTCAAGTCTTACTTCAGCTCCTTGTCCGGCACAATCACGTTGAACTTAGGATCCTCACGTCAGAAAGCAGGCCCGGAGAAAAAGCGGCTCACTATTACAAGTTTCTCAAAGGAAAATTTTCCGGTGTCTTTAACGAATATGATGAAAAAGAAATTTTGGAAGAAACAGATGTGGTTTTTCTTGCCAAACAGCACGGGGAGTTTTTAGCCCAGACCATCACGCTCTTTAATCAGGCCAAAAAGAAAAATAAGAATTTTAAAATAATTGACCTGAGCGCGGACTTCCGGCTTAAGAATCCCAAAGACTATGAAAAGTGGTACAGTTTTAAACATCCGGACGAAGCATTGCTTAAAAAATCGGTTTACGGACTTCCGGAGCTTTATCGAAAAAAAATCAAGCAGGCCAGCTTGATCGCTAACCCCGGGTGTTACCCGACCACCGTGATTTTAGGCGTTGCGCCTTTTCTTTTCCATCGCACGGTTGACCCAAGCTCCATTATTGTTGATGCCTATTCCGGAACCTCGGGAGCCGGAGTGCGGCCCAATGAACGGAACATGGCCATCTCCACCATGGAAAATATTCTGCCTTACAAGATAGGGACTCATCAGCATACTCCGGAGATGGAGCAGGAACTCAGCGCTGTGGGAAAAAGCCGGGTAACCATAACCTTTGTCCCCCATGTTGTTCCCTTCCGCTTTGGCATGCTTTCCAATATCTATCTTAAACCCTTTAAATCTCTGCCGACAGAAAAGGGGGTTGCGCTGCTTAAAAATTTTTACCGGAATGAACCCTTTGTCCGGGTTCTCGATCCGGGTGAATACCCGGAGATAAGGAACGTCGTGGGAACCAACTGGTGCGAACTGGGCTATACCTATGATCCGCGCACCAATACCAGCATTGTATTAAGCGCGATCGATAATGCGGTCAAGGGAGCTTCCGGCCAGGCCATCCAGAATATGAACATCCTTTTCGGCTGGGAGGAAACAAACGGGCTTAGGTGATAGTCTACTTACTTTCAGCCTCATTGTGGTTTAACGCATCACAAGATCCTTGGGTCTTCTCCTTCCCACGAGGCTGCGGAAAATTAGAAGCAATACGATAACACCCAGGATCACTCCTCCTATCTTCAGATACCGCTGCCACCCTCGGGGAACATCATTTTTAGCCAGCACATTTACCTGTCGGATCTGTTTTCCGCCCTCCTCTACGCTCACCTGCCCAACAACCGCTCCTTTTTTGATCGGCGCGGCGATTTGCGCAGGAATGCTTTCCGTTGTTTTTACACTTTCTTTCTCCCGCACGGGAACAGTTATGACCACGCTATCCTGGGCGATTAACTCGACCGTATCAAACTTGCCTCCCTTGACAGGAATAGTCTTTACGGTACCCCCCTTTTTTAAAACTTCCTTTAAAATAAAATTGCGAAAACCATAGTTAAGTAAATTAAGGGCTTCGGCTTCTCTTATCTTGGGTTTTTCTGCTCCCAGGACAACGGCAATCAGCCGCCTCCCCTCCCTCTGCGCGGTGGCCAGGAGATGATACCCGGATGACTTAATATAGCCGGTTTTAAGTCCATCCACCCCCACATTCATTTTTAAAAGTCCATTGCGGTTTCGCTGCGTGATGTTGTTATACGTAAACTCTTGCATGGAGTGGAGGTTAAGCCCCTGGGGATAATCTTTGATATAATGATAGGCCAAAATCGCCATATCGCGGGCAGTGGTAGATTGACCGTCACCAGGCAATCCATGAACATTCACAAAGTGAGTATTCGTAAGCCCTAACTCTCGGGCCTTCCGATTCATTTCATCGACAAACACTTCTACTTTTCCCGACATATGCTCAGCGACCGCAACACAGCCATCATTTGCCGAAACCACCGCAATGCCTTTCAAAAGGACCTCCAAAGGCTCTTGGGTTCCCGCCTTAAGAAACATCTGTGACCCCCCCATCGACTGGGCGTATTCACTGACGGTCACCATGTCTTTGAGGGTAATGGCGCCACTTTTGAGTCCATCCTCCACTAAATAAAGTGTCATCACTTTAGTCAAGCTGGCTGGTTCGATCTTTTCATCGGCATTCTTTTCCAAAAGAAATTGACCAGAATTAAAGTCCAGAAGAGCAGCGGCTTTGGCATTTACAGGAAAATTTTCCTGGCATACGCCGGTCATTCCGTCAGCAGTCAACACAACAAAAAAAACCACCATAATGAACAGCACCTGTATTCGCATCCTCATAGTTCAATCCCTTTCTTTTACGATAAAAATTATTGTGTTCTTAACCTTCTCTGCTTCACGCCCCATGATCTAAAGAAAACTTCTCATAATTCTCACCCTCTCACTCCCTCAGCAACAGGACAGGAAGGAAACTTTTCAGGGCCAGACATAATGATAAAATGAATTGTTATACTGGACGTGATCAGGGAATCCAGGCCTTAAAAATCCTCACCTTTTACAAAAGGATTATTCCTTTTTTCATCCCCAATGGTTGACGTGGGCCGATACCCATAATTATGCCCGGGAAAAACTACGGTCTCGTCAGGAAGAGAAAAAAGTTTTTTGGTAATCGAATCTAAAAGCCTTGGCAAGGAACCGCCGGGTAAATCAGTTCTCCCTACCCCTTCGACAAAAAGCGTATCCCCCGTAAAAATATAACCCTTGGCATAAAGACACATACTGCCCTGAGAATGTCCGGGGGTATGGATAACCCGGAGTGCTTCTTCACCGAAACTAATCGTATCGCCATCTTTTACGAGAATATCAGGAGAAGGCGAAGGCTGGGCATCAAACATCATCAGCTTATAGGAAGAATGCGCGGTCATAAAGTGAGCGTCAGCTTCATGAATGATAATTGCCGCATTCGTCTTTTTCTTAAGATCCGGCATTACCCATGATATGGTCAATGTGTCCATGGGTGTTGACTATCTTTGTAATCCGAAAATTATGCTTTGCCGCGTCATCTAAAATTATTTCCACATCGCCGGATGGATCAATAACCAAAGCCTCTTTAGTTTTTTGACAACCAACTAAATAAGAAAATACCACGAACTGACTCATCTGATATTGTCTGATATACATCCCTTTTCCTCTTCAATAGACATTCTTTAAAGCACCGTAATAAAAATTACTCCCATGATCATCACTAGACCTCCCACCAATCGTTCACCGATATTTTTTTCGTGAAAAATCAAGCCCCCGAAAAGCACGCTGAACACGAGGATCATCCTTTTGATGGAAATCATGTAGACCACTTCAACCCGCGCGATAGCTTGGTAATAAGCTATTGTCATTAACGCATAAAAAAATCCGATTAGCAAGAAAGTTTTTAGCTGTGGCTTGAAATTAAAAGGGATTTTCACCATCCTAAAAAAAACAACCGGGGTGAGTGCCATAGTTAATACCAGAGTGTAGAACATTCCAAAAAAAGGGGGCTCGAATGGAGCGTAGGGATTTTTCCTAAATTTGAGGTAATGCTATAAATAAATGCCACGCCGATCATCATCAGTGACCCCTTTTCTTTTACGATGCTTCGCAGCGGAGCTAAAATTCCTTTTTGCCCGTAGGGGAGGTTGAGAAGATACGCGCTCCAGGCGATTAAAAAAATTCCGATCAACCCAGATCGATCCGGTAATTCCCCTAAAATCAGAAATGACGTGACAATCAAAAATACCGGGGTCAACGATAAAAAAGGAATCGTAAGGGAAAAGGGAGAAACTTTGATTGCCTTGATGTAGAGAAAAATTGCCGTTACCTCCAACTGGCAAAAGCATACCCAAGGTTTTCCAAACAGTCCGATCTAAAAGAGGAATTTCCCCCGGAAGCATAAAGAGGAAAAAAACGGCAGGGCAAACCCGAATCTCACCCAGGCAACAACAAGTTCATCAGTTTCTTTTAAGGCTTTTTTACATAAGGCATCAGTGGTTGAGAGGCAAAAAACAGCAAGCAAGGCATAGAGAAACCAACCCATAGTGGTTACCTCTCTCGATTATCCTCGCTTGCATCATCAGGGCTTGTTTCCTCCGGAGATTCAATTGAGGTGTACGTCTTTTTAAAAAGAAAGCGTTCAAAAAACTTGTGAAACTCGCTCCAGTTGGATTGATTATCACCGGTTTTGCCCATAACCTGCTGGAAGCCGTTAACCTTAGCATCCAAATCATCAAGGTAATAGAGCATTAGCGCTTCGATAGTCTTCGGGCGCTTGGGAGATCCGTAATTATAATCACCATGGTGACTTAAAATCATATGTTTGAGGAGCATCCGTAATTCTGAAGGAAAGCCAGAGATAGCATTGATCTTTTTTTCGATCATTTCCACCCCGATCGTGATGTGGCCGATAAGACGCCCTTCATCAGTATAATCAAAAGTTTTTTGAAAAGAAAGTTCATAAACCTTACCAAGATCATGGAGGATCGCGCCGGTCAATAAAAGATCCCGATTAACATTGTCATAGTTATCAGAAGCCATCCGCGCTAAGCGCGCCATCGAGAGAGAATGCTCCATTAAGCCGCCCAGATAAACATGGTGAAGCGCCTTGGCCGCTGGAGCGGTCGTAAAAAGCTTTACAAATTCTTCTTCCGCAAAAAACAACCGGAGCAATTTTTTTAAATACTTATCTTTAATATCCTCCATAATTAATTGCAATTCTTTGAACATCTCCTCGCGGGGAAAAGGCGCAGCCGGCAGGAAATCTTGCAAATCAACATCTCCCTCAGGACATTTTTTGAGATCAGCAATGGCGATCTGCATCCCCCCTTGATAGACAGATGAGCGGCCGGAAACGTTGATAAAATCATTTTTGCCAAAAATCTGGTCATAATGGACCGCCTCTTCCCAAACCCGAGCGTTGATCTCTCCGGTCCGGTCCATCAATTTAAGGCTTAAATAAGGAATCCCCCCTTTAGTAATCCCCATATGTTTTTCTTTTACTAAAAAGATTCCCTCGACGTGGCTGTTTTTATTAATCGCGCTGACAAATATGCCTTTCACCTTTACCCCCAGTAAGGTATAAAATTAACTTTAGGTTAATATTCTGCTAACATAATTACCACGAGAATACAACCCTAAATCCAAATTTTTTGGTTGAGTTATGAGACTCAACCAAGGGCGGAGCATTTTGAATCCGGTAAGGTTTTTAAAACTAAACCCGTTTTTTGTCGCCTTTTTTCTCTTGGGTGCCTATTCTATCGCAACCCAAGTACTTTTAATCCGGGAATTTCTCGTTATATTTTTCGGTAATGAACTTTGTATGGGGATCATCTTTGCCGCTTGGTTCCTCTCAATTTTTTTAGGTGCAATTTTAGCCGGCCGAATCGTTTCCCATACTCAGAGAACCCTCGTGTTCTTTATCATTATCCAGTTCATCCTGCTTGTACTCCCGGCAATTCAAATAATCCTCACCCGCAATCTTCGTCTTTTTCTCCACATCCCTTCAGGGGAATATATACCATTTTTACCGATGATGAGCTCCATTTTTCCCCTGCTTTTTCCTTTTAGTTTTTTTATCGGGTTTATCTTTCCCTTTGCCATCAGCATCTATACCAATCACACAAAAACCATTGCCCAGCGAATTGGCGCGGTTTATGTTTATGAATCTCTCGGAAGCATGATCAGTGGGGCGGTCTTAACCTTCTACCTCATTCTCCATTACTCCCCCTTTCTGATTATTGCTTTTTTTACTGCTGGAATTCTTCTCAACACTCTTTTTCTCACTCAGAAAATCCAAGAAAAGTTTTTTCAATTCCTTGTATTGGTTCTCTGGGGAATCTCCTTTTTAGCTTTTTCAGGATTGAGTTATTTCCATTTCTGGGACCAGATAGAAAACCATACTGTCCTTAAACGTTGGCAGAGTATTAGCCCTCAGATTGATCTCTTGCACTCCACCAATTCCCCGTACCAAAACATAGTGATAGCCAAACGGCTCGATCAATACAGCGTTTATGGAAATGGCCAAATTTTAACCTCCTTCCCTGACCCCTACCAATCAGCACTCAAGGCCCATTTTATCCTTTGCGAGCATCCACATCCCGAGAAAGTTCTCCTCATTGGCGGAGGAATCTCCGGTATCATTAAGGAGATTTTAAAACATCCGGTAAAAACGCTCCATTACGTAGAACTGGACGCAACCTTGGTGGAGATTGGGAAAAAATATTTACCCTCGGAAGATAAAATGGCTTTTCAAGATCCCCGGGTCAAAATCTTTTTAAGCGATGGCCGGTACTATGTAAAAAAATGCCAGGAAAAATATGACGAGATTATCCTCAACCTCCCCGATCCCTCGACCGCTCTGCTGAACCGATTCTATACGCTCAATTTTTTCAAGGAGATAACGCGAATTTTGAAACCAGATGGTCTCCTGGTTACCGGAGTCAGGTCTTCCGAAAATTTCATTGGTCAGGATATCGGACGCTATACTGCCTCTATTTACCATTCCTTATCCATGGTCTTTCCCTATGTTCTCGTTACTCCCGGAGAATATAACTATTTTTTTGCCAGCCGTTTTCCTCATGTTGCCACTGCGGACACCACAATTCTTGCCCACCGTTATTTGGATCGGAAAATCAAAACCCCGTATTTCTCGCCGTACCACTTCACGCTTTTCCTCCTTCCCGAGCGGGTTAAGTTCATTAATGAAGCAATAAAAAAAATTTCCACTCCGTATCTCAATACTGATGAGCGTCCGATAAGTTATTTTTACACCTTGATCCTCTGGGATACCTTTTCAGGAGGAACGGGGAAAGGGTTTTTCCAGAAACTGGAACGACTTTCATGGAAATCGATTTTTCTCCCCTTAGGTTTAATCCTGGTTTTGCGGTTCATGTATTTAGCCATCGTAAAAAAGGAACCTCCTTCCCGAAAAATAATTTTTAACAGTCTCTACGCAATCTTCTCTACGGGCTTTGCGTCGATGGGGCTTGAAATCATCCTGCTTTTCGCTTACCAGAATCACTATGGTTGTCTCTATCAAAAGATTGGAATCATTGTGGCTCTCTTTATGGCCGGCCTAGCGGTGGGCGCGCACATAATGAACCAAGCGATGACAAGGCGGACCCGTAATGGGCAGAAAGTTTTACTGGCATGGGAAATGTCGATTACCGTATTTTCCCTCTCCCTTCCCTTTTTCTTGGATCTGGTCTTTCAGGAGAAAGAAAGTTTTGCTTTAAGTGAAGTGATGTTTATGGTGTTAGTTTTTGGAACCGGACTCTTGACCGGGGCAGAGTTTCCCCTAGTGAATAAAATCGTGATCAAAGAAGGCCTTGCGGCTGGCAGTTCTGCGGGCAAGGTAGATGGTTATGATCATTTAGGGGCTTCTCTGGGAGGAGCATTCACCGGCACTCTATTCGTGCCCCTGCTGGGTACTATTCAGTCATGTTTATTCATCGCTGGCCTCAATTTTATTTCCTGCCTTTTCCTGGTTTATTCCCTATCCAAAGAGCGACGCCTCATCCTATAAATTTATCTGTTCCTTGCTCCAAACGCCCGGGATCGGCTGATGACAAAACTTACAGGAACCTTTCTCAATGGAATTTTCCAAAATCGCAAACCCCATTCTCTGGATCAGAACCTTTTTGCAGGAGGGACAATACGTATTTTCACCCTCATGGCCAGGAACATTGCCGATATAAGGGAAATGAAGGCCCGCCGTAAACGCTGTTTCTCGTGCCATCTCCAAAGTCTTTACTGGCGTGGGGGGAAGGTTTTGGATCTGATACATGGGATGAAAGCGGGAGAAGTGAATAGGAACATCAGGACCTAAATTCGCTTTAATCCAGGTGCACATCCTTTGTAACTCCTCAGGATTATCATTCAAGGTGGGTATTATCAGCACAATGATTTCAAACCAGATCCCTATTTCTTTCAATCTTTGTAAGGTAGCTAAAACTGGCGCAAGCTCTCCGGAACAAATATTCCGGTAAAACGTATCGTTAAACGACTTGAGGTCTATTCTCACGGCGGTTAACTGTTTACACAGTTCCCGAAGAGGAATTTCATTCATAAAACCATTGGAAATCATTACGCTTCCAATGCCTGCCGTGCGAGCTGTTTTTGCCATGTTGTACATTGAGGTATAAAATACCGTGGGTTCAGAATAGGTATAGGCAATGGTAGGGATGGATTGGTTGTGACAGATTTCTATAGCACGGTCAGGGGTTAATGAATCGTGGGGTATCTCTTCCGGCCGGGCCTGAGAAATCTCCCAATTTTGACAAAATTTACAGCAAATATTGCATCCTGCAGCTGCAATTGAAAAAGCAACTGTGCCCGGTAGGTAATGAAAAAAAGGTTTTTTCTCAATCGGGTCGATATGCGCCGCGCAGACTTTGTTATAGACTAAAGAATAATATTTTCCGCCCTGGTTCTCCTTGTTTCCGCAATATCCCCTTTTTCCCTCACCAACCTGACATCTTCTCGGACACGTTTCACATTCAATCCTCAGAGAATCCAGTTTTCGGTAGAACATTTCCTCCTTTACATGCCCTTCGTCAGCCCTTGCCCCCCCAGCATTCCATAAATTCAACCCAGACAAAGAATCTGGCCAATCAAGAAAAGAGCAGGAACAAACACAAGCGCTGGCAACCGCCCATCTAATAAATTCCCGTCGAGAAAATTTTTCCATCTTTTCTCCTTTTCGCTTCCCCCCCGTTCTTCCCCACTCATTGGTTCTCATCGCCTTCTTTCAAACAAGAAAGGAAAGACACACCAATAATCGAAGGATGTTAATAAGAAAAATAATATTTTTTAAAAATATCTGGATTTTCTTTTGAAATATATTATATCATGTGACAAAGGAATTATCCAATAAACTCACACAGCCTTTTTTCTTTATGGAACAAGCTTTAAAAAAAATATTAATCGTTGATGACGAAGAATCGATCCGAATCCTTTACAAACAAGAATTAGAGGACGAAGGATACGAAGTGCTCTTGGCTGCTAATGCTTACGAGGCCCTAGAAATCGTGGATAAGGAATCTTTAGACATTATGGTCTTAGACATTAAAATGCCGGGGATGGACGGCATTGAGGTCATGCAAAAAATTGTGGGTAAAAAAAATAATATCCCCATTATCATCAATTCTGCGTATCCACATTTTAAGGATAGTTTTATGACCTGGGTGGCAGAAGAATATGTGGTAAAATCATCAAATCTCCAGGAACTTAAAGACAAGATCAAAGAACTGCTCAACAAACCTCCGGAATAACCTTTTCTATTTTTCAGCTTAATTTATGGAAAAAACCCTCACGATGATCATGGCTGGCGGCAGGGGAGAAAGACTCTACCCCTTAACCAAAGAAAATGCCAAACCCGCTGTCACGTTCGGGGGAATTTACAAGATAATTGACTTTACCCTTTCCAATTGTTTAAATTCCGGTATCCGCCGAATCTATCTTCTTACCCAATACAGCAATGCCACTCTCGATAAACATATGCATTTAGCGTGGGACATTTTTAACCGCGAACTGGATGAGTTCATTGACAACATCCCCCCTCAAAAGGTGAATGTTGATTGGTGGTATCGAGGAACTGCGGATTCTATTTATCAGAATATTAATATCCTGGAGCGAGAGCGTCCCCAAAACGTGCTTATTCTTTCCGGAGACCATATTTATAAAATGGATTACCGGAAAATGCTGTATTTCCACCAAGCAAAACAATGTGACCTCAGCGTGGCCTGTGTAGAAATCAATAAAGAAAAAGCTCACAACATGGGAGTTTTTGAAGTTGATGATGCGTTTCGGATCATCGGTTTTCAAGAAAAACCAGCTCGTCCGAAGCCTGTTCCCTGGGATCGCTCCAAGTCGTTGGTTTCCATGGGGGTGTATGTTTTTAAAACCGAACGTTTGGTAAGAGAAATTATTGATGACGCAAAACGAGAGTCGGAACATGATTTCGGAAGAAATATTATCCCGCGGATGATCAAAAAGCGAAGCGTTTTTGTTTATAATTTTAAAGATGAAAAAAAGGAGGAGTTGCGTACTGGCGCGACGTCGGAAGCCTCGATTCTTATCATGAAGCCAACATGGAGCTCCTTAAAGAAAATCCGGTATTTGATCTTTACGATACCGACTGGCCCATTCGGACTTATCAGGAACAGGCACCTCCGGCAAAAGTTGTGCTGTCCGGAGATGGAGAGGGTTTAAGCAGAGGCGTTACCATTAACTCCCTTATCTCAAATGGATGCCTCATTATCGGGGGAAAGATCAATCGTTCAATCCTTTCACCGTTTGTGCAGATTCACAGCCATTGCCGGGTCGAAAACGCAATCCTGATGAAGGGGGTGACCGTGGGACAGCATGCCCGGATCAGGAAGGCGATCATTGACGAGGGAGTAACCATCCCCCCCCATTATACGATCGGATATAACCTCGAAGAAGATCGCAAAAAATTTACGGTTACTGAATCAGGTATTGTTGTGGTGCCCCAAGGATTTATTGTGGATTAAATCAGCGAAACTCTCCTCTCATTTTTTCTCAATCCCCGTTTTTTTTGCGTGAACAAAACAAAGCATTCCTTTTATGCGAAGCCGGTTATTCTTCTTTAATTAATAAATAAAACAATTTTCCCTTCTCCTTAATGCTTCCGGCAATATCTCCAGCCTCTTTTCCGGTTCCCCAGAAAATATCTACTCTCCCGGGACCCTTAATCGCTGCTCCTGCATCCTGATCAACCATAAAACGGATCATCGGTTCCCATTTCATTACTTCCCCCTGAGCATTAAGTACCGGCTTCCTGCACAGGATAAATGCTAAACCTCCCCCTGGGAAAAGAGTTTTGTCAGTAGCGATTGATCTTCCCGCAGTAAGGTCAACTCCTTCCGAACCTCTTACATTGCCCGTATACTCCTCAAAAAAGATGTAGCGCCGATTCTGGGATAAATACTCTTTTACTTCCTCGGGGTTTTTGTTAAAATACTCTCGAATTTCTTTTAGCGAGGCTTTATCGGGCCTTAATTTCTTTTTATCAACCAGAAGTTCCCTGAGCGAAGTATACGGAAAACAGTTGCTTGCTGCATACCGAACCTTGATTTCTTTCCCATTTTCTATCTTCATCACCCCTGAGCCTTGAACCTGGAGCATATAGCGATCCAGAAAATCTTTGAGATAAACCAATTCCAATCCCTTTCCTTGGAGCACCCACTCCTTATCAATCGCTTGCCGATCAAAATAGGGCTTAATTTTCCCTTCATCGACCCGAAGCCCAATCTTTTCTCCGGCATATTTAGGATTTAGTTCTCCTAAATCAATCACCTGGAGGTCCCAAGGGGTTCGATAAAGGGGGTATTGATATTCTCCTTCTGCTTTCGCACGAGCATCCAATACGGGTTGATAATACCCCGTAAAAAGCACATCCCCCTTCTGATTAACACCCGTAGCCTGCAATACGATAAATTTTTTCGGAATCTCCTTATGAAGTGAGGCAGTGTCGTTTTTCTCTAACAACGTGTAAAAGCATTCTAATGTTTTAAGGATTCTTTTCCGCGTTATCACGATCTCCCCCAACTTTACTGGTTGGTCTAAATCTCCTCTTTTTAATTTTTCGATCTGTAAGCTTATCGCTTCCTTGAGCCCGCTTCCCTCAAGGTCATCCGTAAAAACCGGCAAGCTTTTTTCTGAAACCTGAACCAAAGAAACCTGTTCTTTTTCTGGCTTTTTAAAAATAAACCTGCATCCATTCCCCAGGAAAAAAAATAAAACAATTGCCCAACTAAGGGGTATTAAAATTCTTTTCATTTTTTACCTCACTTTTCGCATTCCCTAATAATTTTGTCCCTTTTTTCGCCTCATGGTATTATTCGTACAAAAAATTTGACTTTGGATTATTTATGGTTACCTTCAATAGAAAACATTTTAAAATTTGGAATAATTTCAATTCCGCATAAACAATAAAAATTATTATCTTATAGGGTAAGCTAACACATGGAAACAACAGACGAAAAATTTCCCAGTGCAAAAGAACTGGAAAAAGAAATCAATGATTATTTGAACAAAAAATATGGTAAGCATCTCAAATTTGGAATGACTCCCTCTTTTTCCCTGAACCGGATCCTGCTAAAATGAGAGAAGATCCCGAGAAAGAAACCAAATCCGGGGTCTCCAAAATTAACTTTGATATAAAGCCAGAGGAATTAGAAGCTTTTCTTGACGAATATATCATCAAACAACAGAAAGCCAAGGAAGTTTTAGCGACAAAAATTTGCACCCATTTCCATCGAATCAGGTTTGCAGAAAACACCAAACGGCTGTCCGAAGACACCCAGGTGGGAAGTATCAAAAATAACATTATTATGATCGGTCCTACCGGCGTGGGAAAAACTTACCTTATCAAACTGATTGCCAAAAAAATTGGTGTTCCTTTTGTAAAAGGAGACGCCACCAAATTCAGCGAAACCGGCTATGTGGGCGGTGACGTCGAAGATCTGGTACGGGATTTAGTCACAGAAGCCAATGGAGACATCGAGCTTGCCCAATATGGGATAATTTATTTAGATGAAGTTGACAAAATTGCGTCCAGCAATAATTTGGTTGGTCCGGATGTTTCGCGCACTGGAGTCCAAAGAGCACTCTTAAAACCCATGGAAGAAACCGAGGTCGAACTTAAAGTTCCCCATGACATTGTCTCCCAAATGGAGGCTCTGGAACACTATCGAAAGACCGGTGAAAAAAACAAACAGAAAGTAAACACCAAAAATATTCTTTTTATCATGAGCGGAGCGTTCAATGGTCTAGAGGAAATCATTATAAAAACGGTTAAACCGTCAGGGGATTGGCTTTGGGGCGGAAATTAGATCAAAAAATGATGAAGAAGTCTTACTTCCTTTCGTAAAAGCCGAAGATTTAATCAACTATGGTTTTGAGTCCGAGTTTATCGGCCGGCTTCCAGTGGCCGTGGTGTTCGAAAAACTCGATGTTTCTGACCTTTATGAGATTTTGAGGAATATTAATAACCCGATTATTTTGGGAAAGAAAAAAGATTTTAAGGCCTATGAGATTGATATAAAATTTGAAGATGAGGCTTTGTACAAAATTTCCCAAGATGCCTACCAAGAAAAGACTGGAGCGCGGGGGCTAGTAAGTGCTCTTGAACGGGTGCTCCTCACGTTTGAGAAAAAACTCCCTTCCACCACCATTAAACATTTGGTTGTTAACCTTGAGTTGGTGAATTCACCCCCTGCTGAACTCAAAAAGATTTTACATGACCCGGAAAATAAAGAACGGGAAGAAAAATTTCAAAAACTTGCTCACGAAGAAGCACAAAAACTCAAAGAGTCGATTGTAGCGAGAAAAAAGGAGTTCTTAAACCGTTACGGAGTCCTATTAGACGAAGAGATCATTGACCTTATAACACATTGGGTAATGGAACACGGGATATCCGTGGGCGTTGCTTATCAAGAGGCAATCAGGATCCAGCAACAGGTTAAAAGCTTTGAAATAAATTTTTTGGCAACTCATGCAATTAGAAATCATTTTTGCAGATGATGCTCTCAACGGGATAATCCAAAAATCAATAAAAGAAAATAAAGATCCCTGGGAAATCTGTCAAAGTACTTGCAAAAATTACGAGTACGGACTAAAATTAGTCAAAGAAAAGACCGGAACAAAAAGCTTTGTTATTCATAAAGAGGCTCTCCAAGACCCCGAGGAATACCTGAACTCACTTGTCCGGAAATCTTATGAGTAATAAATTAACTAAAGGCATAGAGCGCTATGGCTGGTAAAAAAGACTATTATGAAGTCTTAGGCGTTAAAAAAACCGCTACCGAAGAGGAAATGAAGAAGGCCTACCGGAAACTCGCCCTCCAATTCCATCCTGATCGGAATAAAAGTAAGGACGCTGAAGAAAAATTCAAGATGATCAGCGAAGCTTATGCGGTCTTGAGTGATAAAAATAAACGCGCCCAGTATGACCAATTCGGTGCGGATGGGTTCCATCAACGCTACTCCCAGGAAGATATTTTCAGAGGGTTTGACCTCGGAGACCTCTTTAAAGACATCGAATTTGGAAGTGGTGATTTTTTCACCACTATTTTTGGTGGCGGCAATAAACAATACCAAACCCGAACCAGAGGCGGCTACTCACAAAAACCAGGAGGGGGCAATTTTGAAACCATTTTTGGCGGCCAACAGGGGTTTCGTTCGCCTCAATCTGGTCCAACGCCTAACAATGATATGGTTGTGCCTTTGCAACTCACTTTAAGAGAGGCTGCTTTTGGAAGTAAAAAGAAAGTTACCTACCAGATTCATGGTGCAGTTAAAGAATTAACGGTTAAAACTCCTCCCGGTATAGGCACCGGTAAAAAACTCCGTTTAGCCGGAAAGGGTTCACCGAATTCTTTTGGCGGTCCTCCGGGTGATCTCTATTTAAATATTAAGGTACTGGATGATCCGGTCTTTCAAAGAGATGGCGATGATCTCTCTGTGGAAAAGAAAATAAAGTTCACCGAAGCGGTTTTGGGAACTACGATTGAAGTTCCAACGTTAGACGGCAATAAAACCGTAAAGGTCCCCCCCGGAACCCAGGGCAACACCAAGATCCGGCTCAAAGGTTTTGGGATGCCAAACATGGAAAAGCGTGAAAAGGGAGACCTTTATGTAAAAATAGTGCTTGGAGCGCCAAAGAACCTTACCAAGAAACAACGCGACCTTATCGAAAATCTGGCGGCGGAAGGATTGTAAACTACATCTTTGATTTTCTTGATTCAACTCCTTGGCTCTCTAAGGGCTCCGTACCCCTAAATCTATTCCCTCACCTCGAAAACCCCGCGCTTAACCCCTGATCGCGATTGCCTTTCCTCTTCTTTTTTCTCCGCACTCATTATGGTGACCCAAGAATTCTTTTATAAGCAGTGTTTTTTATGATATAATAAAAATTATTTTTAGGTATGATAAGATCTCTTATTTTCTGATAAGCACGGGTTAAAAAATAAACCAATAAACAAAAAAGAAAAAACCAATGAAAACTCCCCCCACGACCAAGACTGATTCCGGTTCTTCATCTAATTTTATCAAAAATATAATTGACGAAGATTTAAAAAACAACAAAAACGAAGGACGGGTTCATACCCGTTTTCCTCCGGAACCGAATGGCTATCTGCATATTGGCCACGCGAAATCCATCTGCCTTAACTTCGGCATTGCCGCTGAATACCAAGGGCTTTGCAATCTGCGGTTTGACGATACCAATCCAAGTAAAGAGGAAGAAGAATACGTAAATTCGATTATGGAGGACGTGCGCTGGCTTGGGTTTGACTGGGGTGACCGGCTTTACTATGCTTCTGGGTACTTTGAGCAGCTTTACCAATGGGCAGTTCAGTTAATCAAAGAAGGCAAGGCTTACGTTGACAGCTTAAGCGCAGAGGAAATCAGAGATCATCGGGGAACACTGACCCAGCCCGGCAAGGCAAGCCCCTTTCGAAATCGTTCTTGTGAAGAAAATTTAAACCTGTTTGAGGGGATGCGGGCAGGCGAATTCGACGATGGCACCCATGTGCTGCGGGCAAAAATTGATATGACCTCTCCCAATGTCAATATGCGCGACCCGGTCATGTACCGCATTCTTCATGCACCGCATCACCGGACAGGAGATAAATGGTGCATTTATCCTATGTATGATTTTACCCACGGACAATCAGATTCTCTCGAAGGCATAACCCATTCTATTTGCACCCTCGAATTTGAAGATCATCGGCCTTTGTATGACTGGTATATCGAAGCGCTAAAAATCCATCACCCCCGACAGATTGAGTTTGCCCGCCTTAATCTTACTTACACGGTGATGAGCAAACGCAAACTTCTGCAATTAGTTCAGGAAAAATACGTTTCGGGATGGGATGATCCACGGATGCCCACCATAGCGGGTCTGCGCCGGCGGGGCTACACTCCGGAAGCGATCAAAGCCTTTTGTGAGCGCATTGGGGTTGCCAAGAGCAATAGCATTGTAGACATTGCTCTTTTAGAATACTGCCTCCGGGATGATCTGAATCTGCGTTCCCCGCGGGTGATGGCGGTATTGAGACCTCTCCGGGTGATCATCACGAACTATCCCGAGGGCCAAGTGGAACAAATGGAGGCGATCAATAACCCTGAAGACCTGAGTAGGGGATCGCGTAGAGTTCCTTTTTCCCGAGTTCTCTATATTGAGCAGGATGATTTTCGTGAGGATCCCCCCAAAAAATTTTTTCGTTTGTCTCCGGGACAGGAGGTTCGCCTGCGGTACGCATACATTATCAAGTGTGAGAACGTGATCAAAGATGATAAGACGGGTGAAATAATCGAGATCCACTGCACCTATGATCCGGAGACGAAAAGCGGCTCGCCACAATCCAACCGAATGGTCAAGGGAACCATCCATTGGGTATCTGCTGTTCATGCGAAAGAAGCGGAAGTGCGTCTCTATGACCGGCTCTTTGTAAAACCAAATCCGGATGATACGAAAGATGGTTCTGACTTTAGAGATTATTTAAACCCCAACTCTTTAGAAACCCTGTCGTCATGCCGAGTTGAACCAAGTCTCGCTGGTGCCGTTCCCAGGAGCCGATACCAGTTTGAACGACTCGGTTATTTTTGTGTTGATTCCGTGGATTCAACCCCGGGGAAATTGGTCTTTAACCGCACGGTTCCATTGCGGGATACCTGGGCCAAAATCGAGAAAGCCCAAGGAAAATAAAAAATGTTTTTAAAGACTCAATACATATATCTAACAAGTTGAAAATTTTGCGAAGCCGCCACTCCCGCAAAGCTTGTCCTCGACCTGAGCGGAAGGGGGGATCATAAGGCACTAAAAGCATGAGATTCCTCCGAATCACGTTCGGGGAATGACTTAATCAGACTTAGGGTAACTTTTTCAACCGCCTGATAAACACACTTAAGGTAACAATGAATTCAAAAAAAGTACGAACTCGCTTTGCTCCCAGCCCGACTGGTTTTATGCACGTGGGGAATCTGAGAACCGCTCTGTTTTCTTATTTGCTGGCAAAAAAGGGGGGGGGTGTTTTCATTCTGAGGATCGAAGATACCGACCAGACCCGCTACGTAAAAGGAGCGGTTGAGATGATCTGCCATATCCTCAAGGAAACCGGCCTGCAGTATGACGAAGGTCCGGATGTCGGAGGAGATTACGGTCCTTATGTTCAAAGCCAGCGACAGGAGATATACTGGGAATATGCTCACAAGCTGATCACAACCGGTGATGCCTACTATTGTTTTTGCGATAAAGAACGGCTCGATAAATTACGGGAAGAATGCCGAATAGCCAAAATTGATCCTAAATATGACGGGCATTGCCGGAACTTACTTCCCGAGGAAATTCAAAAAAAGTTGGAAACCAAAAAGCCTTTTGTCATCCGGCAAAAAATGCCCGTTTCCGGGGATACGATATTCGATGATAGGGTCTTTGGAACCATAAAAGTTGACTTTGCGCAGCTCGACGATCAGGTGCTCATGAAGGCCGACGGACTTCCCACCTATAATTTCGCCAATGTCATTGATGACCATTTGATGGAGATTACTCATATCGTACGCGGAAGTGAGTTTCTCATTTCAACCCCAAAGTACAACCAGTTATATAAAGCGTTTGGCTGGGAGATACCAACGCTCGTACATGTTCCGCCGGTTATGAAGGCTGCAGGTCAAAAGATGAGTAAACGGTTAGGCGATGCTTCGTATGACGATTTTATTAAGAAGGGCTATTTAAAAGACGCCATCATTAACTATATTGCCTTGCTGGGATGGAGCCCGGGGGATAACCGGGAGATATTTACTTTGCCAGAGCTGGCAGATGCTTTTGACATAAACAATATAAACAAAGCCCCGGCTATTTTTGACGAGGTTAAGCTGAGCTGGCTGAGTGGTGAGTATATCAGAAAGCTTTCCTTGGAAAAATTTCACCAGATAGCCTTGCCCTACATCAAGCAGACAGTAAGCCGTACGCCGTCAGATTTCCGTAAGATAAGCCAGTTACTCCAGCCCCGGGTGGAAAAATTAATTGATATTCCCGTCCAGATAGATTTTATCGCTTCTGTTCCCGACTATAGCCTTGACTTCTATGGTCACCAGAAAATGAAAAGCACTCCGGCGAGCGCGCTCCAATTTCTGAAATCTGCGTTACCGGTTTTAAACACCATTGACAACTGGACCGAAGAACACATCCATGCCGCTATTTTTGAACTAATCAATCAATCACAAATTAAGACTGGCCAACTGCTCTGGCCGTTAAGGATTGCCCTTTCCGGAAAAAAATCCACACCGGGAGGCTTTATCGAGATCGCTTACCTTCTGGGCAAGGAGGAGACCATCAAACGCGTTGAGAATGCGATAAGGAGGTTAGAGACAGAAAAGGTGTCCGGGGCATAACAAAGAAAAGTTTTACTGAGAACCTGCCAACATCATTGCTTTTATCTTATTTACCAGCTCTTGTCGAGAAATCGTTATTTGGGTTTTTTGCTCCATGTCCTTTACGACCACTTCTCCCCGTCCCTTTTCATCCGGCCCGATAATGAGAACCAGAGGAATCTTTTTTTTGTTGGCATAGTCAAGCTGTTTTTTTAATTTATCGTCATTTAGGTAGACTTCAGTGCATATCCCGGCGGAGCGAAGCTCGGAAGCAACCGTGAGCGACTCGCCGAATAAACAGCGGGCAAACATGGTAACAAGCACTTGGGATACGGTTGGAGTCATCGGAACCATGGCAAGCTCTTCCATCACCGTAATGATCCGTTCCAACCCTAAGGACGTGCCGGTAGCAGGCACATCCTTGCCGCTGAACATCCCGATCAGCGAATCAAATCTTCCTCCACCGCTGATACTTCCGATCCGGGGCTTTTCAATGATGGTCTCAAAGATCGGGCCGGTGTAGTAATCTAACCCGCGGGCTAAGGACCCGTCAAACAAAACATTGTGCTGTTCAACTCCGAGGTTGACTAAGCATCGTTGGATTTCTTCGAGTTCAGCGATGCCTTCCTGAGCGCTTGGTATTCCGGCAAGCGTGGTTTTAAGTCTGCTGAGTGCGGTGGCTCCTTGAGTATCGTCGACCATCAGGGCGATTGTTTTGTCAATCGTTTCTTCGGAAAAATTTTTACTCGCCAGCTCCTTCTTTACGTCATCCCAGCCTGCTTTCTCCGCTTTGTCAATGATCCGAAAGAAACCCGACATCTCTTTATCCGTAACTCCCCCATAGAGAGCCATGCCATTGAGAAGCTTTCGGTTATTGATCCGGATGGTAAACTCTTTAAACCCTAGGTTTTTAAGAGCACAGTAGGTCACCGCGAGCACCTCGGCGTCTGCACATAGTTCCCTGCTTCCCACGATATCCGCGTCGCATTGCCAGAACTCCCGAAACCGGCCTTTCTGAGGCTTATCCGCCCGCCAGACCGGGGCAATCTGATACCGACGAAACGGTTTTTCCACCTGATACATAGCCATTGTCCGCGCCAAGGGAACGGTAAGATCATAGCGAAGAGCAACTTTTCTGCCCCCCCGGTCTTCAAACTTATAAATCAGGCGGTCGCCTTCTTCTCCGTATTTGCCTTCAAGAGTTTCCGCGTACTCCATGGCCGGCGTTTCCATCGGCTCAAACCCGAACCGCTCAAAAGTCCCCGCAATAATCTCAATGACCTTTTTTCGAAGAATAAATTGAGCAGGAAGAAAATCTCTCGTACCTTTTAAAATTTGCAGTGTAATTTTACCCATAATATGCCTTATTGTTTCTGCATTTTTTTATCATATCCATTCCCAGCCGTCAAGACAAGAACCATTCCAAAAAAAGCGTTTTCCTTATGAATGTTCATACGGAAAGCGCTTCAAAAAATTTTTATCCTTATATCAAACTAAGATTAGAAAGAGAAATTCAAACTCACACGGCTACCCTGATAAAGCACAGGCTGGGTACCTATATTGCCGGTGTAACTTACAACATTACCAACATTATTTACATATAAAAGCTCATTTCCGAGAGTCAGTGCGATATTTTTTTGGTGAAGGCATAATTAAGATTGAGGCCCAGCTCGCTAAAAAACGAAGTCTTGTTCATATTACAACTCATGGAGTCATTATAACCGCCATTACTCCAAGGGAGATTCCACGCTTACTCCTCTGATCCCTCGTTATCCATCTTGTTTCCGAAGACACCTGCTTTGACTGTACCGTCAAGGCTGAAACCCTGGTCGCGTTTACCAAACAACAGGCCCTCCACTCCTAGCTGACATACCCTTTATAGTAAAATCATGGGGGCGCAGGAAAAACAATCTTTCTAAAATAAAAATATAATCCTATTGTTTGCCGTCCCATGTAATTTCATCTCCTTTCTTTATTTCATGAATAATCCTCACTTTCAATTGGTTAACTAGCAATTTTAATGTAAAACATTAAATTATATGCATGAAAATGTCAAGTTTTTTTGTTATATTTTTTATAGGGTCATGACTAGAACAGAGAATGTTTTTTGAGAATTTTTAGCATCAAACGATATAGATTTTGTCCTCTGTGATTAAATCTAAACCCGCAGTCTTTTAAATGCAAATGGAAGGTCATTTTACTCAACCCTCGAAATTTGGAAAGCCTGGTCTTGGAATAGCCCCAGAAGCTTTCGATTCCATTGATATGACTTTTTACCCTGAACAAATTCGTTTTGCCCGTGGTTGACTCTGAAGTGTTTTTTATAACCAAGGTCAACGAGGCCATTGTACCCTCGCCAGCCATCAGAATGAATGATGCTTGCGAGATCTACACGACCTCGAATAACCGCTTGCAACGTGGCTCTCCGGCAATCAGAAATAATTTCGGTGAAGACTTTCCCGTTGCGTTTAAAGATACCAAAAACAATTGTTTTGCCGAAAGCCCCACGCCCACGTTTTCCCTTAATGCGTCTGGCGCCAAAGTAGCTTTCATCAATTTCAACCTCTCCAGAAAAAGGAGATTTCCTCTCACAATATTCGGCAATTCACCTCCGAATTGCAGTGAGGTATCGGTTAATAGTATTTCGATTCAGGTTGGAGATTTTTGTAATCTGAGAGGCATCCAAATCCACTAAAAACATCTTCACAATTTGGCGGATTTTCCTCTCAGAAATTTTGGAACGATTTGCATACTTGTTTTTTGTTGTCATAACTGGATATTAGCACATGTTTTATTGTGCTGTTCTAGTCATGACCCTTTTTATAATACTGGAAGTACCAAGGAATTAAAAAATTGATTTATTAATGAGTTAACTGCTACAAATTCATTTGGATTCCAATGGTTCGCAATCTTTGTAATTAAAGAACGTGCTGCTCGTAAAATTGACTCAACCAATTCAGATTGACTTAACCGGATATTGCATAACTCCTAACATGTTTTGAGATAATGGGACTCTGGTTAGAAATAATTTTTTGACCGGCTGATGAGAGAAGCAGAATATATGAAAAAATTGATGAGTCCCATTAAATAAATAAAATATCTTGCTTTAGAGGATAATTTCTGTTTTAATTTTTTTCCCGGATCAATCCTCGACATCTAAACAACTACTATGAAAAGCTTATAAATTTTAAAGACTTTATTAGATTTTACCATGGATTTTTTAGGAACTCTTAAAAGAACTCATTATTGCGGTGAGATCAAGGTTTCGGACTTTGATCAGGACGTTGTGGTTATGGGCTGGGTGAACCGAAGGCGGGATCACGGCGGTCTGATTTTTATTGACCTTCGTGACCTTAAAGGGGTCGTACAAGTGGTCATCAACCAGGAAACGAACCCTGAACCCTTTTCCAAAGCCGAAAAAATCAGAAATGAATTTGTGGTGGCTGTTCGGGGTGTAGTGAGTAAGCGACCAGAAGGAACCATTAACCCGGAACTCGCAACCGGACAAGTTGAAATTTTAGCTCACGAGCTTCGGGTCTTGAATACCTCGGAAACACCTCCGTTTGATCTGACTGCTTCTTTTATGGAAATAGGCGAAAATGTCCGTTTGCGCTACCGTTACCTGGACCTGAGACGCCCAAACCTCCAGCAAAATCTTATGCTCCGTAATCAGGTGGCCAAGGTTATCCGGGATTATCTTCATGCTCTCGGGTTTAATGAAATCGAAACCCCTTTTTTAACCAAAAGTACCCCTGAAGGAGCGCGGGACTATATTGTTCCGAGTCGTGTAAACCAAGGGTGGTTCTACGCATTACCCCAATCACCCCAGTTGTTTAAACAACTCTTGATGATATCAGGTTATGACCGCTATTATCAGATTGTCAGGTGCTTTCGGGATGAAGATTTGCGGGCTGACCGGCAGCCAGAGTTTACCCAAATTGATCTGGAGATGTCCTTTATCCATGAAGAAGATGTTTTTCACATTATCGAAGGGATGATTGCCCGGGTATTTTCGGAGATTTTAGGAATAACGCTCACCCTTCCCTTCCCCCGTCTAACTTATGAAGAGGCAATAGGAAAATACGGAGTTGATAAACCCGATATCCGTTTTGGCATGACGTGTCGTGATGTTACCGAAATAGTAAAAGATTCTCATTTTCAGGTCTTCTCCAAGATGATTGCCAGTGGAGGCAAGGTAAGTGGTTTCAACGCGTCCCAGTGCGGAAATTTTTCGCGTAAACAACTTGATGATCTGGCCGAGGTCGTCAAGGTTTACGGAGCACAAGGGCTTGCGTGGGTAAAAATTACTCACGAAGGCTGGGATTCACCGATCGCAAAGTTTTTCACTGACAACGAGCGGGCAAAAATCATGGAAGTCTTCAAAACCCAGCCTGGAGATCTCCTCTGTTTTGTAGCGGATAATCAGAAAATTATTGGACCAGCATTGGGACATCTCCGTTTGCATTTAGGAGAGCAGCTTAATCTGATTGATAAATCCAAATATGCTTTTCTTTGGATTACCTCATTTCCTCTCTTAGAATATAATGAGGAAGAAAAGCGGTTTGAGGCTCTTCACCACCCCTTCACCTCACCCGTGGAGGAGGATATTGACAAAATAAAAACTAACCCGAGCTCAGTTCGTGCCCGTGCCTACGACCTCGTGTTGAACGGAATTGAAATTGGCGGCGGAAGCATCCGAATCCACCGCCGAGATGTCCAAGCCCAGATGTTTGACGCATTGGGGATCAGTCCGGAAGATGCAGAAAAAAAATTCGGATTTCTTCTGGAAGCCCTTACCTATGGCGCACCACCGCATGGGGGTATCGCTTTAGGACTTGATCGTCTGGTTATGCTGTTAGTCGGAGCAGAGTCAATTCGGGATGTGATTGCTTTTCCCAAGACTCAGAAGGCAACCTGTCTTGTAACCGGTGCGCCTTCGGAGGTAAACAAAGCCCAACTCCAGGAGTTGGGACTTAAATTAGAGATCAAGAAAAAAACTATTTGAGGAGAGACACCATGTCCGCAAAGAAATATCAGAAGTATCCTTTAGTGGATGTTGCCGAACCTAACCTTTACGAAGAGATTTTCCCTCATGACGAAGTCTGCCGGACCGAGTTTGATAACAAGATCATTCCCATCCAGCCGGCTAAAAAGATGTATATCACGGATACCACCTTTCGCGATGGTCAGCAGGCACGACCTCCTTTTCAGGTAAAACATATCGTCAACCTTTTCGAGTTCCTCCACCGATTAGGAGGTCCAAATGGGATAATCCGGCAAACAGAGTTTTTTCTTTACAGCGACCGCGATAAAGAGGCAGTCCGCAAGTGTTTGGAAAAAGGTGTTGCGTATCCGGAAATCACCGGATGGATCCGGTCTAATATTGAAGACCTTAAATTAGTCAAGGAAATGGGCTTGAAAGAGACCGGCATACTCACATCAGTTTCCGATTACCACATCTTTTTAAAATTGAAACTCTCCCGAAAACAGGCCATGGGAAAATACCTGGAAATTGCCGCCGCCGCTTTAGATCAGGGCATCATTCCCCGGTGCCACTTTGAAGATGTGACGCGAGCAGATATCTATGGCTTTGTGGTTCCCTTTGCCGTTGAATTGATGAAGCTGAGCGAAAAAAGCAAACTCCCGGTTAAGATTCGCCTCTGTGATACTCTCGGGTATGGTCTTACTTATCCAGAGGCGGCCTTGCCCCGCAGTGTTCCCAAACTCGTGCGTGCTTTGATCGATGATGCGGAAGTGCCCGGTAAATATCTTGAATGGCACGGACATAATGATTTTCACAAGGTGCTTATCAATGCTACCACCGCCTGGCTTTATGGATGTTACTACGCAAATGGGACGATCATTGGCTTTGGCGAGCGAACCGGAAATCCGCCGATCGAGGGTCTCGTCATGGAGTATATTTCCCTTCGCGGGGATAACGAGGGGATCAACACCCGCATTATCAGCGAGATCGCTACGTACGTGGAAAAGGAGCTGGAGATACACATACCTCCCAATTATCCTTTTGTGGGTTCTGAGTTTAATTCCACCAGTGCGGGTATCCATGCTGACGGACACCTAAAAGATGTAAAGATCTATAATATCTTCAATACCGAAAAAATCTTAAACCGCCCTCCCCTGGTACAAATCACCGATAAATCCGGTCTGGCTGGTATCATCTTTTGGGTTAATGCCGAGCTACGGATGCGCGGTTTAGATCAACAAGTAGATAAGCTACATCCTGGAGTCGCAAAAATCCATAAATGGGTTATGCACCAATATGAAAAAGGAAGAATCACGTCCATATCCCGAAAAGAAATGGATGAGGCAGCCCGCAAATATCTTCCCGAACTTTTTATCTCTGAATATGAAAAACTTAAAACCCGGGCCTATGATATGGCGGCCCACCTTATTGAGCACCTCATTGGATCACCCCAGATCAGGTCAATGGATCCCACGAAGCAAGAGCCGGCGTTGGAAGAGTTGGTAGCTGAGAATCCCTTTATCCAGTTTGCCTATATCACCAATATCGAGGGCAAGAAAATCACGAAAAACATCACCCAGATTGTAGATCGCGCTAAGTATGCTCAGTTTGGCCTTCATGAGGATTTTTCCAACCGCGATTGGTTTATCGGGCCGCTCCAGGACGGAAAAACCCACGTTACGGATATCCGTTCCTCAATGATCACCGGAAAGCTGATTATTACGGTTTCCGCCCCCATCCGTGACACGCAAGAAAATATCGCGGGTATCCTTGGGGTAGACATCCGCTTTGAAGACTTGGCAAAACTGGAGGAAGAAGAAGAGTAATGGCCGGCAAAACTTTGGTAGAAAAGATTTTCGAAGCACATGTCGGAAAACCAGTCACACCCGGTGAAATCGTGGTGGTTAATGTTGACCTCTGTCTTATGCAGGATGGAACTGGTCCTTTAACCGTCCGGCAGTTGATGAAATTAGACAATGCGCACGTGGTCAATCCCAAACAGACCGTAATCTTTCTCGATCATGCCGCCCCCAGCCCTCGTCGGGAACTTTCCAATGATCATATGTTCTTAAGAGATTTTGCTTCTCAGACGGGTATTCTGATCGCCGAAGTTGGTGAAGGGATCTGCCACCAAATTATCAACGAGGGCTTCACCCGGCCAGGAGACATCTTGGTAGGGGCTGATTCGCATACCTGTACCGGAGGAGCGTTAGGCGCCTTTGCCACCGGCATGGGGTCAACGGATGTTGCCATGGCGATCGGCACCGGCAAAACCTGGTTTCGAGTACCCGAAGTCTATAAGGTTATTCTGAGCGGCAATCTTCCCCAAGGAGTTTTTGCCAAAGACATTATTCTCTTTCTTATTGGCCAGATCGGGGCCGAAGGAGCCAACTATAAAGCTTTGGAGTTTTCCGGGGAAACGGTCTCCCTTTTGGGTGTAGAGGAGCGCCTGACCATCGCCAATATGGCGGTAGAAGCAGGCGCCAAATGCGGCATCTTTCCCTCTGACAATCGCACGGAAGAGTTTTTAGTAAAACAAGGCAGAAAAGAGGATTTCCGCAAAATGGAAGCGGATGGAGATGCGCACTACGAAAAAACTATTTCTCTTGACGTCGCTAACTTAGAACCAATGGTCGCTTCACCTCATGCGGTAGATAATGCTCATCCGGTTTCTCAGGTGGTAGGCGAAAAAATACATCAAGTCCTCATCGGAACCTGTACCAACGGCAACCTCTCCGACATAGCAATTGCGGCGAAAATTCTCCGAGGGAAAAAATGTCACTCGAAAGTTAGACTCATTTTTTCCCCTGCATCGCGGCAAGTCTATCTTAAGGCACTCAACGCAGGGTACCTTAAGACTATTGTTGAATCCGGGGGGGTGGTCATGAACCCCGGGTGCGGACCTTGTGTGGGAGTCCATTTAGGAGTACTGGGAGATGGTGAGGCGTGTCTTTCCACCCAAAACCGAAATTTTAAAGGGCGAATGGGAAATCCTGATGGGTTAATTTTTCTTTCCTCTCCTGCGACCGCAGCCGCAACTGCCCTGAGGGGTGAAATCTCTGATCCCCGCGAATACTTTGTCTGATCAGGAAATTACATATTGGCTAAAAAAACAAAGAACGCAACCGAAAGTGTGTCTTTTTTACAACACTACATCGCATTTTTACCATACTTTTCTTTTATAAAGATCTTTATCCCATCAGCCAAACCGACTTTTCTTTTTTAATAAATTATATAATATTTAATAGTTATTTATTAATTTGCTCAGTTTCCTGATATAGGCACATTAATTGCTTAGTTTCCTGTAAAGTAAAGGAGAAACAGGAGGATTATGCCATACCAACGGACTATAAAACATGAAATAACTTTAAGCGGTATTGGTCTCCATATCGGGAAAAAGGTAAACCTTACCCTTAAACCAGCTCCGCCTAATACGGGTATTATTTTTCGCCGCATCGATGTTCCTTATGCCGAACCTACTCGGGCAATTATTGCTAATGTTACGGATGGCAAATTAGCCACAACCGTAGGTAATAACGGAACCGGGGTTAACACGGTCGAGCACCTTTTGGCTGCTTTGGCGGGCCTTGGTATTGACAATGTGCTCATCGAACTTGACGCTCCAGAAATCCCCATTTTGGATGGAAGCGCCGGTCCTTTTGTAAATCTTCTCCGCACTGCCCGGCTTAAGTATCAAAATGTGCCCAAAAAGTTTGTCGTTATTAAAGAGCCGATCATGATACAGTGCGAAGATAAATATATTGAGGCCTATCCTGCTGACCGCCTTATCCTCGATTGCACCATCGATTTTGACCATCCCGTGATCGAAAAACAATCGTTAGAATGGGAATTTGGTTATAGAAGTTTTGTAAAGGAAATCTGTACGGCCCGGACTTTTTGTTTTCGACAAGATATCGAGGCTCTTTTGGCAAATGGTTTTGCGAAAGGGGGATCCTTAGATAATGCCGTGGTCGTGGATAAAGACGGGGTCATGAACAAAGGAGGACTTAGGTTTCCTAATGAGTTTGTTCGCCATAAAGTTCTTGATCTTTTAGGCGACCTTTCTTTGCTGGGTCACCCTATTATCGGTCATATTAAAGCCTATAAAGCCGGTCACCTTCTCAACCATCAGTTTCTCCGCAAACTTTTGAGCCATCATGAAAAATGGGAGTTAACTAAAATCATTCCCATCAATAACACCTTTATTTTTCAAAAGGCTTATTCCTCTCCCTTTATTCCTAACTATCCTGCCTAATTGCTTCAGGGTTACCATTCCTTTATAATACCCACAGGGTTCCAAAAGTTCGACGTGCATCCCCCCAACCAAAATATCTTGCCCTTTTATTAAAATTTCGATATTTTATAAAAGATATGCCACGGTTGGCAAATTCATATGTATTGGTTTGGACTATTGCCTTATGAAATTATGTATAATTTTCTGGATAGTTTTTATTTCTCTTCTCTTTTCCTCTGCCTCAAAGGCTGAAAGCCCAACCATACAAAATATCCGGATTTCAAATTCTCCTACTCACCTTAATCTCCGATTTCACTTAGCCAACAGCTTTAGTCCAAAAATAGAAGAAGCAATAAATAACGGAATCCCCACAACCTTCACCTATTCCGTAATGCTCTATCAAGAACGCTCCTTCTGGCATGATAAATTTCTCGCGGCAAGCACCCTCGTAAAAACAATCAAATTTGATAATCTAAAAAATGAATACACCATTGTTACCGCTATAAAAGAGAATGAAAATAGCTCATCAAGTTTAGTTGTCCCAACTCTTGAAGAAGCAAAAAAAAATATGAGTAAGGTAGAAATCCTTTCTGTTTATCCCATCTGGAAATTAGAAAGAAATAATACCTATTACTTTGAAATAAAAGCTGCGTCCGAAGGAGTAAAGCCACCTCCCTATATCCATTACTTCCTCTTTTTCCTTGATTGGAACTATTTTGATACCGATTGGGCAATAGAAAATTTCAGATATTAAATTTTTTTTAGGAGTACTCTATTTTTTAGAGGTGATTTTGGGCTTCAAAACAAAAATAAAAAAAATGGTTGAGTTTTTTAAAATTCTAAAAACCGATAGCGGAAAGACCAACATTGACCAGCAAGAAAGGCTTCGGCGCCGTCGGGAACGGCTCATTATTCTTATCACTGCCGTTCTTATAGCCGGTCTTACGATTCTTGAATCTTATTTTTCCCGAACGTCAGGCAAACTTCCACTTTCCAGCAACATCCTTGTATATTTTATCCTTAATCTTAATATTATTCTTCTTGTCCTTTTGATCTTTTTAGTTATCCGTAATGTGGTAAAGCTCATTTTTGAACGGCGCCATGGAATCCTGGGGTCGAAAATTAGAACCAAATTAGTAGCTTCCTTTATCGGGCTCACCATTGTTCCCACCTTACTTCTTTTCTGGACGTCCGCTGGTTTCATTACCACTACCCTTGATAACATGATTAGTTTCCAGGTAGATCAATCGTTGGTGGAATCTTTAGAGGTTGCGCAGAAGTATTATCAAAATTTAAAAGACAGTTCTCTTTTTTCGCTCACCAGCTCAGTACTACTATAAGTGAACAGGGTCTTTTATCCCCCAGCGAAAAAGCTCAACTGCAAAAATTTATCGAAAAAAAATCACAAGAATATAATGTGGGGGCAATTGAAATCTTATCTCCATCGCGGCCTTTTCAAAAAAGTTTAGCTCTTGCCTCTAATCTCGTCCATAGAAGATAAAGTTAATTATAAAATTAATCGTGAATTAATTAAGGAAGGCATTCTCACCAAGGATATTGCTAAAATCCAATCTCTTCATAAGGGAGAATTGATCCGAGGAATTTCCCCGATTTTCTCAAACAACGTACCCGCACAGATAGATGGTTTTATAGTAGTAAGCTACTATATCCCAAACAGTTTGGTGAAAAAGATGACCAAAATTTCTGACCGTTTTACTGATTATAAACGGCTCAAATCCACGCAACCTCCGATAAAACCAACGTATATTATCCTTTTATCCAGCATCACGTTGCTGTTGTTTTTTTCCGCCATTATGTTTGGATTCCACTTGGCAAAAACCATAACCGGACCCATTAAAGACTTGGCAGAAGGGACAATGGAAGTCGCTAAAGGAAATTTAGATGTCCGGATCGCGATCAATAAAGCTGACGATGAAATTGGCTCGCTAGTGGAGTCGTTTAACAAGATGACCCAGGACTTAAAGACCGGCAAATCCCAATTAGAACTGGCTAATAAGGATTTGCAGGAAACAAACATCGAATTTGACAAGCGGCGCGCGTATATGGAGATTGTCCTAAAAAATGTCGCCGCCGGAGTTATTTCGGTCGACCAGGACGGCTTCATAACCACCATTAATAAGTCGGTGGGAAAAATTCTGGGCCTGGAAGTTGAGCCATACTTAAACAAAAATTATCATGAAATCCTTCCTCCTCACTATCTCCGGCAGGTTGATGACCTCATTCAAGAGGTTGACCGGTCCAGCAGTTTGACGTTTGAAAAAGAAATTAAACTCACCCTCCCCACAAAGGTTATTGACCTTTCAACGTTTATCACGCCGCTCAAAGATGAAAGGGGCAATTACCTTGGCTTAGTAATCGTCATAGAAGATGTCACGGAACTCCAAAAGGGACAACGCATCGCTGCGTGGAGAGAGGTGGCACGGAGGATTGCCCATGAAATAAAAAATCCTTTAACCCCCATTCAACTTTCAGCCCAGCGGTTACGCCGCCGGTATAAGGATAAATTTTTGGAGGACGGACAAATTTTTGACGAATGCACTCATACGATTATCGGTCAGGTTGAACTTTTGAAAAATATGGTTAACGAATTTTCTCATTTTGCCCGCATGCCGGCAACCAACCCATCCCCCAATTACCTACCGCAAATCATTAATGAGACGTTACCTATTTTTCGTGAAGCGCACAAAAACATTACCTTTACTTTTGACGAGTCGGAAGCGCCTCCACTGATGAATTTTGACTCCAGCCAAATCAAACGGGCGCTTATCAACATCCTGGAAAATGCTGTTGAGGCAATTGAAAAAGAAGGTGAAGTAACCCTTAAAACGTTCCATGACAAAAAATTAAAAATTGCGGGCGTAGAAATTGCTGATAATGGATGCGGTATTCCTCCGGAAGAAAAGTCTCGGCTTTTTGAACCCTATTTTTCAACCAAAAAATTAGGAACCGGTCTCGGGCTTGCTATCGTTGATTCTATTATCTCTGACCACCAGGGACATATTCGGGTAAAAGATAATTATCCTAACGGCACGATATTCCGGATCGCATTGCCAACAAAAATTTAACGCTAGGGGAAGGTGGTTTTCGGTGAAAAAAAATATCCTCGTCGTTGATGATGAATCAAGTATCCGGGAATCATTAAGTGGTATTTTACGGGATGAAGGATACGAGGTCTCGGTTGCCACTGATGGCGTTACGGCCCTCAAAAGGGTGGAGGAAGACCCTCCTGACCTTATTTTTCTCGATATCGTCATGCCGGGAATTGACGGGTTAGAAACGTTGCAGAAATTAAAAGAAAGGTTTCCTGAGATCTATGTCATTATTATCTCAGCCTATGGAACAATCGAGACTGCGGTTAAAGCACTCAAATACGGTGCTTTTGACTTTATTGAAAAACCTCTTTCATTGGATAAGGTTGTCCTAACGGTAAAACATGCCTTCGACTTTCTCAAACTTAATCAAGAAAACTGGCTTCTTCGAGAAAAAATCTTCCCCACCTTTCGCATCGATGGTATAAGCCCTTCCATTACAAAATTAAAAGAGGATATTGAACGCGCTGCGCCAACGAACGCTTCCATCTTAATCACCGGGGAAAACGGAAGCGGAAAGGAACTGGCTGCCCGGCTCATTCATCAAAAAAGCCGTCGTTCCACTAAGTCGTTGGTGGAGGTTAATTGCGCAGCAATCCCGGAAGAACTCATTGAAAGCGAGCTGTTCGGTTATGAAAAGGGAGCCTTTACGGGCGCTTCTTCTCGGAAGCTCGGAAAATTTGATCTTGCCCATGACGGTACTCTGTTTCTGGATGAAATCGGAGATATGAGCTTAAAAACTCAGGCAAAGATTTTACGAATCCTGGAGGAACAGAAGTTTGAGCGGGTCGGAGGTTCAAAAACAATTGAGGTTGATGTGCGACTTATTGCGGCAACCAACAAAGACCTCCTGGAAGAAATTAAAAAAGGGAACTTCCGAGAAGACCTCTATTTCCGCATCAATGTCATCCCGTTAAACGTTCCCCCGCTTCGGGATCGCAAAGAAGATATCTCCGTGCTGGCCAATGCGTTTCTCAATCGCTTTGCCAAGGAACAAAACATAGAAGAAAAAAGGATTGGTCCTGAAGCGATGGATATTTTAATAAACTATACTTGGCCGGGAAATGTTCGAGAACTAAAAAACATTATTGAACGCCTGGTAATAATGACCAAGGAAGTAGTTATCAAACCTGACGATATTATTCAGAGTCTCAAGGGGGTTTCCTCGTCGAACGATTTTACTAATCTCTTTAATCTCGACTTGAAAGAAGCCAAGGATGCCTTTGAACAGCACTATATCGCCTACAAGCTTTCCCAATGCGGAGATAACATCTCTAAAACTGCCGAGACAATTGGCATTGAGCGGAGTCATCTCCACCGAAAAATTAAGAGTCTCAAGATAAAGTTTAAAAAAGACTAAAAAAAATTAGCGCTCCTTTCCCAAAAGGAAATGTAATGCTTTTCTTATTTTTTGACATTGAAACCTAATCGACAAGATATCTATGACACATTACCGAAATAATTGCCCTGCACCTATCACAATTGTTTTCCGGTCCCAGCTAATTTTTGCCTTTAACGTTTTTTGCTTTTTTTGTTCTATCTTTTTTAGATATGGCTTTTAATTTTTTCACGCCCGAAACTTTATTCGACAATCATTATCGTCCTATCCTTGATCTGGTAGCGGGACATTCCCCTTTCCCTCGCGCCCAAAGCGATCTTTTCTCGAAAGCTTCCAAGACAAGGGCAGCACGCATTCATCTCGAAGAAACCGTTTTTTTTGGCCAAGTTGTTTTTAACGATTTGGAACCCAAAAAAACAGTTGAAGTTTGTGCAGGTTTCGGCATCCCCAGCATAACCCTTAAAAAACTTTTTGGAGTTACGAGTAGTTGTGTTGATAAAGATTCCGGCAAAATGGCGGTTGGGGCACTCATCAGTCAAAAACTCGGTATCGATTTAATCTGGGAACATCGAGACCTTTTCGTATATTTAAGACACCATGCTCAAGAACTCAAGGGTGCTACCTTGTTAGCCACTGCCGCTTATTGCCAGGATAAAAAAAAGGGAAGACCAAAAGGATCTGGGGAAAAAGATCTTGTTCTTTTCGCTCAAAAAAACCAGATGGATATTGCCCTCCTGCCTTACCGTACCGGGGATATTATTTCTACCGGCTTTTCAAGTGAAAAAAAACGAGTTGAAGAGTACGAGAAAATTTTAACTAATGCGGGATATAAAGTAAAAAAACATTCTACCGAACTACTTTTTCGGGGTCAAGGCGCGCCGGATTGGTTTTTTATCGATATGCTTACCGCTAAATTTATCTCTTAAAAAAAGATTATCTTTTTTTGAAACAACCAGGTTAAAAAAATATCAGAATTCATCTCAAGATGAAGAGTGAATTCCTTAGCTGGTGAAGTGCAGAAAGTCTTGGAGATTGCAAGGCTTCATCCGGAGCTATCCCCGAGGCTGCTGGCGGTGAAGATCACGGACGAGGAAGATTTCTCGGTATCGGAATCCACGGTATATCGTATCCTGAAAGGCAACGGCCTTATCTATCCGAGGCCTCTTATGGAGATGCCGGCCCAGAAGCAATGGAGGCATAAGACCACGAGACCTGATGAACTGTGGCAGTGTGATGCAACGAACCTCTTTGTTGTTGGCTGGGGCTACTACAAGCTTATTGCCGTGGAAGACGACTTCTCCCGGAAGATTATCGCCCACGATGTGAGGCCTGACGAGAGCGCCTTTTCCTTATCCGATATCCTGGAGATGGGGCTGGAGAATGCCCGAAAGGAAGGACATTTAACCGAAAATGATTCTATGCCGAAGCTCTACTCGGATAACGGCTCCGGCTTCACTTCGAGATTTCTCGCAGAGTATCTGTGCCAGCACGGTATAAAACACATTTTTGGCACACCCTACCATCCTCAGGGAAGGGGTAAGATTGAGCGGTTTAACAGGAGGATCAAGGAGAAGCTGTGCCTGGTCGTCTATTGTTCTCCCGATGAGCTGAAAAAAGCCGTGGATCAGGCCATTGCCACGTACAACAGCACCCCCACGAGTCGCTCGATAATGTATCCCCCAAAGATGTGTATGCGGGGAGAAAGGAGGCAATCTTACAACAAAGAAAAGAGAAAAAACAATTGACCTTGGAACGCAGAAAGAAATACAATCTTAACACGAAAAACGAAGACCCGGACCACCATGAAGTCGCAAACTCAGATTAGAAAAATTTGTCCAATTGAGGCTGAAGACATACAAAATCCCTATTTTTTTTATCCTATTGTTTTTGTTAAAAAATTTTAAAAATTATTTTTGGTATGGTAATTGATTAATTTAATTTTCTCGATAAAGGGGGTGAGAAAAATGCTGTTAAAACTTCAAAAGAAAACTAAAGGTTTTACACTGATTGAGCTTATGATCGTTGTGGCCATTATTGGTATCTTGGCTGCGATCGCTATCCCCAATTTTTTGCGTTATCAGCAAAAGGCCCGGCAGGCAGAGGCTAAAGCAAATTTGGGCGCTATTTTTACTGCCGAGGCGAGTTATCATGCCGAGAACAAAAACATACGCTACCAGAAAGGATGCCGCCGGCAATGTATTGCTAAATTGGGCTCCTACAGGCATTACCCGTTACACTTATTCAATATCAGGTGTTTCCAGCACTGCGTTTCTTGCCACAGCAACAGGGAGGATCAGTTCTTCTGCAGGTGCCCCGGTGGATACCTGGACAATTGATCAGACTCGGACTTTGACTAATACCATCAATGGTATCCAGTAGTTAAATTAAACACCATTTCTCGTTGGTATCACATAATACAGAAGGCTGACTTTATGTCTGCCTTCTGTATTTATATTGCTAAATAGCAAGAAATGGTAAGAAATTTTTATCTAATGAAATTTGATTAACTTTGTTAAGAATTTTTGCAGATAAGCCACGCATACTTTCCTTTATTATTTTTCTCATCTCTTTAATCCTTTATCTTTCCACTCTTTGTCCAGACCTTTACTGGAGGGATTCTGGTGAGTTTCCCGTAGTGGCCTATCAATTAGGAATAGCTCACCCTGCGGGCTCTCCCTTCTATGCCTTAATCACCAAAATCTTTACCTTTCTTCCCTTCGGCAATATCGCTTTTAAAGTAAACCTTGCCTCCGCTTTCTTCGGCGCTGTCCTTATCAGCCTTATTTTCCTTTTGATCAATGAATGTCTTAAACTTATCTTCCCTTCCCAAAATGATAAACATTGGCGTGCCTTGAGCGGAGCCCTTGCTGCTTCTCTATACGCAGTTTCTGCCATCTGGGAAAACTCGGTTGTGGCCGAAGTGTATACCCTCCAAAATTGTTTTATCGTTTTAATCGCACTTTTACTCGTTCGGGGAATCAAGCAAACCGAAAAAAAATCTTGCCTTTACCTGGCTGCTTTTCTTTTCGGCCTTAGCAGCGGAGCCCATATCATCATGATCCTCTATATACCGACTCTCCTCCTTTTTCTCTGGTTATTCTACCGAAACTCTATTCGCTTATCTCATCTGGGAATCATAATTACGTTCGTCATCTTAGGCGCTTCTATCTATCTCTACCTCCCTGTAAGAGCATCAGTTAATCCCTATTATGACTGGGGTAATCCGAAGAATGTTAAAAATTTTATTGTCCATGTGACGGATCAAAAAGATGCCTCATGCCACTTTTCCTTTAATCCACAAGGCGTTATGCACACTCTCAAAAAATATGGCCACTTTTACTTTGAAGATTTTAATGTTATGGGAATTTTCTTGGGTTTGGCAGGACTGGGAATCTTTTGTCGAAAAAATCCCCGCCTTTTCCTTGGCCTTGGAGCATTTTTCTTTAGCCAGTGGTTTTTCTTTATCCGTTATTGGCCATGGTCTTCAGCCTATATTGGTACGTTTATCTTTTTTTGCTTGGGAATTGGAGTCGCTTTTTTTGTTATTATCGTAAAATTTAACAAAATGAATTTAAATAAAACCATTCGTTGGTATCAGCGCTATTTGGTTTTCGGTGTTGCAGGTTCCCTGTGCATAATCTATTTTTTCTTTTTTATAAAATCAAACTGGGTTGAGAATAACAAATCAATCTATTGGAATGCATATAATTTTAACCGATATTTCTTAAATCAAATGGAATATAAAGGCTGTCTGATATCTTCGATTACTTACTTCGGCACATCCTACATGCAGCAATGTGAAAATTACCGCCTGGATATTACAAACTTTTTAGTTTCTGAGTTTTTTGCCCCTGAATTTTTTAATCAAGTTACCCAAAATCGTTTTCCCCTTGTAATGATTCCTCCTATCAATAATCCTTCCATAGGTGAAGCTATTATTAACATGAACATAAAAAATAATCTTTTTTACTGGGAACCAGATCGCAAATTCAATAAAAGAGTTGAAGCGAACCTTCAACCAGATGGGTTGCTACTTCTACATTACCCCCTCTCCCCAACCCATTAGTCAAGAGTCAATAAAAATCCATTTAAATAAAATAAGAGATTTTTTTAATAACAAAATATTAGGTTTCTCGCAACCCACGGATATGGAAGAAAAAAACATGTACAGTGTATTGCTGGAAAGCTCTTCCGCTATTTTTTTTAATAAAGGGGAGTACCCTTTGGCTATCCAACACCTTCAAGCGGCTGATATACTTACTCCTGATGATGTGGCAGTCCTGAATGATTTGGCAGCGGTTTATGCTGAGATGGGCCTTTTTGATAAAGCTGAAATCAGTTTAAAAAAAGCTTTGGATATTTTTCCCTCTGATATCTTTACCCTTCAAAATTTAGGTCAACTATATCTTTATACCCAACACTATGATATGGCACTGCCCGTTTACAAAAAAATCCTTAAAGAAGATCCAAAAAACTTAAAAGCAAATTTTGACCTTGGCCTTTGTTATGAAAAAATCGGAAACATTGGCAAGGCCAATGATTCATTTCAAAGGGTAATCACCCTGAGTCCAAAAGATCCACTGGCCACCGAAGCACGGGAAAAGTTATCCACCATCACTATGCATTGATTATTTCTTACCCTTATGATAATTAAAAAAATTAAACTCTTCGCTTTCTGAAAAAGGGGTGTCAATGTATAAAAATAAAACTATCGGGGTAGTAGTACCAGCATATAATGAAGAAACTCTGATCGTCCGCGTCATTGATACCATGCCTGATTTTGTTGATAAAATCATTGCTGTCAATGACGCCAGCACTGATAATACCGCTTGGGTTTTAGAAAATGAAAAAAACATCACTCTAACCTCGAAATAATCACTCATACGAAAAATCAGGGAGTCGGAGGAGCTATTATTACGGGATATAAGCGCGCCAAAGAGATAAAAATCGATGTGGCTGTGGTTATGGCCGGTGATGCACAAATGGACCCCACCGACCTTCCAGCCATTATTGCCCCAGTGGTAAATAATCAGGTTGACTATAGTAAAGGGAACCGACTGTTTCGGGGAGAATCTTGGAGCATGATACCCCATTATAGATATTTGGGAAACTCCTTCCTCTCCTTCCTTACCAAGATTGCCTCTGGTTATTGGCATATTGCTGATTCTCAATGTGGATACACCGCTATTTCCCTCAATGCCCTTAATCTCCTTGATTTAGACGATATCTATAAAAAATATGGTGTACCGAATGACATCCTTATTAAACTTAATATTGAAAATCTGCGGGTCGCGATGAAGTATACGGCCAATTTACAACATCGGTGAAAAATCGGGGATCCGTCTTTGGAAAGCAATTCCTACTATAAGTAGACTACTTTTTCGGGGATTTTTTCTGCGCCTTTTCATTAAGTATGTGATCAAGGATTTTCATCCTCTTGTTCTGTTCTATTGCATGGCTTTTACAACTATCCCTCTAGCCTTTATATTCCTTTGTAGAGTTTTTTATATTTATTATAATACCGGCCTTGTTCCACCCACATCGCACTTGCTTTTCTGGTTTATGTTTGTCTCTGGACTCCAGGCCCTTCTTTTTGCCATGCTTTTCGATATGCAATATAATAAAGATCTAAGATAGTAACCATTTTATCAATTGTCCAGTGTCTCGAACGTGCTTGGATTACCAGATCAATGACATAACAAAAAATTATTTTTATTTTAAATATGATTACTTTCAAAGAAATTGTTCGTCGGGCGATTCAGTTTTTTGCAGGGTCAATCCTTTTTAATTTCCCTTTTTTATTATCCTTCCGAATTTGGCTTTATCGTCGTTTGTTTTCCATCGGGGAAAATTGCATTTTTGCTCATGATATCCAATTTATTATACCTCATAGTTTCTCAAGAGCTAACCTTACAATTGGCAATTTTGTGGAAATCGGACCATCTGTCATTATAGATTACACTGGCGGGGTGGTTATAAAAAATCATGTTTGGATTTCAAAAGAGGTTATGATCTTTACACATGACCATATTGTTAACACGAAACAGCTAAAAAAAAATCAGAATATAAAAACATCACCCTTAGTAATTGAAGAAGATAGCTGGATAGGAACACGATCCATCATTTTGCCCAATGTGCAGCGAGTTGGAAAGGAGCTATTATTGGGCAAAGCTCTATAGTCACTCAAGATGTTGATGACTATTTTATTGTAGCTGGAAACCCGATTAGGGTTATAGGGAGAAGGGTTTGATGATCGCTGACTTCGAATCAATAAACCCACTGTCCAAATTTATAATCTTTTTCACCATCATTGCCCTCTTTATGGGAAGCTTCTTGGTTCAGTGTAAGCTCAATAACCTGCAGTCACCCCTAAAGACCATGGAAGTCTATATGTACATCCCCTCAGGGGATTTTTTAAAACCCATTACTTTTGGTTTTAACCAGGTTATCGCTGACTATTTCTGGGATTAAAGACGATAAGCTATTTTGGAGAACATCTTATGTCTGACCGTAACTATCCCTGGCTTTATCCCATGTTAGACCTCGTTACCACCCTTGACCCCCAGTTCATATGGCCTTACTATTTT
>CAVSIB010000056.1:0-54923 GCA_963727835.1 uncultured delta proteobacterium
CTACCGCAAGTTTGCTTTAGAAGAACCTGATTTAGAGGTCATTAAGCGATGGGTAGAGCAGACAGGGATCAGATGGGGGATTGATGAAACGACTCGGGAAAAGATGGGATTGCCTTCGTTTTCTGAAAATACTTGGAGGTTTGGTCTTAATCGCCTCATTTTAGGCTATGCCTTGCCAACTAAAGAGGAAAAAACTTTTCACACCATCCTTCCCTATGACCAGGTTGAAGATAGTTCCGCTTGCGTACTTGGAAATTTTTTATCATTCATTGAAAAGCTTTTTTCTTCAATTACCTCTCTTGACCAGACCCGCACTTTGAATGACTGGGGCAAAGTTCTTCTCCAGATACTGGATGCATTTATCCTTGGCGATGAAAAGACTGAGCGGGAAATTTTATCCATTCGGAAAACCATTAAACAGTCTTGCTTCGATTCAGCAAAAATCAGGCTTTGATGAAAAAATTGGTCTTCCCATAATCAGATCTTATCTTCAGAAGTATTTTGAAGAAGAAGGTTTCGGGTTTGGTTTTATGTCGGGAGGAGTAACCTTCTGCACTATGCGGCCTTTGCGGAGTATCCCTTTTAAAATCATTTGCCTTTTGGGAATGAATAATGATGCTTATCCCCGCGAGTCACGGCATGTGAGTTTTGACCTCATTGCCCAGCATCCAATGCCCGGAGACCGATCCCGTCGGAACGATGACCATTATCTTTTCTTGGAAGCCATCCTTTTCTGCCGCAAAAAGCTTTATATAAGCTATGCTGGCCAAAGCATTCAGGATAACAACATTATTCCGCCTTCTGTAGTCGTAAGCGAACTCCTGGACTATATCGAACAAGGTTTTACTATTTCCGAAAAAAAGATCAGGGATCACCTTTTAATCACACACCGGCTCCAGGCATTTAGTCCCGCATATTTTAAAAAAGGTGGAAGACTCATGAAGTCTCCCAAAGATAATTATGATGCCGCCCTCACTGGACGGGGATCATCAAAAAACGCCCAACCCTTTGTATCGCAGGGACTTGCTCAACCTGATGAGGAATTGAAAAGATTGACCGTTCTTCGCTGATTAAATTCTATGCCAATCCTTCTAAATTTTTTCTCAACCAGCGGTTAGGAATATTTCTTGAGGAGGAAACCCCGGTTTTAAGCGAGCGCGAGCCCTTTGACCTCAAAGGGCTTGAAAAGTACACATTTGAACAGACGCTCTTGCGAAAAAGCCTTGCGAACGATGACCTCACTGAGTATCTATCTGCCGTGAAAGCATCCGGGAAAATACCTCCGGGAACTTTGGGTGAATACCTTTGCCAAAAGTCACAGGAGGAGGTGGAGAGGTTTGCTCATATGGTAAAACCCTATATCACCGGAACGCCTCTTGACCCGGTTGAGTTTAATCTGAAAATTTCCGAATATACGCTTTCCGGGAAAATAGACACCATCTTTGAGTCGTGATTAATCCACTATCGTTATACGAAGGTAAAAGTAAAAGATCGCCTTAAGGTTTGGATCGATCACCTCGTGCTCAACAGTATGAAACGTGCGCCTTATCTAAAAAGAAGCACCCTTATCGGAGCAGACACTGTGGTAGTTTTCTTGCCGGTGCAAGAAAGCAACAAGATCCTTTTAGACCTTATCAAAAAGTACTGGGAAGGCCTCTCAAAACCCCTGCTCTTTTTCCCGGAAACTTCGTGGAAATATGCTCACGCGATCCTCGAAAAAAAGATGCCGGATGAAGAAGCAAGGGGAAAAGCCCGGGATGAATGGGAGGGAGACGATTATTATCGGGGTGAAAGTCACGACCCGTCTTCTCAGCTCTGTTTTGGGACGATTGACTCTTGACGGCAGAATTCGGAAGGATTGCCAAGGAGATTTTTGAGCCGATGATTAAAAGCCAGGAAGAGCGATAACCGGGAGGCAACGTTAGTGTTCGTTGTTAGTAATCGTCTTGGGCATGCGGTGAAAAAACTATTAACTGTCAGTTACCACTAACAAGTGCTTTGGCAACACTATGGATGAAAAAAAACTTTCGATCTTTTAGCAAACCCTCTGGAGGGAATAAATCTAATTGAAGCCAGTGCCGGAACCGGCAAGACTTTTACTATCGCCGGACTTTTCTTAAGGCTGATACTGGAAAAAAATCTTTTGGTAAACGAAATCCTGGTCGTTACTTTTACGGTAGCTGCAACCGCGGAGCTTAACGATAGAATTCGCACCCTGCTCAAGGATGCAATCGAGGGATTTTCACGAGGTCAAAGTGACGATGAATTCCTCAATAGCCTCATAAAACAATATCCTGATCCCCTGCCGAGTTTAAAACGCCTCAAAGAAACACTGCGGGATTTTGATGAAGCGCGATATTTACAATTCATGGTTTTTGCCAAAGAGTGCTTAAGGAGCACGCTTTTGAAAGCAGTCTTCTTTTTGACACTGAGCTAATCACCGACGAGGGAGCCCTGAAGCAAGAGATTGTCGATGACTTCTGGCGAACCAACTTTTATAATGCCTCACCTCTTTTTATTAAGTTACGCTTTGAACAACCACTGCACTCCGGAAAATCTCCTTAAACTGGTGCGGACATATTCGGATAAACCCTTGCTTAAGGTTATCCCCCAGGAACGATTCCTGACACCACACAGGAAGAAAATGAATTTAATGAGGTTTTTAATAAAGCCCGCGATACCTGGCAGTCCTCGAAAGCAGACGTGGAAAAAATTCTTGCCAATCAGGTCGGCTTTAAACAATCGGTTATTTCAAAGATTCCCGAATTAATTATCGGTTTAGATTATTTTTTTAATGCTGGCAATAAAAGCTTTACCTTATTCCACCAGTTTGAGCTGTTCACTCTGAGTGGAGTTAAAAAAGCAACGACAAAAAACTTGAACCGCCTCAGCACCCATTTTTTGAACTTTTTGAGATCTTAAAAGAAAAGCACGAAACCCTTTCCTGCGCCTATGCGCAACGCCTCCTCGGATTAAAAACCTCTCTTTTTACTTATCTCCATCAGTCGCTTTTCAAGCAGAAACAAAGAAAGAACGTTCAGTCTTTCTTCGATCTCTTGGTTAAACTTCGAAGCGCTTTGGCAAATAAGTCAGGTGCAGAACTGGCCAAAATAATTCGAGCCAAATACCATGCCGCCTTAATTGATGAATTTCAGGACACCGATCCCCTCCAGTATGAAATTTTTAATGACATTTTTAAAAATCAGGGGGGAATCCTTTTCCTTATTGGTGATCCTAAACAAGCAATTTATAGTTTCCGCGGGGCAGACATCTTCGCGTACCTGCATGCGATCTCCCAGGTTGATTCACAATATACCCTCAAGGAAAACTGGCGGTCAGATCCCCAATTGATTAAGGCGGTTAATGCTATTTTCTCCCAGGTTAAAGATCCGTTTGTCTTTGAGGCGATTAAATTCCAAAAGGTATCCGCGGCAAAAAATAAAAAAGCTGATCCCCTTATCATTGCCGGCATTCCTAAGCCTCCCTTGCAACTCTGGTTTCTTGATGTGGACAAGCTAGAAAGGAGCCGTTTGACCAAAAAGGGACAATTTATTAAAAAACCAGAGGCGCGCGAGCTTATTTTAAAAGCCGTAGGCGCAAAAATAGTATACCTTCTGCGTCAAAAAAAAGAAAAGCACACTTTTATTAAACAACGCCCGATTAAAGAGCAGGATATCGCTGTTCTGGTGCGAACTAATCGCGAGGCCACATTGATGCAACACGTTCTCAGCGAACTTAAAGTCCCCAGTGTTCTTTATACCACCGACAATCTCTTTGATTCCCGAGAGGCGTATGAGCTTTTGCGAATATTAGAAGGAATCGCTGAGCCACAAAATGAAAAACTCATTAAAGCTGCCTTGACGACCGGTATTTTCGGGATCCACGGAGAGGAGCTTGAAAAATTATTTGCTCATGAGGCTGAATGGATAGCGTGTCTCAATAAATTCATTGAGTACCAAGCACGATGGCGTATGCACAATTTTTTCAGCATGTTTCGTTACCTGCTTTTTCAGGAAAAGGTACGAGTCCGTCTTTTACCATTCTCGGACGGGGAACGCCGCTTAACTAACCTGCTTCACCTTGGTGAGGTCCTCCATCAAGAGGAACATCAAAAACAGCTCACTGTGGGTAGTCTTGTAAAATGGCTTTCGGAACAGATCAATCCTGCGTTTCCCCGTCTCGAAGAGCATCAACTCCGCCTGGAGACCGATGAGTACGCCGTTAAAATTGTAACCATCCATAAAAGCAAAGGGCTGGAGTACCCGGTGGTTTTCTGCCCTTTTCTCTGGGATAAATCAAAAATCAGGAATGCGAATGAACCGTTTGTTTTTCACGACGGCGCGGAATTAACCTTAGACCTGGGCTCGGAGCACAAAAATGAAAACCGCGCTTTAGCTGAAAAAGAAATTCTGTCAGAAAATTTAAGACTTCTCTATGTTGCGCTAACCAGAGCCAGAAACTGCTGTTATACGGCCTGGGGACGTTTTAATGAAGCAGGTTCCTCAGCCATGTCCTATCTTTTTCACTCGGGTGAAAAAAATGATGAAAAAAATATTATTGATGCTATTGAAACTTCATTTAACGACTTAACGAACGATCAGATGAAAATGGTATTGAAGAACCTGGAAAAAGAAGCAAAGGGCGCCATAGGCATCTACGAAATACCCCAACCAGTTTCTATCGGGCACCTGCCATTCAAGGAGGAAAACGAGGCACTATCGTTAAAACTGTTTTCCGGACATATTGATCGAACCTGGAAAATTTCAAGTTTTTCGTCTTTGGCGGCCGAGAAGCAATCGCTCCTTGAACCTCAGCTCTATTCTTTTCCTGAGCTTCCTGATTATGATCAGGAAATTCAAAGCGAAAGCATTCCCGAAAAAAAACCAGCGGGCATTTTCGCTTTTCCGCGGGGGGCTAAAGCAGGGTCTTTTATGCATGACCTATTTGAGCATCTTGATTTTACTGAAAGGGATGATGCGCCAATGAAAACTTTGGTAGCTGAAAAACTGAGTCTGCACGGTTTTGACGTAAGCTGGCGCGATACTATTTTGGATATGATTAAAAAGGTTCTCGCTGTTCCTCTTCATCCTGATCAAAAAGACCTTACCCTCTCTTCAATACCGGCAAGCAACAAGGTAAGTGAACTGGAGTTTTATTTTCCTTTACAAACTCTTTCACCCGAAAAACTACAAAATATATTTTTAACATACGGTAACGAGAACCTTCCAAGAGACTTTCCTGAACAAATCAAAAACCTCCACTTTGCCCCCTCCCGGGGCTTTATGAGAGGGTTTATTGATCTCGTCTTCCAGTTCCAAGATTCTTTTTACCTGATCGACTGGAAGTCGAATTTCCTCGGAACTAACGTTGAGGACTATCACCACGAAAAGCTCGCCGCAGTTATGTCTGAGGAATATTACCACCTCCAATATCTTCTCTATTCAGTGGCATTGGATAAATACCTGAGCAAGCAAGTATCCAGCTACCACTATGAAAAACATTTTGGAGGGGTTTTTTATCTTTTTTTACGGGGCATTGATCCAGAAAAAGGTTCGGGGTTTGGGATATACCGCGCCCGGCCTTCGGAAAAAACAATCCATGGATTGAGTCAAAATCTAATAACCTTTTCCTGATGATAAGCAACTGGATGAACACTGAAGAGCTACGCCTTCTTTGTGATAAAAATATACTGACATCGCTGGATTTCCATTTCGGTTCTTTCATGAAAAAGCTTTCCGGTGTTGCCAGTCCGGAACTTTTCTTGGCTGCGGCACTGGCAAGCAAATTCACGGTAGAAGGGCATACCTGCCTTGATCTTTCCTCCGTGGCCGGGAAACCATTACTCAAAGAAAATGGCAATGCACTGTGCGTTTGCCCAGAGCTTTTGTTATGGCGAAAAATTCTGGAACAAAGCACGGTGGTGGGAAAACCCGGTGACTTTATGCCGCTTATCCTCGACGATAAATCAAGACTTTATCTTTTTCGTTATTGGGAATATGAAAACAGATTAGCGGAAGGAATCAGAAATCGAGCCAAACAAAATGCCGACGGGGTGGATTTTGATCTGCTTACCGAAGGTCTTGACCGGCTTTTTCAAGAAAACCAAGACTACGGTACTGGCTGGCAAAAGGTGGCGGCCGCGACCGCAGTGTTAAAAAAGTTTTCGGTTATTTCCGGGGGACCGGGAACCGGGAAGACCTTCACCGTGGTAAAAATCCTAACGTTGCTTTTAGAACAGACAAAAAACAAAAAACTGCGCATTGCCCTGGCCGCGCCAACCGGCAAGGGAGCAGCCCGGCTCCAAGAAACAATTAAAAAAACAATAAAAAATTTAACCTGTTCGGAAAGGATTAAAGAAGCCATACCGGATGAGGCTTCCACCGTCCACCGGTTACTCGGAAGCATCCCTCATTCACCCTATTTCCGTTATAACGCGGAAAACCAGCTCCCCGTTGATGTGATTGTGATTGATGAAGTATCCATGGTATCCCTTTCTCTGATGGCTAAAGTGCATGATGCCGTACCTCTCGATGCATGGATGATTCTTTTGGGGGATAAAGACCAGTTGGCATCAGTCGAGCCCGGTTCCGTGCTGGGAGATATCTGCGATACAGGTAAAGTGCATGGCTTTTCCCAAACTCATCGTGACACACTCAAAAAAGTTAAAATATTGATTCAATCCCAAAGTGAGGCGAGACCAGGCATTCAGGATTCGATCGTTCATTTACAAAAAAGTTACCGATTTGAAAAAGAAAGCGGTATCAGTGAACTCAGTGGGGCAGTAAATGATGGTGACAGTAATCGTGCCCTTTCTCTTTTGAAAAACGAGCACTACCCGGCAATAAACTGGAAAACCTTGCCCATGCCCAATGATTTGCCTTTGCATTTAAAAGGCAAACTTCTCAGTGGATTGGGAGAGTATCTAAAAACCCAAGACCCAAAAAAAGCTTTTTTCTTGTTTGAACGGCACCGGATGCTCTGCGCACTGAGAGAAGGTGATTATGGCGTAAGGAATTTAAATTTTTTGGTTGAGCAGCTCCTGAGAAGAGAAAAACTTATTACCCTTCACCAAAAATGGTATTCCGGCCGTCCCCTCATGATAACCCGCAATGACTATAGTTTGAGACTTTTTAATGGTGACGTGGGAATCGTCCTGCCGGATGGAGAGAATTCTAATAAACTTCGCGGATTTTTTCCCACCTCGGATGGGAATATCAGAAAATTCACCCTCCCCCGTCTGCCGGAACACGAAACTGTTTATGCCATGACAATCCACAAAAGTCAGGGGTCGGAGTTTGATGAAATACTTGTAATTTTGCCGGATACCCCCAGCCCTGTATTAACCCGGGAATTGATTTATACAGCAATTACCCGAGCAAAAAAAAGAATTGAAATCTGGGGAAAAGAAGAAGTATTCCAGACCGCGATTTCATCACGAATTGAAAGAACCTCAGGCCTTAGAGATGCATTATGGAAAAATACGGGCACATAGGAACGTGAGGGATCAGGATTGGAAGCGCTTTTTGTGGATTTCGATGCTCTCATTACGTGACAACGGATTTTGCAATATTCCAAACTCTCTATGCTTACGCAAGGCCATAACCAATCGTTCTTTTCTGCCAAGCCAAGAGGTGGGGTAAAATCATTACCTTAGGACAAATTTTTTTGTAAAAACATTTTTTCAAAAAAACTTGACAAAATAGGTATGGGTATCATATAGCTTTGGCAATAATTTTGATCATACCCGATCTTTGTCGATCACAAGGTAAATTAACTTTTTAATTTTAAGGTGTTAAAGCAGAGACTTTTGATAACTATAATGAAGCGGATGTATTTGTTTTAGATTTTTTTTTTAAGATAGGAGGTTGTGTATGTTACCAAATTGGCTCCCACGAGATAATGAAGCAAAAACTCATCAACTATTTGGGGATGAACATTTCGGTACTGAAGCCCCATGCACTATGTATGAAAAAAAGCCCCTCATCAATCCAGATAACGGCGAGAAAGTGAAAGGCCTTACCAACGCTTGGATTACCCTCAACAATCCCGCTCAGTACGGCTCTTATACCACCAAAATGATTAAGGGCGTTATCGCTGGGATGCATAAAGCTTCCATGGACCGCGATGTCGTAACAATAATTTTTACTTCCGTAGGAGACCGGGCTTTCTGTACCGGTGGAAACGTAAAAGAGTACGCCGAATACTATACCATGAGACCAATGGAATATGTGCAGTACATGGATCTTTTCTCCGGGATGATTGATGCGGTTTTAAAAGCGCGCAAGCCGGTAATTTGCCGTTGCAACGGGATGAGGATTGCCGGAGGCCAAGAAATCGGACAGGCCTGCGATTTTACTGTATCGGCGGATACCGCTACGTTTGGTCAGGCCGGGACACGACATGGTTCGACCCCGACCGGTGGTTCAACCAACTTTCTCCCTTGGAATCTATCCATGGAACAAGCTATGTGGCAGTCCTGCTCCAATGAGCAGTGGAGTGCGGCTAAGATGGAGCGTCTGGGTTTAATCAGCAAAGCCCTTCCGATCAAAAAGGATGCCAAGGGTGCGTGGGTTCGAGATCCCCGGGTCATTACTGATAAATTTACCGAAAATGGCGAGATTGTTTACGGAGAATTAAAGAAAGGCGCCGAATTTAAAAAAGCCCAGGAAGAAATGAAGAGCCTTAAGACGGATTGGACCTTGCTCGATGACTGTGTCAATCAAATGGTCTGGACATTAGCGCATACCACCTACCTCTGCCTCATGGCCACCATTGAAAGCGTTAGGATGCGCAAGAAATTTTTCTGGGATCTGGAAAAACAATCCCAGCTCTATTGGCTCGGAGCAAACATGAATGCCGAAGCATTCATCGGATTTAACGCCTTTAACACCCAGAAAATAACCGGCGAAAGAGAATTGGATTACTTTGAATATCGCCGCCAGTTGGCAGATCTTACGTCATATCCCGATTTAGTTGATAAAGTACTTCCTAAGCCCAAAAAATAAAAAAAAGAAACCGGGGGAATGATTTATTCCCCCGGTTTCTTTCACCCATTCCAGATTTCACATCTTGTCTTAAAAAAGACAGGAGATGCTTAATTTTGCTGTCTTTTTTTGGATGTTAACCTCCTTACAACACCCTTTCGACCCAATGCCTTATTGCACCTAAATTCCCTTTTTTTATTTCACTCCTTTTCACCAACAGCACTCCTTTAACTTCCCTGCATAATTTCTTGATTTTTTCTTTATAAGCTTCAGCATACCGTTTCTCATCAAACCCTCCATAGGTAATAACTAAATAGACGGTTTTTTCGTTTAAATTTACCTGTCTTAAGAATGCGGTTACTGGGGGACAGTTTATGGTCCATTTGGGAAAGCAAATAAAAACTAAATCTGAAGTAACCTCTTCACACATAATCTTAACACCACAACGGGGGATAAAGGACAAAACAAGCCAAAAAAGATAAGAATAATTTTTTTTTGATTTGATTTCAATGAGCTTTACTTCTAAATCCTTTTCAAGCAGCTGGGAAATTTCCTCACCCACCACCATAGTACTGCCTGTTCGAGAAAAAAAAACGATATCAGCGTTCTTTATATTCATTTAATTTTTTCTTTAAATAGGGGCACTGAAATTTATTCTTTTAAAATATTTGGTTATACCAATGAGAAAAATTAGCAAAAAATGAACTACCCCGCCGCAAGCAGCGGGGTATCAAAGAATTTAAATTCTGTCATTCCGCACTTGATGCGGAATCCAGAAAGTAAGGCAAAGCGACTAAGCACTTTTTTATTAGCCCCTGATGCCCACCCTCTGGATTCCCACTTTCGTGGGAATGACGTGTGATAACCCTGTAGAAAGCTACAGGGAATAATCAAGTTGAAGAAGAATTATCAAAGCCCTGGTTTAAGCGCAATATGATTGGCTGCAAATCCTGGGAATCAAGTTTCACCTGAGACAGTTAAATATCCCAGGTCTCCGGATCTGTTCGGATTGGGCCAGCTTTACCGGGAACATGGACCCGGACTTTAAAGACCGGCACCTGACATCGGGAGAGGTTGATCAGTGGTTTAGCGGTAATGACCTTATTTTATTTTCTCCGCACTTCCACACCCGATGCGTCTATCGCGTTGTAGAGGTTATAATTCGGATTTACCTGTTTAATCTTCTGGAACGTTCCCGTTATCCTCACTTTATCACCTTCTTTTATGGGGAGAGTGCCATAGCTATAGACGGGAAGCGGACTATTCTGCGAATCTGTCACTCTAAAGGTGGTATAACCAAAGCCCTGTTTGTTGGTCGAGAATTTGGGGTTTACTACCCTGCCTTCAACACAGACCATCTTCCCCGCATACTTATTCTGGTTTTGGAGTATTTCGGTAGGGGTGGTTTTTATCGGCTGAGCTTTTACTATTCCCGGAATAAATAAAAGGCAAAGCAGGGCGAAGGTAAAAAGTAAAGAGCATATCGTGACCTTGTTCTTTTTCATTTCTTTCCTCCTTAAAAGTTATTGGTTTGTATTCTTCATGACCGCATGTAACAATGGAAAACTCTTTTTTAGGGGCTCCACAGAGACTATTTTGTCCGGCATAAGGCTCCGTTGTTAAGAATTTTTATAATTTTATGACCCCTTCCCCCCTCCTGTACCCCTCTCTGAATTAAATTAGTCATCACTTGGAGGCGACTTTGCGATCTTGTCATTAATAGTAAGATAGCGGATTTTCTTGCCACCCGATTTAAAAATCAGTATTTGTCCCAGGGGTTTTATCTCGTGTACAAACTGAGGAGCATAATTCTTGAGGGGTGTAAATTCAGATATACTTTTGAACATTCCTGTTACTGGGTCTTTCGTCCTAAGAAGGTTTCCTTTTCCATCGTAAACATTCACCCGCCAGCAATTGCAACCCGTAGGGCATTTTATATAAGTGCGATCACCCAGTTGAAGAACGCAAGCGTGTTTTCCCCCTAAGTCACAATAGTGGACTGATCCCAAAAATTCTGATGCGATAGGTGCCCCACTCGGATAATTTGTTTGCAGAGGTTTTCCCCCAGTAGGTTGAGCACCGGGGAATTGCACACTAATAAAATTCAATTTTTCATCAAAGGATACAGTAAATTCATACGCCGTTGCGGTCATAGCCCCGACTACAAGCAAAACGAGTGTAAGTCCGATAAGTTTGCCAATCATCGCCCTCTCTCCTTGTTCTTCTTGGTTTATATTCAAAACACTTTCTCATAAATAAATTTTCCCCCAGGAACAGATAATTTTCAAGAGTTAACGTGTTCCTTTTTGGATCTTTGGGGCCTAGTCAGTTTTACCGTCCGCCGTGAGACTCGGGAGGACGCCCCCGATATGTTAAAAAGTAGCGCCCTGGTTTTGCCCGTGTTTGGAAACCTGGTCGTACTCGACTTCTTTTTTTCTATAAACTGCAAGCACCTGTTCTCCTGCTATTTTCACGTAACCATCAAGGATGTGAGCGTTTTTATTCGGTTTCACCGCAATCACCGCCTGATCGACCGCGCGGGCCGCCTCCATGGCGATCGCTCCGTGCCCCTTTTCATGGATTACTATCGCTTTAACCAGCGTGGCCCACTTTTGCCGCAATTCTGGCGACCCTTGCGCCTCATCAGTCCACCTTGGGTAACGGTAAGTAATGATAAGATTTGTGTTAGACTTAGTCACCACAAATCCCTGAGGCGTCTGCACCCTGTCAGGCATCCATGAAATACGCCAGTTGGTAAAAGCGAACCCGTCGCTATGGCCGCTCTTATGATGCATTTCACTGCGAAGCTGTTCTACGGTAATGCCATGAATGTCGTAATACGTGTTGGTCTCAGTGATATCGGGCTCAGCAAATGAAGTTGTGCTGAAAATAAAAAACAAGATTAAAAAAGAAAAAAACGTTTTTTCATTTCGCAAACCTTCTTTTTCTCGAAATTCGGGAACGCAAAGAGCAGAGGGTTTTCATTTGGGGGTACCCAATGTTTCCGACTGGTTGCAAATCTTTTCTTTTTAGCTGCCACCTGGCGCTAGCCGCGTCATTCATCAAAATACCCCGTTGGGGCACAGGCCCCCTTCGGCTGGAATGCTTTTTTTGTGTAAGCCTCCAGATAAAACTTGCAGATCGAACCAAAGGGTGGTTAAACCCTACAAACAAAAAGGCCTATCACCTTTTTGTTTGGCAATCCGACCTTTTTTTACCCTCATTACTCATTGAAATCCCTTCCTCAGTGACACCCACTTTTTTGAACTGCGATTATTGGGTTTTGGGCTTTGATAATTTCTTTTCTTTTAACCCGTGGGGGGGGGGTAAAGTCAATAAATTACCCCGCCGCAAGCAGCGGGGTATTCAGAGCAAAACCCAACTATTTCCTTCGCGGCAAGTCGCGGGGTATTTACCCGGAAAGAATAAAAATTTTTAAAAACCAGAAGTTGTTATTGTTTTCTCTATGTTTGTCATAAGCAACTTTCCTTTACAATTTTGGGATCATATCAACTACTTTTCCAATCATCTTAAAAACTACCCGGGCTCCCTTTTGATTACCGCTTCCAGGTAAATTTCATTTAATGAAATTATACAGGGGTCGATTGCATATTCATAGATTTTTTAAAAAGACGAATGAAGAGCCTCGTCTTTGGTTCGTGGATTTCTAAGGTTGTTCTACGTATAGATTTTGGCTAAAAAACCAATAATATTAATATAGACTTTTATGAGTAATAAACTACTGGCTCTCGGAGAATAAAAGGGAGCGTTTGAGAGGCTTTTTTTGCTAACGTAGGGTGGGTCGTTTCCAGGTTTATGACCTGCCGAAGGTGGTCAGCAGTCCTTAAGATCAGCATCACCAAATCACCTTCCTCAATCGGGATGAATTCCAAAAGATCATCCCAGGAATAGCCTTTTGCCCAGATAAATAAGGCGATCGCAGGCCAAAGCTGCAAGGGCGGCGACGCAAAGCCTTGACTGAGTTCCATTTCCCGGAGGTGCTCGAGTTTAAGAATCATGGCAATAAAGGCTTTTTCTAAAACCCGTGCTTCCGAAATTCTTTTTACATCAACCTCTATTTCCTTTGGTTTATCAGATACAAAGGGAGCAATAAGCCCGGCTAAAATTTCCGGACTTACCGCCTCAAATGCCTGCTTGCGTATACCCTCAGCTATGAGCAAAGGCTGGTCGATGCGTAACTGGGAGGCCCAAACTCCATCCGGCGTGAGATGTTTATCAGCGGTTACAAAACCGGTATCGTGCAAAAAATCAAGGTGGCGTTCAAAATCAAGCCAGAGCCAGTGGCGAGTCTTCTCGATTTTTCGAGAAAGTTTTTTCATCCGGGACATGAGTCCCCTCACCCGATCCCTCCCCCGTGAATAACATAATGGGGAATGGACACAGTCATTGCACATTTTTTTCTTTTCCCCGTGAGTAATTAAGTCCATCACTGTCTTCGTGTCCTTGAGGTCGCACTGGCGTTGGGGAAGAAGTTTGTTGAGACGATCCCAAAGGCTTTCCCATTTTTCTTCTAATTTCTTCTGCGATTTTTTATTTTGAAAAGTGGCAAATGATTGGTCTAATAATTCCCGTACATCTTCAGGACGGTGAGAAAGCAGAAGGTTAAGCGCCATAGAAAAATTGATTTGAATCTGACTTTCTATTGGTTCTGGCCGTGCGGAAAGAAGGATATCAATCAAAAAAGGGTCTTGAAATATTCCCGGTATTACCAAAGCAAAACCAATATTGTCTTTTCCTCTCCTTCCGGCCCTTCCCGTCATTTGATGAAACTCGGTTGCCGTTAAGGGGGAAAAATCAATCCCATTAAACCGATCACTTTGGACAATAGCGACCGTGCGGGCAGGAAAGTTTACCCCTGCCGCCACCGTGGAAGTTGAAAAAATAGCATCTAAGAGGCCCGCGTTCATCATTTTTTCGATGAGAATTTTCCACTGGGGAAGCTGACCCGCATGGTGGGAGACCACGCGGGAACGAATTAAATCGGGTAGTTGCCGATGACTGCGTAAAAAGGGGAACTCCGTGAGCAATGGTTCCAACAGCTCGTGAAATCTTTCTTCTTCCCGAAAACTACTTTTCGGCACGGGGGCACAGGTCATCAGTGCCTGATCACAATCCGATCGAGATTTAAGAAAGAAGATTGCCGGAAGCAAGTTGTGAATTCTCAGGAGGTTTATTATGTCACCATACTGCTGAGGACTTGGTGGCCTTCTTTCCCGCCGCGAATGGGAATTTGAATGTAAAAATTTTTTTATCTGCGGCAGTAAACCCCGACGATCTGAAAGTGGAGTTATCTCGCCGTTGGGGAAAAGGAAAAGAGGAAACAAAGGCACAGGCCTTGTGTCTGAATTGACTACCGTACAGGGAACACCACGAATTTCAGCAAGCCAGTTTGCAATTTCTTCCCCATTTTCCAAGGTTGCAGAAAGAAGCAATAATTTAACCCGGTGCGGAAGGTAAATCAGAACCTCTTCCCATACCACCCCCCGATCGGGATCACTTAAATAGTGTGCTTCATCGAGTATTGCCAGGTCAACGTTGAGATCAGATAAAGAATACATTACATCATAGAGCTGGTTGCGTAGAATTTCTGTTGTTCCCACAACGACGGGCGCATCAGAGTTTTCTTTTCGGTCTCCAGTTAAGATCCCAACTTTGTCCTTGCCCAGCTCATGGATGAATTCTTCATATTTAGAATTCGAGAGTGCCTTGAGCGGGGATCCATACCAAACCCGCTTTCCTTGTTTAAGATATTCTTTGATCGCTTCCAAAGCGATCCAGGTTTTTCCCGACCCGGTTGGAGCGCTTACCAATACATCAAAAGATTGCAATTTTTCAAGAGCCTCTAATTGGAAATCATCAGGTCGAAATGGTGTCTCCAATGGTATCCCAATTTGACTAAAAATTTTCCCTAAAGTGTGATGGAGTTTTAATGAAGTGAATCGTTCCCCCTTTAATCTTTTGGCGGGAGAAAAACGGCCTTTATAATATTTGCGCTCTTGGGATCGGGATTTTGGCTTTGACAAAGTTCTATTTTAAGTTTTTTGATAAACTTTATGGGCACGAGGTGCCTTACGAGGTTAGCGAAGAGAAGAAGATTCAGAGTAATTAAATAATTGGTTTTAAAACCAAAAAAACCATGGTATCTTATTTTTCAGCTCCGCCTCCCCAATGCACTTTACGCGCATGCTCTATGACCCTTTTTTTAAATATATAGTATCACCAAATATGAACAATGTGAAATAAAAATTATGAATTTGCGATCAAAAATCGGACAACGCCTCATGATTGGCATCCGGGGAACTTATCTGGATGAAGAAACCCGTACTCACCTGAGGGAAATTTCACCCGGAGGAATAATTTTGTTTTCTCGAAATATTAAAAGCCGGGATCAAGTAAAAAAACTTATCAGAGAGATCAAAAAAGAAATTACCCCCCCTCCCCTTTTTGCCATTGATCACGAGGGAGGTTTGGTGATTCGGTTTTTCCGCGAAGTTACGATAATGCCGGGCAATATGGCGTTGGGAGCAGTTGGATCTCCTGAATTGGCATACCAACAGGGCGCCTTGACCGCCCAGGAACTCAAATCCATGGGTTTTGATATCAACCTTGCTCCGGTGGTAGATGTAGCTACCAACGCAGATAATCCCGGAATAACCATCCGTTCTCTGGGAGCCGATCCTAAAAAGGTAGCTGAATTAGCAGTGGGCTTGATTCAGGGAACCCAATCAAGCGGTGTAGGGGCAGTAGTGAAGCACTTCCCCGGAAAGGGAGAGGCAGGCAAAGACGCTCATTTTGATTTACCCAAGGTTGACCTCGCTTGGGACGAGATGGAAACTACCCACCTTCTTCCTTTTCGTGAATGCATCAAAAGCGGCGTCACGGGGATCATGTCCTCTCACGTAATCTACTCCAAACTTCCTGAAGCTGCTGAGGTCCCGGCAACGTTTTCCCAAAAACTAATAAACGATTATTTGCGTCAAGAGCTGGGTTTTGAAGGGATGATCTTTTCTGATGATTTGGAGATGGGGGCGATCAGGAAATTTTTCCTCTTTGAAGAAGCAGTGGTAAAAACCATCCAGGCCGGTCATGATATGGTATTAATTTGCAGCGATTATGAAAAACAACGTTCAGCCTTACAAAGCCTCATAACCGCCTGTGGACAGGATAAGAACATTTTGTTAGGCATGGAAGATTCTCTGGAAAGGATTCAACGGTTAAGAGACTTTTGCTGCGCACATCAGCATCATGACGTTCAAAACACCGCCCTTGCCTCCACAGCCTTGGCAAGAAAAATTGCCGAACAATCTGTCACCCTTATTCGCGGACAAGCATCCGTGCCTATCAAGCCTGGTGGGATAAAGAGCATCTATACAATTATCCCTGATCTGGCAAAGCTTGATTCGATTGAAGATGGCTTCGATGCGGGTGAAAGTAATTTTATTTTAACGACTCTCCAACACAGATTCTCAGGGGCAATCGAAGCTGGCTTTGTTTCTTTAGACCCTACCCAAGAAGAGGTTGAAAAAGCCGGCAAGGAAGCAAAAAAATCTGATCTGATTCTGGCGTTCATTTTTAATGCTAAATTTTATCCTGGCCAGCGAATGCTTCTGGAAAAACTGAAAGCGCATCCCCAGAACACCATTTACATTCTGCTTCGAAATCCGTTTGATGTGCATCACCTGGATAATGATCTAACCACGCTCATAACTTATGGTTACCGCAAAGTCCAGATTGAGGCGGCAATCAAGGTTCTCGCCGGAGACATCCCCGCATCAGGCAAACTGCCCTTTACGAGGTAAAGAAGTTTCTCTATTGAAAACATTAAAAATTTAGGTATAATTTAGATCTTATAAGATGTTTTTGATGAAAAGGAGAAGGTTATGCTGAAGGAAAAGATTCAAAGGCGGGAAGCAATTGTTGGGGTTATCGGCATGGGATATGTGGGCATCCCGCTCACGTTGGCTTTTTTAAAAGCTGGTTTCACCCTTTTAGGCTTTGATATTGATAAAAACAAAGTAACCGCTCTTAACCAGGGAAGGAGTTACATCAAACACCATCCTGCGGAACTCTTCTCCCCGTATCTCAAAAAAAACAAGTTTTCTGCCACCACAGATTTTACAAGGCTTGCCGAAGTTGATTGTATCGTCATTTGTGTCCCTACCCCCTTGACAAAAATGAAAGACCCTGACCTCACTTATATCGTTAATACTACTCAGGACATCGCAAAAACGCTCCGTAAAGGTCAATTGATTGTTTTAGAAAGCACCACGTACCCGGGTACAACCGAAGAACTCGTGCTCCCGAAATTAGAAGAGAAAGGGCTACGGGTTGAAAAAGATTTTTTCCTGGCTTTTTCTCCGGAGCGGGAAGATCCGGGAAACAAAAATTGGAAAACAACGGACATCCCCAAGGTGGTAGGCGGGGTGGGAGCGAAATCTACTGAAATAGCAAAGGAACTCTATCAGTCGGCAATTAAACGGGTGGTTCCCGTCTCTTCAGCGCGCGTAGCCGAAATGGCCAAGCTACTCGAAAATATTTACCGGAGTGTCAATATCGCCCTGGCAAACGAGATGAAAATCATCGCTGACCGCATGGGGATTGACATCTGGGAGGTTATCGAAGCCGCTTCAACGAAACCGTTCGGCTTTACCCCCTTTTATCCCGGGCCGGGGCTGGGGGGGCATTGTATTCCCATCGATCCCTTTTACCTTTCCTGGAAGGTACGAGAGTTTAACCTTACAACCCGGTTTATTGAACTGGCGGGCGAGATTAACACCAGGATGCCTGAATATGTGGTGGAAAAAACCATGCACGCCTTAAACTTGCAAAAAAAACCGCTCTCTGAATCAACGATCCTCATTTTGGGCGTCGCTTATAAAAAGGACATCGATGACATGCGGGAATCTCCCGCCTTAGCAATTATCAAGTTATTGCAGGAGAAGGGAGCAACGGTTTTATACAATGACCCATTTTTTGATAAAATCCCTTTAGTCAGAAAAGGAAGATTCAACCTGAAATCGGAAAGACTTACCGAAAAGCTCCTCCAAAAAGTAGACTGCGTGGTTATTGCCACCGCACATTCCTGCTATGACTATAAGTGGATTGTAAAACACGCATCTCTGGTGATTGATACCCGGAATGCAACCTGCGATGTGCGTGAAGGAAGGAAAAAAATCGTCAAGGCGTAAGCGCCTTGCCCTTTTTAAAGTTTTGACCGAATCTTTTTCCAAAGCTCGTCTTTGCCTTCTCCCGTGACTGCTGAGAACAAAACCATTTGGTCATCTTCTACCTTGAGCATCTTTTTTACCAAGAACTTCTGTTTATTTCTTTGGCCAAAGGAAATTTTGTCTGTTTTTGTCAATACCACACATGCGGAAATTTTATAGAACCGCAACCATTCCACCAAATCACTATCGTCCTGAGAAGGCTCACGCCGGCAGTCAAGAATAACCACGACGAGTTTTAAATTTTCCCTGTTCTTTAAATAAGTCTCAACCATTGGTTTCCACTTTTTTTTCATTGCCGCCGGAACCTTTGCGAAACCATACCCCGGAAAGTCAACAAAATATAATTTTTGGTTTATGGAAAAAAAGTTAAGGGATTGGGTTCGCCCCGGTGTGGTGCTGGTACGAGCCAGGTTTTTTCGATTCACCAGGGTGTTCATGAGGGAAGATTTCCCTACATTCGATTTGCCTGCAAATGCTACCTCTGGGAACGAATCCGGGGGGTAGTCCGCTTGTTTAAAAGCACTTGTGACAAAATCAGCTGAAATTATCTTCATGGCTAATCACTTTCTCGCTTCTTGCGCTTGAATTCTCAGCGACACATCCCCGGCAACGATCTTTTTTCTTTCCCCATCGGGAGTAAGAAGGATAAGGGCACCATCCTCATCAATTGTTTCCGCAATTCCGGTTTCCTGTAGTTCGTCTGAAAAGATATTTACTTTCTTTCCGAGTATAATGGAATTGGATATCCACTCATCCCTTATGTGCTTAGTATCCCCCGATAAAAAACGCTTATAAAGGAGGTCCATTTCCTCTAAAAGTTGCCTAAGAATAGGAAGACGCTTTTGCGCCCTTCCTGTTTCTTTTTTAATCGAGGTAGCAAGGTTGCATAACTCCGGATCAAGGGAAGGGTCAGCATTTACATTAAGACCAATGCCCACCACGACCCATTTTACCCGCCTCTGATCAAGAGAAACATCCGTTAAAACCCCGCAAATTTTCCGGCTATTAACGTAAACGTCATTGGGCCACTTTATTCCGGCCTTAATTTTCAAAAGCGTGTTAAGGCTCTTGCAAACCGCCAGAGAAGCAACCAAGGTCATTTGGAAAACTTTTGAAGGAGCAACTAAAGGATAAAATATTACACTAAGTAAAAGATTTTTTTTGGGTGGAGATACCCATTGCCGTTTTAGCCTTCCCTGCCCCTGGGTCTGAAAGTCGGCAATAACCAGGGCGCCATTGTGAACACCGTGGCCTGCAATCACCTTTGCTTGGCTATTGGTGGAATCAATCGTGGGGTAAAAAAATACCTCACGGCCAATAATATTTGTTTTTAACCCCATTTTAATAAACAACGGAACAAGGTTATCCGGCACGGAAACCAGCCGGTAGCCTTGACCGGGGCAGGAGTCTATTTTACACCCCAGCGTGCGAAACCCTTTGATCCTTTTCGCAATCGCAGTCCGGGCAATTTTAAGCTTCAGGGCGATCATCGGTCCGGGAAGAAATCCTGAAGAAGATGCCAGAAGGCTTAAAATTTTACTCCCAATTTCTTCTCTCATAATGCTCTGCAATGATATAATTTATATAAGATTTTTTTACTGTGTTGCATTCTGTTCCATTTTTTTATATCATCTTTTAAAAAAATACCAAAATTAATACAATTGCCTTCACCCAGTTTTTTTATTGGAAATGAACTTTTACCCTAACGCTGCACGAGACTAAAAATGATAATGAAAAAACAACATAAGTTTTCAATCTGGTATGTATTAATAGCGATCTGGGTTGTCCTGATTGTGCACGATGTGATGGTCAATATGTTGGCAATCGAACACATACCGTACAGCGATTTCATAAAGGCACTGGAACAGGGAAAGGCGTCGGAAATAGCGATTTCCTCCGACCGGATTCAAGGAAAAATCAAGACAACCCAAAACGGAAAAGAAGTGGAAAAAATGTTCACCACGGTTCGCGTAGACCAAAACCTGTCCCAGCTTCTGGAAAAATACAATGTCACCTTTAAGGGGGTAAGCGAGGATAACTTTGTTAAGAATCTTGCTTCCTGGGTAGTACCCATTCTCATTTTTTTTGGCATCTGGTACTTTATGATGCGCCGGCTGAGCGCTCAACAGGGAAGTTTTCTCTCCTTGGGCAAGAAGGCTAAGGTCTATATGGAGGACGAGGTTAAAGTAACCTTCAAGGATGTTGCCGGAGTGGATGAGGCAGAAGAAGAGCTGGTTGAAGTGATCGATTTTCTTAAATCTCCGGGGAAATTTACTAAATTAGGAGGAAAGCTCCCCAAAGGTGTACTGCTCGTCGGTCCTCCCGGCTCGGGAAAGACCCTTCTGGCGCGTGCGGTGGCCGGGGAAAGTAAAGTCCCTTTTTTCAGCATGAGTGGTTCGGAATTTGTAGAAATGTTTGTGGGTATGGGCGCAGCTCGGGTGCGGGATCTTTTCTCTCAAGCAAAGACGAAAGCACCCTGTATCATCTTTATTGACGAACTTGATGCGCTCGGCAAAGCCAGGGGCCTCGGTTTTACTGGCGGCCATGATGAGCGGGAACAAACATTAAACCAGCTTTTGGTGGAAATGGATGGTTTTGACCCTACCGTGGGCGTGATCCTCATGGCTGCTACGAACCGGCCTGAGATCCTTGATCCAGCGCTTTTAAGAGCAGGGCGGTTTGACCGCCACATCTTGGTGGATCGTCCCGACAAAAAAGGGCGAGAAGACATCCTCAGGGTACATCTAAGAAATATCACTGTTGACTCCGATGTGGATGTTCCAAGCATCGCCGGAATGACGCCGGGTTTTGTAGGCGCAGATTTAGCCAATCTGATTAACGAGGCAGCCCTTCTTGCTGTTCGTCATAACAAGGAAAAAGTTGGCATGCAAGAATTTCAAGAAGCGGTTGAGCGGCTCATGGCCGGTCTGGAGAAAAAAAATCGCCTCATTAATCCAAAGGAAAGAGAGATTGTTGCCTATCATGAGACGGGACATGCTCTCGTTGCCCTCGCTTTGCCCGACACTGACCCGGTTAAAAAAATATCTATTGTCCCGCGGGGAGTAGCCGCCTTAGGTTATACCCTCCAGGTTCCAACCGAAGATCGATTCCTGATGACTAAAACCGAGCTTTTAAACAAAATAGCCGTTTTGCTCGGTGGACGGGCAGCCGAAGAAATTCACTTTGAGGATATTTCAACCGGTGCACATAACGACCTTGCCAAAGCTGCTGACATCGCTCGAAGTATGGTTAAGGAATACGGGATGAGTAAAGAGTTGGGCCAGATTTATTTTGAGCGTGAACATCAGCCAAAATATCTCGATGTCGGCTTTCCCAGCGGAAAGGACTACAGTGAAGAAACCGCCAAAACCATTGACGGAGAAGTTAAAAAAATAATCGATGCCCAGTTTGAGGTTGCCAAAGAAATTTTAACAAAACACAAAAAAATCATGGAGCAAGGAGCAACACTGCTTTTAAAAGAAGAAAACATTGAAGGTGCTCGACTTAAAGAAATGCTTTTAGCTGATCAACGATAAAATTTTCCTTGCAATTTGGGTAAATCCCATTATATTATAGGGAAAGTGGAAATAACTTATTGTAATTTCCACTATTTATTTAAGAGAATTACAAATCGGGGGCGTAGTTCAGTTTGGTTAGAACGCCGGCCTGTCACGCCGGAGGTCGCGAGTTCGAACCTCGTCGTCCCCGCTCTAATATAATCAAGGGTTTAGGAGAAAATCTTAAACCCTTTTTTCATGTTTAAAAAATTTACTCCCAACACTATTCCCAACACTTTCGATAAAAATCAAGGTAAAAAGTAGCGGATCATTTGAAGAATAAAAAACAGACTGATTGACCTTGGATCGTAGGATGCTCAGGTCCGAAAAATTTGTCTCCTGGTGCCTGGAGCCAAGTTCATCCTTTGAGAAAACATCTTAGGCAACCTTTAGCCCCCCCCTAAGGACCCCAGGCACCCCCCCTCGTTTGAGGTTGACTGGACCAATTTTACACAGGTGGGAAATTTATGAGAGGCTGAAAAGGAATAGAGCTAGAGGGCAATTATTGAATTTCAGCTGGGGTGAGTCACAGAATATTTTTCCTTTGACAACGGGAGGCCTTATAAGGGTTAGGGAAAAGCTTCTAATACGGCCGCACCAACAGCGGCAAGGTCAGTTTTGTACCTCTCGCGTGAAACGAAGAACAGGCGGTAATGCGAAATGCCGAGCTTCTTCAGAGGAAGTAACTTCCTAATCTCCCTTTCGATTAGAGCAGCTTGCTTGTCCTTCCGTGTTCCAGGCTTGAGGCACTTCGAGCCGTCGAGAACCTGGATGAAGAGCACTTTATCTGCGTAAGGAAGCGCGGCTTCAGTGGGGGCGTCTGGAATGAAGTGGGTTGTCCAGAGCTGATTGGACAAACTTGCCGCATATCTTCGTTGGAAGAAAACCAGACTCCTCAATTTCGACGATAACCCTCACCCGACAGGCAGAAATGACCAGAAGGTCAACGCAGCACATACGAGTGTCACGGCCTTTGCGTGTGCAGACAAAGAGAGGAACCTGCTGATCTCCGCCACATGCTGGATCACTTATTAACTCAGCGCGACCATTCAGTTGTTTCTTAATTACTTCAGCAACTGCGAAATGGAGTGGATAATTCAAGCACAGCTCCCTTTGAGACTGTAAACTAATCTGTGTAAATGGAAAAATTTTCATTCTGCCAGAGTTTTCTTTGACGCCATTCACTATCATGTTTGCAATGAAGGGAAAGTCGTCAATAAGGCGGCTTATACCTGTCTGGGCGTTGATTTAAAGGGACGGAAAGATGTATTAGGGCTCTGGGTTGGCGAAAATGAAGGCGCCCATTATTGGCTGGGCATTATGAACGAATTAAAGAACCGCGGAGTTGAAGATATTTTGATTGCCTCTGTTGATGGCCTGAAAGGATTTCCGAAAGCCATTAACAGCGCTTTTCCTCAGGCAGAGATTCAACTCTGCATCGTACATATGATCCGAAACTCACTCAAATATGTGGGATCAAAATATCAGAAGGAATTTATTGTCGATCTGAAAACGATTTATAAAGCACCCGGTGAAGACAAGGCTTCTTTTGAACTGGATAAACTGATTGCCAAATGGGGCCAGAAATATCCTCTGGCGGTTAATCCTTGGAAAAATCACTTTAACCATGTATCAACTTTTTTCAAATATCCGGAGCATATCCGAAAACTTATTTATACGACGAATGCCCTGGAAGGTTTGCACCGGCAGTTGCGCAAGGTAACAAAAAACCGGTCGGTTTTTCCCAATGATGAGGCGTTAACAAAAATATTGTTTTTAGCGATTCAGGATATTATGAAAAAATGGACGATTCCCTTGGCAAACTGGGCTTTGACAATTTCTCAGTTGGCTGTTATGTATGAAGGAAGATTAAATCTGGCAGAATGAAAATTTTTCCATTTACACAGATTAGTTTACAGTCTCGAAGCCGTTTGATTGAGTGTTTATCTACGCCGGTCCGCATCGCCAGTACCTTCTAAGTCTCTCACGACCTGCCAAGCGTTTTCCGACTAACAGTGTTTATATTGATTCGTATAAGGCCCGTTGTTAAGAATTTTATAATTTTAATGCCTTACCTTTTTTCTCTAAATCGCAGATTTTAGTTTTTATCTAAAACTTCCCGTACCTTTCTCGCCAGTTTCTCAATCGAAAAGGGCTTGTGAATAAGGTTTATTGTTTTGTCAACTACCCCATGCTGGACAATCGCCTCATCCGTATACCCGGTCATGTAAAGTACCTTGAAATCTTTCCGCACCTGCCTGAGCCGCTCGATTACTTGCGGGCCATTCATATGCGGCATTACAATGTCGGTTAAGATTAAATGAATCGGGTTCTTTCCTTTTTCAAAGATAATCAACGCCTCTTCCCCTCCCGTTGCCTCCAATACCTTATATCCCTGCACCCTTAAGAGATCCACCACTATCTTCCGCACGCTACCATCATCCTCTACCACTAATATGGTCTCGTTACCCTGAGGTATTTTCTCAACTGGCACCCCCTTTTTAAACTCCTCCAGAGGTTCAAACACCCGGGGAAGATATAGCTTAAAGGTTGTTCCCTTACCTACTTCGCTATAAACATAAATATCCCCCCCGCTTTGCTTCATAATCCCGTAAACCGTTGATAACCCCAATCCGGTCCCTTTCCCCTTCTCCTTGGTGGTAAAAAAGGGATCAAAAATCTGCTCCTGCACTTCCCTCGTCATCCCCACCCCACTATCACTCACCGAAAGCATGACATAAGCGCCAGGGATCATCCCGGCATGGAAACGGGTATACTCCTCATCCAATTCCGCATTGGCGGTTTCAAGGAAGAGTTTCCCTCCCTGGGGCATGGCGTCTTTGGCATTGACCACCAGGTTCATCACCACCTGCTCCATCTGCCCGGGGTCTACTTTCACCATCCCCAGCTTCTCAGACAACACGGTCTTAAGCTCAATGTCTTCCCCGATCACCCGCCCAAGCATTTTCTCCATATCTTCTAAAGTGCTATTCAGGTCAACGACTCGCGGCTCCAGAATCTGCCGGCGGCTGAAGGCCAAAAGATGGCGGGTCAAATTGCCTGCCTGCTCAGCGGCTAGTTCAATGTCTTTAAGTTTTTCCTTCAAAGGATTCCCTTCCCGAAGCCCCCGCAAAGCGAGCTGGCTCTGGACACTGATCACGGTAAGCAGATTGTTAAAATCATGGGCAACCCCCCCGGCTAAACGGCCGATTGCCTCCATCTTCTGCGACTGCTGAAGCTGTGCTTGCAAAGAAAGCATCTGCTCCTCTGCCTGTTTTTTCTCGGTAATGTCACGGCACAGCGTCAGGATCTGCAGTCCGTTTTTGGTGGTGATCAAAGTCGCAGTTATTTCGACGGAAATGGTCTGTCCCTGATGCACGGCATAGTCGAGTTCAAAATTTCGTATAAAACCTTGTCGAACACATTCTTCCACTGCCATTGCGTTTCGTTCTCTATCGTATGCCGCTGTCCACTCAACCACGGATTGGCCCAGAATTTCATCCCGGCGCTCATGGCCGGTCAGGCGAGCGTACTCATCATTTGCGTCAAGCACTTTTCCCGTAAGATCGAGGATTACATAACCGGTATTCGTGGTCTCGATGAGAGCGCGGTACTTTTCTTCGCTTTCGCGCATCGCCTCCTCAGTCAGTATGTTCGCGGCTACCTCGCCCTCCAAGCACCGCTTGTCTTTTTCGATCTGGACCATCTTGGCTTCGAGTTTCCGGATGAGCACCTCGTTGTATTCCCTGAAGTAGACCGTCTCGTCATGCTGCGGTTCGCATGGCGCAGCCAAGCGGCCCGCCTTTTGTGCCTCGAAGACCTCCTTCAGTATGCCCAGAAATGCCTCTGGCTTCATTGGCTTGACAATGAATCGCTCCGCGCCCAACCCCAGGGCGAATTCCTCATCCTTGGGATCGGTGTACGTGGCGGTGCAGAACACGAAGGGGACATTTTTTAACCGACCGTCGAGCTTCCACTCGCGGCACAGTTGGAAGCCGTCCATGACCGGCATGAGAATGTCGGCAATGATCATGTCTGGAGGTTCGCTCCGAGCCTTCTCAAGCGCTTCGGCCCCATTGGCCGCTGCCACTACCCCGTAGCCGTGCTCACTCAGAAGGGTTTGGAGCATAGAGAGGATTTGCGTGTTATCGTCAACTATCAAGATCTTTTTCATGATTTGTCTCCTGTGTTGACTGGTCTGATTGGCAAAAACTGTTCGATTTCATCCACAAACGTATCCGGATTGATAAAAGCCTCCTTTTCCCCGTTTCAAAATAAAAAAAGCCCTATTACCTTTTTACTTGGCAATCCGGCCTTCTTTTTACTCTCATCACTCATGGCAGATTTTCCTTTAAAGCCAACCATTGATTATAAATGAACTTAAACTTTTAACCTTTTTTCAACATAGTTCTCGTTGGAGCATTTTAAAATAAATTATACAAATTATAATATTCAAACACTGCCTGGATTTGTTCGTCGTTTTTTTTTCCTCCATTTGCCAAATTTATTTTGGATAAAGCTTTTTTGTTAACACCCCTAATGTGGATATATTTGGGAGAAAAAGGAGACACTTTTTTACATTGCGTGCCTTTAAGCAAAGACATTGCTTTTAGCCATGGATCATCATTATAGGGTGATAATCGCATGCAAGCTTCTTGATTTAGTGCTTCTTCAGATAAAGAATGAGGAGGATAAAGCACTCCCCCCACTCCCGTTGGGAAAAGGAGCAACGAAGGTCCTTGAATGCCGGGAGAGCGAAAGTCCCACTCCATGTATTTTTTTAATTTCTCCTCAACATCCTTTATCATCAGATGCGCCCGGTGGCAGTAGATGTACCGGGGTTCTTTCTGATAAGCCTCGTACAACTGTTTGAGCCAGTCTTTCGGATAAAAAATATCGTCATCCGCAGTCACAATAATGCTCTCGGGGTTTTCTTTGAGGGTATAAATGATTTTACGGTAAGAACGAATATCCTTACAGAACTTTATTTGGAGCCCTCGTTGCTTAAGGCGAGCAAGTTTTTTAGGAATTTTATCTTCCGGGACAGACACCCAGAGGATGAGGTGGTCAGGCTTACATGACTGCCTCAGCAAAGATTCAATACATAAATGGACTTTATGCATTCGCTCAGGGATGGTGGTAAGGCTTACAATAAGTGGTGGGTTTCTTTTAACCTGGGTAACCCCTGTCGTTTTGCTGAAAAGGGTATTAAACCGGTGATAGTTTTCGATACCTATATAAGTGAGTTCCCGGCCCCAGCGGTACATTTCTTCCTCCCTTTCCTTTTAAGAAAATTTAACTAATACCCTTTTACGCCAACCATTTTTAGGGGGTAAATTTGCTTACCGCAGAGCAATCCGGCCTTCTTTTTACTCTCATCACTCATGGCAGCCCTTTCCTTGAGAGACAACCATTTTTTGTGTTGCGGTTATTTGTTTCTGGGTTTGAAAATCCCTTTTCTTTTAACCCATGAGAGGGAAAAAGTCAATAAAAAACCCCTGCCAAAGAGGGGTTGTGAGGGAAAATGGAGAATTTTTATCCTCTAGTTAAAGGTTACCAAATTCTAAGACCTTAAATATGGTAATTCTGATTTAGCTTAAAAACAGTTTTATGTCTGTGACCTTTTTTTAACCCCAATGCAACGAAATCATCCATTTGTTGAACTCAATTTGCCCTACAAAGCTCTATCTCCGTTTAACCCTTGCTATAAACCACGCACTCGCCCCTTTTCTTGGGAACTATCCCAAAAAATGACCGCCATATTTGCCCCAGGAAGCCTTATCAGGATAATGCAAAGCCCAAAGAGTTTACCGCTTGAGTCAATTCATCCGGGGAGACCGCAAGATACTTTTCAGTTGTTGCTAAAGAAGTATGGCCCAAAAGAATCTGAATCGCTCTTAGGTTATTCCCCGAAACCAGAAGGGCTTTAGCAAATGACTTCCTCAAACTGTGAGTGCTTACCCTTCCTGAACATTCGCTTGATTGAAATGAGTCTTTCAATATCCTATGCACCTGAAAGCGAGATAGGCGTTTATTCCCTTTCCTTGAAGTAAAGAGCGGAGCATTTGGGAAAAGACTTTCACCTTGGGACTTCTTCCATTCGATAAGTTCAATAATCAGTTCACGCGCCTGGTCATTCGAGGGGATCTGCCTGGTCCTCTTTCCTTTGGTGATTGCTTTTTTCAGTTCCAGGATTGCCACTGGCTTCTCGTATTGCCACACATCCCCCACATTCAAGGCCAAAAGCTCTGAGATTCTAGTTCCGATTTTTAGCCCCAGGAGAAAAAGAGTCCGGTTCCTTGTCTCGTATTCCCCATAGAATGATTGCGCGAGGCTTTGAATTTCTTGCTTTGATAAATGACGCGCTCCTTTCATATGGTAGCCCCCCTTCTGAAAAAACAAAAACGCCTGAAGACGTACCGGGTCCACAGGAACCCCCTCATGCGTCACCGTATGAGGTATCTTCAAGCGTTTTTTTTCTGTAAATTTCATTGGCCTGTAGTTGAAAAATTGTTTAGTGGTAAAAATGCTATCAACTTGTCAACTAATTTATGTGTTGTCAATACTTTTTTTTGTTGACTTCAACCCTTCAACTATGTTTTTTTATTTAAAAGAAAAGGAAAGATTGTTATGGCCCAAGAAACCGAAAAAGAGTACATAAACACAACAGTTAAGAAAAACTTACTTCGATCCTTGAAGATCCTTGCTGCCCAGGAGGGGGTAAGAATAAACCATTTATTGGAAGAAGCTATCCAAGACCTTCTTACGAAATACGAAAAGAAGCCAAAGGATAAAACAAAACGAGAGACTTCCTAACGGGGATGCGCCATAAAGGCTTTTACGAACTCAAAAATATAATTGGAGGAGAGAGGTGTTATGGTTCCGTGAGATAAAATAGGTCGGATTGCCAAATTAAAGGTGATGGGCCTTTTTTGCTTTTGGGTTCAACATAATCAGTCCAATCTGAGATTTTGATAGGGGTGTTATACTGATCTTTATAAGACCCATAAATAAACGAGGGGTCTTTTAAATGTTATCGACGTGGGGAAAACCCAATTAAGAATAACCGCCAGTTTTGGAGTAACGCGTTTCGACGCAGCTAAAATTACTAACAAAGCTTCTCCAGAATCTATGATTAAAGAGGCAGACGCTTGTCTTTACGTGGCGAAAAAACAAGGGAGAAACCGGGTCAAAACAGTTGTGGATATAAACTAAGAATAGGCCAGAAAATTTAGAGGTCAAGATATGACAAAGGAAAAACATTTGGGCGCATGTTCCCTGACCAAACAAATAAAGTGCCTTATTGTGGACGATTCCGAAAACGATGCTTTACTGGCATTGCAGGAACTGCAAAAAGGCAGCTATGAACCAACCTATCAGCGGGTAGAAACTCGTGAAGAGATGAACTCCGCCCTCGAACAAAAACCCTTTGATGTGTGCATTTCTAATTTTGATCTGCCAAAATTTAGCGGTTTAGAAGCCTTCCAGTTAATGCAGAAAAAAGGATTTGACCTTCCTTGTATCATTGTTGCCGATACCATGAGTGAGGAGATCGCGCTTCAATGCCTGAAAGCAGGTATCCATGCTTTTTTCAAGAAAAAAAACATCAAGCTTTTAGTTCCGGCGGTTGAGCGGGGTTTGCGTGAGGAAACCATAAAGCGCGAACGCAAGCAGGCGGAAAAGCTATTCAGAGGTCTGGCTGTGAATTCACCGGTTGGCGTTTACATTGTCCAGAAAGGGAAATTCGTGTATACCAACCCACAGTTCCAGCGAGATAGTGGCTATCGTGAAGACGAATTATTAGGCATGGAAGCACTGAGCCTAGTATTACCTGAAGACAGGGAAAAAGCAAGAAATAATGCCATTCAAATGTTGAAAGGGAAAAGCATCGTTCCGTACGAATTCAGAATAACCAACAAAAACGGAGAAATTAAGTGGGCTTTAGAGTTGGTCACGTCTATTCAACGCCAAGGAAAACAGGCAGTCATAGGCAGCTATCAGGATATCACTGAGCCCAAGCGGTTGGGGGATTATCTGCGGGAGACCGAGACAAAATTCCGGGCCGTCTTCGAGCAAACCTTTCAACTCGCCGCACTGTTGAGGCCTGACGGTACCCTGATTGAGGTAAACAGAATAGCTTTGAATATCATCGGGGTTGAAGTGTCGCGTGTCTTGGAAAAGCTTTTCTGGGAGACGCCTTGGTGGACCCATTCGGCGGAAATGCAGGAACGGTTGCGTGAGGCGGTAAAGACGGCCGCCAATGGAGGGTTTGACCGTTTTGAGGCAACCCATCCGGTGAGAGACGGGAGCACTCATTACGTGGACTTTTCATTAAAGCCTATAATAGATGACGCGGGACGTGTAGTATTTTTGATAGCGGAGGGTCGCGACATTACCGAGCGCAAGCAGGTGGAGGAAGCTATTAAAGTATCAGAGAAGAGATACCACCGGTTTTTCGAGACTTCTATGGATTGCGTCTTTATAACATCCAAGGAAGGACGCTGGGTCGATCTGAATGATGCCGCAGTAGAATTATTTGGCTATTCAAGCCGTGAAGAACTGATGCAGGTAAAAATTTCCAATCTCTATGCCCATCCAGAAGAACGGGCAAAGTTCATCAGCGTCATCGAAAAATGCGGCTACGTCAAGGAAGTTTCCGTTGAATTGCGCAGAAAAGATGGCACGGTAATTAACACGATTATTACAGCAGCGGTCAGGTATGACGCCGAAAGCAATATGATAGGGTTCCAGGGAACAATCCGCGACATCACCGAGCGCAAGAAAATAGAGGATGCGCTTCAAGAATCTGAGAAAAAATATCGCACCCTTTTTGAATCATCAACTGATGCGATTATGATGACTGATGAGAATGCATTTCTTGATGCTAATCAAGCCACCCTTGACCTGTTTGGATTTTCATCAAAAGAAGACTTTATTAAGACTCACCCAGGCACTATATCTCCACCCACACAACCTGACGGAAAAGATTCCCTTACTGCTTCTCTGCAACATATTGAAACCGCTCTCGCAAAAGGGTCAGAATTTTTTGAATGGATGCATAAAAAGCAAGATGGAACTCCCTTCTCAGCCGAAGTACTGCTTAGCAGTTTGACTTTAAGGGGAAAAGCAGTTTTGCAGGCGTTCGTGCGCGATATTACCGAGCGTAAGAAGGCAGAAAAAGCGCTGAAAGAAAGCGAAGAGCGTTTCACCCTTGCCATGGTTGCAGTGAATGACGGCATCTGGGACTGGGATCTCAAGACCGGTAAAGTCTATTTTAGTCCAACCTGGTACACAATGCTTGGTTATGAACCCGATGAAATGGCGCCAAGCTACGAAACTTTTGAAAAGCTTGTTCATCCTGATAATCTGTGTTTGGTACGGCAAGGCATTGAAAAAGTGCTAAGTGCTAATTCGGAAGCAGGCTATGATATTGAAATACGGATGAAGAAAAAGTCAGGTGATTGGACTTGGATCAGAACACGGGGAAAAGCGGTTCAGTTTGATGAAAAACAAAAACCGATACGACTGGTGGGAACCCATGCCGACATCACCGAGCGCAAGAAGGTAGAAGAGGAGCTAAAAAACGCCAAAAAAGCAGCCGAAGCCGCCAAAGATGAACTCGAAATCATCAACCGTCAGCTCCAGGACTCGCAAAAACAAGCCGAGGCTGGCACTATCGCGAAAAGCAACTTCCTGGCCAGAATGAGCCATGAAATCCGCACCCCCATGAACTCTATCATGGGGTTTATTGACATGTTGCTTGATACCCATCTGACTGAGGAACAGATTGATTTTGCTAAAACCGCCAATCGAAGCGCCCAGGCGCTTCTGTCTTTGATTGATGAAATCCTTGATTTCTCTAAAATCGAGGCCGGAAAGATAGAACTCGAATCAGTTGATTTTGACCCCGAATTACTGGCGTATGATGTTTGCGAAATAACCCGGCCCAGGATCGGGAATAAACCGGTTGAGATCCTCTGCCGAATCGGTGACCAGGTTCCGGCCAAGGTCAAAGGCGACCCTGGAAGGTTTCGGCAGGTGCTGATAAACCTGATGGGGAATGCTGCCAAGTTTACCGAAGCTGGCCAGATTGAACTTTTCTTCGATGTTGAAGAGGGAAAGGATGATAATTTAAAACTCCACGGCTTTGTCCGCGATACCGGGGTTGGTATTCCAAAAGGCAAAGTCGAGCTTATTTTCGATCCGTTTCAACAGGCAGATGGCTCAACCACCCGAAGGTTTGGGGGCACCGGCCTTGGTTTATCCATAAGCAAGCAGTTAATCAACCTGATGGGTGGAGAGATCCGGGTAGAAAGTGAGATAAACAAAGGGAGCTCTTTCCATTTCACTATCGGGCTAAAAAAATCTGAAGACAAACTGGAAAAAAAGCCTAAACCAGTATCGCTTGAAGGCAAAAAAGCCCTCCTGGTTGATGATACCCTGCTTAACCTTGAAATTCTGACCCATTTTTTAACCTCGGCAGGTATGCAGGTGATTGCCCTCAGCAACCCTAAAGAGGTAGTGCCAACGCTTCAGAAAGCTTTGGAAACAAATAAACCTTTTGACATTGGGGTCATTGATATCCAGATGCCTGAAATAAGCGGCTACGATGTGGCAACCGAGGTTCGCAAACTCGAGCCCCCGGTTTCCACAACCCCTTTGCTTGCCTTCTCTTCTTCTATCCTCCAGGGCGCGAAAAGATGTTGTGAGGCTGGCTTCGATGGTTTTTTACCGAAACCGCTCAATCGGTTCAAACTTTTAGAAATGATTGAACGTTTGGTAGGGGAAAAGAAACATCAAGCACCGGAATACAAAAGAGAGAAGATCGTCACCCAATTTTCCCTTCGGGAAGAGGTTAAACAGTCGGTACGGATCATGCTTGCTGAAGATAACCCGGTCAACCAGAAGCTCGCCGCAATCATGCTTACCAAGGCTGGCTATGGGGTGAAAGTGGTCAATAATGGACGGGAGGCAGTAGAACACTATACCGCTTCTCCGGATGAATTCGACCTTATTTTCATGGACGTCCAGATGCCCGAGATGGATGGGATGGAGGCAACTCGAGCTATCCGGGAAAAGGGGTTTGACCGCATTCCGATCATTGCGATGACTGCCCAGGCGATGGTTGGAGACCGGGAAAAATGCCTTGAGGGGGGAATGAATGACTACCTATCAAAACCGATCAAGCGAGAAATCGTCTTTGAAATGGTGAAAAAATGGGTGCTGAGAAAAGAGGATGGGGTATGAATGTTAAGGAATTAGCAGAAAACTTAGGGTTTGAAAAGGATGAATATTTAATCTTAACCGACATTTTGATGCCGCACATGAGTGGCCCGCAGTTAATAAAGCAATTCAAGCAGGTACGCCAGGATTTCAAAGTACTTTACATGACTGGGTATGCGGATGAGGCGATTGTCCAGTATGGGGTAGTTGACAAAACAATAAACCTTATTCACAAGCCCTTTACGATTGAGAAACTGGCGAGAAAGGTCAGGAAGGTTTTAGATAAAAAATTAGAATTTTCTCTTTAGAACAAAAATTTAGACGTGTGGTTGAAAAACTCTGAGCCTGGATTGCCCTGCACTTATTTCGCTATCTTAACTTTGGATGCACCCCGAACGACCTTATGACAATAGTTCCTGAGGAAGGGGAGGAGAGAAAAAAGAAGAAAAAGAAATAAAAAACCCGGTTGGAGTTGGTTCGGGAAAAAAAGATTTTGGGCTGGTTGAGTCGACTGGTGCTGGCTGCGGGCTTCAAACCCGTTAGGCAAACTGTGCAAGGTTTGCTGTTCGGTTCGATTCCGAAACCAGTCTTCCTGTATAATAAAGAAACCCCGACATTTTTGCAGGGTGAGGGGAAGGAGTTTCTTTGTCTTTCATATATAGCGTCAGATTGGCTTCTGGGTAGAAAAAATAAAATGAAGGTTAATCAGAAAAAAGAAGGGAAGGAAAATCAATTGATTCTTAACCTGAAAGGATTAAAACCATGACTAAGACCGTAGCCATAGCTCTGACAACACTAATGGTGGGTTTAATCTTTTCGGGATGTGTCATCCACGACCTCCTCGGGTCCTGTCAAAAAATTAACGTACAAGACCAAATTGCACGCAATAACGAAAACCTGAACAACCTGAAAATCGGAATGACACCAGAACAAGTTCAACAGATTATGGGAAAGCCGGACAACTCTGAAGCATATGCATGGGGTACAGCCTGGGTGTACCGTACAGCTATGACAAGTGGGTTAGATGGCAAGGCTAACAGCGACTTCACACCTGTTGTCTTTGATGAAAACGGAAATTTGATCGGATGGGGTAGAGATTTCCTTCTGAACACGTTAACGCAAAAAGAGAATGATCAAAAAGAATAAAGAAGTTCCGTTTACAGCCTAATGGCTATTCTTCATGAGAAAGGGGAAGGGAGAAAAAGGAAGAAGAAACAAAAACCCGATTGAGAGCCAGGGGAACCCCGTGGTGAATGTTTTTTAAGGGATCAAGAGACCGTACCATGCCCTCAGAACCAACATCATACAATGTTGAAAAATTTCAGTTTCGGGAACTTCACCCAAAGGTTTTTATCGGAACCGCGAGTGACCGGTACGCGGGGTGGATCGGCCAGATTTATTCTCCGGGCCGTTATGAAAACCGGATAACCCACAGGACTCATAAAGTCGGAAAACAATCCTTTACTGAAGATGTCCTTCCGGTAGAGAGTGTTGAAGAATATTTTGAACATTTTACCGTGCTCGAAATTGATTATACCTTTTATCGTCCCCTGCTGGATAAAACCGGAAAGCCAACTGAAAGCTATCACGTTCTTAAGCAATACCAAAACCACCTGCACAAATATGATCGCCTCATCCTCAAAGTGCACCAGGTGGTTTTTGCCCAGAAACTTCTGCAGGGCGGCAAATACTCGGTTAATGAGGGATTCTTAAATCCCGATATATTTATCAACCAATTTTATAAACCGACAAATGACCTTCTGGGTTCTTCGCTTACGGGTTTTATCTTTGAACAAGAGTATCAACGGAAAGATGACCGCCTTCCGGTAGTAAAGATGGCTTCGGCCCTGGATGCTTTCTTCAAAGCCATACCACCCGACAGCCGCTATCACATAGAACTACGAACCGAAACTTATCTCGCCAATCCAGTGTTTGAGGTTTTAAAAAAACATGGTGTTGGACAGGTGCTTTCTCACTGGGCTTGGCTCCCTGCGCTAAAAAATCAGTGGCTTAAATCGGGTGAAAGATGCTTCAATAAAGGAAAAGAGACAATTATTCGCCTCATGACTCCCTTGGGCCAAAGATATGAAGATGCCTATGCCCAGGCTTATCCGTTCAACACTATCGTTGAAGGAATGATGCAGGATGCAATGGTTGCAGAGACGGCGGAATTAATGTGGAAAGGAATAAAGGAAGGAGTGAAGATTTATGTTATCATCAACAACCGGGCTGGAGGAAACGCCCCGATGATCGCGCAGCGGGTAGCAAAGAAATTTTTGAGTTTGCAACACCATTAAAATGGATGCACTCCTAATAACCTAATGACCATTATTCCTAATAAAAAGGAGAAGAAATAAAGCCCAGTCTTCACCGGGTGTTATAGGAAACAATATAAACAATGTTAGGCGCCTAAAGGAGAGGTAATTATGAGTGTTAAAACGGCGTTGGCTTGTCTTTTTCTTTTATTAATCTCTCAAGTTTCTTTGGCTGCTCAGAAGGAATGGAAAACCCTTGTCTTGCCACTGACCATCGACACCAAACAGGGAATAAAGACGATTCCAGCGGGTTGGTTAGCATCAACTGAAGGTGAGTCTAACCAAGTGGCTGGAATAACAGTTTATGATGGCCGACCAGAAAACAAAGCCTCCCTTGTTCCCGATAACGAGGAACAACAGAAAGCTAAGAAAAAGCTTGTTTCTTCGTGGAAACTTACGCCTTCATTAGCTGAAGAAATATGGCTTTGTGTCTCATACTCGGCTACGTTTATTGTTCTCACAAAACAGCTACCTCAAGATATAACTGAATTCCGTGTAACGTACGATACGTCCGTCACAGTAGCCGGCCTCAATCAGATTGTTCACGTCGAGTATAGGTAGGCGCCTAAGCACCTATTCAAGCGGACGAGTTACAGACGCCATTGAACCCTGGCGTTACTATATATAGCGTCATTTCCCATTCTGTGTAGAAAAACAAAATGAAGGTTAATCAGAAGAAAGAAGAGGAAGAAATAAAAAACCCGGTTGAGAACCGAGTAAAGGAAATGGAGTAATGGTTGATTGGGTGGCAATAGATGAAAATCAAGCGAGGTTGGAAGCTATTAAAAGCATGCAAAATAATTTCTAAAATGAAAATTCCAAACCTGCGGTGGCTCCGTGAAAAAGCACGCTGGAATCGGAATTCACGCCGAGTGCATTCACAGTGACCGGTGCAAATGTATTATAGGTCTCCTGTATCTGTCCGGGCGCCAGAGCGACGCCGTCGAGCCAGAGCGCCTCATAGCCGAGCTTCAGCGTAATCCCCCTGGTAACTTGATATTTGCACTGCAAGCCGGCTTCACCAACAAAGGCGGCGTGGTTGGTCGAGGCGCCCGATGGGTGCACGACCTTTTCGATGCTGACCCCAGTTGACTCTGATGCATGGTTCCAATACCCCCCGACCTTTATCAGTCCGTCAATGGAAAAGGGGCCACGCTCGAATAATTTCCCGTCCGCACCGACCTGGAGACCATAGAGATTATTTGTTGTGCTGGTATTCCAAAAGGGAGGATATGCCGGGGCCGGTTCGCCCGGTTGCTTTTCAATCCGCGCGACATAATAAAGATTGTCGTTCAGATTAGACTTCCATGTAGGCAGAATACGATCCGGGGGCGGGATTGTGCCTTGAAGGTTTTCATTCAGTTGTAGCCAACGAAATCCGGCCAGCAGGATTACCCTGTTGGAGAATTTCTTCGCAAGTTGGCCTCCGCATTGTAAAGTTCCGTGGAGTAGTCCCATGTCATTGACTGGTATGAAAAATCCTGAGTCTGAAAAAAGCCGCCGGGAGCCTTCATCACCAGCCAGTTCAGGGGATTATCCGGCCCAATGGATCGGGTGGAGTCCCAGTCGCTGATGCGAAAAAAAGATAATTATAAATCATAGTTGGAATCGACATGGTAAGTCACGCCCAGCCTAAATCCGGGGGAAAAGCCCTGATTAAGATCGGTGCTGTTAAGGGCCGGAGCGCCGGGCGTGGTCGGGACATTGACGAATGACACGAAGCCCGGGACTCGTTCAACAAGTGTTCGATTTGCGGTGCCGATACGGTCAAAGACGATTGCTTCCGCAGAGACGGTCCATCGCGGAGGGTGGGACGATCGGGAGGAATCCGTATCGTTGCCGCCGGCGTCTTGCAACCGGTCAGCCAAGGGCCGGAAAAAGGACGAAGACGAACTTTCCTTATTGTCGTTGGCGGCTATGTGCTCGCCTGTCAAGCTTAGACTCAAACCGCAGCGCAAAAAACCGCTATCCAAAGTACTGTCTCCAAAGCCGATGCACGTATTGGACTGCCCCGCACCAGCTATGCCTGGTATGACCAGAGCGATGAGCGTGAGCAGTGTGGCAAGAGGGCGTTGTTTCATTTTTCCCATTTTGAAGAACTCCTATCCTGGCGGGTGCTGATAGTTTTAAATTTGCTACTAAATAAAAATAGCCAAAATCCAAGGATATATCTTAATCGTTCAATTCCTGCCAGTATCATGGCAAATAACGTTTTGTCTATAACAACCTCTGCCATATGAAACGCAACATTTCTGTTGGGCCTAAAAACAAAAAAAACCCATCACCTTATTTGGGCGATCCGGGCTTGTTTTTTTATTCTCATCAATCATTCAATTCTTTTCCTCCTCTTCCTTTTTGGAAAAAACTTTTTCCTCAATCATTGTTAGCGTTTCTTGAACCCGTTCCTTGACTTCAGAAAATTTTTCTTTTCCAACTTCAGCCAATCCTTTGCCCTCTCCCCAAATGCTCTCAACCATTTCTTGGAGTTTTTCAAGTGATTCACCCCCGCGTTCCCTTATTTTTTCACGTGTCTCCATTCCCGTTCGGGGAGCAAAAAGAAACCCTAACCCTGCTCCAACAAGTCCTCCAATAACAAAGGACAAAGCAAGGGTTGCAAAGCCATATTCTATACGATTGGAGTTCATCATATCACCTCATTTTAAAGAATTTTTAAGTTTCCCTATAACATTTATACTAACTTTTAGGAGAAAAAAAGTCAATAATAATGAAATATTCTGGTGATAAAAAACCCCGCAGAAATGCAGAAGGTATTTTATTTCCCAGAACATTTCCTTTTTGTTGACTTTTTCCCTCTCAAGGGTTAAAAAACAAAATGAAATTTTGACATTAAGAAAAAAGGTTTTGGTGTGTTTGCAAGGCAGGTCATATGGTAATGGTGGATAAAATAGAATCTCGCCTCCGTGAAGCTGCCGGATATAGTAAGCAGACAGGACAACCCTTTGTGACAGTTACCTATGCTCAGAGCCTTGACGGCAGTATCGCGACTAGGCTTGGCAGGCCAATGGCGCTCAGTTCTCCCGAATCCCTCGCCCTGACCCATTCCCTGAGGGCTAAACACGATGCTATCCTGGTCGGTATAGGCTGTGTTCTGGCCGATGATCCACGGCTCACTGTTCGCCTTGCCTCTGGACCAAACCCACATCCAATTGTTATGGACAGCAGGTTGCGTCTCCCGCCCTATGCCCGGCTTTTGAACAATGGATCCCTTGCTCCCTGGATCTTTACAAGCGAAACAGCAGATGTGGAACGGGAAATAAACCTCAAAGCCCTTGGTGCAACGATCTTTCGGATGCCTGTTACTCCTGAGGACAAGATTGACATTGTTGCTGTTCTCAACAAACTTTCCGACCTTGGCATTACAACCCTCATGGTAGAAGGCGGCGCGCAGATCATTACGAGCTTCCTTGTCGCCCGGAGGGTGAACCAGATTGTTGTAACTATAGCCCCTATCCTGGTCGGAGGTATGCAGGCGATAGATGCCCTCGCAGGATTCAATCCGAACCAATTCCCCAGGCTCACAAACCTATCCTATGAGAAGATTGGAGATGACCTTGTGGTGTGTGCCAAACCTGAATGGGATTTAAAATGAAAAAGCATTCTGTATGGTTTGATAATGAACGAAGCGTTTCGGTCAGAAAAGAACCCATTCCTTCGCCAAACCAAGGAGAGGCACTCGTTGAAACCCTTGTTACGGCTATCAGTCCGGGAACAGAGATGGTCATTTACCGGGGTGAAGCCCCTAAAAACATGCCTACAGATACCACAATTGCAGCCCTTAAAGGTAGTTTTGCTTACCCTCTCAAGTATGGATATGCAGCTGTGGGAAAGATTACTCAAGTTGGGCCCAGTGTCGAACGTGACTGGTTAGGTAGGCTGGTTTTTGCTTTTCATCCTCACGAAAGCCATTTCGTTGAACAGGTCAATCAACTGCATGTACTTCCTTCAAATGTTAGCCCTGAAGAAGCGGTGTTCCTTCCCAACATGGAAACAGCGCTTATACTTGCCCTTGATGGATCACCCCTCGCAGGGGAACAGGTTGTTGTTTTTGGTCAAGGGATCGTAGGGCTTTTGCTTACAGCCATCCTTAGCCGTTTTCCTCTAATTTTTCTGGCAACCATAGACAATTTTCCCTTTCGTCGTGACTTCTCGAAAATGGCTGGAGCACACTTGAGCCTAGGCCCTAGCAATCCGGAAATATTGGCTCGCCTTTCCTCGGCTTTGACTGGTTCTGGATTTTATAAAGGTGCTGATCTCGCCTATGAGATATCGGGCAACCCTGAAGCCCTGGGACAAGCTGTTGCAATAACCGGTTACAACGGAAGAGTTGTTCTTGGTTCCTGGTATGGAACAAAAAAAGCTGAACTTCTTCTGGGTGGAGGTTTTCATCGTAAACGAATCTCCCTTGTTACCAGCCAGGTAAGCACGATCAACCCTCAGTTGAGTGGAAGATTTACCAAGCCCAGACTGTTGGCTCTTGCCTGGGAAATGGTAAGCCAATTGAAACCCTCCCGGTTCATCACCCACAGATTTCACATCATTCGTGCAGCGGAGGCCTATCGGCTCCTAGACGTGAGACCTGGCGAGGCAGTTCAGGTTCTCATTACTTATGGAGACAGGGTGGGAGATTAAAATGTACAGCATCGCAATTGAGAGACAATTTAAGGCACAGCACTACCTCATAGGCGGGGACTGGGGAGCCGAGAATCAAATCCACACACACCAATACAAGGTGGAGGTACGGGTCAAGGGGAAAACCCTTGATGCACACGGGTACCTCCTGGATATCGTTGACCTTGAGCAGGCTCTTGAAAAGATTATAGCCGGCTACCAGGGTAGGGTACTCAACGATCTGTACGAATTTGCCGAGCTTAATCCCAGTATAGAGCACCTGTCCCACATTCTCTTCCAGCGCCTGGGGGGAGTCATAAACACGCCCAATATCCAGTCAATGCGGGTAAAAGTTTGGGAAAGTACCATAGCTTGGTCTGCCTATGAAGAGGATTGGAAGTGAAAATCGGTTTTGTTCTTTACGGGAACATAGATACCGTTAGCGGGGGCTTCCTTTACGATCGGAAGGTTAGAGATTTTCTCCTGGCTTCAGGCGATTCAGTGGAAATAATCTCGCTGCCGTGGGTGAGCTATTGTCGTGGGATTATCAACAACTTTTCTTCTGCCCTTTTCAATCACCTTAACCGGAATTCACTTGATGTCCTTCTTCAGGACGAGCTGATTCATCCTTCTCTCTTTTTACTGAACAAAAAACTGGCCCAACGGTTTCACCTCCGAATCATTGCCGTCATTCACCACCTGCGCTCCAGCGAGTCCCGTGCGTCATGGAAGAACCACATGTATCGTATCATAGAAAGACTCTACCTATCCTCTGCAGGGGGATTTATCTTCAACAGTTATGAAACTCACCGGGTCGTAACTTCCTTTGTAGGAAATAGTAAACCATCAATAGTTGCCCTCCCGGGTGGTGATCGACTTAACAAGGCCCTGACGAAAGACGAGATCAGGGCAAAGACATTAAAACCGGGCCCCTTAAAAATCCTCTTTCTTGGGAATGTAATTCCACGCAAGGGACTCCATACGCTCGTTGATGCCCTTGCCGGATTACCACGAAGTCCCTGGCACCTCACCGTGGTGGGAGATTTGGCATTTACACCGCGATACGTAACAAAAGTTAAACAACAGGTGAATCGTCTCAACCTCATAGGAAAGGTTGATTTTCTGGGACCCGTGACCAATTCTGAATTATCTCATTATCTGACAAATAACCACCTGCTCGTAGTACCCTCTTCCTATGAAGGGTTTGGCATTGCCTACCTCGAAGCCATGGGTTTCGGTCTTCCGGCCATTGGATCCACAGCAGGTGCTGCAAAAGAAATAATTACCCACGGAATAAATGGCTACCTTGTCACCCCCGGTGATTCCCGGACTCTCTCAGTCCATATCAACAGCCTCATCGAAAACAGGGAACAATTGTGCACCATGGCCTTTGCTGCATTGGATAGGTTTACCCAGCACCCTTCCTGGTCTGAGACTGGTAGAGCGGTCCATCAATTTCTCCATCGTTTCGAGGCTAATTAATGCTTACTGACCACATGGCTTTTATCCGTTATTTGGCAGCAAAAAAGACAATTGATGATCGGTCGCTCTCCTTCCACGTATTTCAGACACTGACCGAAATGTTAAAGGAACTATACTTCAACGAGGAAATCCAAGTCTTGGAAGCAGGCTGTGGTATCGGCTCAATGATAGAAAGGATGCTCGCATGGGGCGCTCTCACTAGAGCTTCATACACCGCTGTTGACCTTGAACCTGAGTATATTGCCGAAGCAGTGGGTCGTCTTGTGAAGTATGGCAATGAAACAAGTACAGAGGTACACAAAAAAACAGGAAATGTACTTGTTTTGCAAAACCATGTCCAAAATATTCGGTTTGAGTTCAAGGTCGGAGATGTGATCGAATTTTCCAGGACTAACGCCAGTCGTCGGGAATACCATTTAATCATCGCCCATGCCTTTCTCGACCTTATTGATATATACTCTTCTCTTCCCCCAATACTCTCCTTGGTCAGGCCCGGTGGGCTCCTCTATTTTACGCTCAATTTTGACGGAGTAACAAGCCTGGAACCCGCTATAGACCCAGACATAGATAGGCAGATCATTTCACTCTACCATGCAACCATGGATCATCGTTTTGTTATGGGCAAACCCTCAGGAGATAGCCAAACTGGCAGACACTTGCTGCCTTTTCTCCAAAAGTGTGGACTAAAAATTCTCAATGCTGGGGGATCAGACTGGGTCGTCTTTCCTACTAACGGTTCATACCAGAACGATGACGCATATCTTCTCCACTTTATTATAGATACTATTTATCGTGCTATGAAGTTTCAGCCGGAAATTAATCCGGGTCAACTACGTTTGTGGACAGATGCCCGCCACGGACAGATTGAGCACGGTGAGTTATTTTATGTGGCCCACCAACTCGACGTTCTTGCCCAGACGCATTTTTGACAAGGAAAAAAATGAAGCCTGGTCAGATTAAAGCCATCATCTATGACTGTGATGGGGTGCTTATTGACTCCAGGGAGTCAAACGAGGCATATTATAATCACATTCTGAAGCATTTTGGGCGGCCGCCCCTCACGGAAGAACATCGGCATACGATTCAATTTCTTACTGCAGGCGAGGTAATGGCCCTCATCTTCGCCGACGCTGGCCTGCTTGACGACGCACTGGCCTATGAGAAAACGCTAGACAACGATAGGTTTATCCCCCTCATTCATGTGGAGCCACATACAAGAGAGGCTTTGACGCATGTGCGACAAAAATATCTTACAGCCATTGCCACAAATCGCGGAAAGAGCCTTCGTCCACTCCTTGATTACCACGGACTTACCGCCATGTTTGATATGACGGTATCCAGTTATGATGTATCCCAAACGAAACCCCACCCAGAATGCCTGAATATAATCCTAACGCACTTCAGGCTGATGCCAGAGGAAGCCTTCTATATCGGTGATAACGAGATTGACCATGTGCTGTGTGAAAGAGCAGGAGTGCTTTTTGTGGCATACAAAAACACCTCCTTACGGGCCGTGCACCATATTAGTGATCATCTCGAACTGATTAAAATTCTTGCGCTTCCTTCAATGCCATGACTTTGAACACGCTCATAGTTTTTGAACATAATTACGGGACAGCAATATTTCAATGGCTCTTGGGTACGACGTTGGTATGCCTTTTTGAATCTTGGATGACCATGCGATTGTGGAAAAGATACAAACGGCTACCACAACTTACTACCTACAACAACCACTTTTCAATTGCTGATTTTGTTACGTTGGGACGTGGTTTTCTTGTTGCGTGTGTTGCCGGTTTTCTCTTTCTTCCTGAGCCAGCAGGTTGGTATAAATGGCTGCCGGGATCACTCTATATTCTGGCGGTCTTTGCTGATTATACCGATGGCTACCTGGCGCGTTTGCACAACTCTGATTTTGAGTTTGGCGCTGCCCTCGATCGTAATTTTGATGGACTTGCAACTTTGATAGGATCACTCCTGGCCTTACTTTACGGACATCTTCCATCATGGTATTTGATTGTGGGACTCGCATTTTATGTTTTCTCTTTTGCTACATGGATCATAAAAGTATCCGGAAAGGAAGTAAACGAACTCCCTGCAAGTAATTATCGGCGTTTAATTGGAGGTTCAAATGCCCTTTTTATTGGGCTTGCCCTCACCACAGTCCTGCCCATCAGTTGGTTTGTGCTTCCAGCAACTCTTTTCACTGCTCTTATCCTATCTAGCTTTTTTCGGGACTGGTGCTCAATTACAAGGGGCAGCGTTATTCCTTTCGTCCCGCCAAGCAAGACCAATTGAACCTGTCTTTATGTTTGTAAACTCGACTTTGACATCCAATTTCTTAACATCTGCCGTTAGCCCATTTTAATTAACTGACGGAGTTTCTTGTAATGATTGCCTCTTTAGCACTTGGTCTCTTAAGCACCTATATTCTGTCGGACGGCCTATCCCGACGGATTAAAATACAGACTATTTATAATACTCCCAAAAAACTGGACAGAGGAATAAGGCGCATGATAGCCTGCCATACTGACAGAGGGAGGTCGTATGGTACGAAACATTCGAAGAGGCCATGATGGAGCCTTTAAAACCAAAGTTGCTCTGCTGTAAATCTTCAGCAAAGAATTGACAAAATGGGATAAGTTTTGGGGATTGCAAAAGATCTGACACTAAAATTCCTATATTGCCTTGACACCGGCAGCCCAGACGGCATTTCAAAACGAAATCTTTTTTAAATAAGTTTAACTTCCAGCAATAAAAAAGGGCCACGAATTGAGACCGCTTTTCATTTTTTTTAAATTGAATAGTGTTTGTTAATTATGTTTGGAGTTTGAGCCATACATATTATAAAGATGATATAAATTATATAGACAATTTTAAAAAGCCTAGCCTAAACATTTAACCGAGTGCTGAAAATAAGATCAGATTGATCTTTGATAAAGAAGAAATAAATAGCCCTTGTTTAAGCTTCAATCATTTTGTTTTTTATCGACTTTTTGTCATTCCAGTGTTATAATTAATTGTAAATTAAACCAACAAAGCTTTGCTTTTCAACCCAAAAGGAAAAAGTAATGGGGGCAGAGCATACGGTTTATAAGTGCACAATTGAGGCAGTGGAAAATGGTTATCTTAAGGAACCTTTTTCAAGGGAAGCTTTTAGAGATGCCTCTCCAGGTTTTAACGAGCTGACTTATAACACATTTTTGCACAAGCACAAAGTAGGGAATCATACAGGAAGTTCTAAATTATTCGAGCTATTACCTTCTGGGAAATTTAAATTGGTTAGACCATATAAATTAGGGAGTGATTATTAGCCATCCCCAAGGATTTTGATATGGGGAATGTCGACTAACTACCTCTAAATCCTCCATACTATTTATGCCAACAAAATTCTTTTTAGGAGGTTCACATGAATACTGCTTTTGAGTTTATAAAAGCCAACCCTGTTTTCCACATTGCCACTGTCGATGGTGCTAAAGCCAGAGTCCGTCCCTTTGGCTTTATAATGAAAAGAAACAATACGCTCTATTTCTGCACCAATAAATCCAAGGATGTGTATAAGCAGTTAAAACAGAATCCGGATATTGAGATCTCGGATATGGGAAGTAATGTTACATGGCTGAGGGTAAGAGGCAGAATTGCATTTGATGAAACCCGTGAGGCAAAAGCCCAAGCTTTCGAGGAGGCCTCTCGACTTCTAAAAAGATATCCCAAAGGGGCGGACGATGAGCTATTTGTGACCTTTTACTTTACTGAAGCAATTGCTACGCTATTCTCTTTTACAGCGGCACCTAAGAATATTCCACTTTTTTAGGATAATCATGAGGGACGAGGGGGTTCATTAAATTATCAAATTCTGCCTGATGGTCCGTTGCCTGACACATGAACATGACGTTTTGCCCAACCAGACGTTCGAGCCAATCGCATATGCTTCGGCTCAACTGTACGTGTGTGCCGGGCATGGCAGGGAGCCTGCGAGGTAGAAGTCCCTTTTATGGTTTTTATAAAACACCCCTGCAACTTTGCAACGCATCGACCGGAGTTTGTATTCCCAAAATAAAAAAGGCCCATCACCTTTTTTTGGCAATCCGACCTTCTTTTATTCTCATTATTCATTTAAGTCCCTTCCTCGGTGACACCCATTTTTTTACTGAGATAATTGGTTTCTGGGGTTTGATAATATCTTTTTTTTAACAAAGGGGAGGGAAAAAATAAAGAATAAGAATAGGCTTTCCTAGTTTCTCATTATGTCAATTGACCATGGTGATTTTAAATTCCCAAACAAAACACAAGAGATTGATTAATGAATATCTCCTGCCTGCCCCTCTTTAAACCCTCCCTTTACCCTACCTTAAAAAATACACTTTCTAAAATCAAAAATTGGTCTTTTCCTCCCATTTATTTCCTTAAAAAATGGCCTTAAAGTGATAATAGGAAAAAAATATAAACTTTTTTTTAGGAGAATTAACTATGTTAGGAGCCGAAATTTTCATGGTTTGTTTGCTTGCTATTGGAACATTTATTTTGTTTCTTGCCACCCAACCAAATGCTGGAACGAAAAAAGCATGGGACGAATTAAATCAGGCTAAAAGTAATGGTGATGGTTTTAACGTAAAGGAAGCAGCTTAGGCAATATAAGCACAGCACAAGTCGCTCATGTAATCAAATACGTTCCACAACCGAAACCAGAAGGGCTTTAGCAAATGACTTCCGCAGCCTGTGGGTGCTTACCTTCCCTGAACATTCGCTTGATTGAAACGACTCCTTTAGTATCTGATGAATCCGGAAGCGTGATCACCTCTTGTTTCCGTTCCTTGAGTTAAAAAGGGGAGCGTTAGGAAAGAGGTCATCCCCTTGAGATTCCTTCCACCTGATAAGCTCGGTAATTACTTACCGCGCCTAGTCATTAAGGGGAATCTGCCTGCTCTTCTTTCCCTTAGTGATCGCTTTCCTGAGTGCTAGGATACCCACCGGCTTTCCATATTGCCACACGTCCCCTACATTCAAAGCCAATAACCCCGAGATTCTGGTTCCGATGTTTAGGCCCAAAAGGAAAAGAGTCTGATTTCTTATCTCATATTCCCCATAGAAGGATTGAGCGAGAGTTTGAATTTCTTCTTTTGAAAAATGCCTTGCCCCTTTCATGATTCACCCCCTATAAAAAACCCCGGAAGATTTCTCACAGCCACAGGAGAAGCCCGCAGTGTCACCACTAAAGGAATCATCAAGGTTTTTATTTAAAAAGCTAATTGTCATTTTTACTATGTTTTGGGATTGTTGTTTTGTTATTTCAATAACACAACAAGTTGTTTTCCCCTGTCAAGCTTTTTGTTGACTTCAACAAATATATATTTTAAAATTTAACACATGGATAAGAAAGTATTTTTCAACACTACAGTTCCTGAAAACCTCATTAAGGAATTTAAAATTCTGGCAATCCGAGCAGGTAAAAGACAAAACCAACTTCTTGAAGAAGCCCGGAAAGAGCTTCTTGCTAAGTACGAAAAGAAGGTAAGGGGTAGCTCTAAACGGGAAACTTCATAATCTCACTTTGCAGAAATTAGCACCGACTATCGTTTAAACTTATTGGAAAAGGAGGATATATGATTTCTAAAATTCTTGTTCCAACCGATGGTTCCGAAACAGCAAGTAAATCTGTTAAATATGCAGCAGGTCTCGCAAAACAATTGGGTGCAAGAATCACCTTGCTAAGTGTAATTGATATCAATGTCGACGCTTTATTCGCCCAGACAGTTTCTGCTGTAGATTCTCCAACTCATCTCAAAGAGCCGATAGAAGATTATCTGAGACAGGCTGCGGATGCTTATATTAAAGAGGGTGAAAGAATCTGCAAAATAAATGGTGTTCAATCAAAAAAAGTCATCAGGTCAGGACACCCGGTGGAAGAAATTGTCAACGAGGCAGTTAAATCAAAAGTTAATCTCATAGTAATGGGGTCTCATGGCAGAAGTGCTTTAAGGGCAGCGTTCCTCGGAAGCGTCACCTTCGGGGTCATCCATAAAGATACAAAAATCCCTGTGCTCGTCGTAAGAAAGTGAAGCAGGCACCATATTTCCCGAGATAGAGGAGGAAAAAAAGGGGGAAGAAAAAAAATAATTGATTCTTAGCATGTTGGTAAGGGTTTTATATAGATCAAGATAAACATTGTTCGCTAACAAAGGAGAAAAGAGATGGGATGCGGATGCATATTTGCACTTCTCGCCTTGGCCGTGCCGCGGGTCCTGATGATCCTCGCCTTTCTGCTGACGGACTGGTTTAGTCGTGCATTTGATACCCAAGTGTGGCCGATCATGGGGTTCGTGTTCATGCCGTATACAACCCTCGCTTATATGGCGGCCATGCTGAACAACAATCACACGTTATCAGGTGGTTGGTTGGCGCTTTTTATTTTCGCCATTGTTGTTGACGTTGGTCATCATTGGGGTGGTGGAGTTAAATACCGTCGAAGGTGAAGGGGTGAGAAATCGTAAACTCTACTAACCCAATGCTCAGGAAAATCAAACCAGGTGAGTACCGCTTGTACTCTCGAAAGAAGGGGAACCCGGATAGGACGTTCATAAAATTATAACATTTTTAAAAATAGTGTTTTATACGCATCAATATAATGATCTGGTCAAGTAAAAGTGGACACCCCGTTAAGCGACTTTTGGCAAAGCAAAATTACTCTCAAAAGCATTTGGGATTTTGTACTCCAAAAACGAATGGAGACGGTGACTGTTATAAAACATTTCAATATACCTGATTACATCACTTCTGGCATCATCCCTGGTTTTATAAATGATATCAGATAGCCATTCGGTTTTAAGAGAATGAAAAAAACTTTCCACAACGGCATTGTCCCAGCAATCGCCCTTGCGGCTCATGCTGCAGATCATGCCGTATTGTTCCAAGAAGTTTTGGTATTCACTGCCGGCGTATTGACTTCCACGATCGGAGTGATGGATTAATCCTTTTTTAGGCTTTCGACGCTGATAAGCCATCAATAGGGCTTCTTTGACCAGGGAAGCCTTTAAGTGGTTGCTCATAGCCCAGCCCGGCTATTTTACGTGAGAATATGTCTCTGACAACAGCCAGATACAACCACCCCTCAAGGGTCCATACGTAGGTTATATCGGCACACCAGACCGTATCGAGTCGCTCGACTTCAAATTGACGATTCAAAAGATTTGGAGCGACCGGCAGCTTGTGATTACTATCAGTGGTTCTTTTGAATCTCTGGCGGAGTTTTACGAATACACCGGCTTTTTTCATCAGGCTTCGGGCACGGTATCGACCAATATTGTAGCCATCGTTCCAAAGCTGCCTGCGCATTCGTCGAGAACCGTAGCTGCCCCTGGTAGAGAAATGTATTTGACGAACTTTGACAAGCAACTCAAAATCCGGCTCCATTTTACTCTCATGCTTTTTTTTAAGGTGCTTATAATACCCGCTCCGGCTAACCCCCATAACATGGCACAAAACTGCTACGGGATAGGCCTCCTGTTGCTGCCGGATAAAGCCGTATCTTATTTCGGCTCGTTGGCAAAGAAGGCCGCTGCCTTTTTTAAGATTTCCCGCTCCATTCGCAGCCTCTTTACTTCCTTACGGAGCTGGTATAATTCATCTTTTTCCGCTGTCATGTGCCCTTTGCCTGGAAAAGATCCGTTGCCGTCGGTTTCAAGCTGCTTTTTCCAGTGCCTCAGAGAAGTATGGTGGATCCCAAGGTTACGCGCGGCTTCCGACACCTTGTATCCTTGTTCGGTTACCAGTTTAACCGCATCAATCTTGAATTGTTTTGAATATTGCTTTTGTTTTGAAACCATTGGACACCTCCTTGAATCTGATTATTATAAAATATGCTTTTCGAAGTGTCCACTTTGACTATACCACTGCATAAACATTGTTTAACAACCAATCAAATAACAGGATCAATACATGCAAATGACACCAGAACATATCGAACAATTGCGGAAAGCAAGGCAGCTTCTTAAAAATCTAAGCCTCACCGCAAAGATAACAAATGCCATCGGCAAACCGATAAAGGTGGGAATAAAATTGTTTCCAGACAAATGGTCTGAAATAATCAACGATGCGACAAAGAAGTCTTTAGGAACGGCTCTTGATGCCGCTCTCATGACCTTTGGTAAGAAGGGACAATTGAAATCGCGCGATATTTGGCATAAGATTGCAGTAGTTGCATCTGGCGCAGGGGGTGGTGCTTTTGGTCTCCCTGCTTTGGTGATTGAACTGCCAGTCTCCACAACGATCATGCTCAGATCTATAGCCGACATTGCTCGTAGCGAAGGCGAAGATATAAGTTTAGCCGAATCAAAACTTGCGTGTCTTGAAGTCTTCGCATTTGGTGGTCGAACATCAAAAGATGATGCGGCCAAAGCGGGATACTTCGCAGTACGAGCTTCTCTTGCCAAGGCTGTTTCTGAGGCTGCCGAGTTTATCGCCGAGCGAGAAATTGCAAAGGAAGGGGCGCCCGTAATTGTGCGGTTGATATCAAAAATAGCTACCCGTTTCAGCCTCAATGTTTCCGAGAAGGCCGCGGTCCAAGCAATCCCCGCCCTTGGCGCTGTGGGGGGCGCTCTCATCAATCTCGCATTCATCGACCATTTTCAAGACATAGCTAGAGGACATTTCACGGTTCGTCGACTCGAGAGAATTTGCGGGACGAAAATCGTGCAATCTGAGTATCGCAAATTGAATGGTCAATGATTGACCGAACGGGGAGATAGGCAACAAATTATTCTGGGTAGAAGGGTAACACTTTTTGTATAATACATAGACACATGGGAGGTGTCTATGAATTGGAAAGGAGATATCGATGAGAACAAAAGTGGGTCTGTGGATTGACCACAGGAAGGCTATTGTCGTGGCTGTTACTGACAAAGGAGAAGAAATAGGATTGGTAATATCGAAGGTAGAAAAACAGCTTCGTCGTTCCGGTGATTCACCTCTTAAGGGTCCCTATGAATCACGGCAAGTACCGGAAAGTGATAGCCGCCAAAAAACTTTTACGGGCCATCTCAATATTTATTACGATGCGGTAATCGCGTCTATTCGTGATGCTGAATTTATTTTGATTTTTGGTCCTGGTGAGGCAAAGAAAGAATTAAAAAAACGTCTTGAAAGAAACAACCTCGGTGGGCGCATCGTAGGCATTGAAACAGTTGACAAGATGTCGGATCGTCAGATTCGGGCGAAAGTTCGGAAATATTTTTCACAACAGCGTTCGGCAATAGAATCGAGACGGAAACACCTATCATCTATATGGCCTTCCTTTACCAAAGGGAAAAAGAGTTCTGATAAACTGAAAAGAAAGAAGGGAACGTCCAAAAAATTACAAAATGTGGCACATGTTTCGGGGGGGGGTCAGTAAATACTCGGGGCTATCCCCTCTTTCCGACAGATATTCGCAATACTGTCTTCCCCTCGCAAGCCTTCCAGTATGATCCTGATCTTATCTTCTGAATTGAATTTGCGCCGTGTATTTCCCTTGATCTCTTTTATCACAGATTCAGGGCCTTGTGTGGCTTGAGGTCTCATCGCTTCTCTCCTTTCCATAGGATTCATTATAACCTAAAACCGTCTCTTATTTTAACCCATCATCTGTCCACTTTCCTTTGAACCGCCACATATATGGGACACCGTTTAAACAAAGTTATTTCCGCATTTCATGAAACCCAGCCCTTTCAAAAAGCAAATGAATAGGCCAAACCACCTTTTCGGCAATCCGGCCTTTTTCATCTCAAACAATCATGAATTCCCCTCCGCACATCAGAGAGCCTTCTCGCTTTTTTCATTCAGGAAGTGATTAACTCTCTAAAACTTATTTTTCACCGTGATACTTAAACGAAAGAGTAATCCGCACCCGGAAAAGAGCCACCTTCCCTTTTTCGATAGTCATATCCATTTTTACCACTTCCGCAATCCTCAAATCTTAACAGATTTGCCAGCAGACCCAACAGCGGCACGAGCGGCTTCTTCCCAAGAAATTTTACTTGTCCCAACTATCTCTACCATTTTGTATGTGCTTTCACCAGTCATAATTTGGTTCCTCCCTTTATAAGGAAATTAATTAAAAACATCTCACATAAAATAGGCCAAACCACCTTTTCGGTAATATGGCCTTGTTTATTTTCTCCATCACTCATTGAAATCCCTTCCACATTAACACCCATTTTTTACAGTGATTATTGGTTTCTAGGATTTTAAGAATTTATTTCTTTTAACAGGTGGGGGGGTAAAAAGTCAATAAAAAAATCCCCTCGCAGGATAAACCTGCGTGAAGGGTCTCTTTCTTTGAATTTTAATGACTGCCACGATTGTGCCTACCTCCTCGGGTAAACAAATCTTGTTGCCTTGAAGGCCATTCTATATCAATTAGCTGATTTTGCAATTGATTTTCATTTAATAAGGCTTCACCAGTCTATTTCTTTCGGTAAAGTTCACTTCTCTCCACAAGCTTGGCACAAGATAAGCCAACTCCAAGGTTATAGTGGGCGTTGGCATATTCAATTCAATCCCACAATATGTTTTAGGTTATTAATATTCTTTCCATCTCTTATGAATCTTGGAGGGATGCTTCTTTGGATAGAACCAAATATCCCTAAAGAAATCTCCATCTCTTTTGAGACTGCCTGATAACGATTCCAATTTTTATCATATTTTATTCGACTGATTAGAATCGCACTGTCTAACAACTTGCTTTGGTCTTTATATCCCACCACTATAACTAATTTTTCAGTATCAATTCTCCGTTTAAGATGAGCATTATTTGGATAAAGTTGGTAACACTTTTTAATTTCGTTCTCTGTTAGTTGATTAAAGTCTATGACCTTCTCAATTGTAAAATACCCGATGATGTATAACGCTTCCTTGTGCTTTTTATTTTCAAATGGTGTAAGACCAGCATAAAAGACCAGTAAATCATCTGATGCAAGTTTTAATAGAGCTTTTCTTTTTGTTGGGGTAAGATCGCCATAAGTAAAAGTTTCAAACTCTGGATCAAAGTGCATTGTTCTGTTTTCAATGCCTTTAGGGAGATAGGCAGAAAGCGTTTTCCCACTCCTACCGATAGTATTTTTGTAAGTTCTATCTTCTTGTGACTTCGAATCTCCTTCTGAGATGGGAATGTACTCAAAAGAACCAACTTCAAAAATTGGTCCTAATGTTCCATCTGTTTTTTTGTCTATCCCTATTCGCAATAATATTGCCTTCATTTGTTCCACCTTAAACATTCATTTTGATATTCACAATTACTTCCTCTCAACACCAAGCATATCTTTCCTTTAAATTTTGGCTTACTTTCTATTATGTATCTAACCTCTGAATCAGTTTCCATAAGGCATCTCATAATATGTCATTTAAGAAAATGTTCATTAACATAAAAACCCCTCACACAGGATAAAACCTGTCTGAAGGGTCTCTTTCTTTGAATTTTAAAAGAGGACTGCCATAATTGTGCCTACCTCCTTTGGTAAGCAAACCTTGTTACCTTGAAAGCCATTCTATATCAACTAACCTATTCTATTATTGCATTTTTGAGAACTAAAAGACCTTGCCCTTTTCTGAAGAAAATGGACGGACGAAAACTTGTCCATCCATTTAATGAGGAGAAGAAGGGATCTGATGATAAGCTGCTTCCACAATAAGGCTCTACCCATAAAAAGAAAATAAGGTGCATTGCTTATTTTCACGAAAAAAAGACAGTGTTTTGAATGGAAGTTTTGGTTTCACTTGTCTCCTCTACCGTAAAATCCACCCTCTAAATACATTATTTATCTGAGAAACATACTGTAATCACTGTATTTACTTTTTTCTCATTTTTAATAAATTTTTAGATGTAATCAAACTGATGTCTTAAGGGCCCAAAAAGATTTTCCCGCACCTTAGGATATCTTCAGTAGAAAAAGGTCTCGTAATAGACCACTTCAAAAACAAATTTAAAAAAGGGAGACCATTATGAAAAAGTTTTGGCAGTTTTTGTTAGGCAGAGATCGTTTTCTTGCCTTACCTTTGAAGACGAGATTGTCTTTATCTTATCTGGGAGACTATAATGATGGTAAATTACACCTCGGCAGACAAATTATTAGTTTTTGAGGTAAGTATGTAAGGTCTCGAAATAAGGGGTTTCTAAGAATTCCCATTAGGTCGATTAAAAGGGTCATGCACATAAGCCCTAACAATCTAACCATAATTTTTTACCCATAAAAAAGGGCCTCGAATTGAGACCCCTTCTTTTTCTTTTCGAATAAATACTATCTTGCAGTAACATTTAATCCCTCTTTTTTGACTGTTTGACAGCCTTGCCTTGCTTTTTGGCCATGGTCACACAGTAAAAACCCTTACCTTCGCTCATAGGACCGAAGCAGGAGTTGCAGGAAATACATTCTGCTTTTCTGTGATCGCCCTCTTGCCAACGTTTTATCAATCCCGGCTCACAGATTAGTGGCCGGCTCATAGAGATAAAGTCGCATGTCCCGCTCTTCACCAACTCTTCTGCAACCTGGTAGGAACGTATACCGCCAACCAGCATTAATGGTATCCTGACCTTTTGTTTGTAAAGTCGGGCGGCTTCACGGAAGTATACCTCGTTCTTAGCGGCCTTTAACAAGCCTGGACGCGGAGGCATAAGCTTTTTCGGAGAAACAACAGTTCCGCCTGAATATTCTACGGCATCAATGGAAGCCTCTTGGAGCATGACCGCGACTTGAACTGCCTCTTCCCGTGTCAGTCCACCCTCGAGAAAATCCTCGGAGTTTAGTTTAACGAGAAGCGGATAGTCACGTCCTACCGCCTGCCGTACCCTCCGAACCACCTCCAGCAGGAGCCTGGCGCGATTTGTAAGAACGCCCCCATATTCATCCGTTCGCGTGTTAAGCGCCGAAGACAAGAATTGGCTGATCAGATAACCGTGAGCAGCGTGGATCTGGATCGCGTCAAAACCGGCATGTTTCGCCCGCAGCGCAGCCTGAGTAAAGTCGGAAATGATGTCCACGATGTCCTTCTTGCTCAAAGATCGGGATATTGGCTGGCCGTCCTTTTCACTGGCAGACGGCCCGACTATCTCCATCCCAGTCAACTCAGCGCTTGAAAAAGAACCTCCGTGAACGATCTGTAATGCGATCTTTCCTTCGGCAGCGTGAGCTGCCTGGACCATATCCCTCAGGCCGGGAACAAAACGGTCTTCGTAGACAGCCATCTGGCCGGGGCTAGACTGTCCTCCGCGGCTGACGAATGTGTAGCCGGTGATGATCAATCCGACACCGCCCTTTGCCAATTCGACCATCTTGTTCGTGAGACTTGGCGTGACGGAGCCGTCCTTGTCAGCGAGTCCCTCCCAGGTCGCGGAGCGGACAAATCTATTCACAAGATTCATTCCATTTATCGAAGCACGATCAAACATGGTTTTCATAGCAACCCTCCTTTGGGGTTATATCTTCTTCATTCATCCTTCATATAACAATAATTAAACTG
>CAVSIB010000057.1:0-17538 GCA_963727835.1 uncultured delta proteobacterium
AGGTGTGTAAAAAGCATTTAGGCGGCCATCCTTTCCGGTCTCTTGGACTCCCGTTTTACGACGCCATCGACATACGTTTTCCCTTCGTAAACATCAGGCAACAACCAATGACCTTTTAAAATGCGGAAGTTCTTCTCCGCGACCCGCAGCAGTTTCCAGATCATCGCGGTGGCATTTTGGACCTTCTTAAAGCGCTTCGCTGCATCGGTCCTCAGTCTCACCGAGCCGAAGGGGGACTCCACCACATTCGTCGTCCGCAGGTGTGCCCAGTGCTCCTTCGGGAAGGAGTAGAATGTCACCATGCGATCCCAATCGAAGAGGAGTTTCTCCGTCGCCTTTGGAAAGTCCTTCCGATACCGCTCAACGAATGCATCCCGACGACGTCATTCCTCGAGCGTTTCCGCATAGGGAATAGGTTTGAGATACTCACCGGCCTCGGCCCGTATCCTCTTGGGCAGAGAGTCCAGCACATTCCTAATCTTATGGTTCCAGCACCGTTGCTCTTGCCCTTCGGATGCAGCTCTCCGAGGGCAGACCATATCCCCAGATGCCATCGGCGATCGTCAACGTGCCGAGCCTGAGGCCCTTTGTCAGCTCCCTCAAAACCCCGCTCCAGGATTCCTTGCTCTCCCGATAGCCACTCTCACAGGCAAGGAAGACTTCTGCCGTTAGTGAGTGCTCCGATAATTATGAAAAGCGCTGCCTTATCTTTTTCAAGGCCGGCCTTCACATAAATTCCATCTGCCCACTGATAAACCACTTCCAAACTTGATAGATCCTGTTCCTTCCATTCCTCATATTCCAGATGCCATTTCGCCTTCAGCCGCTCAATCGACGAGGCCGACAATGGCGCTCCCTCTCCCAACAAACCCCGAAGTGCCAGCTCAAAGTCCCCTCTGGCCAAGCCGTGTAAGTATAGCTCCGGCAAAAATTGCCCGACTTCTTTCGACCGGCGTTTGAAAAAAGGAATGATCTTGCTTTCGAATCGTTCTTCTGTGCCCCTTACACGCGGCGGCTGAACGGTGATCGTCCCATTCATCACGGTGAATTTCTTCGGCTTGCCGTGCCCGTTCCAATACCCATGGTGTGCCGTCGATCGGATTGATCCGTTCGGATTTCTTCCTCCCCAGAAAGGCCTCAACTTCTTCCTCCAAAATTTCCTGAATGTATTCCTGCACTTTCAGCCGAACCATTTCCTCTAATACCTCATATCTCCCGCTTGACGGCCTCGCCGCCTCTATGATACCTTTTTTCATGGTGGTGTCTCCTTTCTTTATAGTTGGTTGTTCACAAGGTGAAAGGATACACCGCCTTTTGTCTATTTACCCACTTTTTCCGTGTACTCCAGTCGGTCTTTACAATAAGCCTAAAGGAGTAGAGCCTTGAAAATCAATTGTTCGTTTATAAAAAACTGGGCTATGCGGTTTTCATAGTGACCCCGGAGAGTAAATTTGTCCAATCCAGCCTGCATACCGGTCGTTTGCGGTTCCGATAAAAACTTGGGATGAGTACCATCTGACTCAAAGTTTACAGGATCGCATGGGGTAGTTTTTGAAAATGTTTTTCATTGCTTTCGCATACTAAAGGACTCGAACCTTTCTTGAAATATCTTTTTTGGGCTTTTGCTTTAGCAGGACATTTTATAAAACAAATTTTTTTAATATCATAGGGTATCAAGCGCGGTCAAGATTTTCATAGTTTTTAGATGTTTATTTTCCAAAGCGGAAGAAGGGAAATGCCTTCTGTTTCCACTTGCAATATCCCTTTAAGCTCTGGCTGGGATCCCATTTATTTATTGATGATCTTGGAATTGTGTATGTCGTCAGGCCCAAGTGGACAAATTTTTCAAGCCATAAGCCCTGAGCACGAAGAATTGCGATTTATCTCTCTCTTCGCTGAAGAGTTGAATGTATTTGTCTTTCATAACGCCTAAGATATCATTTCTTACCCTAAGCGTTGCACTTCCTATTGAACTGGGGATCTTAAAAAGCTGCCATTACCTTTTATTTTAAGGTAATTGGCAGCTTTATTTTATGCTTGAGTTATTGATGAAATTGGATACAATAATCTATAAAACGTTTTATGACGAGACCTTTACCGCCTACGGTATTTAAATGATTAGTGAAAAGGTGGGGCATCGTTTAGATAATGTTCTTTCCGAATTGCCCAAAGTCTTTTTGGGAAAAAAATAAACCCTCTTTTTTTAACCTTTGCCGGTCTTTTTATTAATATCGGGGCAGGGGTTTATTTAGCAATGGGATATTGGGTATTCGGGGGGATATCTCACATATGTTTAGGAGGTTTTTTTGATATTTTTGATGGGGCAGTGGCCCAGGTTTCCAAATCAGTTTTAAAAAAATTTGGTGGTTCTTTAGATTCAGTTATTGACCGCTATTCCGATACGTTTCTCTTGGTGGGATTATCTGGTACTATATCCAACAGGGAGAATTGGGATATACTTTTCTTACCTTAGTAGTGCTGATGGGATCCTTGTTGATTCATATTCTTAGAGCAAAGGCCGAGACCTTTCTCAGACGTTGCAATATCGGACTGATGGAAAGGGCAGAAAGAACGATTTTGCTTGCTCTCGGAAGCATTTTTAATCTTATGCCGATTGCGCTTGGGTGTCGGCTGTCTTTACTCATGTTACGGTGATTCAGAGGATCCACTACACGTGGAAAGAAATGCAAAAAATAGAAGAACAAACCATACATCAATAACATTCCCATCCGCGAGAACCACCCCTTAAATCAGATTGAGGTTAACAGAAACAGCAATGATTGACCTCACTGATTATCGAAATTTTCTCCGAAAAAGCCTTTCAGGTCATCACTACCGGGATCGAAGAGTCAAAAAAAAGAAATCATCAGTATCTGGGACTAGAGCACATCTTTTTGGCCTATGCGCGGATAGAAAATTTTTTCTTTAACGCCGTCTTGGCAGAACTAAGCTTAGATCCCGCAAACATTCTTGATTTTTTCATAAACCATCTGGATGTTTCTCAACCAGCAATGAGAGTAAAGATTAAAATTCCTGACTACGGCTGCAAACCCGTACTGCACGGGCATGGGAAGAGGCTCACCAAAGCGGCAGGGATCTTATCGAGCCAGTAGATTTATTTAGGGCACTATTTCAAGAAACCGAGGACGACCAGGTAAAGATTTTTAAAAGCCTGGGGGTTGAGCGGGGAGGATGCTCCGGGCGATCGAGAGCAAATCCAAAATTTATACTGAAAGAAAAGAAATGCTGAGCAAAAAGTTCGAACTTCCTCCCCTTATTCGTTTCTTTGGAGTGAACCTTAATAAACTTGCGCGGTTTGGGAAATTATCCCCTTGTGGGACGTGAAAAAGAACTCACCTACATGATTGAAATTCTTTGCCACCGGGAGCGGGCTAATTCAGTAATGATCATTGGTGAACCGGAAGTAGGGAAAAAGTGCGTTGGTAGAAGGATTAGCCAGTCGTATTGAATTAAAACCGGAATCAGTGCCTCAAAAATTGCGTAAGTATCAACTGGTAAACCTTCAAATGAATACCTTAGTGGCAGGAACAATGTTTGGGGAATGTTTGAAGATCGGATCGAAAAAATTATGAATGAAGTAAAAACCAGAGGGAATATTATCCTTTTTATTGATGAAGCTCATTCCCTCATTGGAGCCGGCTCTGCTTTAGGAGTACCGAGTGATGCAGCCAATATTTTCAAGTCAACCCTAGCACGTGGGGAGGTCCAGATCATTGGGGCTACAACTGCCGCAGAGTATAAAACCTACATTCAGGAAGATGAAGCCTGGATCAGCGACTTCCGGGTAATCCAGGTAAAAGAACCATCGCTTGAAGAAACGCGGCGGATAATCAGGAAGGTAAGAACCCGGATGGAGATGAACTATGGAGTAGAGAACTCACTGAGGAGGCGATTGAGTGCGCCCTGAGCGTCGCGCACTCGTTACCTGCATCAGTTGCGGATGCCTGATAAAGTAATTCGGTGGTTAGACACCGCGTGTGTTAAAGCGGAAATTACTGATCCTAACCGGGAAGTGGATCAGAAAAAAGTAATTAGCGTGATTGCTCAGGATACGAATATCCCTCTGGATATGATCCGCCGGGACACCCTCAAGCAGCTTCGGGACATAGAAGAGGAACTTTAGCAAAGGGTGGTAGGGCAGAAAGAAGCGATTAGTGCACTTGCCCGCAGACTAAGATTGAATAAAGGACCTTTAAAAGAAAATTTTTATCGCCCCGATGGGGTTCTGCTTTTTCTTGGCCCCACCGGTGTAGGAAAAACCGAATTAGCCAAAGCCCTGGCTGAATTCCTCTTTGGGGATGAAAAAAAGATGGTACGGATCGATATGTCCGAGTACAAAGACTCTACCGTAGCAGTAGATAAATTAATCGGAATGCCGCGGGGCATTGTTGGTTCAGAGCGGGGAGGAATTTTAACCAATCAAGTTCGGGATAATCCTTATACCGTGATTCTTCTCGATGAGATGGAAAAAGCAAGTCACCATTGTTCTTAACCTTTTTCTTCAGGTCTTTGATGAGGGCTTTCTTACTGATGGCCGGGGAAAGCGGGTATCTTTAGTGACGCCATCATTATTATGACCTCTTAATACTTGGTTCAGATGAATTTAAGCGCTTTACTCAGCCCTTAGATTGTCGGGCGACCCGGAAGAAGTCAGTGCAGTTAAACAGTCAGTGATCAAAGAAGTGGAAAATAGCTTTTCCCCGGAGTTTTTAAACCGGATTGATGATATAATAGTATTTTCTCCTTTACGTTTGGATGAAGTCAAAACAATTTCCACACTGTATCTTGACCGTATCAATCACCAGCTAAAAGGGCACGGGAAGGAACTTAAATTCTCAGAATCAGCGGTTGAGTATTTGGTTTATTGAAAGGTTCTAACATCAAGTATGGAGCACGGTTTTTAAAAAGGACTATCGATGAACTGGTAAAAATTCCTCTTACCTTAAGGTGGAAGGAGAAAGATAAATTTGCTATAGACACGGAACAAGGAAGATTAGTTATACAGTGACCCCTAAACTTCTTGTTATCTGAGTCCCCTCCCGCTCTCCTATCCAACAAAAAAAAGCATTTACAGCTTCGGTAAACGTTTATTTTGCAACCGTTGCTTGTGGATACCTTATTGATCAGGACGTTTTTTGGATTTGAGGTGAACCATATTGTTGTGGTTTTTTAGCGGAAGGCCCGGCAGTAAAAGAATGACGCCCCGCGTCAATCGAATTCCCAGGTTTTTTCTTTTCTTTTTTTCTCTCCGCGTACAGCTCTCGATAGAGCTGTTTTGCGCAATCCGGGCAAAGGCCATCGAGTTCAAAGAAGCATCAGTATGCTGCTGCACATAGCTTTCGATCTGGTTCCAGTAGCCTTTGTCATCTCGTACCTTTTTACAGTTAGCGCAGATCGGAAGCATCCTCTTCAACGTTTTTACGTGTCCCAGTGCCACCTGGATCTCGTTGATAAGACGTTCCCGCTCAGTTTCAATATACTTGGGGGCGTTACATCACGAACGAGCGCCTGGGTAATATCTTTGCCTTCCACTTCAAGTCTGCTCAGCATGACTTCGGCGGGGGAAGGTAGTACCGTCTTTTTTTCTGTGTGTCCACTCGAAAAAGGTTCCCTTTTAATGCTTCTTCAATATATCCCAAAGAAGCTTCTGGGAATCTTTGCCGTCAGGTTGTTTGAGGGGGATAATTGAGCCGGTGACTGGCTGATAAACTCTTCTTTTGAAGAAAAGCCAAACATGCTGAGGGAAGCACTGTTGCAGTCGATGAATCTAATCTTATCGGTGATCATGATTGCATCCGGCGTTGACTCAAAAAGGGAACGGTATTTTTCTTCGCTTTTTTTCAACTCATTTTCGATCAAGGTACACTCAGCTATAGCGTGCTCCAATTTTTTATTGGCAAGCTTAAGGTTATGATGCAGACGGAAAATAAAAATGGTAACGAAGACAAGGATAATAAAAGCGGAGACAAAGGCTATGATCAAGTGCTAATATTTTTTTAACTTGCTAATTCCCTGCAGCTTCCTGCGGGAATTACGGAATTTTGAGGATTTTCATTATTTACTTACATTAACACTTTCTTTGAGGGTCCAGTTTCTAATATTTGCGTCTTTTATCATAATTGCAGAAAATTTCAAATTCCAGCGGCCAAGAACAGACGCTTTTTCTTTTCACGAATCCCCTGAGGGGAAAATATAATAATACTATTGGCAAAAAAACTTGAAAAGTTTAAATATTGCTTAGAATTTTTTGTCATGGTATTATTAATCATTAAAAATTCTTATGTAGAAAAAATAAAAGCATCTCTATACACAAAAAGGAGTTGAGATCATGACAGAGGGAAAAAAAGAAGAATCTTTTTCCGTAAGTGATAAACGCCGTTTTGTCGTTGATGACTCAGGCGGGGTGAAATCGGAGGGGGATGTGGGTGCGGGACAAAAGAAGGAAGCTTCGGAGAATTCCGAACCTTCTCGAGAGAAACAACAAGATAAGTTTTCTGGGGGTGAGGGTGCCCCTTTGCCGGACATTGATTTTTCGACCTTTATTTTTTCCTTAAGCTCAAGCGCTATCTTACATTTAGGGCTGATGGAAAATCCTTATACAAAAACAATTGATAAGAATCTTCTTCTGGCTAAACAAACAATTGATATTATTTCCATGCTTAAAGATAAAACCAAGGGAAATTTATCTGATGAAGAGGAAAACCTTATTACTAATCTCCTCACTGAACTAAGGTTTAAGTATGTGAATGAGGTTAAAAAGCAGTAGGTTATATCTTGGGAAGGAGATTCACTTTATATCCTTCGTTTTTCTTCTAAGCTTCGCCTGCCTTAAATATTTTTCCCAAATATATTTCACTAATGGCTAAAATCGATTCCAACAAATCTTGTGGCGCCGGCAAAAATTAACGTACTGTCTCGAAATCATTGGTAAGCGCGAAGATGGTTTTCATGAGATCCGGAGTATCATGGGTGCTGTTGGGCTTTATGATACCATTTCCTTATCAAAAACATCGGCAGGGATAACTTTAACTTCCAGCGGCAGCGACATTCCACTGGATAACAAAAATTTAGCCTTTAAAGCAGCTTCCCTGATTATAAGCGAAGCTAAGGTAGCGGGAGGAGTGGCGATCAGTCTCAAAAAATGTATTCCAGTTGCTTCGGGTTTGGGGGGCGGGAGCAGTGATGCGGCGGCAACCATGAAAGGGATTAATGAGCTTTATGACCTTAAGTGTTCCCTGCGCCAACTCATGGAGCTTGGGGTGAGAATTGGAGCGGATGTTCCTTTTTTTCTAACGGGCCGGCTCTTGCGACTGGGATTGAAACTTTCCCCCAATTGAACTATCTCCTCCTTTTTGGGTTTTATTAGTAACCCCAGCAATAGCTGTTTCTACTACTTGGGCTTATGGTCAATTCAGGTTGCAACCGCAGGATGAGAATTTTACATTCCCAGCAAAGATTGATCTTCTGAAGATGGGAAAGGAAATTCTTTATAATGACTTGGAGCGTGTTGTCATCCCTCATTTTCCTGAAATTGCGAAGATAAAAAAAGCCCTTGAAAATCTTGGGGCCTGGGGTGTTTTGATGTCAGGAAGTGGGCCAACGGTTTTTGGGCTGTTTTTTGATGAGGCGGAGGCCAGAAGCGCGGAAAGTAATTTAGTCAAACATTATCAACGAACGAAACTGGAAAATTTGCGTTGCCAAGGCGCTTTTGTAGTTTTATTCTGAGAAAAATTATGGTATATAAGTTTAGATTATCTTTGGGGTGTCGACAAGCGGTAAGTCACGGGATTTTGGATCCCGCAATCGGAGGTTCGAATCCTCCCACCCCAGCTTTAAATTTTAAACGATTTCTCAATCGTGTTCGTTTTCGATAGTAAAGTACGTTATCCCTCTGGCTTGAAGTGATTGAGTACTGACACCTCTTTATTCATTTTTACTCCTTTGCTCCAAGAGGGGGCTTTTAGGGTTTGTTGATTTGCAACCCTGGTCCTTATAATAAGGCAGTCGTCCGCTGAAAAAGTCTTTTTACGGAACAGGGGTCACTGATTTTGTGAAAAAGTGACTATCCATTTCGGTATTCCGACCAACTTTGAGCCAGTAAATTATAAGCAAAAAGAAAGCTCGCAGGAGCTTTCTCATATTAAACCCGCAGCCCGCTAAGATCGCGTTGATTCGATCACCCTCTTTGCCTTTGAGATGGTTGCGCTCCAGCTTGTTATCCGATTTCAAGTGCCCAAAGATCGGCTCGATCGCTGAGCGGCGCTTAAACCATTTCCATTCCCACCGGCTCACGCTCTTTTTCTTACGGTTTGTCAGCTGTATCGTTGTTCCCTCGATTATTCCACTTCCCCGATACCCTTTGTCACAATACGCTTCCTTCGGCTGCCAACCGGCTATCTTCGTCGCTTGCTCTATCGAGGCCTTCAGGGTATGCCCATCGTAGGGATTCCCATGGATTGCATCAATCCCCAAAATCCAATTCCCCTTTGACGTTGTCACCATCCCCACCTTGCACCCGAATTCGTAGCGCTTGTGCGCTTTGCCCTTGGCGATGCACTCCACCTCCGATGCATGGATGCTGTAAAGCTTTTCCTTATCGTCTCGCTTCTGCCGGTACAAGCCGCTTCGCCAGTTCAAGCAGCTCGTGCACTTTCTCGTTGGCCTGCCCGCTTTTTCTCTCTATCTCCCGCAGTACTCTCCCCAGGTACGTCTTTAACTTCCTGGTCTCTTTCTTTGCCCGCTTCATCTGCTTTGCATGGGCATACCGCCCTTGCCAAACCAATGCTTTCTTACTTAAACGCCGGTAGCTTTGCCGAAGTCCTATCCCGGCTTCTTTCCCCACCTTCACTAATGTCTGCAGCATCTTGTAGTAAAGCCGTGCATCCGTGGGAAACGCTATCGCCTTCTCCTGCACCGTGGTGTCCACATTTACCCGCTTAACCTCTTGCTCCCTCACCAACTTCTTGCGCTTTGCCGATTCTATCGTCTCCTTAAGCAATTTCTCCATCCCCTCTGCACCCACCCGATTACGCCATCTTACCAGTGAGCTTGGATCTAACGGAAACTCATGCTGAAAATATTCATACCCGCAGAAATACTGCCAGTAAGGATTTTCCAAAAATCGCTCAACCACGCTTTCGTCGCTCTCATTGTAGGTGTACTTCAAATAATGAAGACCTACCACCAGTCGAATCGGTAACCCCGGCCGTCCTACCTTCTCTACGTACAGTACTCCAAACTCTTCCTCAAATACTCTCCAGTCTATCTCCGAAGCCAACTTACACAACGGGTGCTTACGGTTTATCATCTGTTCCAACCGGGATCGAAACAAATCTTTTTGTCCGCTTGATTTCATCTTCTTCGGTATCATATATCACCAGCTTTTGAAGGGTTATTAACCATTTTCTGGTGATTATGCCATATAATTTATCTAAATAAAAACAAATAAATCAATTGGTTGAATGTTTTTCAGGGACGACTAATTAAGACCCATGAAGTTAACTGTTCTTTGACGGTTTCTTCATGGGTTTTTTATACAGCATATTAAGGAGATAAAAAAATGTCAGAAAACCAGAGACCCGATTTGTCGGAACTCCTAAAGGAACTTCCCCCTTTTGTGGCAAGAACGTTTCCACGATTCAAGGAATTGATTGGTTACTCGCCACGAACGATTGCGAACCTTGATAGTCTCGGACACGGTCCGGCCAAGCGGATCTTGCTTGGAAATACGGTGGCCTATGAACGCGAAAGCCTCATCGAGTGGCTGGAATCCCGCTCACGGACACTTTCGGAAGGGGGCGGCCATGATGACACCAACTTATGAGAGCATACCACACGAATTAAAAGACTATCCGCAATGGGTGAACTGGAAAGCTATAGAGCGGGCTGGAAAGGTGACGAAACCCCCATATCATCCTTCCGGGAAGATTGGCGGAATCTGATAACCCTTCGACCTGGAGCTCCTTCGATACTGTGAAGGCGGCGGTGGATCGGTTTGATGGATTCGGAATTGTTCTAACACAGGATGACCCCTTTGTGGGACTGGACTTCGATCATTGCCGATGCCCTGCCTTCGATGGGATCGATTCAGAAATATCAGGCGGATTGATCATGGTGTTGCCGGTTGTTGCTGGCCATATCAGGAAGCTGAACAGCTACACAGAAAAAAGCCCCTCCGCTAAGGGAATCAGGGTTTTTCTCAAGGGCCATCTCCCTGTGGATGGGAAAAGGAAGGGGCCGATTGAAGCTTATAAGGCCGGACGATATGTCACGATCACCGGCCACATCCTTGACGGCTTCCCCCTGACCATCGAACCACGGCAAGAGGAACTTGACGAATTTTACCAGGCTGTTTTCGTGGATCACGTGCAGAGAGTGGAATATCACCAACAGATCTTCAACTGTGATTGGCAGGACAGGTTAAAAACCGCTTTCAATTCAAAGCATGGGGCAGACATAAAGCGATTATGGGATGGTGATACCACGAAGTACGACAACGATGATAGCGTAGCAGATATGGCCCTGTGTTCTCACCTGGCTTTCTGGTTTAACGGTGATGCAACGACGATAGATGCAGCCTTTCGGGCAAGCGGCCTATACCGGGAAAAGTGGGATCGGAAACACCACAGTGACGGACGGACCTACGGGCAGGGCACGATTGAGGAAGTTCTAAAGGATTGTCATTCGTTCTATGGGGCTCCTTTACAGGAAGAAAGGGAGGGCGGCATATCTCCGTCAGTTTCTATAGACTGGCCTGCGCCTTTAGACGATGCCGTTTATTATGGCATTGCCGGCGATTATACCCGAATGCTTGACCCTCACACAGAATCTGATCCGGCGGCTATTCTCTTTCAATTTCTCGTTGCATTCGGAAACATTGCCGGACGAGCATCGCATTTCATCGTGGAAGCAGATTCTCACCATACAAATGAATTTCTCCTTCTTGTGGGCAATACTGCGAAAGGCAGGAAGGGCACAAGCTTCGGACACGTCCGCAAGGTGTTTGCGGAAATTGACCAGGCCTGGACACAAGAAAGGATAAAGAGCGGTCTCATTTCGGGCGAGGGCTTAATTTACCACGTGCGGGATGCAATGAAAGACGATGAGGGAGTTTCTGCCAAGAGGCTGATGGCCTTCGAGCCGGAATTTGCAAACGTCCTCAAGATAATTGAGCGGCGAGAAAATACCCTGTCAACCACACTGCGGCAATCATGGGACACCGGACATTTAAGTACACTTGCCAAGAATAGCCCATTAAAAGCCTCAGACGCGCATATCTCGCTTATATCGCACATTACGAGGGATGAGTTAAAAAGACGAATGTCCGAAGCCGAGGCATTCAACGGATTTGCCAACCGATTCCTTTTTGCCTGTGTCAAACGTTCTAAGCTGCTACCCGAAGGTGGTAATATTCAGGCCCTTGATTTTTCCCGAATCATACAGGGATTAAACGAAGCTGTGAAGTTTTCTCAAACAGTGGGCGAATTACGACGTGACGAGGAAGCGCGGGCTGTTTGGCGGGGCATCTATGGACATCTCACCCGCGACCTTCCTGGTCTCCTGGGAGCTGTAACATCAAGGGCTGATGCGCACGTGTTGAGGCTCTCGATGATGTATGCGCTTCTTGATTGCAGTGAGTTAATCAGGGTACCTCATTTATTAGCGGCACTCGCCCTATGGGAATATGTCGAAGCATCCGCACAATATATTTTTGAGAGCTTTAGCGGGGACAACATAGCCGACAAAATTTACGCAGCAGCAAATGAGGCGAGACCTGACGGAATCAGTCGGACGTTTGTTTGTCAAAATTTGTTTCAGCGACACATAAAGCGGGAAAGGATAGATAAAGCGGTTTCTTTACTTGTGGGCATGAGAAAAATTCGGTTAGAAGGGACTATCACAGGGGGGAGACCGGAAAGTAAGTATTATGCGACATAAGCTACAAAAGCGACAAAAGTTTAGTGGGGTGATCTATTATACGCCCTCTTATGTCGCTTAAGTCGCTTTAGTCGCAATATAGAAAGGATAAATTATGGGTTACCTTTTAAACATAGCAAAAAAAATTCACACACTGGAAAGGAAGATGGCCGTTTCTCTCCTTGTTGTTGATAATCAGCCTTCCTTAGATATGAACGAACTACCCCCGAAGGCTGACCTCATCCCCAGGGTGGGCATTGAGGAATTTTGCCACCTATGTTCTGCGGCAATTGAGCGGATCAATAACACTTGCTACCCACAGGCGGAGGGTTGGATTGACTGGACAAAAAAACACGATCCCGCTTTCTGGGAACAGATTGAAGAAGGCGAGCGGAACCTTGATTCACCCATTGACAGAGGAATAACCCTTGAGCAGTTTTCTAATCTTGTGGGTCATTGGGAAGCTTTGTATACGGAAGCGATTGAAAAGTATCTTGAAGCACAATTAACAGACAAGGTTAATTTGGTTAAAAATAACCCAATAGAGAGGTTAATAGTATGAGGCAAAGAAAAGTAGATGACAACCTTGTTTTACAGCTTTTCCAAGAAGGGAAAAATCAAAAACAGATAGCTGAGCATTTCAACGTCAGCCCTGTAGCAATACATAAACGGCTTAAGAGGATATTGCCTAAACCCCAGAGCCTGGAAAAGCTCACACCAAAGGAACAAAAATTCGTTATCGGAGTTGCGGAAGGGAAAAGTCGAACTCAGGCTGTAATGGAGAGTTTCGATGTGACGAGCAGGGCAAGTGCAAAGGCAATGCAGAACGCCCTCATGCAGAAAGATGACGTAAGGATTGCGATTGCCGAATTGATGCAGATTTACGGCCTGACAAGGGGCTACCGGATAAATAAGCTGAAATCGCATATCGATCATGTTGACCCAGGAGTATCGTTGAAAGGATTAGATATGAGTTTCAAACTGGACGGTCTGTACGCGCCGGAGAAGCACGTAAACATGGACATTTCCTATGCCGAATTGCGCCAACATCGCGCGTCTCAGGGCAGAGAGGGAAAAGCTCGAGAAAGAGCTGGCCGCGCTTGAGGCGGAAAAGGAAGCGATCGCGCAGGAAGACAGCGAGGAGGACAATTAACCTTGGTTTTTGTTTTCAACACTTAAAGATAAAGTGATTAAGAATCGCCTTTATTTATGCTGCTTATACCAAATTGCATAGAAAAATAATTTGAATGGACAATAAAAACCCGGTTGAGAATCGGAACATCCGATGCCGATCTGATTTGTATGATGCTAAGGCAGACGATTGTATATCGCTATTGAGCAAAGAAGACCGATGATCGAAATGATGACTAAACACCACTTTGGAAGGGTTGACTTTCTATTGAGTATCAAAATGGGCGGCAAAAATATTATCGTTTCTAAGAGCATGCCGAATATTGTTGGGGGATAAAGAAGCACGGAGATCTGCCCTTTAAAACTGAGTGCATAATATGCAGTGGGGACAACCTTGAACGGAAACAGGTATCCCTGATCCGCCAAAGGCCAGAAGAAGGGGACAGGCGGACCACACCCCATTATGTAATCCAGGAGCAAGTGCGATACAATGACTCCGGAAAATAGTAGAAATGCCCTCAGGAAATTCAAGGTGAAGTAACTTCGGGAGATTGCCGCAAGCGCTGCTCCCATTATAGCTGCAAAGAGAAGCGTGTGCGTTATGCCTCGATGCGATGTAATTCCCAAAGGGCCGAACGCGATATATACCAAAACGTCAAGGTCCGGTACTATAGCTGTTAACGCAGCAATTAAAAGGAGTTTGGGCTTTTTCCCCTCCGGTTGGTTGCCCCCGATGGCAGAGGCCACGGAGATCCCCACAAGACCATGACCAAGAACTGATGACATAATGCTTCCCTACATCAATAATAGATAAAGCCCACTGAAATCACCCACGCAATGACGAGAGACGTAAACACTGCGCCGGGGATGATCGATCTTCTGGTGCGATAAAAGATACCACCGACAAAAGAACAATAGCCCACAACCGCAAGAAGCTCATAAGTGAACCGACTGAGCTTCGGGCTTACCACGGACATACTCAGGACGAACACTGCGTAAAAGGGGACAGCCACTATCATGGAGACGATTAATCCGGAGAAAAATCCTCGGAACAAACCCTGAACGTAGCGCAATAGCCTCTCCGTCATGAGGAAGAATGGGAGCGAGCAGATGGCAGTGATTGCAAACGCCATGATCCTGGCCGTATGAGCAAAGTGGAGCTCGAGTTGATAGAACTCGCGGCCCACAGAAAACACAAGACAAGAGTAAAGAATCGAGAATGTAGCGAGGGCCACCAAGGCATCCCCCAAAGTTGACTTCAGTCTTGAGACCGTTCTCCTCCTCTCCAAGAGCATGAAAAAAAGCAAACTGAATAACCCTATCGAGAAAACAATTGAAGCCAGCACCTCTCCTTCTTGCAGATGGAGGAAGCCCAGCGGATTGTAATATATCACGAGAGCGGCTCCGCAAGGTATTCCGAAACCGAAAACGATAACCGGCCTTGACCAGTTTGGGAAGAGCGGCCCGCATTCATCTCTGCTAGAGGGCACAACCTTGGCAATCAAAGAGGCAAGCACAAGGCAAATAGCCAGCATGAGCAACGGAATGTGCTTGCTTGGTTCCCCTTTAAATGTTTCGGATTCATGACGCTCAACATGCAGCGCCTGATCGATCCACTCCTGGACCTGTCCGTAGACATCATCGCTTAAAAGCAAATTGATATGAGTGGCTCCTGCAGCTTCTCTCCAAGCTCTTGCCGTTCCGGATTTGATATCTCCGCTTTGATCACTTCCCGGCTGAGAAAAATGCCGCCCGTCAGGCTATCAAAGATTTCTCCCGCCTAGCCCTTGATGTGTTTGTTGTCGTGTTCACCCGTAATGACCAGGACGTTCCGTGGAGCATCCACTTTTAAGCCCTTCATCTCGCCAGGGCCAATGTAGACCGATGCGGCTATGTCGGAATGCTCCAGACCGACCGGGGCAAGCACGCTACAGCCAAAAGAGTGCCCGACAAGGATAACCTGTTTATCATCAAAGCCTGAAAGTTTGATAATCTCAGAAGTTACCTCCTTTGCAGCGTCGTAGCATCTTTCATAGGTAAACGGCACGCTCGACTCACCATGGCCAGGAAGATCGATTGCATAAATATCCACTCCTTGGGTAGCCAGAAACTTTCCGAGCTGAACCATCATGGACTTGTTACACTGCAACCCGTGCACAAGGACAGCTATGCCTTTTTTCTTTTGGATCCGGGTGTCCCAAATATGAAGAACCGGCGTATGGAAGGAATCGGTTAAGAGGAAATGGCGGGTGATGATATTGCTGTTTAGCCAGACGCTGTTGTAGAGCGCAACCCCAAGCAACACGAGAAGAAGGGCAAGAAGAATCAACTCACTGAGAATTCTCCTTAGTTTGGCATCGATCATGGTAACCTCTATCCGGGCACTATACAGGATGGTCAGGCAATGTTCAAGATTATTTACCCCGCTCAGTCAGGACTTTTCTTTTCTTCTCTAAAAGAAAGCCAGCCTCATCGTCTATGGGCGGATAAAACGAGATTGTTTTTATTTCCCATGAGAAGGTTCTTTCTTTTGACAAGGGAGATTTATAAGGATTAGCATTTAAACATCCTTTCTTATCTTATTTCATATATGATCATTAACAATTTTTTTCTAATAAAAGTTTTAGTTTCAGCGCTAAGCAATATCACTCTCGGTCCTCATGTCTCGAACTTAAAAAAATTGACCTCCAACTGTTTTCTTGTGAGAAAGCTTTCTAACAAAGTTACTTTTTACAAACAGGTGACTTTGAAGCTCGGCTACTAACCACATCGATGATGGTGACTTCCGGCGGTGACAGCACTCTCATGGGAGGGCCCCAGGTGCCGGAACCGCGGCTGGTGTAAAGCAAGGATCCTTTGCTTAGGGGATAGAATCCCGCTAAGTAGGGATAAGGAATGGAAACTACATAGCCGAAAGGAAACAGCTGACCCTTGTGGGTGTGTCCGGACAGTTGCAGATCAAAAAGCCCCAGCGTTTCTGCCGGCACGGATGGCTGATGTTTGAGAAAAAGGGTGAAGAGGTGGTTCTTAATGGTGGAGAGCAGGGCGACATCGTTTTCTTTGACTCCCGCTGCGGGATCATCGACTCCTGCGATGTTGATAACCCCGCCGAAGGTCTTTACCTGGTTGCGTAACACCGTGAACCCGGCTTGGGCGTGAAACGCCAAAGAACGAGCAAGGCCAACGTAGCACTCGTGGTTTCCGAGAACGGCATATTTACCGTAGGGGGCTGTATTTGTTTAAGGAATGGTGAAAACCCATCATTAGGGCTGGTGCTGTCGAGCAGATCACCGGTGCTTACCACGATCGAGGCTGTCCCCGGCCGAGAATATCGATAATATCACGGAAAGGGCGCTTTCCGGTGAGCAGGCCTAAATGCTGTCGGAGATCTGGGCAATGCGCAAATGTTGTCCCGCCGGCAGTTTGTCCGTTGCCACCGTTATCCGCTCCACGCGGACACTCCGCGCTTCAAAAACCCCGTATACACAGATGAGAAGGGCGGATGAAAGCATTATTATTGCTGGCCCTTTTCCCCGCAGGGTGGGAAGCACCCACGAGAAGAGTTTCCTTCCTGTCCAGGAAAGGATATCAAAAATATCCATGCCGACAGCCAGAAGCGATGCGTAGAAAAGAAACCCTATCCAACTGAAGCCGATTATCGCCGCCAGCCGAGCGAGCTCGGTATGCCCGCTCCTGTCTAGGAACATGATGCCTACCGGAAGGGAAAACAGCACCATGAGCAAGAGTATGACTAGGCCATGAATTCCCCGCTGTTTAGGCAGAAGCACGCGCACGCGGTGGTAAAACAGGAAGTGCATCGTGCCGTAAATAATAATAACGGTTAGAAAAAATTTCGACAACGGAGAGCCTTTTAAAGTGAAACGCCTTAAACAGCAAACTGTGAAACGTAAATCGTGAAGGATAAGGTGCTACCCTTCGATGATTATTGTTTGCTGGTGTTTTATAATTTCTTTTCTTTTAACCTATCGGAGGGAAAAAATCAATAATAATGAAATATTCTGTTAAATAAAAAACCCCCCATTCCTGAAAAGTTAATCGGGTTATAAACGAACTTAAAAACATAAGGATCGGTAATTTGTAACTATGAAGGCATCAAGGAATAACCTTCATTTTATTTTTTCAGCACAGAAGGGGGATAGACTGTGACAGCGCGTGTCCGGTTTCCCCCCTCCCCTCCCCCTGGCAGTCACAGAGGGAAAGATAACCGGCCTGACAAGGCAAAATCCGGGCAGAGCTCAAGCGGCTTTAGGGTTAGGTTTATAGAAGTGATACATAACTGCCGTGCCAAAAGCCTCTCTGCTTTGCCCTACCCATCCAGTATTTTTCATCATCATACAATGGCAACTATGGACAGGTAATTGAGGGGAAGAAAATATAAAGTGGGGAGAGCGTGGGGAGAGAATGACAGGACAAAAAAAGGTGATTAAACTTGAATTAGCTAACCCATTG
>CAVSIB010000058.1:0-32762 GCA_963727835.1 uncultured delta proteobacterium
AAAAACCACCTAAAAATATAAGCGATTTTTCTGAAAACGGGGAAAAATTAACAGTGAAGTTTTTATCATTTTTAATGAAAAAAAAATCTGGTGAAAAAACCCTTGATGAATATCTGCAACTAGCTAAAAATGAACCTGATAATATCGGGATTCATATGAAAATAGCTGACTTGTATTTAAAGAAAGGGAAAAAAGAGGAAGCCGTAAAAGAATATCTTTATTCTGCTGAAACCTATGCCAAGGAAGAACTTTACCAATTGACAATGTCAATTTACAAGACAGTGCTTTCTCTTGACCCAACTTTGGTAAATGTCTATTTAACGCTTGCTGAACTCTATCAAAAGCTTGGTTTTAAAGGCGATGCGGCTGCTACCTATGAGAAATTGGCTCAGTATCTTCTAACAACAGGAAAACCTTTTGAAGTCAGAAATATAATTGAAAGGATGATCAACCTTGACCCCTCGAATCGATTCTTTAGAGAAAAAGCGAATAAATTTCTTGTGGCCTTAAAAAAGATTTCTCATAATAAACAAGATGGTGAAGAAGAATTAATCGAAGTTGGGGAAAATCAACCCGAGTATATAAAGATTGTCCCTCCTGAAGAAGGGTTGAGGGAAAAAAATTATTATGATCTGGGATCTCAGTTAAACGATGGAGAGGAATTAATCATATCAACGGATAAAACGGAAACAGCCAAGGACGAGTCCTCAATGGAAGTGAACAAAGTCTTTGAAGGCATTATAAAAGATATTGCAGAAAAACCTAAGGAAGAAGCCTTTAGACTTCATTACGAACTTGGGATAGCATATCAACAAATGGAGAGGATTGATGAGGCAATCGAGGAATTTAAAAAAGCGTTAGATGATCAGGACGTTAAAAATGATTGTTTTCGGCGGTTAGCTACCTGTTTTCGAGAAAAAGAGATGTATAAACATTCTATTAATGCGGCTAAAAGTGGCTTAAAAAGCCGGTTTGTTTCTCAAAGAGAGTTTTTAGAATTGAATTATGAGTTGGGTTTAACTTATGCGGAGATGAGGGAGTCAAAAAAAGCTCTTGAGGTATTTAAGGATATCCAAAAGGTTAATCCAAGTTACAAGGACACAGAAAAAATTTTAGAGAAATTATCGAAAGGATAAAAACTAATGGTTGTGTTTAATCCATCGAAAAGGGAAATCGGAGCTAAGATAGTTTATTATGGTCCCGCTGCTGGTGGTAAAACTACTAACCTTCATTTTATCCATAACCGGCTAAATCCGAAACAGAGAGGTGATCTTATTTCTTTGGCCACAAAAGACGATAGAACACTTTTTTTTGATTTTCTTCCTTTGGACCTTGGGTCGGTAAAAGGCTTTAATGTTCGATTTCACCTCTATACAGTTCCTGGCCAAGTTTACTATGTTTCAACTCGGAGAGCAGTTTTAACCGGGGTTGATGGAGTTGTCTTCGTGGCCGATTCACAAGAAGAAAAATTGGCGGAGAACATTGAAAGTTTAGAAGACTTGGAAAAAAATCTTCTTTATTACGGGAAGAAGATTGATGAGATTCCGATGATTCTCCAATACAACAAGAGAGATTTAAAAAAAATTTTCAGTATTCAAACTTTAAACGAAAAACTAAACCGACGCAACCTTTCTGTGATTGAATCAGTAGGCTTAAGCGGAAAAGGGGTGATGGAAACCCTTACCGATATAAGTAAAGCAGTTTTAAAAAGCTTAGAGGATTCTTCCCAAAAACCAAAGGTAAAGCCATCAAACCGTTTAATACCTTTAACTCCGGGTGCCACTAACACCCTACCTCCTTTACCAAAGAGTGATGTAGAATCCCTTATTGAATTGGAGTCTGAGGAAAAGGTTTTTGACATTGAAAGACTGCGAACTGAAAGGCGTGCGACCATCGATAGATTATTAAAACAAAATGAGCAACCAAAAGCTCAATCAAAGCCCGTAGATTTAAAAATAACAAAAGACGGAAAAAAGTTTGACAGTGAAAATGTCCTTGGCATCGGGGAAACCGAGACAATTGATCAAGAGTTTACTGAGGAAGATTTTGGAAATGAACTTGATATATTGAAAGAAGGATTCGAGTTTAATGCCATAACGGATGACATACCGATTTCAACCGAACCATATGTAACACGGGACGAAGCCAAAGAAGAATTTGCAAATGATATTGATTTACTGGAGTCCAAGAAAGAAGACAAAGGAATATCATTAGAACCGCAAGAAATTACTGATTTTGACGTTGAAGAAAATAAAACGGACATTGAAGAAATACCACTAGATCTCGAAGAGTTTCCGGAATGGATTGAGCTTGAAACGGATGAAGCTGCGGTAACATCTCAAGGTGATAAAGAGTTTAGAGATGAGGCGCAATCCTTCCAAAGGGAAGAGTTAACCAATAACGGCCGCAAAGCCTCATCAACAAAGGATAGAATTGAAATTATTAGCTGTGGTGCTCCGGAGAAAATTTTACCCGCTTCAATAAAATTACCTTTAACACTGCAATTGGGCAATTTTCATAAAAAAGCAAAACTTACTATTACGATACATTTAGAAGAGCTAATTTGATGAACCACCTCTCCCGACAACGGGAGTGATTTGACTATGCATAAAAGGTTGGTCGTTTTGAAGAGGCCTTTTTACTTTTCTCTATTTTTTTTACTTTCCTTCTTTTCCTTTTTACCTTTTTTTGCGTATTCTCAGCAAAATATTTTATCTTTTCAGAGAGGGGAAGACGTTTTTGCAAAACAAGAGGAAACTGTTCTGCCTTCAGAAACAATAATACCGAAGAACCTCGAAGAAGAATTTTCCCTTCCTTTTCCTCAATATCCTTTTTTATCTAATTTCAAAAAAACAATTGTCCTTGGACACATAAAATTGGATGACACAACTTTGAACTCAATTCATGAGTACCAGTTGAATAATGGGATAAAAAATTTTACAACCGTTGCGAGTTTTTTGGTTAATGAGTCTCAGAAATCGATTCGACGCGGTGAAGCTTCTGAGGCTATTCGCCTTGCCAAAGCAGCAAAAAACATGGCCCCTGATTTCCCCCAACCTTCCTGGGCGTTAGCTCAGGCCTATGGAGCAGAAAATAGGTTTAATTTTTTTTGGGTTATGGGAGAATATTTAGAAGCTGATCTGATCGCTTTAAAAAATTTTAAAACCTTAATCCTGATTGCATGCAATTCCTATTTTCTTTTTTTCTTTGCTTTCTTCCTTACTATTATTGCCTTTTCTTTTGTCCTCCTTATCAAATATTTTAATTTATTAGCAAAAGATAGCGGTGATTTTTTTTCCAAAAAGACCGATGCGTTACCGGGATATGTATGGTCGTTTATTATTGTTTCTCTTCCAGTTATTTTGGGCATCGGTCCTGTTTTAATTTCTTGCTATTGGTTGGTTATTCTGGCGCTATATGCAAGCAGAAAAGAAATACAAGCTATCTTTATTATAGCCTTGCTTTTGGTTTTATCCCCTTTGGTTTTTGAAACTGCTGCCTCGATGGTTCTCAGCAACCAAGATGGGTTATTGGATTCGCTTTACAACGCTAATTATGAAGATTGGTCACAAGAAACAGAAAAAAAACTGGAGACCTATCTAAAAACACATCCGCGTGATTTGGAAGTTGTTTTTACGTTAGGGTTAATTAAAAAAAGATGGGGAAGCTTGGAAGAAGCGAAAAGATATTACACGACATTATTGGAAAGTAATCCGTCCTCGGGAGTAGCAATTAATAATCTGTCGAATGTTTTCTTTGCACAAGGAAGATTGGAACAGTCCGAAGCCGCCTATAAAAGGGCTATCATTATAACTAATAACAAAGCTTCTTTTCATTATAATCTTTATCGAGCATATCTTGAGCTTTATAAGTTTTTAGAAGCGCGAAAAAGAGAAGAACTCGCTATTGCCCGAAGGCTTGATCCTCAGCTGATTGATTATCATTTAAAAAAAATTTATACTCCTGCTACTTATAATCGCATTGTAATTGACGAGGCTATGACTTTCAAAGAATTTTGGAATCGAGCATTCCAGGATTCGGAAGAAAAGAAGATGGTGGTTTATTCTTTATGGACGCTTTTTTTCAAAGGAATACCTTATTCCTATGGAATTTTTTTCTTTATTTTGCTTTCGTTATTCATATTTATTCTTTTTTTTAATCAGGAAGTTGGAAAAAATTTATCAACTCGGTGTTATCACTGTGGAACACCAATGAAAAGAAGAAGGCTTTTGAGTAAGGAAGACAAAGTTTTTGAATTCTGTTCTCATTGTGTCGGCATTTATATTCAACGGGTTAAATGTGATATAAATTTTAAAGATAGAAGGATTGAGGAAGTGGAAAAACATCAAAAGCGTCAAACGTCAGTGTGGAGATTTTTAACGTTTGGGCTTCCGGGAAGTGGCCAGTTGTGGTTAGGCTTTACCGGTACAGGAATATTGTATGTTTTTATTTTCTTTTGTTTTATTATAAAAATCTTTTTTTGGAATGGTTTCGTGAAAGATCCTTTCTTGTTGAATTATTCAGGCTCTTTTTTAAAAATTGTTTTTTTTGTTTTTTTATTTATTTTATTTTATTTCTTTGTAAAAAATAAAAGTTATCGAAAAAAAGAGCTTGCCAACAAAAACTTTATGCAAATTATGGAAGATTTTCGGATGAGAAGTCAAAAACAAAAAGATCAAACTGAAGATCAGGAAACGCGCAATAACATTAAAAAGGAAACCCCATGGCCTTAAGAGGTAAAATTGATGACTTCGGCATAGTGGAGATTTTTCAGCTGATCAGTCAACAACAAAGGTCGGGTGTGTTAACGATTCAGAGCAGCGGAAAAAAGGTCGACGTTATTTTTGCAAATGGCATGATCTCCAAAGCATGTCATTTTGATTTATCACTGAAAAGGGATCCCTTTGGGGATTCAGTGGTCAAGGCTCGGTTAGTTACTGAAGAAGAGTTGCAAAGGGCCATGGCAAAACATAATGAAAGTTTAAAAAACTTGGAAGAAGTGTTCTTGGACATGAATCTGTTGAGTGTAGGTCAAATACAAAAGATAAATGACTGTTTATTAGTAGAGACACTATATGATGTTCTCCAATGGAAATCGGGAGATTATGAATTTAGTCTTAAAGAAATTGAACATGACAAGAGATTTAGTACTATAAACACTACTGAGCATATCATTCTTGATCTTCTCCGAATGATGGATGAAGAACCTGCTCTTTACCAAAAAATACCCCGTTTTGATATTGTCTTTCAAAAAAATCCCCTGGATGAAAAAACTTTGGCAGGTATTGATGAGCTAAGTATTGATGAAAAAACTATTTATCGTTTAGTTGATGGTATAAAAACTACTCAAGATATTATTTGCCAAAGTTTATTGGGGAGATACAATACATTAAAAGCATTGCACAGCCTCTTAGAGGGGAATTTTATCAAAAAAATTGCGGCCAAAAAAAGCGTCTTCTTTAAAACCTCCAATAAAAAAATATTACTGGGAGTACGTTTCCTATGGAATTTTTCCTATAATTATTGTCTTGTTTCTATTAGGCCTTAGATTACTCTGGTCTCCTTCTTTAAGCGATGATATCGCTTCATATCAACAGGTTATTGCCAAAACTCAATCCCAAAAGATTAAAAACGCATTGAATGTTTATTTTTTAAAAAGTGGTAACTACCCTGCCAGCTTAGACGATTTAGTACACGCTAGCCTAATCAAAAAAGACGACCTTACGTATCCAGGGGGAGTTAAATATGCTTATCATCTCCAACCAGATGGTAGCTATCGTTTGGAAAATGCTCCTTTGTGAAAATTATTTTATCAATAGACCATAAGGCGAGGTTTCTGGCGTTCAGGCTTTGAGTTCACCCAAAGGCGACACAATTTTACTCCCGTATTTTTCAAGCAACTACGTAAATCATATTTTGATAATTTTAAGAAAAACTTTAATGGTAATTATCATTGGGTTCTTCCTGACCATGGTAGTATCTGCTCTTTGATACGCACTTGTTTATTGTGTTAAATAATTTCTTTTGTCACTTTGTGAGGGAGACGGGGGGGGTGTACATTAAGCTTTTTGGAACAAGAACCAGATTAAAAAATTAAAAAAATGGAAATTATTTCTCAAAGAAAACTCATTAAAGACTTTTCAATTCTGCCTCGTAAAAATATGGGGCAGAATTTTATTGTTCAGGAAGAAATTTTCAATCGCATTGTTGAATGTTGCGGTTTTACTAAGGATGATATCGTCGTTGAAATCGGTGCGGGGCTGGGTGGTTTAACGTGCCGTTTGGCTGAGCAGGTAAAAAGGGTATTCGCGATTGAAAAAGACGGAAAATTAGCGAACCTCTTACGAACAAAAATTATACGAAAGAGTAATGTCAGAATAATCCATCAGGACGCCCTGCGTTTCGATTACCAAAAAGTTGCAAACGAGGCAGGCCAAGCTTTTAAACGTGGTGGGAAATTTGCCTTTTTATATTGCGTCTCTTTTAACAATAGAGCTTTTAAAAAAAGGAAATTATATTTCACGAATGGTACTCATGTATCAAAAAGAAGTTGCCGAGAGGATAACTGCCCAACCAGGAAATAAAAATTACGGTTTTTTAACTTTAATGGCAAATCTTTATGCGGATTCGGTGGTGGTGCTTTCAGTGGGAAAAGAAGCGTTTTATCCTCGTCCAAAGGTAGATTCAAAAGTAATAAAATTTAACCTCCTGCCATTTCCCCGTGAACCCCTCGAAGATGAAAAATTTTTTGCAGTTTTCGTTAAAACATTGTTTTCTCAAAGAAGAAAAACCTTAAAAAATGCGATGAAAGCAACCGGGACTTTTCCGCCTGAATTTATCGAAAGGCTTTTCACGGAAGGCACGATTGATCCTAAAAAAAGGCCGGAGACCCTCACGTTAAAAGAATTTGTTTTTCTGAGTAACCAATTATTTTTATGCTTAAAAATGATGAATACCTGACCATACCTTTAATCTATCTTGTTTTGCCGGGCAAAAGGACACAACTTTTATTTTTTATGAAAACATCATAATTTAAGTAGGTTAATAAAATAAGTTGACTTATTTTTTTAAATTTATTATGAACCTTATGAATTTTTAAAAAGTTAGCATATTTTTCTATGCAAGCATTTTTGAATTTTGAGTTTCCATCCGAAAAACAAAAACTATCTTTAGGGCCTCTAACCACCATCGGAAGGAGCAAAACTAATGATTTGGTTCTTCCTGACCCCAAAGTTTCCAGAAATCATTCATTGTTGCGTTGTCTTGGTGAAGATAAATACTATCTTGTTGATATGGGAAGCGCCAATGGGACCTACCTCAATGGAAAGAGAGTAATTGTTCCGATCCTCCTTAAATCGGGTGATGTTATTCAAATTGGTTCGAATTTTTTAATTTTCCAGGTCGAAAAAACTGATCAAGAAATTCCATCAGATTTTATTGTTAATGAAGCTGCTGACTCAGAAACTGCGATTACCTATGCTGTCCCGTTAATCCAGGAAGTAACGGTACTGGTGGCGGATATTCGTGATTACACCTCAATCTCCGAGCAATTACCCATAGATCTTTTGGCTAAATTAATAGGTGAATGGTTTCGATCGGTTAATGATGTTATTGAAAGGAATGGGGGTGGAGTTGATAAGTTTATTGGGGATGCCGTTATGGCATGTTGGTTAATTAATGAAAAAAATCCGGGAAAAGATGTTAGAAATACTTTGAAGGCAGCGTATGAACTTCATGTTGTAACCGAGTTAATAAACCAATCTTACCCTCAACTGCAAAAACCATTGCAGATAGGAGTCGGGATTAATACTGGAGAAGCAATGGTGGGAGACATGGGTTCCGGCCGTCTGCAAGATTATACTGTTTTAGGTGATTCAGTAAATCTTGCCTTCCGTTTAGAGAAGGCTTCCAAAGAGTTAAAAACTGATCTTGTGATTAGTTCAAATTCTTTTTGCTATCTTCCTCGACATTTTTGGGACAACCATTTAAGCTCTATTTCCATTAAGGGAAAGGATGAACCAGTCAGGGTATGTATGTTGAAATTTCCAGAATTATTGAAAGTTATTACATAACCTACCCAAAAAAAATTAAAATGGATAAGGGGGGAAAGATTGGATTCACGATTCAGGATGCTTCGACTTTACACGAGTCGAAAAAACATATTCATAAGCTTATTTTTTCCAAGGTCCAAAAAAAGTTCGCAAATAACAAAAAAGCTATTCCCTTTCAAGAATCCTTGATTGATTAGGTGATCCCTTTTGATGAGAAAGAACACCAATGATTTTTAATCAGATAGTTTTTGCTTTCAAAAGTGGGATTAAAGACGGGTACGGAAAACCATTTCCATGCAGGAAAATAAGATAGATTCTCACACGCTTAAAGTTCTTGAATTTGATAAAATAATTAATTTTTTGGGTAGATTTGCTTCCACAGAATTAGGTAAACAACACTGCCATAAGATTCTTCCGCAAATAAATCCCTTTTTGGTGCAAGAGAGACTCCAGGAAACAAGCGAGATGAAAGCTTTTCTTGGTGTTTTGGACTTCCTTCCTTTTAACACGTTACGAGATATTGCCTTTCTTTTAAAAAAAGCTGAACCCGAGGGCGGTCTTTTGTTACCCCTTGAATTATGGGAAGTTTTATCGCTCTTAGAATCAAGTCGTTTAGTCAAAGATTTAATTAAACCACGTAAAGAACAATCACCGGCACTCTGGTCGATAGCCAATAGGATTAAACCTCTTTCCCCTGTTGAAGAACAAATAGGCAAGGCGATAAATGCGGAGGGAGAAATCCTTGATTCCGCAAGCAAAGAACTTGCGCGGATCAGACTAAAAATCAACCAAGTTAAAATTCATATTCGTGCAGTTCTGGAAGAAGTTTTAAACCACCCTGAAACTTCTCTTTTTGCTCAAGAAAAAATCATTACCTTGCGACATGATCGTTATGTTATCCCCCTGAAAGCAGATTTTAAAAAACGCATCCCCGGGATAGTTCATGACCAATCTCATAACCAAGCAACCTATTTTATTGAGCCGTTTCATGTGGTGGAGCACAATAATGAACTAATGTTGCTTAAGGAAGAGATGAAGAGAGAAGAGGTTCGAATATTAAAAAGTCTCACCATGGTGGTGAGAGGGGAGAAAAAAACTCTTTTGGAAAACCAAAAATATTTAGGGATATTGGATGGTATTCAGGCACGCGCTCGGATGAGTGATGCAATGAAGGCGCGAGAGCCAAAATTGATTAAAGTAAAAGAGATTAATTTGTTGCAGGCTCGACACCCCATTCTTTTAAACCAATCCTTTCCAGACCATCTGGAACACTATCCACGGTTTGATAATAGTACAATTACACCGGTTGACCTTTTTTTTCCCGCTTCCTATTTAGGGATAGTTATTACTGGCGCAAATATGGGGGGAAAAACGGCAACATTAAAAACTGTTGGTCTTTTGACCCTTATGGTTCAGGCAGGTATGCATATCCCCGTGGCAGAAGGCAGTACCCTGCCCATCTGGGGAAAAATATTTGCCGACATTGGTGATGAACAAAATTTAGAAGAAAGTATTAGTACCTTTTCTTCCCACGTGGTCCACCTTAATGAAATTCTATTGCGCGCTGATGAACATTCTTTGGTTCTCTTGGACGAAGTCGGTTCAGGTACTGACCCCGAGGAAGGGGCAGCATTAGGGTCTGCAATTTTAGATGAACTAAGAAGCAGAAAAACCCAGGTAATCATAACCAGTCATCTCAATTTGTTGAAGGCCTATGGATTCTCCCATCCAGATGTTTTGAATGTTTCGGTTGGGTTTAACCCCATTACCTTGAAACCGACTTTTAAACTAGTTTTTGGAGTTCCTGGAACAAGTAAAGCACTGGAAACTGCTTCACGCCTTGGGATTTCAGCCCAAATTCTCTCTCATGCAAAATCTTATCTCAAGGAGAATGATCGTCGTATTTTAGCACTCACTGAGCACTTAGAGGATACACTTCAAAAACTGAATGCAATCAAAACAAACTTTGAAGAAACACTCAATGCAGGGGCTCGTTACGAAGAAATAATGGCTAAATTTGTCGATAACGTTAAAGGTAAACAGAAAATTCTCATTGATCATGTTGGGAAAAAAGCTCAAAGGCTATTTCGTGAAATTGAAATAGAAGTAAAGAATCTTAGAAAGTCAAATTTTTCTTTTAAAAGTTTTAATGAAATAAAAAACAAAGTGAGCGCAACGGTAGCAAAAACTTCGGATGATCCGAAACGCATCGAAATTTCTACCCAACTATATGAGGGGCTAAAAAAAGGAGATAAACTTTCCCTGGGTGGGAAGGAAGGAAAGGTGGTTGCTTTTGATCTTTCTTCAAAAAAAGTTGAAATTCAGACCGGGGGAGTTCGATTAAAAACCTGCCTGGATGAATTGGCTCGCATTGAATGTACTTCGATTCCTCCTTCTCAGGCACCAAAGGGATCCTCTTCGAAAATTAATGTAACCACTTCTGAACCGTTAGGCCCGGTATCTTCTCTCAACTTGGTAGGGTTAAGGGTTGATGAAGCCATACCATTGGTGGAAAAATTTATTGACAATGCTCTGCTTTATGGGATAAAGGAACTACGGATTATTCATGGAATGGGTACAGGAAGACTAAGGCTATCAATTCATCAGTTCCTTCAAAATCACTCCAGAATCGAGAAATTTTTTTTAGGTCCTCCGTTTGAAGGAGGCGCTGGAGTAACGATCGTTGAACTCGAACCATGATTTGATTTGTAACACTTTACATTAAAAGCCCTTATATTTGTAGCGTTGATCGGAGTGATCGCCGGGTTTCGTTTCATCGAAGGGAATATGATCCTACTGCTTTTAGCACGTGGGCGACCACGGCTCATTATTCTCCGGTGGTTAGTATTTTCCCTTTCACCAACAAAACTAATTAGCCTGATTTACCGGAATTAGTGAGAGTTGGTTTTTTAAGGTCATTTTCTCCCTTTGCCTTTCAATGACCGTGAATTTGGTGACATTGACCGTAACTTGGAGCTTTTGCAAAAAAACCAAAAAAATATTTTTACGAATTTTTCTGTAAGGATATAGGAGCTCTTTTAGGTGCTCAAGCTTTAGTTTATGGTGAGGCAACTAAATTTACTAAGATTTATGTTAGGGTATATTCTGCAGATTGGAGTTAGTGTGAAAATTAAAATTGTGGACTCTCAAGATGGGAAGACACGTTGGGAAGATTTTTATGACATACGTTTTCACGAGGGAGACATTCCCCCTTCATCAAATTTTGGCTGTTTTTTCCTTGGTAAAGACATATACCAATATCCGGTCAACTCAGGAACTTCGTACGATTGACGATCTCTGCCGCAACTTAGTGGCTCGCATACCAAAAGTCTCATTTCCCGAAGATGAAAAAAGTTCACGCTCTTTTTTTGTGTGAGATCCAAATTGGAGTGTTTAAAGACCTTAAACGTGCTCAGGAGCTGCAAGAAAAAAAATAAAAATTACGAAGCATTTATTAGGACAATAGAAAACTATGGAGTCGTTTGGCATTGCGTGCTGATTGGTCCATTCGATTGTGGGCATGAAACGGATATCTGGAGGGAAAGAATTAAAACGTAATTTGGTTTCCCTGCGATACCCATAAAAATTGATGTTTCTGTTCAACCGTAGGAATGAATGCTAAGCAAGGAGGAATCATTATGGAACTCGGCGATAAAATAAAATTTTATTTTGCAGGGAAAGAAAAAGAGGGTTCGGTTTATAAAATTTTTCCTAAAACCATCTATATCTTAACTGATTTTGATAATCACAAGGGTAAAATTATCCGGAGAAAACTTGCTGACTTAAGCGAAGACAAAGGAAAGAAGGGGAAAAAATGATAAGAAGCTTTCCTCAGATACGCAGGAGGGAGGGGATCACTACTGAGGCGTTTAAACCCAGTAAAGATATCTGCCACAATTTTCACAATTGCGCAACACCTGATTGCCCATCTCCCGACTGGATATTTGAGTAGGAATTTTTATAAAACAGCCGAGGCAAATGTTCTCCCGTACCGGAGCTATGGCTCTACTATAACGTGCTCGGACCCGATTATAGTGATTAAAAACTTCAGGAGGAATTTTTTTTATTAATTCTTCACGCGCTTCGATTAATTTTTCTAGTCCATTGATTTCAAAACCCATTTCTTCTTGCTGGGTAATGATCTCGGCATTGTTTGATTCCGAGATCATTTCATCTAAATCCTGTAAAATAACTAAATTTTGTAAAATATCATTCATTGGTTAAAAATTCCGTGATTACCTTTTTAAATCCTTTAAAGCTTTTTACTCGAAGAAGCCTTTTCCTAGCCGATTCATCTCTTAAAAGTTCAACCAGTTTTCCTAAAAAGGGGAGGTAATTAACATCTTGAGGGGGGGCAATGATCACAAAGACTATTTTAACGGGAAGCTGATCCGGAGCATCAAAATCAATGCCTTCTTGTTTTAATCCCACTATCACTGTAAGCTTTTCAGCAGCCATAGAACGGCAATGAGGAATTGCAATGCCCTTACCAATGGCAGTGGTGCCTAATTGTTCCCGTTTTTCCAGAAGATCAATGATTATTTCGGCTTTAAAAATTTTTTTTGTGGTTTCTAGGAGGTTCGCTATTTCCTTAAAAACCTCCTTTTTGGTATGAGAAGTAAAATCCTCTATAAAAAGGTCTGAATCAAAGAAAGTTAAAAATTGTTGAAGAAGCATCCGCAATATTCCTAAGCAATGTTTATGTTCAGTAAAAAAGTTGTCAAACAAAGTTTGTTATTTTAATATTAAACTTTTTTTATAATAATTTTATCAAACAAATTTGTCAAATATTTTTTCAGTAACCCCTAAATTTCTTAAGGTTGATAAAGAGTATGATTGCTTATTTTGATTGTTTTTCTGGGATAAGTGGGGACATGATTTTAGGAGCTTTGCTTGATCTTGGATTTCCCCTGTCAGAGCTCACCGCGTCTTTAGCTTCCCTTAAAATCCAAAAATATACCCTTGAAGCCTTGCCTGAAAAGCGAATGAACTTAAAAGGGACCCGTTTTCGAATAAAGGTGAAGCAACCGGGAAAAGATGAAAAAACTTTTAAAGAAATCCGCGCAATGATTGAGGGAAGCAAAATAAGCAAAGACGCAAAAGAAAAAAGCATCAATATTTTTTTCTGCCTGGCCAAAGCTGAGGCTTTTATTCACCGAAAAAGGGTCGACCAAGTCCATTTTCATGAAATCGGTGCTGCTGATTCCATAATTGATATTGTTGGGTCCGTTCTTGGTATTAATTACCTCAAGATTAAAGAGATTGTATCTTCTCCTTTACCCTTGGGAAATGGTTTTATAAAATGTGGACATGGTACACTCCCGTTACCTGCTCCGGCAACTCTTGAGATATTAAAAACTATCCCGGTATATGGAATGGGCAAACCGGTTGAGACGGTTACTCCTACTGGCGCCGCAATAATTGCAACCCTCGCCCAATCCTTTGGTCCTTTGCCGCCTATTACCATAGAAAAAGTTGGATATGGGGCAGGAGAGCGAAATGACAATGAAGTGCCAAACTTGCTTCGGGTAATATTAGGACGAAAAGAAAAAAAAGTTTGCCGGGAACAGGTAGTTGTTATTGAGACCAACATAGACAATATGAACCCTGAGATTTACGAGTATCTTATGGAGGTGCTTTTTGAAAAAGGCGCTTTAGATGTTGCATTGATTCCGGTGCAGATGAAGAAAAATAGACCGGGAATACTTCTTAAAGTTATTGCCAGAGAAAAGGATAAAAGCGAATTGATAGCAACCATATTCAACGAGACAACTACGTTGGGGGTGCGGGTCGATACGGCAGACCGTTATACTTTATCGCGGAAAGCGAGTGCGGTTGAGACTCCTTGGGGAAAAGTTCGGATTAAAATCATTGAGGAGCCAGGTGGGGAAATTGTAACTTCACCCGAATATGAGGATTGTAAAAGAATCGCCCGAACAAAAAGTATTCCGTTAAAACAAATTCTTTTTAAGATTAATAAGATAATAAAATCTTAAAAAGAATTTATATTGCATTTGCATTGGTAAAGGTTTATATTAATTTAAAAAATTAATTTTCTAATTATGAAAGAGTACTGAAGATGCCCATTTATGAATTTCGGTGTAATGAGTGTGGAAATGAGTTTGAAGAACTTGTCTTTGGGAGTACCACCGAGGTGGTTTGCAAGAAATGTCAAAGTGCTAAAATTGAAAAGCTGATGTCAGCGGTTAGCTTTAAAAGCAGTGGTGGTTTTACCTCTGCCTCAGGAGCATCCGGTTGCTCAAGCTGTGCAGGAAAAAGTTGTAGCACATGCAAATAACTCCCCTTTTATATTTTAAACAGATTGATCTCTATCTTTTTTACCTTACCCTTACCATTTATTGCATTGGCACCATTAATTTTCTTATTTACCTCATCAAACCACGACCATTATTTTCCCTGTTAGCGTTTTATATAACGATTATTGGATTTGTTTTTCACAGTATAATTTTAATCTTTCGTTATTTTACCTCTGCGTGTTTTCCCGTAACCGATCTCCATCAGTCCCTTTTTTTCTTTGCCTGGTGTTTTGTAGGGGTTTTCATTATTTTTAATATCAAGCATAAAATTCCGGTCTTGGGGTCATTTGTAACTCCATTGGCCATAGTTTTTCTTATCTCTTCGGCTACCCTCTTTACTCAAAAGCCGGTCCAGATTCCACCGCCGCTTCGAAGCATTTGGTTACCTATTCATACGACGCTTGCCTTTTTAGGGGAAGCGTTTTTTGGACTCGCCTTTTGCGGGGGGCTCATGTATTTGATTCAAGAAAATCAAATTAAAAATAAAAAATGGAGCTATTTTTTACATCGACTTCCTTCTCTCCAGACCCTTGATGATCTTAACTATCTTTGTCTGAGCTTAGGTTTCCCTTTTCTTACACTTGGTATAATTACCGGTTCAATATGGGCAGAGTATGCTTGGGGCTCTTATTGGAATTGGGATCCTAAAGAGACCTGGTCTTTGGTAACCTGGCTGATATATGCTGCTTTACTTCATGGGCGATTAACCATTGGTTGGCGAGGCAGACGGGCAGCTTACTTTTTAATCATTGGTTTTGCCGTGGTGTTATTTACCTTTTTGGGAGTAAACCTTCTATTACCTGGGCTCCATAGCTACGACAGTTTTACCTCTCCCTAACATCTCATCAATTTTTTGCAATGAATATTATTGTAGCTGGGTTAAGCCATAAAACGGCATCGATTGAACTAAGAGAAAAGCTTTCTTTTTCTTCTCATAATCTCACTACCCCTCTTAAGGAACTAGTAAATTTCCCAGCAATATATGAAGCTATCATTCTTTCTACCTGTAATCGTGTGGAAATTGCTGCCTGTACTGCCGCGGATAGCGAAAAAGTTATTCGGGAGATCAAGATATTTTTAGCCGATTTTCACAAACTATCCTTGGACGAAATCACTCCTCACCTTTACTTTTATACTGGCCAAGATGCTATCCGGCATGTGTTTAGAGTAGCCTCAAGTCTGGATTCAATGATTGTAGGCGAACCCCAAATACTCGGTCAGTTAAAAGATGCATACCGTTCCGCAGTGGCAAACAAAACAACCGGTTCAATTCTCAACCGATTTCTTCATAAAGCTTTTTCGGTGGCGAAACGAGTGCGCAGTGAAACGGATATCGCCTCAAGCGCAGTATCGATTAGTTTTGCGGCAGTGGAATTGGCACGCAAAATTTTTGATAATTTAGAAGACAAAAAGATTCTTTTGGTCGGTGCAGGAGAAATGGCTGAATTAGTTACTCGACATCTCGTTTCCCATATGGTGAAGGAAATCTTTATCACAAATCGGACCTTCGAACATGCTTTACTATTGGCACAGGAATTCGGGGGAAGAGTTTTAAAGTTTGACGAGCTTTTTGATAGTTTTGCCCAGATGGATATTGTCATCAGTTCTACTGACGCACACGATATCATCATTACTTATGAAAAAATTGCAAAAGCTCTTCACGCAAGAAAAAACAAACCAATGTTTTTGATTGATATTGCGGTTCCCCGAAATATTGATCCTCGCGTCCATGACCTCCCCAATGTTTATCTTTACAATGTTGATGATCTTGATGGGATAGTTGAAAAAAACCGCCAGGTAAGAGAAAAAGAAGCCAACCATGCGGAAGATATTGTCGAAGAGGAGCAGATGCGGTTTTATGTTTGGCTTCAACAGCAAGAAGTAACTCCGACGATAATTAAATTAAAAGAAAAGTTTGAAAGTATCCGCCTTAAAGAAATTGAAAAGACTCTCTCACACTGGGAAGGTTTAAGGGAAGAAGACAAGCAAAAAATTAATGCGCTTACCCACGCAATTGTCAATAAAATTCTTCACGATCCGATAAATTTTTTAAAAACCAAAGGAAAAAAAAACAGGTTTCCCATCGAAGAAATAAAAAAAATATTTAATTTAAATGATGAAGAAGATGCGTGAGCTGTGCACCCGGTAATATTAAGGGAATTTCCTTGTCCATGAAATCGGTTTTCTTCATTTTATCTACACCAAAAGATTTCCCAATGTTAAAATGATAACGAGTTCCCCAAACCGGAGTAAACGTTCGATTTAATGGAAGAACATACTTTGAAGTTTCTTGTTGATCACATGCTCGGAAAACTGGCCAAGTATTTACGCATGCTCGGCGTTGATACCGTTTATTTTACTCAAACTGACGTATCTACGTTAATTGAGAAGGCATACCAAGAGAAAAGAATCATACTCAGCCGCAATACTAAGCTTAAACACATTGGCGGTTTTCCAGATTTTATTTTTATAAATGATGACCAACCAGATAAACAGCTTAGTGAGGTGCTTAAGCATTTTAAGATTCACATCTCTCGTGACCAGCTTTTTACGCGCTGCCTAACGTGCAATCAAAAACTGATTGTTGGTAATCACGAAGATGTACAAAGAAAAATTCCTCCCTATATTCTCGGAATCCAGAAAAAATTTTCCTTATGCCCCCAGTGTAAAAAAGTTTATTGGGAGGGCACCCATGTAAAAAGGATGAAAGAAATAATTTGGAAGGTCTTGGGAAAAAAGGACCCGAGTAATAATTTTATTGACGCATGACAACGAAGCCTTTTACCTGCTTCCGCACTCGCTGGGGTCGCCTTTGAGCTTGGCGAGTGCGTGGGGGATTACTGGTAATAAGGTGGAAAGATTTTCGCGGACTCCTTTGGGACTTCCCGGAAGGTTAATAATGAGAGAATGACCGCGTGTACCGACCATACTTCGGGAGAGCATGCCAAAAGGAGTTATTTTGAGTGAATCGAATCGCATTGCCTCAGCCATCCCGATTACTTCCCGATCGATGACTTTTTTCGTTGCTTCTGGAGTAACATCACGCGGGCTTAAGCCAGTGCCTCCTGAGGTGATGATAAGATCTAAATTTTCTTTGTCAGCATACGCAATTAAAGTCTCGATAATAATTTTTTCCTCGTCAGGGATGATTGTATAGGCAGTTATTGCGGCGGCAGGGAGATGGTGTATTATTTTTTTTATTTCCTCAACACTCAGGTCTTCCCGTTCTCCTCTGCTCCCTTTATCACTGATGGTAATAATGCCGACTTTAATCATAAAATAAATACGTTATGTGATACGAAGAGATAAGCGATCTGAAATATGGAGTGTAAAACCCCTTTTAACTATCTCAGATCCCAGAGTTAGTCTTCTTCCCTTTCTTTTTTTGCCGCTGCAATAATTTTATCAGATAAATACGAAGGGAGTTCTTCATAGTGGTCAAGAATCATGGTAAATGATCCTCTGCCGCGGGTTATGGATTTGAGGGTATGGTCATAATCCAGTATCTCGGCCATGGGAACATGCACACGGATAACCTGATTTTTATTTTTGGGATCCATCCCTAACACTCGGCCACGACGACTATTGAGATCTCCAATAATATCACCCTGACACTCCTCGGGAACGGTAATTACCATTTCCATGATTGGCTCAAGCATGATAGGGTTAGCTTCAACGAAACCCTTTTTGAACCCCATTGAGGCGGCGATTTTAAAAGCCATATCCGAGGAATCAACGTCATGATACGATCCGTCTACCAACGTTACCTTAACGTCAACAACGGGATAACCAGCCAGAATCCCGTGGGGCATGATTTCTAAGATTCCTTTTTCAACTGAAGGAATATAGTTTCTGGGAATAACCCCACCAACGATCTTGTCCACAAATTCAAAACCCTTACCTCGTGGTTGCGGCTCAAGCTCAATCCACGCATCACCGTATTGGCCGCGGCCTCCGGATTGACGTTTGTATTTACCTTGAACCCGGGTTTTTCCCTTAATGGTCTCTTTGTAAGGAACCGTTGGGGTCTTAAGTTCAACTTCTACTCCAAATTTTCGCTTGAGCTTTTCAACCATGACTTCCAGATGGATCTGTCCCATCCCGGATATGAGAAATTCCTTAGTTTGCTCATCCCGGCTAAAATGAACGGTTGGATCCTCTTCCTGGAGACGTGCCAGGGCTCCGCTTAACTTATCTTCATCACCGCGGGATTTTGGATTGATGGCATAAAAAATAGCTGGGGTGGGATACTTGATGACATCAAAAATGATGTCGCTTTTGCCATCTGTTAGTGTATCATTGGTTGTCGTTTCCCTTAATTTCGCGAGCGCGACGATGTCACCTGCCACTGCCGGATTAATCGGTTTTTGAGATTTTCCTTCGAGCTTTAAAACCTGTCCAATTTTTTCTTTAACGTTTCGGGTAATATTAAAAATGATTGAGTCAGCATTTAACCCTCCGGAGCATACTTTTAACACCGTTAACTTACCGGTGTAGGGGTCAGACACGGTTTTAAAAACAAATCCATAAAAAGGCCCCTGCGAGTTCATTTGCAAAACTTCTTCAGCCCCCGTTTTTGCATTTTTTGCTTTTCTAGAAGGTCGGTCTTGGGGGCAAGGGAAGTTATCGGCAATTAAATCTAGTACCGGCTGAATGCCCATATTGAACAGCGCTGCACCGCACATAACCGGAGAAAAGGCATTTTTAAGAATTCCGGTTCGTAAACCAGTACTTACTTCCTCGTCAGAAAGCTCTCCTGAGTCAAGGTATTTCTCCAAAAGGGTATCATCAGATTCTGCAATTGCTTCAACTAATTTTTCTCGGTATTCGCTCGTTTGATCTTTTAATTCCTCAGGTATGTCTGCTTTAGTAATTTCTCCGCTTTCATCATTAGAAAACAAAAAGGCCTTTTGGGTTATGAGATCAACCACCCCTTTGAAATTACTTTCTTTACCAATGGGAATTTGAAGGATAACGAGTTTGGTCTTTAAATTATCCTCAATGCTTTTGAGAGCAGAGAAAAAATCTGCTCGTTCTCGATCCATTTTATTTACAAATATTGTAGTGGGAATATTGTTTTCCTGGACAACCTGCCAAACCCTATCCGTTTGCACCTCAACCCCAGCAACCGCATCAATCAAAAGCACCGCACTGTCAGCAATGCTCAAAGAAGAAAAAGTTTCGGTAATAAAATTGATATCCCCTGGGGTATCAATAATATTGATGATTTTTTTCTTCCATTTTAAATAATGGAATGCAGATGTTATCGTAGTTTTTCTTTTGATTTCTTCAGGTTCAAAGTCTAAGACTGAATTCCCATCATCAACTCGACAGAGACGATCCGTTACTTTGCCATTAAAAAGGAATGCCTCCCCCATAGATGTCTTCCCCGCACCTGAGTGGGCAATAATCGCAATATTCCGAATATCTTTGGTTTCATACGCGTTCATTATTCCTTTCCTCCTGAAGACAAAAATTAAAAAGAAAACGATATCCTAAAAAATAATTAAAATAATGTCAATAAAAAGAAAATAGTTTAAAATTAAAAAGCGCTTGAGGGTTAAAGAGAAAAAGTGTATAAAATAAAAGCGGGTTGACAAATTTGGGGAAAACCAACCAAAATTTTTTGGAGAAAGAGGGGTGGTAACTCTTCTTATACTAAAAAAAATATAGCCCGTTAGGTAAGTCTAAGGGCTTTTTTTATTTAAAAAATTGCCTTCACCCCGCTTTCAGGATAACCTATGGGGTGGAAGACCTTTTCATAATCTGGCAAACCCCTATAACCTTTTACCCCAAACATAAAAGACATGCATCCTATTCTTTCCATTGATATCGGCGCCGGGACCACAGACATCCTTGTTTTCTACCCCGATACTCAAGAACACTACAAAGCAGTTTCTTGTTCAGCTATCAAAAAAATTGCGGAGACTATACAAGGTGCTCGTGGCGACCTTGTTGTTTCTGGAACGATCATGGGCGGGGGCGCGGTCTCCAATGCGGTTATTCAGCATGTCAAGACCCATAACGTTTTTATGACCCAAACAGCAGCAAAAACAATATATGATGATCTGGGAAAAGTTCGCGAAAAAGGAATCACCATAATATCGGAGGAGGAAAAAGAAAAATTACAAGGCAATAATTTTACCCACCTAATCCTCAAGGATATTTCTCCCTCTGGTATTCGTGTTCTTTTAAATGAACTTGGAGTCGCGTGGGAGTTTAGCTATATAGCGGCTGCGGTTCAGGACCATGGCGTTGCACCCAGTGGAGTAAGCAGCATTGACTTCCGGCATCAAATAATGAAAGCGATTATTGAAACAAAACCTCTTCCGGAAGCGTTTCTTTTTGGGGTTGATGAAATTCCTCCTTACTTCACCCGAATGAAAGCAACCGGAGCGCTTCTTTCTGAAATACCTCATCAAAAGGCTTTTATGATGGACACTGGAATGGCAGCAGTGCTCGGAGCTTCTTTAGACCAAAGCCTTCAGGGGTGTTCTCATTTAATAGTAGCTGATGTCGGTAATTCCCATACCCTCGGTGCTTGCCTTTCTAAAGGTTTAATTGGGGGTTTTTTTGAGTATCATACCAATCATTTAACGTCTCAACGCATTGAAGAACTTCTTGTTAATTTAGGGAACGGAACTCTTGAACACCGCCACGTAGTTTCCGAAGGAGGTCATGGAGCCTATATCCGGTCTTGTCCTGGATTTAACCACGTTGAAAAAATCGTGGTGACCGGACCACGGCGTCGGGAAATAATGCATGGAGTAAAGCTTGAGTATAGGGAAGGAGGCCCCTTGGGAGATACGATGATGGCTGGAACTGCGGGCCTTATTGAGGCGATTAAAAGGAATGAAAATTTAAATATTACTTTATAAATTATTTTATCAGGAAGGATTTTAGGATGGTGATACCTGACAAGCAAAATTAAAAGTCTTAATGTGTTTAATCGATTTGAGATTGATCAAATTGAGAAGTTTGTTAAGTATGCTAAAAAAATTTTTTGGGTAAGGGTGAAATCATCATTAATGAAGGGTGCGTTGATAACTGGATATATATTTTAATTTCAGGTAGTGTTAAAATATTAAAAGGGGACTAAATCATTGGCATCTTTAAAAGGGTAGGGAAGTCTTTGGAGAGATGCTTGTAATTGTTGATTCTTTCCGTTTCGCATCAATTATCGAGGAGGCTGAAACAACGTGTCTTGCAATTGACTTTGCCAAATTGAAAAGTGATTTTGAAAAAGCGCAACCAGTGATTTTAACGATTTTATACCTAATGTTTTCGGCAAACCTTGCTGTTCGTTTTAGAAAAACAACTGAAGAATTGGCAGAAGCAAAAAATTGAAATTGGGAGGTTAAAAAATGGCGAAAAGAACTGAAAAAGGTATTTGCGGAATCTGTCCGGCAAACTGCGGCGTAGAAATCGGTTTAGAAGATGATCGGATCGTTAACAATCCACCCGTGGAAGGAACACCCCCAAGGAATCCCTTGTGTCCGGGGACGACACGCTTCTGATATTATTTACTCCTCTGATCGGCTCAAGACCCCATTAAAAAGAAAAGGTCCAAAAGGCACGCTGGATTTTGAAGCAATTTCCTGGGACCAGGCATTGGATGAAATCGTCAAAGTAATTTTTGCCATTAAAAAGCCAGTACGGTCCTGAGTGTATTGCTTCTTTTTTTGGCCGGGGCAACTTTGAGCAATCCTTCTGGCAAATGTTTACACCCAAAAGAAACGGGGTTTCCCGTCGGCAACTCTATCTTTATGTCCCTTGGTTCTCCCAATGCTTTTTCAGTAAGTAGCATTTGTTATTTAGCTTATGGAGTTTTAGGCCCGATAGCTACTTTCGGAGCTCCTATCGGTATCTTAGAACCTGATTTAGAAGATGCGGAGGTAATTTTTGTTTGGGGAACAAACCCGGCGACCGATTCTCCTCTTACGCGAATGATCCGTCTCCAGGCAGCAAAAAAAAGAGGAGCAAAAATTATTGTTATTGATCCGATGCGCAACGCGGCTGCAAAGATTGCTGATCAGTGGATTCCGATTCAGCCCGGAACCGACCTTGCGCTTATTTACGGAATTCTTAACCAATGTTTCAAAAAGGGAGGAGTGGAGAGAGAGTTTGGTCAAAAATTTTGTCAAGGATTTTTGGAACTCGAGGAGTATGTGAAGCAATTTACGCTGGAAAAGATTGAGGGTATTACCCGGGTTCCCCAAAAAACAATTATAGAATTGAGCGAGGTTTTTTCCTCAACTAAAAAGATCGCATTTCTTGCGTATACCGGGTTGGAATATTCCAACTCTGGCGTTAACTGTAATCGCGGGTTACTTACCCTTTGGGCTTTAACTGGCCACCTTGATGTAGAACGGGGGGCAGTGTTTTAACCATTCCGATTTTTCATCCTTTACGAAAGCCGGAGGTTAAGTTTCCTACGGGGGTTCCTCCCGATTGGCTATGGATAAATATCCATTATTTTTGCCAAATTGGAAACGGGGGTCAATTTATGGAATTTCCCCGTTCTGTGCTTAGGGGAGACCCTTATAAAATTCGTTTTCTTTTAATTGGCGGGGCATCCATTTTAACCAGTTTCCCTAATACTCCATTTTTTACCAAAGCCCTTTCTGCCCTTGACTATCAAGTATGTATTAATAGATTTTTTAATGCGGATGCTCTTTATGCTGATATTGTTCTTCCAGCAACCACCTATTTTGAATCTTGTTCTTATTGTGGTTTTCCGCCGTTAGCTCCTCCCAGTGCTGTTCAATATCGAAAAAAAATTATAGAACCTTTGGGCGAAGCTCGGAGTGATTATCTTATTTACGCCGCCTTAGCCGAACGCTTAGGGTATGGGCATCTCTACCCTCAATCGGAAGAAGAAATGGTAAAATTTGTATTCGCTGATTTACCTTTCGATTTTGAAGAATTTAAGCTTTTTTCTCAGCAAGGACCAATCTCGTTTACAGAAAATTCACTTCACCCCTTTGAAGAAAAAAAATGGCTTTCGGGTAAACTCCGACCAGATGGAGCGCCAGGCTTTAATACTGGGTCAGGCAAGTGGGAAATCAATTCCTCTGTCCTCACAAATTTTGGGTACGATCCATTTCCATCGTTTATGGAACCGATCGAAGGTCCACATAATAGAACCTTGGCAAAAAAATATCCCTTAACCATGACAACCGGCTTTAGGCTTCAATCAACCTTTAGAAGCCAGCACCTCAATATTCCTAGTCTATTAAAACTTCAGCCCCATGCTGAGGTTTTAATCAATACCAATGATGCTGCTTCTCGAAATATTTCCAATGGTGATTCAGTAAAAATTAAAACAACACGAGGAGAGGTGCAATTTATCGCCCGAGTAACCAATGATATCATAAAAGGTGTCGTGGAGGTAAACCAAGGAGGGGGATCACCCATTCAGGCAGAAGGTTGGAAAGAAAGCAATGTAAATTTGCTTACTGATGAAAATAATCGCGAACAAATTTCAGGGTTTCCCGTTTTTAAGGCATTACTTTGTGAGGTGGAGAAAATTGATTACAATAAAAATATATGTTATTAGAATTTAGATAGCTGGATCACAAGAAGCAGTAAGCTTGTGCAAAATAATATAGTATAAAAGATCTGTAAACCTTTTTTTTAAGACGCCTTAAAAGAAACATTTTGTATATTAGAAATGTAGATTAATTTTAGTTTTATGGGGGGGGGATGATTAGTAAGTGAATTTATGTAGTTTTTGTTTTTGTTTTTATTATCATTTTATTGTGACCTTATCTGCCACCGAAAATAATAGAACCGCAGACGGAGCAGGTGCCTGAGCGGTTTTGGAGGGGCCTCCGAGCTATTATCTGAAACCAGATCGGGCATACTGGCGTGGGAGCGGTAATTGGCGCAGTAACGGGTGTCTAATAGATGGAGGTATTGCTGGCTATTATCTGGATAAACAGGCGGCAGACTTAAAAAAAATTCAGGGGATCGGAAATGTAAGACAAGAGTGGGATCGACTTATCCCAACCATGTCGAACTTTCTTTTGTTTATGTTAATTCTGCAATCATCAAGCGAGGTGCAATTGATGGGTTGAAATAGGTGACTGATGTTTTAAATCGTTATCCGGAGACCACAATAATTGTAAGAGGTTATGCCGATAGTATGGGAACCAAAGCATACAATCAAAATCTTTCCTAAAGACGCGCCAACTCAGTAGCAAACTTTTTGATTGGGGGGGCATATTTGAGGAACGTGTTTCATCGATTGGTTTTGGGGAACAATTTCCGATCGCCGGTAATGATACTGAGGCTGAAAGGAAACAAAACCGACGAATGGAATTAGAAATTATCCCAAAAGATACTGCAGCGCAGAATTGATAAAAAAAAATGATAGTGAATTAAAATGAAAAATAAAAGTAATCTTAAACCAAGGCTTGGATCTCAGAATGGAGTGTCTTAAGGCGGGTCTCCATAAATTTAAGTAAGTTTTTAATATTTATTTCTAATGACCTTAAATCATTGCTTTTAATTACTACTTGTTCTATTCTTTCTTTCCACGTTTTTATCGTTTCTTCTTCTATTTTTAGTTTTTCCAAGCTCATCTTTTTTGTTAATAGTGCTTCTAATTTTTTGTCAAGTTCTACCATGAGATCCTCCAAATTTTTTTATTCGTGGGTTATTCGATCTTCCGGGAGTTGATATTCCAAAGAGCGGGCTAATTGGTAAAAATCAGAATTCTTATGAATATAGCGAATTTTTGCGAGCAAAGTCTTGGGGTCAATTAATTCGTGAAAGGGGACGTATTTAATTTGCATTTGGTCCTCAACGCTTACCATCACTCCTGAAAAACCTTTTTGACAAATGGCTCGAAACGCCCCGACCCCCAATTGACTTCCCAGCATAACATCAAAGGCAGCTGGTTCCGCACACCGGGTTTCATAACCAATCTGCTTTGCTCGAACTTTTAATGATTCTTTGGGATATAGTTCTTTATATCGCGCTTCAAGTTCATTTGCTATAAACCTTCCGACTTCAGCGTCACCCAGGACAATATTCCCGTGTCGGTCAACCCTTGTTGGTCTTAAATTTTCAGGTAGAAGTTCTGCTAATCCTTCACTGACACAAACCACTCCATATTTTTTGCCCTCGCGCGCCCGTGCCTCCATAAGCGCCAACAGGTCGTCAATAAGCTTATCAAGATTAAACTCACCCTTGATATTTTCCACACTTATCATGCGGACCGCCTCACCAGCAATACCTGCCGCATAGGTAAGCCAGCCTGTCTTCCTGCCCATAATTTCTAAGATAAACCAGCTATTCGTGGAAGCAGCATCTGCTCCCAGATTTCTGATTTCATTAGCGGCAAAATTTGCGGCCGAGGTATATCCAAAAGTCCAATCAATCCCCAAATAGTCGTTATCAATTGTTTTCGGGATATGAACAAGATGCATTGGTCTGATATCAGGAAGGTGATATTGCATTAAATAAAGATAATTTGCCGTTTTGAGGGTATCATCGCCACCAATAGTAATAAGACCATCAATTTCACAATGGTCCATCCATTTATAAACATTTAATAATCGACGATTTTTTTCAGGGTTGGTTAAATCGTGAATTGAAGAAATTCCTTTCCCAGGGTTCGCTCGAGAAGTTTTAATAATAATTGACTTAATATTTCGAATCCCACTTACATCTGCTAACGTCAATATTTTATAATGCTCATTGGGAGCTAAAGCATTTCCTTCTTCGTATTCCTGTAGAAATTCAAACCCTTGCAAAAAACCATAGACTTCAACTCCAGCATTCACCAGATTCATAACTGTTGCTGAAATAACAGCGTTAGCTGCTGGAGCTGGTCCACCAGAGAAAAGAAGTCCAATATGTTTTACTTTTGGCAATTCCATAGTTATAATCCTTTTAAATTGAGAAATTAATTTCGGTAATTGTTGATTAAATATATTTTATTCACACCATTTTTCAAGAGATTTATCATTTAATTTAATAAATAACCCTGCAGTTTGCTGATGGGTTATTTATTGCTCTGATAATACCGGTTTATTTTTGTAGAAGTTTTCCCTCCCATGGGTTAAAAGAAAAAAAAATTATCAAAACCCAAAAGCCAATAATCGCAGTACAAAAGTGGGTGTTACTGAGGAAGGGATTATTATGAGTGATGAGAATAAAAACAAGGCCGGATTGCCAGGTAAAAAGGTGATGGGCCTTTTTTGTTTTGAGACCTACTCTCTGGGTTGACACACATAAAGGCATTTATTAATTATAAAAAAAGTATGGGAACATAAAGTGAAAAAATTTCCTTCTTGTTATGACTATGATATCGGAGCAATAGCCAATAGATTTATTGATTAACAGGAGGAGGCTTTATTAAAAAGCTTCGCCCATCTTAAAAGGAGGTTGGAATGGAAAAACAAAAATTTCCTAAATATTATTTAGCAAACAAAAAAAAGTTTAAGAATTTTTTTGATGCCCTGGAGAACCTTGGTAATCTCATCAAAAAACAGGGCCCATTAGACGAAAAGACTGCCAATCTTATCCAATTGGCAGCAGCCGCCGCCATACGCTCTGAAGGGTCTGTTCACAGCCATACAAGAAGAGCTATCGAAGCAGGTGCAAAACCTGAGGAGATTTATCACACAGTTATTCTCCTCACAGCTACCATTGGCTTTCCAACAGTTGCTGCTGCTTTAAGTTGGGTTGATGATGTGGTAGTGAAGAAACAAGGTAAAAGTTAAAAGGACTAATTGATCGAGTTACTAAGATTCTTGCCCGGTGTGTTATATTGCAAAGTTGTCATTTGGGTTTTTGTAGGGATCAGTATAAATATTGTTAAGTATACAAGCACCCAAGGAACTCCTGAAGCTTCTGAATGTCCATGTCGTGGGACTCTCCAGAGGATGAACTTATCATTCTCACCGGACATGATCAAAAGCCCCGGCTTATCATCTCATACCCCTCTATCACTGCAGAGGCCGGTGAGAGAGTAGAGGACAAATAAAGTAAAATTATTGGATTAGGTCTCATTCTCGCATGGTCTGCGAAGCGGCCGAACAGAAGAGGGCACAGAAGAGAAAACCCATTCCCATCGTAGCCATGGTACATCTCTTCGCCGCCAGGGACCAGACCGTTGAAGGAGACGGGGTGTGTGAACTGTAAATCGGCTTCTTGGCAACGGTTTAGAGCAATCTCAAAGGAGAAAAACGATTTTTCAAAGTCGTGGCCTGGTACGATAACGAATGGGGGTATTCCAACCGAGTGGTTGATCTTCTCCGATATATGGCGTCCAGAAAAGGCTGAGAATCTTTAAGCCAAAAGGAGTAACAATGATTCCGGGTGATCTCAGTTTTGAGATTTCGAGTTTGGGCGAATGCCGCATCCCTTCTCCTTTGAAGGGGATCTCTTTTGTGAAAAATGAGCAGCGGTTGGTTTTTCATTCGGATTTGAGTGAGGTGAAGGAATGTATTGAGGCTGGCAAGGCCTTTCCATCATTTGAAAAGGCAGGACCGCGAGAAAAGATCTATTTCGATCCCTCGAAACTCAAGTGCGGCATCGTCACCTGCGGCGGCCTTTGCCCAGGCTTAAATAGCGTGATTCGGGCGATCGTCTTGAGTCTTTATCATACCTACGGAGTAAAAACTGTCTTTGGTTTCCCTTCGGTTACGAGGGCCTCACGTATCGTTATGGCCACGTACCGGTCGAGTTGACTCCCGCTTTGGTTGACCGTATTCACCAGGAGGGGGGAACAATTTTGGGGTCTTCACGGGGGAATCAAGACATCGCCGAAATGGTTGATACGTTGGAGCGGATGAATATCGGAATCCTTTTCACTATCGGCGGCGATGGGACCCTGCGCGGAGCAAGTGCCATCTCTCAGGAGATCGAACTCCGAAAATTGAAAATTGCTGTGGTCGGCATCCCGAAGACGATCGACAATGATATCTCTTATATCGAAAGGTCCTTTGGCTTTGCGACCGCCGTTTCCGAGGCGGGGAGAGCGATCACCTCGGCTCATACTGAAGCCCATGGCGCAAGAAATGGGATCGGACTGGTAAAGCTGATGGGTCGGGAGTCAGGTTTCATTGCTGCCTATGCTACCCTTGCCTATAGCGATGTGAACTTTTGCTTGATACCCGAAGTCCTTTTCACCTTAGAGGGGTTTCTCAAGGCTCTCAAGGAAAGGCTGGAAAAGAGTGGCCATGGAGTGATTGTGGTGGCCGAAGGAGCAGGTCAAAACATTTTGGAAAAGACCGGAGAGCGGGATGCCTCGGGCAATATCCGTTTTCAGGATATTGGGATTTTTCTCAGGGACCAGATTCATGCCTATTTTAAACGGACGGGCACGGAGATCAGCCTGAAGTACATTGATCCAAGTTATACCATTCGGAGCGTCCCGGCGGACGCCATTGATTCCGCCTTCTGCCTGCTTTTAGGACAGAATGCAGTTCATGCCGCTATGGCAGGAAGGACCAACATGGTGGTAGGTTTCTGGGTCAATGAATTCACTCATGTTCCTATAGCCTTGGCTACCTCAAAGCGCAAGAAAGTGGATCCGGAGGGATGGGTTTGGAATAGCGTCCTCACCTCAACGGGTCAGCCCAAGGAGATGCGATAATGTCCATGAATGACGATAAACCCGGGGGATAATGATGACTTTGCCAACGCATAAAACCAAAATTGTCTGTACGATCGCCGTGAGCTCGCGGATGGCAACCTGTCAGCCGCTCCAGTTCCTCCTCGGGCGTATGCTCGTTATATGTGCCAGAGCACCCGGAACAGTGGAAGACGTATGTAAGGCGGTTGGTCAGCGAGCTTGCAATCCTAGGAAAGTTCGCCGTTCTGACCGAAGGATTTTTCAACAGCACCTGGAAACGAACCATCGCATGGTGATCATTAGTCTCCGTCTAAAGTCTAAGGAAGGGCAAGATGGACAACGGCGGGATTTCTATTTTGAAGCGTGATAGGAGTGGTGGGATGATCAATCCATGGGATGTTACAGGCGCTCTCTACCCTTTGATTATCCTGATTTATATTTTGAACAAGAAGAAAAGCCTTTCTTCGAAAATCGCTTTGTCGATCAGTGCCGGGATGGTTCACGCGATTCCTCTGCTTCATTCTGGGAATTTATAATCAGGAAGGATTTAACATATTGCATACCATATGAAAAATGTGGAAGGGAGTCCGATGACGACAATAAAAACAGAGAGCAACATCAAAAAGAAAAAAGGCAACAGGGAATTTTTCCCTAAGGCCCCAGGTCCCCGCAAGGAGATTCAAAATTTCACCCAGGAGTTTCTCCGTCATCTTAACTACACGCAGGGGAGGGTTCTCGAGATGGGCAACGCCAAACGATCTTTATATGGCCCTTGCCCACACGGTTCGCGATCAGCTCCTCGAACGGTGGTTGCACACGGTCCAAAATTACCCCAAGCCAGGTGTTCGGATTGTGAGCTATCTGTCGGCAGAATTTCTCCTCGGACCCCACCTTGAGAATAATTTGATTAACCTAGGGATCTATGATGCAGCGCGAAATGCCCTGGAAGATCTCGGGTTGGATTTTAAAAAAATTATTGAACAAGAAGAAGAACCGGGGCTGGGAAACGGAGGTCTGGGCAGGCTTGCAGCTTGTTATCTGGATAGCCTTGGCCACGCTCGAAATTCCTGCGGTGGGCTATGGTATCCGCTACGAATTCGGGATTTTTGACCAGGTCATCAGGGATGGTTGGCAGCTTGAAGTTACCGACCAATGGCTCCGCTTGGGTAACCCCTGGGAGATACACCGGCCGGAAATCGCTTATCATGTCAAATTTGGTGGACATACCGAAGGCTATTACGATGATCAGGGGGGTTATCGCGTGCGCTGGATTCCTGGCCGGGAGGTAAAAGGAACGGCCTATGACACGCCCATCGCCGGGTACCGAGTCAACACCTGCAATACCTTGCGCCTTTGGAAGGCAGAGGCCGTTGAGTCTTTTGATTTTCAAGAATTCAATGTGGGGGACTATTATGGTGCAGTGAATGAAAAGGTCATCTCGGAGACAATTACCAAAGTGCTCTATCCCAATGATGAGCCGGAAATCGGCAAACGGCTCAGGCTCGCGCAGCAATACTTCTTCGTCTCCTGTTCCCTCCAGGACATGCTTCGGATCTACCGTCTGATGGGAGGGAAGCCGGAGGCGTTTCATGAGAAAATCGCCATACAGCTCAACGACACTCATCCCTCCATCGCCGTTGCAGAACTGATGAGGCTTCTGGTGGATGAATACCAGATCGAATGGGAAAAAGCATGGCACGTGACCCAGAGCACCTTCGGCTATACAAACCATACCCTTCTTCCAGAAGCCCTCGAAAAATGGCCCCTCGCCATGTTCGGAAGCCTTTTGCCAAGACACCTTGAGATTATCTACGAGATCAATCGACGGTTCTTGGATCAGGTGCGGGTGAGATACCCGGAAGACGATCAGCGGTGCAGGCGAATGTCCTTGATCGATGAGGAAGGTGGGCGGCATGTCCGGATGGCTAACCTGGCCAGCCTGGGCAGCCATGCCATCAACGGGGTGGCAGAACTTCACAGTGAGCTGCTGAAAAGGGACGTCCTCCGGGATTTCTACGACCTTATGCCGGAGAAGTTCACCAATGTGACGAATGGCGTGACTCCGCGGCGTTTCATGGCTGTGAGCAATCCCAAGACTGAGCGGTCTCATCACCAGCAAGATCGGCGAGGGCTGGATCAAGAATCTAAAGGAACTGAGGGGTCTCGAATCCTCTTATCGGAGACCCGAATTTCCAAAAAGAGTGGCGGAGGATCAAGAGGGAAAACAAACATGACCTCGCGGTTTTGATACAGGAGCGCACGGGGATCGCCATCGATGCGGACTCCCTTTTCGACATCCAGGTAAAACGGTTTCATGAATACAAGCGTCAACATCTGAACGTCCTTCACATCATCACGCTTTATAACCGGATCAAAAATTACCCTAAGATGAAAGTAACCCCCCGAACCTTTATCTTCGGAGGTAAGGCTGCGCCGGGCTACTTTATGGCAAAGCTGATAATCAAGCTCATCAACGGGGTGGGAGAGGTGGTCAACCATGATCCCGATGTATGTGGCCGCCTGAAGGTGGTTTTTTTTCCTGACTTCAACGTAAAGAATGCCAAATACATCTATCCCGCGGCCGACCTTTCGGAGCAGATTTCAACAGCGGGCAAAGAGGCATCCGGAACGGGCAACATGAAATTCTCTCTCAATGGGGCTCTAACGATCGGAACGCTCGATGGCGCCAACATCGAGATCCGGGAAGAGGTGGGAGCTGACAACTTCTTCCTTTTCGGTTTGACCGCGGAGCAAGTCTATGAATTGAAGGCGAGGGGCTACAACCCGAAAGAGTATTACGATTCGGATCCAGAGCTCCGGGAGGCCGTGGAAAAGATCTCTTCGGGATCTTTCTCCAGAGGAGATAGAAACCTTTTCAAACCCTTAGTCGATTCTTTGTTGTATGACGATTCCTATCTCTTATTTGCCGATTATCGTTCGTATGTTGAAAGGCAAGGGCAGGTGGGCGTTGCTTATAAGGATCAAGCCAAATGGACGCGAATGTCGATTTTGAATGTTGCCCGGATGGGTAAGTTTTCTTCGGATCGCTCGATCAAGGAGTACTGCGACAAAATCTGGAAAGCTCATCCTGTTCCCGGTTAAACTTGGGAAGTACACGATCGGGTAGGGTGGATTTTGGGAAAACGGTTCTAAAACCGAAAATATCTATGAACTCAAAAAAATCTGAAATGAAAGTCGTAATTATTGACTGTGGGTTTGTGGGCAGATTAGGGGCCTATGCCTATGGCCCTCAAAGGCATGGCGAGTGAGATTGTTTTCGTTGATTTAAAGCAAAAGTTGTCAGGCGAAAATACCTCCGCGCTATCCCTTTCAACCGTCTTTTTGTCCCCTAGCCCATTTGTAAACGGCGAAGTATGGACTTTGGATCTTCTGTCTACTACCAGTTGTGACAAAGTCTTTCGAGGGAGAGGCCAGTTTTGTTGAAAAAAAGAATTCTTTTTTTGAAAAATACCAGTTGTGATTTTTCCCAACCGAGAGGAGTCCAGAATAGACATATAGGTTAGGTTAGTTCTTTTATGTCAGGGATGAGCATACAATTTTGCAGGGAGGAGAATGGGTAGGGAGACGGAAAATGTGCGGGCCCTATATTTTCCTGAAAATCAAATTAAAGAAGAAGTTGGAAGAGCCCAGGGAGAATTTTATGAAGAGAAGTCCTATGGTATCCAACTGGCATTTTATTCTTTCATGACTGAATATCTATTGGTTCCATAGAATCTAAAAAAAACTGCTAACCGATATTTCGGTCCCAATTAGCCGTTCAAATTAGCATCTAATATTATAGGG
>CAVSIB010000059.1:0-97451 GCA_963727835.1 uncultured delta proteobacterium
TGGGAACTTATATCAATTGTAAGGCTAAAAAAGAATGGGTGATTGAATGGGTGAATGATCTCTGGAACAGAGAAAATCCCAGCTATGAAAATACCTTCCACTTGTTGACTGTTGAAGAAACAAAAGAATGGTTAGAAAACATCCATACCGACCCTAAGCTGAAACACCTTCGCTATATAAAAACTACCGAACAACTCAATAAAGTTTTTCCGCTTTGGGGAACTGGAACTTTCCAAATCAAAATCACTTTGGGTGATTACCTCTGCTCGGAAATGGCTAAACGCTATCTAAGGTTTTTTAAAAAATATGGTGATTTCTTTTTTTAAGAAAACCCCCTAAAAGATGATTCTGTCCGGGGAATATTAGAAGAAATGGTCTTTCAAAACCATAAGGCAGAAGATTGCCTTGTTGAGTGTAGCTATTGTAAGGGAGGGCAATCAAAATGAAATGGTATTTCCTTTGTCCTCTCTTTGGTTTTCTCGTGGCCTTAATATTTTGGGGTCTGGCAATAACAATATTCAGCTTATGGAAAGGACCGTACACCATGATAATCAATAAAAATAATTTGAATGTTTGGCAGGTACCAAGCAAGGAAGATAATTACAATCGAAAAACCATAAGCGGTGTATATTTCGATAAAGATCAGACGGTTGCCACTAATAGTAATATTTTGGTTAAGGTGGGTTACCCGGATTTAAAAGATCTAAAGAGTTCCCGGTTATTCCCCATTTTAAAAATGATGAAAAGGAAAAGTAAACCATTTTTATTGGTTCAAGCCGGGGTTAAGGAATTACAGAAAAATCTTTCCAAAAACCCAAAACCTATCCTTGATCGGACAGCGCAACTCAATACCATGAAAACAAATAAAAACGGAAGTGCTTTTTTCGCAACCACAAATCTGGAAAGCCATCGGGTGCATAGTGTCAAAAAAGCTGATGAAGAATATCCAAACTATAAACAGGTTTTTTGGGACGAATCAAAAGCAAAATTTAAAATAGCCCTTGACCCTTGCTCTGTTCATTCACCTGTTAGAACAATTAAAGCAAATGGAAGTCAGGCAAGTTGTTTTTGCATTGCAAGACGGCAACTCCCAAATCCTGATTAAAGGGGTTCCGGTCTGAGCAAGAAATAAGCGGTTTAATAATGCCTATGGATAACTTAAAAGAAGAAGCTCCCGAAAAGGAAACCAAAAAAGAGAAAACCGATAACGAACCTTATGGAAACGAACCGAAAAAAAAGGTTTCAATAAAGAAAACCGCTCCCCCAAAAAATATAAAGCAAAAGCAAAACACCCAGGGCAAGACTGGATCCGGAGGGAAAATTACCCTGACAAATAGTTTTCATAAAACTCAAATCGTGGTAAATAAATCGATTGAGGAACTGGAAAAAATCCTTGCGGAGATCCGCAAAGGGAAAGCCTGTTAGGTCATAAGGTTTACGTGGCAAAAATCAGAAATACCCTTTGTGGGGTTAAGGGCTGTACCCATTGTGATGAATTGGGAAGGAAAAAATAAATGATAGCCGTTGCCAAATGCCGTTTAGGGGTTATTTGCCGTTATCACGGGAAGGCGGTTCCTTCGCCTTCCCTTATTAGAAAATTTACATGGGAAAGCTTTATTTCCCGGTATGCCCGGAAATGGAAGCCGGTTTGCCGGTCCCCCGGCCACCGATAAAAAGAAGGCAAGGGAGACTTTATCTGGGCAAAGAGGATATAACTCACCTATTAGAAAATTTCTGTCAAAGGCGAGAGGCGAATTAAAAGGCTTTGGGGTTTTTTTTATCGGGGTCAAGGGAAGCCCCTGTTGCGATCCCTATGCTGGCCTGTTTACTCAGGTGTTGAAACAGAAGGAATAAAAACGCGCCTATCATTGTGAGCCCCAATATTTTTTAAACCTCTTCCTTATGCTGTCACCTTTATGGTCCGGGAACTCCCAGTTCCCGGACATTTTTTTCATACTTTCCCAACAAAAGGGGTAAAATTCTTTTAGCTTCTCCCATTGCGGCTCAAGTTGAAATGGGCAGCACCAGCAAGCCGTTCTCAGGAAACCGCGCTCATAACTAGGCCATTTGGGAATTCGTGCAAGCTCCGTTATATATTCCTCTTCCTTCATATACATCATCGGGTTTAAAAGTTTTTTAACATCCTTCTTCACTTTAAACTCTTTATAAAAGTCATTTGTACCCCGTGAAGTTTTTTGGTTTGCCCTGCCACCCCTGATGATTAGGCAATCTTTTTTAAGTTCTTCGGTATATTTATCAACTGGATCGTTTACAAGGGGAGCAATACAATCCCTGAAAATGGTATCGGAAAATTTATTCTTTTTGGCATACAATTCAAAAAAATCCTTTTTCGGCCTTAATTCCCTGAGTGGTACCTGATAACCATCACAGAAAGAAACCACATGATAAAGAAGGTCCGGAAATTCCGTGTTTATCCTCAGCTTGGGCGATAAACTGACAAATTTCCCTTTGCTGGTTGTTTATCTTCTTAAGTTCTTTGAGGGCAGACTTTAAAATTTCAACTGTCTCAAAGCTGGTTACTTTTTGGTCGATAATCGATTGAAGTTGTTCTTTCATAATTTTCTCCTTTTAAAGTTATACCCCTATATATGATATTCCTGGGTCATTTTAACTGGATTTTCTCCCGATTATTTCATTTATTTTTCCTTGATTTTTTCATTGCTCTTCGGATTTTCCTGATCTTAACGGGATCCTCGTTTGTTTTCCTCATTGCTCACCATCGCCACTTTAATTTTCTTGTAATTCTTTCCTCTTTATCCATAAAGCTATACCTCCAATTTTGCGAATACCCCCCCTTTGAATTCTGCGATGTTGGGCGTGGGGGTTCCGGGGCGGTGGTTGGATTTCAGGACCCATAAGGCTTGGTAGCTTTTTCCCCCCCACCTATCTTTGTTCTGATCGCTTTTATCATTGTTCACTCTCTCCAATCCATCGCAGGTAAAAACTTACTGCCCTTAACCAGTTTATAATTTCGATACAGGCCCCGGGGGTTCCTGTCGGACCGCCATGCTTTGGCATCCACAATCTTTATCCGGTTCACTCTCTCCTCATGGAGATAATCAAGGATAGATACAGCCGCGCTTTCTCCTTCGAGAAGTCACCCCCGCGCCCGGCGTCCTTACCTTCTGCCTTCTGTAGTGCAATAATACAGATCCCATCCTTAAGCTTCCTGTGTATCTCTTGGATGTATTGTGCCACTTTCCAAAAATCAGTGGTCACTTCGAGAAAATCAACTATAAAGACTTTCTTCTCAGCCGTGATAAGGTCCGCAAAGTTTGAAGCTCGGTGATAGGCTTTAAACTTCCAGGAAGATAGGAGCACGTCATCAAACAATTCAAGGCGCTTCCTAAATTCTGTATCACCCATTTCCAAATTGAGATAGAGGATCTCATGTCGGTGCATATTTCTTTTGACGGTGTTTAGCAGAAATGATGTTTTACCCGCTTTTTGACCCAGCAACAATGACAATATTTCCCGGATAGATCACACAATGGCGGTGAATATCCATAGGCCAAGTGATATTAAATTCATCTGTGGGCGCTGTTAAGAAGTCCACCGGTTCAACATCGTTTTCAACTCTCCGATAGCAGCCGGCTTTGTTTCCATACTTTTCAATAAACCCTTCCTTTTTTAACCGATGTACTATGACGTCAAGGTGTGCTTTTTCCTCTTTTGTAAGGAGTTGTAAGGTTTGTTTAGGTTCTGTAAGGTTCCAGTAACCTTCTTGTAAGGTCACCCAAGTTTTAAATTCCTCGGTTAAGTTTCTTTCGCGGCGATCTGATCGTTGAATTGCGCTCTGAATTTTTGCTGGAATTTCTTTTTCGGGAAAAGGAGGAATGCAACTTTTGGCAAGCATATTAAGCACTTGTTCTATTTCGTTCTTAGGCATTCCGCCTTTTACAAGGCAGTTTGCAGCATGAAACAGGTCCTCATCCCTTCGTCCTTCAATGAACATATTTAAGGTTTTGTAAGGTCTGTAAGGTGTTGTAAGGTAGGTTGTGTAATGCCCTTATATAAAGAATTAATTATAAGACTATATAAAGCATCAGGCAGCGTCGCCCGGGGCGACCTCATCAATGCTTAAACTTTTTAGCCAGGTATATCCCCTGCCAGCACCATTGACAGAAGGTGGGCATATCGCATAGCCGCCCTCGCCCCTAACATCTACTCCCTGCATTATCGCAGCAGCATTTCCAATTCTTTGCCCTTTCGGGTAAACCAGATAAATATGATAACCCCGCGGTGTCTTAGCAATACAGGTTAAAAAACTATCCGGTAAGAGTTCTTGAATTTTTTGATATGCTGCTTCATTATCGCAGTCGATAACAAGTAGTCCGCTGATTTCCCCAGTTACAATTCCGATCATAGCCCCGGGCCATTTTGACCACCAGGTATCAATCTCCTCCGCCATTGGTAACCTACTCTGATATTCTATCCAGGAAATGTAAGGTTTTTTGTCCGGTCGAATGGGAATTATTGAAAGGCCTTTTTCAAGCAACTGGCACGCGGCATCCTTCATGTTCATCATATCGCGATCCCTAATAATTCATGGCGGATTACTTTTTCGACTGTTTCAGGTGTCCCCTGTTTATCCTGGCCCCGCCAGCAGAGGCAATAACGGATAAGTCTGGTCTTTCCTTTTGCTGCACCGTACTCTTGGGAATTTTCAGGTAAAAAAAAGCCGATGACCGACGGTTTACCACCGCAGAGCAGACAAGAATCACCGGGAAGTGGTTTTTTTAACTTTTTAAGATCATCAGACATTAATTATTCTCTCTTGGAGCTTTTGAGTTTTTCTTTTAATAAGGACTTTATCCACGTTACATTCTCTTTCAAATATTTGGCAAAATATTCACTGAGCCATTTAATAAACTTTTCTTTTCGCTTGCATTACACGCTATCCAACTCGTTTTGATATTTGATAGATTGCGTGAATCATTATCAACAAAATTTTCAGGAGCCTGTTTAACAACCTCTTGATCGTTTTTTCCATTCCCATCATCACCTTTTTAATGTGGGCAGCAGTAACTTTCCCACCTAGCGCGGTACTAACCGCTTCCTTCCATACTTCGCGCTGTTGTTCTGGTTCGAGTTTGGAGAGGGGACGAGTTTGAGATTCAGTAGTGGGAAGCGTGCCAATTGGCACGTTTTTTATATTATCAGTAATTTCTACTGAAGTTATAAGTCGACGAGCATAATTGCTGGCAAAATCCCACCGCTCCTTACAGTAAGCTTCGAATGTATCAAATCCCATAACGTCTCGGTAAAGTCCGCGGTCTCGGATCTCCATCAATGCCTTACCCACCTCATAAAAAGATTGTAAATTTTTCTGGATGACATTTTCTAATCGTTCAAAGTCATTTTTATTATTCGCCAAAGCTAATTCCATTTTTATCCTCCAAATTCATTAAGTGTAGAGTGTGTCACTTTAGAGAATCCGAACTTGTTTTTTCTGGTTCTCAATGAATAATTCAATGTCCCCTTCGTCAAACCTCACCAGCCTACCAATACGTATCGGACGTATAGGAAAAGGTCTTTTGGAATTAGGAGCTACTCCGTTGTAGATGGAGCGTGGCTTTATATTCAAACGTTCGGCAGTCATTTCAATAGAGAGAAGTTTTTTCATTGCCTACCCTCGGCAAAGATGTTTTGATCACAATCCAGCAGCGCACACCACTTTTCTTTCTGCTCGGGTGAAAGTCGGCGCCAACCTCGAACAACCTCGCTAACTACTGATTCATGAACCTGGAGTAATTGAGCGAAAGTAAACTGGTAACCGAATCGCTCGATTATTTTTGCCTTAAGTTTTTTGTTTATAAGTTTTTTGTTCATATTTTTTCTTCCCTTTTTATGGGGGTAATTATTACACCCATATTTTATTAAAAAAAATTTATCCTATTTTGGATAGAGCTTCATCAACCCGTTCACGGATTTTTTGAAAATTTATTAAGATAAAATTCTCCCAATCTTTTTGAATTTCATCCCAATCAAAAAGTTTTCCAAGTTCCGAAAGAGTACCACCAAATATTATTGATAAAGAAGGAGAAGAATGATTATCATGGATTATTGTTCGGTTATTAAAAACGACTTTGATGGTTTGATTTCTGCGGAGAGTTCCTCCCCCAAACTTCATTAAAATAATATTCCCATTTTCCATGTTTTGGGTTTTTATAAAATTCTGCCTTCTCTTTCTTCAACATTTTGAGTTCTGGAAATTTTGAGTTAGAAGTTTTTCATCAATGAATTTAGGGTATAAAAACATTGAAGCCTCTTCACGTTTAAAACCCAAACGCAGCATTTCTTGAAAAAGTTCAATTTTATAAACATCAGATTTTGTAAATAAAGATTTAGTACCGACACCCTCTGCTTTTTTCTTGGTTGGTGTAATAAAGCCCTTTTGCATCGAGTCTTTAAACCATCCCGGGGTATTTTTAAGGCCTTGGCTATATCAAATGTAGAAAATTCATTTCTCATGGGTGCATTCAAGTCCTACCCATTCATACTCCCCTTGTCAAGAAAATAATAAATTTATTTTCCAAGTTAGTTGTTATATTTTTAGAAGGTCTTTCCCGCAAATGTTAGATAAACCGTTAGCAGGAGAGAAAAAAGGGGTTTTAAAAATCCATCTAAGTATCTGAAAATACTGATGCCGAGGGACAGAATCGAACTGTCGACACACGGATTTTCAGTCCGTTGCTCTACCGACTGAGCTACCTCGGCATAAAAAAATTGTTATTTGTTGTGAAATTGTATAAAAATTATCTTAACATTTATTGCACTTCATTTACTGTATTTTAAAAACTTATGCAATAAATTTTTTCAGGTTTTTTAAAAGACCAATTAAGATGGTACGTTATTTACTCCGCAGACTAATTTTTCTTATCCCAACCCTCCTCGGGGTAACCTTTATTACTTTTCTCCTCATTAAATCCATCCCCGGAGATCCGACGATGAGTTTGGTGGGGGAACGAGCCAGCCCTGAGGCGATCGCGGTTATTCGAAAAGAGCTGGGGATTGAGAAGCCTTTTATTTATCAATATGTTGGTTATATCCGACTTCTTTGCAAGGGAGAAATGGGGCGTTCCTTTTACACCAACCGGGAGGTGAGCAAGGATATTAAAGAAAAATTACCCCATACCCTTTACTTAGCTATTGCCGCCATAATCTTTGCTTCCCTTATGGGTATTGTGTTCGGTGTGGTCATGGCAGTTACGCGAGGAAGTTTTTGGGATCGTTTCTTTTCTTTTTTTGCCATTGCGGGAGTTTCTTTACCGGTTTTTTGGATCGGGTTAATTTTAATGCTCATCTTTTCATTGACTTTTCGCCTTCTCCCGCCTTCGGGGATGGGGGGAGGAAATCTCATTTTTCTGATCTTACCTGCAAGCACTCTGGGCCTTAATTCAGCAGCCTACATTTCCCGGATCACACGATCAAGTCTTCTGGAAGTGCTTGCTCAACCCTTCGTTGCAACTGCACGGTCAAAAGGATTATCCGAAGGGGTAGTAATTTTTAAGCATTCCCTCAAAAATGCGATGATCCCCATTATCACTCTGATCGGGATTGATTTTGGAAGCTATCTCAATGGCGCGGTACTTACGGAGACTATTTTTGGCTGGGACGGAATTGGCCTTTATGCTTTGGAGGGAATTATCAAAAGAGATTATCCGGTTGTGATGGGTTCGGTTCTCGTAGGCTCAGTAGTCTTTATTTTGGTAAATATGGTGGTTGATTTTTCTTATGCTCTCTTTAACCCTCAAATCAGGGTGAACAGCTTGGGATCAAAGGAAAAATAAAATGCGAAAACCATTATTGCCTTACCTAAAAAAAAACAAACTTGCCTTTACCGCCCTTGCGGTTGTCTTATTCATAAGCCTCGGTACTATCGTTGGACCGATGGTGTATACAGTAGGTTCCACCTCTATTAACCTTGAAAGCATCAAACTTTCGCCGAGCTTAAAACACCCCTGCGGCACTGACAGCAAGGGGCGAGATATTCTCAGTCGCATTTTATGGGGTGGGCGCATCTCCCTTTCTATCAGTTTAAGCGCAGCTCTCGGGTCAATAATAATAGGCCTTTTTTTTGGGCTCATTTCCGGCTATTATGGAGGAAAGCTCGATACCTTCATAACCATGATTATTGATCTCACCCTTGCCTTTCCCAGTCTTCTTCTGGCGATCGGCATAACCGTAGTCCTTCCCCCGGGTCTCTATACGGTAATCATTGCGTTAGCCCTGGTAGGCTGGGCCTCCTTTGCCCGGCTGATTCGAGGATTAACCATAGCACAAAAAGAATCGTTGTTCGTGGAAGCTTCTCGTTCAATTGGGTGTTCAACGCAACGGATAATCGTGCGGCATATCCTCCCCAACGCCCTTTCCCCGATCTTAGTAGCTTTCTCCTTAAAAATAGGGAGCTTCATCTTGGCTGAATCTGCTTTGAGTTTTTTAGGCTTAGGAGTTCAACCCCCAACCCCCACCTGGGGTTCTATGATTAGCCTCAACCGGATTTATATTAATTCTGCGCCCTGGATGATCATTTTCCCTGGGCTTGCTATCGCAATTACTACCTTTGCTTTTAATATCCTCGGTGATTCTTTAAGAGATTATCTTGATCCCCATCTTAATTTTTAATTTTCGATAAAATTTTGGCCAATCACGTCCTAAACCTATCAAGTCTTTTTGTAAATGCGATAAATTTCATGTTTAATATATAGAGGAAAAACTATTTCTAGAGATCAAAACCATTGAGCTAAAAACTTTGCTTTGCTTTGCTTTGCTTCTCGGCAAAGATTCAGTCAAAAACACAGTGGTTATTTGTAATTTTTTTATAAAATAAGAAAAAGTATTTTTTTATTGGGTCTAAAAAATATTCTTGACTTTTCACTTTAATTAAAATAGTTTTCTAAAGTTTAACAATCTCCCAAATAATGATGAGGAGGTGAAAATGAATGCCCGGAATTACAGTAAATGACAATGAACCATTTGAAATTGCCTTAAGGCGTTTCAAAAAACAGTGTGAAAAAGCTGGAATTATTTCGGAAGTTAGAAAACGCCAATATTATGAAAAACCGAGCATAAGAAAAAAGAAAAAAAGTTTGGCAGCCAAAAAAAGGGCGCATAGGTTTGGTCGAAAGTTATTTAATAATTATTAAAAAACATTTCTTTTCCGATTATTCCATGATTTTTCCTCTTGAGCAACAGGGTGATTTTTTACCCTAACCCTCTTTTCCAGTAGGGGGATAAGGACATTGGCCTTTTTTTTCCCAAAAGAAAAATTGGCAGAAATTAGAAGTCGAGCTAATATTGTTGATATCATCTCCGAATACGTAACTTTTAAAAAAGCAGGTAAAAACTACCTGGCTCTTTGCCCCTTCCATTCCGAAAAAACCCCCTCCTTTCAAGTAAATGAGGAAAAACAGATTTTTTATTGTTTCGGATGCCAGAAGGGGGGTGATGTCATTACGTTTTTGAGGGAGATCAATAATCTCTCCTTTGTTGAAGCGGTTAGTCAATTAGCGCATAGGTATGGGCTCTCACTCCCTCCCCCTTCTTCGTATAGGAAAGAAAAAGCAACCGACCAAGAAACGTTCCTGGAAATAAACGAAAAGGCGATGCACTTTTTTCACCACGTCTTAATGCAAAGCCCTGAAGGAGAAGTAGGGAGAAAATATCTTGAGAAACGGGGTATTGATCAAAAAATATGGGAAACATTTAAGCTTGGTTATGCCCTCGAGACGTGGGATGGTTTGGTAACTTTTCTTAATAAGAGCAAAATCCCTTTACCCTTGGCAAAACAATTGGGATTGATCGCCCCCAGGGAAAAAGGCGGATTCTTTGATTGTTTCCGCGGAAGAATTATTTTTCCCATTTTCAATTTGAACGGAATGACCGTTGGATTTGGAGGTCGAGCAATAGGGGAAGGAACCCCTAAATATCTCAACTCTTCTGATTCAATGATTTATAAAAAAAGCTCAAGTCTGTTCGGGCTTCCCATAACCAGAAATCCTATTGCTAAGGAAGACCAGGTTCTCATTGTAGAAGGATATTTTGATCTCTTAAGTCTCTTTCAGGCAGGAATTTGTTCGGCCGTCTCTCCTTTGGGCACCGCCCTTACCGGGGGACATATTCAAACCTTAAAACGTTTTACCTCTCGTTTTTATGTTGTTTTTGATGCGGATGAAGCAGGAGATAAAGCAGCACTGAGAAGTTTGGAGATGTTTTTAAGCGAAGGACTCTCTCCCCGGGTGGTAATTCTTCCCCCTGGCTCTGACCCCGATGAATTTATCCAGCAAAAGGGCGCAGAAAATTTTCAAAAAAAAATAGAAACCGCTCCCTTGCTGATCGAATATTTCATTGAGAGAGCCATTGAAAGAAAAAATGTTTCCCTCCCCGAGGGAAAAGTTGAAGTCATTAAAGAGGTCATACCCATTATCAGTCACATAAAAGAGCCAATTATTCAAGATGAATATATTCGAAAACTTTCCGAAAGATTAGGGGTGAGGGAAGATCGGATTCGTAGTTTAGGCCTATCGCCTGTGTCTCATCACGCCAAAGAACTCTCTTCACCCGTAGAGGAGACCCGGCTGGAAGAGTTTCTCCTTACCCTCATGCTTCAAAAACCAGAACTGATCCCCGCTGTGGACACGGTCAAAGTCGTGGAAGATCTTGATAGTCATCTTTTACAAGAAATAGCTAAAACGGTTATCGTTCTGTTTCACAAAGAGGGAGGAGTGGAGATCACCACATTAATTGACCAATTAGGAGAAGAAAAAGGAAAGCTTACCACGCGCTTAAGTCTTAAAGAAGAAAACTTTGCCGATATTGCCGAAAGTTTAAAGGACTGCATTTTACAAATCAAAAGAAACAAATTTAAAAAAATGAAAACTCAGTTAACCATAATGATTAAGAAAGCCCAAGACAGTCGAGATGATGCTAAAATCCGAGATCTTAATGAGCAAAAAGTTAAACTCATTCTTCAGGAAAAAAACTTACCCACTACCCTAGGCACTCTTTTGAACTTGTAATTTCAAAGTACGGGAGAGTTTGATGGCAAAAAAACCAAAAGTTGATCGAATAAAACAATTAATTAATCTGACTAAAGAAAAAGGCTTCGTCACCTATGATGAAGTAAACACTGCTTTACCTGCAGACATCCTTTCACCCGATCAGATTGATGATTTAATGGGCATGTTTGGTGAGATGGATGTTGAAATCGTTGATGACCTCCATAAAGTAATGATTGCTGAAAAAGATGTCATCAAATCTTCCGAAGAAGAACCGATTGAAGAAAGCGAAGCCGATGAAAAGGTTTTAACCGCAACTGTTGCCGGAGTCGCAGCTGATCCCGTGAGATTGTATCTCAAAGAGATGGGGGGCCATTCCCTCTTGACCCGTGAAGAAGAGGTAAAAATTTCCAAACGGATCGAAAAGGCAAAACAAGAAACTTTTGATGTAATTCTTAATACCCCGCTCGCCTTAAAAAAGCTCTATAGCCTCGAAGAAAAACTTATCAACAAGAAGATCACGATTCAGGAAATTATTAGTGATGATGAAGAAGTTCCGGTTCAGGATAAGGAATTTCAAACCCAAAGATTTCTAGATTTAGTTGGGAAAATCCGGGTAATGGAAAAACAGGTACGACAGTTACAATCTCAGTTAGCTAAAGTGGGAAAAGATGAAGATAAAGCAAAAGCGATCAAAGACAAACTCATTAGAAGGAAGCTTTTAGCCTTAAATTATTCTCGAGAAGCCCTTCTTAATCCTCGCCAGATTGAGAGGATTGGTGATAAGTTAAAATCATTTTTTTGCCAGCTCGAGGCTACCGAAAAGGAATGGAAAAAATATATTGAGTCAACGAAAATAGCAAAAAAAGAGATCGAGAAAACATTGGCGGAAATAAAAAAATATCCTAAAAGAAAAACCCGTATCCTTGCTAAAGCGGGTTTCAATTTAGAACAGGCCGAAGAACTGGAGCGGATGTATAATAATTTTACCAAGAAATATAAGCGCATTGAACAAGAATCTGAACTTTCCGCCAGTGAGCTTCGAAAAACCCACAGAACCGTAGTGCGCGCGGAAACCAAGACCAAATCAGCCAAGGAAGAACTGGTAAGGGCTAATTTGCGATTAGTGGTAAGCCTTGCTAAAAAATATACCAACCGCGGCCTCCAGTTTTTAGATCTTATTCAAGAAGGGAATATCGGATTAATTAAGGCGGTTGATAAATTTGAATATCAACGGGGGTATAAGTTTAGCACCTATGCGACTTGGTGGATCCGGCAGGCCATCACCCGCGCAATTGCTGATCAAGCGCGAACCATCAGAATCCCCGTCCATATGATTGAAACAATCAATAAACTGATTCGAACATCCCGGCTCTTGGTGCAGGAAATCGGACGTGAACCCACCCCTGAAGAAATTGCGGAAAAGATGGAACTTCCCCTTGACAAAGTGAGAAAGGTTCTTAAAATCGCCAAAGAACCAATTTCTTTGGAGACCCCTATTGGAGAAGAAGAAGATAGCCACTTAGGAGATTTTATTGAAGATAAAAGTTTCCTCTCTCCGGGGGAGTCGGTGGTAAATACCAATCTCTCTGATATCATCCGAAGGGTGTTAGCTACGTTAACCCCCCGAGAGGAAAAAGTTTTAAGAATGCGTTTTGGAATCGGAGAAAGAGCGGACCATACCTTAGAAGAAGTTGGGCAAGATTTTGATGTGACCCGAGAAAGAATCAGGCAAATAGAAGTAAAGGCCTTAAGGAAGCTGCGGCATCCGACTCGCAGTAAAAATTTAAAAAGTTTTATTGAGAAATAAAGTGGATGAGGGCCCATAGCTCAGCTGGAAGAGCTACCGGCTCATAACCGGTCGGTCCCTGGTTCGAACCCAGGTGGGCCCATAACGAGCGTCATTGTGCTGATTATTAAACAAAGTTTATCGGTAACAAACAGTCAGGTGGAGTGATGCACATGTGTATGGGAACTGCTAAAAGGTGAACCATTAGCTTACTACCAAATTATTGGTAAAAGACTGGGCGAAAAGTGCACTCCTGAGGGGTGCATTTTTATTTGCGCTCTATGATAAGATTAACCCCCTTGGAAGGACACAGACCTTGCAGGATCAACTGGAACTTATAAAACAACTTCAAGCGATTGATAGCGCTCTTAAAAATCTCGAAAAAGCTAAGTTCGACTTTCCTAAAAGGATAAATCAGTTGGAAAAAGAGTTTGAAAAAAAGAAGCAATCACTCGAAAAGGGGAAAACTTCTTTCGAGGAAGCTCAAAAAGAAAGACGTAAAAAAGAACAGGACCTGAGCCGGGAACTCGAACGACTGCAAAAATCCCAGGATAAACTTGCGTTGGTAAAAACCAACAAGGAATATCAGGCAGCCCTAAAAGAAATCGATGACATTAAACAGCACAATAGTGATACTGAAACCGAGATTCTCCTTTTTATGGAAAAAACCGATACCCTGGCAAAAAAGGTGAGCCAGGAAGAGGGCGAATACCAAAAATGGTTTCAGGAATTCGAAAAGAAAAAAGAGACCCTAAACGCGGAGTTGGAAAAATCAAACCAAGAACTCCAAAACCAACAAGCGCTCCGCAATACAATCATTGAAAACCTTGAGCCTGATCTGATCAAAAAGTTTGAGATGATCAAAGAGCGAAGGCAGGGTCTTGCAGTTGTGTCGATTCAAGATGGGCTTTGTACCGGCTGTAATATTAATATTCCTCCTCAAAAAATTTTAGAGATCCGCAAAAGCAATCATGCTATTATGCAATGTCCATTCTGTAACCGGATCGTTTATTTTGAGGAGCATAAAGTTGGGGATACATTGTAAAGAAATCTGCTAAAGCAGACAAAATGGTCGCTGGTCCCGATTTATCGGGACGGGAGGAAAGTCCGAGCTCCACAGGACAGGGCGCTGGGTAACACCCAGTCCCGGTGACGGGAAGGAAAGTGCCACAGAAAATAGACCGCCTCCTGACCAGGTTTTCCCCGGTCAACACGCGAGGCAAGGGTGAAACGGTGAGGTAAGAGCTCACCAGGCCTGATGGTGACATCAGGTGCTTGGTAAACCCCGCCCGGAGCAAGACCAAATAAGGGAGCATAAGTAGGGTAGTCCGCCCGTTGCTCCCGGGTAGGTCGCTTGAAGGAGCGGGTAACCGCTTCTCTAGAGGAATGACCATTGCCCTGAAGGAAACTTCAGGGAACAGAACTCGGCTTATTGTCTGCTTTAGCATTTTAATTTCTCATTAAGGTGATGCGGGGTGAAAAAGTGATGGATAGATCAACCTTACTACACAATAAAGGTATCATACTATGTTGGACCTAAAATTTATCCGGGAAAACCTTGAGGTTGTAAAAAACAAACTTTCTCAGCGGAACCTCGAAATCGACCTTGATCACGTTATCGAAATCGATCAAAAACGGCGGGAGATTATTCAGGAGGTTGAAACTCTGCGCAATGAACGAAACACGGTCTCGGAAATAATTGCCGCAGCAAAAAAAGAAAAAAAAGACGCCTCCACCGAGATCTCCCGGATGAAGGAGGTTGCGCAGAAAATTAAAGAAGTTGATACCACGCGCGAAGAGATTGAAGCAACCCTCCGGGATTTACTCCTTCGGATCCCCAATATTCCTGATGAAACAGTAAATGAAGGAAAAGACCCATCCGATAATGTTGAAGTCAAGCGGTGGGGTGAGCCTCCCCAGTTTGACTTTGAGCCCACGCCCCATTGGGAAATCGGAGAAAAGCTCGGGATTCTCGATTTTGAGCGGGGAGCAAAAATTACGGGAGCCCGCTTCACCTTACTCAAAGGAGCGGGAGCGTTAATGGAACGCGCGCTTATCAACTTTATGCTCGACCTTCATACCCGCGAGCATACGTATCAGGAAGTTTTTCCCCCTATTCTGGTTAACCGTACCTCCATGACCGGCACCGGACAGCTTCCTAAGTTTGAAGATGACCTTTTCCGGTTAGTTGATCCTGACTATTTCCTGATCCCCACTGCCGAAGTCCCGGTTACCAATATCCATCAAGAAGAAATTATCGAGGGTAAAAACCTTCCCCTCTACTACACTGCTTATACTCCCTGTTTTCGGAAAGAAGCCGGAGCCTACGGCAAAGATACCCGCGGAATTATCCGCCAGCATCAATTTAATAAGGTGGAGTTGGTAAAATTCACCACCCCCGAAACCTCCTATCAGGAGCTTGAAGCGCTTCTTAACAATGCCGAAGAGGTGCTCAAAAGATTAAAGCTGCATTACCGGGTGGTAAGCCTCTGCACTGGTGATTTGGGTTTTTCTGCCGCAAAAACCTATGATATCGAAGTCTGGCTTCCCAGCCAGAAGGATTACAAAGAGATTTCTTCCTGTAGCAACTTTACCGATTTTCAAGCCCGTCGGGCAAATATCCGCTATCGACCCGAACCAAAAGCCAAGCCTCAGTTTGTCCATACCTTAAATGGATCAGGGTTGGCTATCGGCCGCACATTAGTCGCCATCATTGAAAACTATCAGCAAGAAGACGGAAGCGTACTCGTTCCTGAAGTTCTTAGACCCTATATGGGCGGGATGACAAAGATAGGGTAGCTGACATCTTTTGATTGTTTTAGTAAAAAACCAACGCTTCTGCGGCTTTTTCAGAACGATAAATGTCAAGGCTACCCAATATGCCGGTCAGCTGCGGTGATTAGCTCGGTCCGTTGGGGGTAGCATGGCGTCTTTATTCGTTAGTCCTATTCGCTTCTTGTCGGCAGGAATTCGGATCGAGGCATAGGCTGTCATCCCCGAGACGCCCTTCTCATATCCCATAGGCTAAAATAGGTATCTCTATAGACCTGTTGTCCCATTTGCGAAAAAGGAAAATCTCCTTTTGATATGGGCCAAACGACATGCGTCACTGAGTGATTCTCTATCAAAACCAACATATCCGATTTTGCGCGATCTCCCCGCTTTTCGTATATTGCTCTTGCTGTCTCAATTCTTTTGTACCATTCCAAGAACTCACTATCCTTGGTAGGATGTGATTTCCACGTTGCAAACACGGGAACCCCCGCCTCAAGACGAATATCCATCTGATCCAAGGGAACCAGATATTGGTTCCCAGGTTTATGATAGTTCGCAATGAAGCGAGAGATAGGATAGTCATTTCGCTCAATCTTGTGTTGGTAGTCGAAAAACACGCCCAGAATACCAGCTAAACAGGCTAACGCAACAGCACTTATCAAGACCTTGCCCAATCTATCAAGCGAGATGAACGATTGTGTTTGGATTTTTTGTGCAGTCCATGGGGACAGACCAGCTATAAGTATAACCCAACTGAGCGGAGCGAGAATAACCGAGATTCTCCATGGAGCAACGACTGCGACGGTCGGGTTGGGGCTTAGGACTACCCAAAGTATTGTTGCCGCCACAACCCATAGCGTCACAAAAAGAAGCTGACCCATAAGCTGCTTGCGGCCAAGCCATGCGGCAACGAATCCAACGAGGAAAAAAATCACTGTCCGCCAAACACGCCACTCCGCAGGAACAGTGTGGTGTGGTATCCTGATTGTAGAGAGCAGGTAATGTGCTTTATACCGTATCAAGGGGTCTGCAGAAGTTAATAAATCAACACTCCAAACCGCATAAGGGATGAGCACTCCGGCAACAAGCGACAAGAAAAGTAGACGTTTACCCCAACCAATTTCAAGAGACCGATTAGCCGGAAGGACAATAATTGCAGCTGCAAGAATTGCAGACGAAACCAAATATGCGGGGTGGAAGAGCGTGGCAATGACAAAACATACCGCCGCCAGCATTGCTTGCTTTGAGGCGTAGGCAGCGATTCCAGCAAGTATCAGAACTCCAAAGCAACATGGCTGATAATAAGTCCCTAACATATATTGCCGAGCAAGTCCAGCTGGGAAAAAGTCCAACAAAAGATCCCGTATCCCAATGGTATTTATGAAAAGCCACAGCAACGCAAATATCAATAATGTTCTTTGCCGTTCTTCGTTATGCGCAATGAGCCCCTTTGCCATCCAGACGCCAACCATACCATAGATCGCCACAATTAAAAAAAAGGAAAAATGAACCCCAAAATACAGCCCCAGCCAATGGTATTGCCATTTAAGTAAAGCTGAGAACAATAAAAAGGGGTCGGTAATATGTGCCATCCAATCCGATGCAACATCGCGGTAGTTTGCAAGGGCAAGCCCGGAAATAAACTTCGTATTCTGGTTGGGGGCAAAGAGTGCCGCCTGAGAATAGGAGAGTCCAAAAAGAATCGCGTAAATATATAGCCATCGATCAACAAGTGGTTTTTTATCGGTTCCCGCTACCATTAGAATTTCTCCATCAATAAAGGGGCTTGCATTGTTTATACAACACATTCGTTCTCTTTCAACACATCGACCGGACTCGATGCTCCTTTGCCGGAACCAAAGAAAAAGTTTGGTTTTCTTTTTCTTCGGTAATCTGGCCTATTTTTTTAAAATCAATTCGTGCAAAACTTCTCCTCCGGGAACACACAGTGTGGAAAAACATGATAGGGATGTAATCGTTACAATCTTTACTCCACCAAAAAAAGTCAAGAAAAAACCAATGTTTTATCCTTCACAGCAACAAAAGCTCTCAATCTTTTTCTGAATAAGCCAGTCCCAAAAAAAATATCTTCCCTCCCCTTTGTATTTCTTAAACAACTCAAAGAAAATCAAAAATAAACAGAGAACCTTTCTTATGGTTGGAAGTCAAAAATAAGGGGCAGGAGCGACAAAACACCTCAAAATTGACAGGGTTAAAGGAATCTGGTATAAATGCTTTTTATTAAATAAAAAATTTGAGGATAACGCTCATGGCACGCACTGTTTCGTTAAACCGAAAAACCTCTGAGACACAAATCAGTTTGCGGATAAATTTCGACGGCAAAGGAAAGTCGGAAATTGATACCGGAGTTCCTTTTTTTAACCACATGCTAGAACTCATGGCGAAACACGGATTTTTCGATTTGGCACTTAAAGCCAAGGGGGATCTGGACGTAGATTTTCACCACTCAATCGAAGACATCGGGATCATTCTGGGAGAGGCGCTTAAAAAAGGTTTGAACAATAAAAAAGGGATCCGGCGGTATGGGTTTGCCGCCGTTCCCATGGATGAGACATTGGCCCAAGTGACGATTGATATTTGTAACCGGGCGCATTTGGTTTATAAGCTTCCTATCGCCCGCGGGAAAATTGGAACCTTTGATATTGAGGTTGTAAAAGAATTCTTTCAGGCTTTTAGTAATGCCTCGGGGATCACTATCCATATTAATGTTCCCTACGGAAGCAATCGTCATCATATTGTTGAGGCTATTTTCAAAGCTTTTGGGAAAGCTCTATGTGATGCCGTAACCCTCGACCCTCGGGTTCAAGGGGTGCTTTCCACTAAAGGAGTACTCTAATTTCTCTGCTTTTCACCTGTTACTTCTTTGTAACCTCCTATGGCACCAGATAAATTTGTAGCGGTTATAGACTATGGAATGGGAAATCTCCGAAGTGTGCAAAAAGGCTTGGAGAAAGTAGGGGTTACGGCAGTGATTACCGATAAGGCACGCTCCATTAACGATGCCCATGGAATTATCCTGCCGGGAGTTGGTTCGTTCATTGACTGCATGCGGAATTTAGAAAAGCGCAGACTGGTTACGAGCATTCTCAGAGCTATTTCCCGAGGAAAGCCCTTTTTGGGGATCTGTCTGGGCTTCAGGTTTTGTTTTCGGAAAGCGAAGAATTCGGTGTCCATCCCGGTCTCGATGTGATTAAAGGAAAGGTGGTGCGGTTCTTTGGGAATGGAGGAAACCCCGGAAATGCTCTTAAAGTACCTCACATGGGCTGGAACAAAATCACGATTCAAAAGCGACCGCCTGTGTTAGCCAGCATTCCTGATGGATCATATTTTTATTTTGTCCATTCCTATTACGTGAAACCTGAAAACCCTGGGGTGATGGCAACCTCAACCGACTATGGAGTTGAGTTTACCTCCAGCGTCTGGAAAGACAACATCTTTGCCTGCCAATTTCATCCGGAAAAAAGCCAGCAGCTTGGCTTAAGTATTCTGAGGGAATTTGGAAAACTTATATAGAAGCAGGCAAGAGATTAAAGGTAAGGTCAGTATGATAATTATTCCGGCGATTGATCTCAAAAATGGAAAATGTGTCCGTCTGGAACAGGGAAGAATGGAACAAGAAACTATTTTTTCTCAAGACCCCCCGGCAGTGGCGCGAAAGTGGGAAGCGCTGGGCGCAGCAATGCTTCACCTGGTTGATTTGGACGGAGCTTTTGCCGGCTCTCCTAAAAACAAACAGGTAATTGAAAAAATTGTGCACGCGATTCGCATCCCGGTCGAGCTGGGAGGAGGGATCAGAACCCTCGAGAGTATTGAAGAGTATCTTACCCTGGGCATAAACCGGGTTATCGTGGGCACGGTGGTTTATCAGCAGAAAAATTTCCTTTCCGAAGCATGTGCAAAATTTCCTGGTCACATCGTGGTGGGGATCGATGCCAGGAATGGAAAGGTTGCGATCCAAGGATGGGCAGAACAAACTGGATTATCCGCCATTGAACTGGCAAAAAAATCGGAACAAGAGGGCGCGACAGCCATTATCTATACAGATATTCAAAGAGACGGCATGCTCACCGGGATAAACCTGGACGCTACGCGGGTCCTGGCCCAGGCAGTTTCCATTCCCGTAATCGCTTCCGGAGGAGTTGCCACCATTGAGGATATTAAAAATCTTCTGCCTTTAACCAAGGAAGGCATCACCGGAGTTATTATCGGACGGGCGTTGTATAAAGGAACGATAGACCTCACGGAAGCACTCTGCGTGGCCAAAGGAACCTTATGTTAACCAAACGAATCATCCCTTGTCTGGATGTAAAAGACGGCAGAGTAGTAAAAGGGATTAATTTTGTTCAGCTCCGGGATGCCGGAGATCCGGTGGAAAATGCGAAGAGTTATGATGCACAAGGCGCAGATGAGCTCTGTTTTTTGGATATTACTGCTTCGCACGAAAAAAGAAAAATTATCCTTGATATTGTGGCCCGGACGGCTGAAAAAGTCTTTATGCCTCTTACCGTGGGAGGAGGAATTAATGACCTTAAGGACATTCGGGATCTTCTCAATGCCGGGGCTGATAAAGTTTCTATCAATACCGGCGCCGTAAAACGCTTAGAGTTTGTGAAAGAAGCTGCCGAACGATTCGGCAGCCAATGTATCGTGGTTGCTATTGACGCTAAACGGGCTCCGGATGATCCTCGCGGTAATCCCCGGTGGGAGGTTTATACCCACGGAGGAAGAAAGCCCACGGGCATAGATGCGCTGGAATGGGTCGATAAGGTTGTCGCCATGGGTGCAGGAGAAATCCTGCTTACCAGCATGGATTGCGACGGAACAAAAGCCGGATATGATATAGTGCTTACTCAAACCGTTTCCGAGCGAGCCCCTATCCCGATCATTGCCTCAGGCGGAGCAGGCACCTTGGAACACCTTTATCAAGCATTGAACGATGGAAAGGCAGATGCGGTTCTGGCTGCATCCATTTTTCATTACCAGGAATATAGTATAATGGAGGCAAAAAAATACCTCCATGCGAAAGGGATACCCGTGAGATTATAGAGCATGAGGGCAACAACCTTTAAAACATCTTTTCAATAAAGGATGGGACAACCATGATATTTTATCATCGCTATATACCCATAATAATTTTAACTGTTCTTATTCTTTCCGCTTGTGCGATCAATCCTGTGACCAGAACGCGGGAGTTTAATGTTTTCAGTGAAGAAAAGGAACGGAGTCTAGGAAGAAATGCCAGTTATGAAGTGAATAAGCAATTTGGGTTATATGATAATAAAGCGCTTCAGAATTATGTGAATGAGGTCGGTCAGCGGTTAGTTGCGGTATCTGACCGGAACGATATCCCCTATGAATTTCACGTGGTTGATAGCCCAATACTTAATGCTTTTGCTTTACCCGGAGGGTACATTTATATCACCCGGGGCTTATTGGCCGAATTGGAAAATGAAGCCCAATTGGCCAGCGTATTGGGCCACGAGACTGGTCATGTTTGTGCTCGCCATAGCGTTAGCCAGCTTTCGGAAGAATTGGGATATACGTTGTTGACCTTAGCATCCTTAGCTGCTCCCGGCACCCGGGAAATGGCTCCCGCAACGTCAGCTCTTTTTCAATCCATTACCTTAGGCTATAGTCGGGAAAAAGAATCCCAGGCTGATGCAATGGGACTTACCTATATGTACCGCGCAGGATATGACCCTATGCAGATGAGCGCTTTTCTTGCCCATTTAGGCCGGCTGGCCCAGGGCCCTGGGGGATACGGTGTTTATACTGCAGACCATCCTGATATTTTCGAGCGAATCGCCGCAACCCGTAATGAAGCAAAGCAGATCGTTGGTTTCGATATCACCATGGATAAAATTAAAGGACAAGAAGGTAAAGGAGAAGCAGAAGTAACGAAACAGGAAATTACAACTTACCACGGAAAGATCCTCGCAGATGAATATAAATCGCATTTAGATGGTCTCCTGTATGGACCTCGGGAAGCCCCTCGCCGAATCAGAATTTATACGGTAAAAGAAGGAGATACCATAGAGTCAATTGCGAAAGATTTTGTGGGAAACAAGCTGCAAGCAAAAGAAATTGCTGAATTTAATGAGTTAGAGGTCGACTCTCCTCTCAGAGTTGGTCAAAAACTAAAAATTATCATTTAAATTTAAATACTTATATTCTTGATAGGTAAAGCACCACCAAACCTGCCAGCATAACCATCAGTCCGAACACTCTGAGATAACCATCAGAAATATTAAGAATTTGTGTTAAAAATTTTTTTAATTTTTCCGGAAAAAGAAAATAAGGAGACCCTTCGATAATTAAGACAAATCCAATTACACTTAAAAAATACTTGAATTCCATCTCTACTCATGAAATAATTAAAGAGTTACTTTAATCCTAATTCTATTTTTTCTTTTTATGACTACTAGAAAGTTAGATTTCCTCTGCCAATACTCCTTCTCGTTAGGGAGGGAATTAAAATTGACTTTTATTACAAAAGACCAAAAAACACAATACGAAGTTATGTTCTGCCTTAAGACCCTCCTCTTTGTTACCCTGATTGCACTACTATTTTTTTATCCCTTCTCTGCTTCCGCAGATATTTATCGCTACATAGATGAAAACGGAACTATTCATTTCAGCAATGTCCCAACCGATAAACGCTATAAGGTATACGTTCACAGCTACGGGGGATATATTCGCTCTACCAAATATGACTGCAAGATATATGATCCGTTGATCCGAGAAATGGCCACTAAATACCAGGTTGACTGTGACCTGGTTCGGGCGGTTATAAAAGCAGAATCTGACTTTAATCCTTCAGCCGTATCGCCAAAGGGCGCCAAAGGAATAATGCAGCTCATGCCAGAGACTGCTGAGGATATGGCAGTGAAAAATATTTTTAGTCCCCGGGAGAACATTGAAGGTGGGGTTAAATACCTACGACGGCTTTTGAATATCTTTAACAATGATTTACACTTAACCGTGGCTGCTTACAATGCCGGAGAAAATGCGGTGATCGGCTGCAATTATGCTATTCCCCCTTACGATGAGACCCAGGAATACGTAAGGAGAGTCCTTTCCTATCTGCGCGGTTATAAAAACTGGTGGTACTCATTAATTAATTCATAGAGAAGACTTATTGACCGGACTGCTACTGCTTCAACCTCTATCATCATCCCCGGAAGTGCCAACGAATTAATCTACACCACGGTCTGGGCGGGCGCCTCGAAAAAATTCCGCTTGCACTGCACCATAATCAGGAAGATTACCCATATCCATCAGATAGACACCAAGTTTTACGATATCCTCAAGCGAGGTACTAGCCTCTTTGAGGACTGTATGCAGGTTTTCAAAGGTAAGCCGGGCTTGAGCGCGAAAATCTCCTTGGTGCATCACCGTGCCTTCAGCGGAAATACTTGCTTGGCCGGATACAAAGATGAGCGAACGAGCGCCATCGACTTTCCAGGCTTGAGAAAATCCATAAGCATCCTGCCAACGCCAGGGATTGATCTGGGTTTTTTTTATGATCACATCCTCCGAGACTATAAATCTTTTAACATTTGCATCATCGTCAGATGACCTGAGGCAGTAATTTTTTTGGATCCGGGCAGATCGATTGGCCAAGGAAATAAATACCCCCCCCTTGCTCTTGATATTTCTTCTTAATAAGTTGATTCTAAAAATGTTAAAATTTCACTAAAAGGAACCATACCGCCGCGTACTAACTGAGGAGGAGAAAAAGTTACATCAATAATTGTCGAAGGCATCTGACCCGAAGTTTTTCCACCGTCAATAATCAGGTCAATCATTCCACCCAAGTGCGAAAATACTTCTTCCGCAGTAACCGGGCTTTGGTCCCCCGCAATATTAGCGCTGGTGGAAGTAAGCGGCCCATCAAAAGCTGAAGTCAATGCCCGGGCAATGGGGTGAGGAGAAATCCGGATGGCAATCTTTTGAGTACCAGCAGTGAGGATTGGAGGCAATTGCGGAGAAGCAAAAAAAACCATCGTTAAAGGCCCCGGCCAAAAATGTTCCATCAGCCGGTGAGCCTTTGCCGGAACATCAGCAACATAACGAGGAAGATAGTCTTGGTCAGGCATAAGGATTAATAAGGGCTGTGAAAGAGATCTTCCTTAATAGCAAAGATTTTTTTTATCGCCTTTTGGTTTAAAGCATCAACTCCAAGGCCATAAAACGTTTCTGTTGGATAAACCACCACGCCACCCACCCTGAGGATTTCAACTGCGGAAATAAGCGATTGTGGGGAAGGTTGTTGGGGATCGATACGGATTATTTGAGTCACGCTTAAACTCCCTTCGTTTTATAGATCAACCTTAGGCATAATGTACTCTCCACAAGGTGACCATATCAAAGTTTACATTTTTGCGCAATTACCCTCTCCACAACCGAAGACTTAAGAATCCAGACTTAAATATTTTATATAAAAAGTCAGTAGTGTCCCAATGTTTTGGACTATAAATCCGTAAAAATCTTATACAGCAATGGGTTCATCATTTTTGACAATTTTTCATCGACTTGAATTTGAAATACAAAACCACCTTATGAAAAAACAACAACTTGCAGTGGTTTTATGCCCAGTTTTTAAAACGTTGGGGCACTACTGATAAAAAGTAATGGGTTAAGCGTTGACTATTGAAGGAGTTCGTAATTCAATAAAAATGATTTTTATTGTATTAGTAATATTAGTAAAATTAATGAACAAAAATTTATTGAATTTTTTTTTGGGGGGTGTTATTTTAAAAACCTTTGTTTATCCCAAGGAAAGTTACATGGAACCAATTAACTTAACAGATAAAACTGACTGGCGATTTATTGACCAAGTAAAAAAAGAAAGTGGTCAGGATCCAGCGCTCTGTTACCAGTGCGGGAACTGTACTGCCGGATGCCCTTACACCAAATATTTTGACTTTCCGGTCAGTCAGGTAATGCGCCTTCTCCAAGCTGGGCAAAAGGAGACCATCCTCAATTCCCGATCAATTTGGCTCTGTGCTACCTGCGAAGCCTGTACTACCCGCTGTCCTTGCGAAATTGATATCGCCCACATCATGGATGTGCTTCGCATTATCGCTCGCCGAAAAAACTATGTTGCTGAAAAAGACGTAAAAACCTTTTATGATGCTTTCCTTGCCTCAATGAAACACCATGGCCGGGTTTTTGAAGTTGGCATCCTTATGGGATATAATTTAAAATCTGGACATTTGCTTGCTGATGCTGATTTGGGGCCTAAGATCCTGGGAAAAGGGAAGATCCACTTTTTGCCAACGAGGATCAAAGGGCGAGATAACGTACTAGAAATTTTCCGCAAATCTCAGAAAAAGAGAAAAAACCGTGTCTGAAAAAGAGTACATATATTTCCCCGGCTGTTCGCTTGAAGCTTCGGCAATCGAGTATGATATGTCTGTTCGCAAGGTACTCACCTCTTTAGGAGTTAAATTGATTGAGCCGGATGATTGGAGTTGCTGTGGCTCTACCCCGGCCCATTCCGTAGACCATGTTTTTGCTGCTGCGGTTGCTGCCCGCAACTTAGCGATTGTGGAAAAGATGGGGGCTTGCACCGTAATCACCGCCTGCCCAGCTTGTCTTTCGGCTTTTAAAAAAGCTCACCACCGGATGAAAAAAGAAGAAGGTTTCAAAAAAGAAGTTAATGCGATTCTCGATGAACCTTACAACTGTGGGGTGACGGCAAAATCAGTCCTCCAAGTTCTTCTTGAGGATATTGGGCCGAAAGCAGTTGCCGAAAAAGTTACCACCGATTTACCTGACCTGAAGGTTGCCCCCTATTATGGGTGCATTATTAACCGGCCCCCTGAAATTATGGAGTTTGATGACCCTGAAAATCCCTTAGCCATGGATAAGCTTATGGGAGCAGTTGGCGTTAAGGTTTGTGACTTTGCGTTTAAGGTGGAATGTTGCGGGGCTGCCTTTGGAGTGGCCAAACGAAAAATGGTCAATGAGCTTTCCTCGAAGGTTTTAACCATGGCGTTGGACGCGGGAGCAAATTGTTTGGTGGTCACCTGCCAGCTTTGCCAGCAAAACCTGGATCTGCGCCAGGGTCAAATCAATAGCACTATGGGGGCTTCCTTTAATATACCGGTTCTTTTTTTCACTCAGGTTATGGGATTAACCTATGGATATTCTTCCCAGGAACTGGGAATCGATAAGCATAATGTTAATGCCGAAAGTTTGATTAAATCCCGAAGACCGGTTGAGGAAAGGATCAAAGAAGAACAAGAAAAGGCCAAAGGAAAAAAGCCAAAAGCCAAAAAAGCTGAAGAAGAGGAGTCCTAACTCGTGCGGGTTGGAGTATTTATTTGTCACTGCGGAAATAATATTGCGGGTACGGTTGATGTCGCCAAAGTTGCCGAAGCAGCTCGAATGATGCCCGGTGTCGCTTTTGCTACGACTTACATGTACACGTGCTCCGAACCTGGCCAGGAAGAAATCAAGGAAACAATCAAACGGGAAAAGCTTGACCGGGTGGTGGTTGCCGCTTGTTCTCCGCGGATGCATGAGGTCACCTTCCGCCGGACAGTAGAAAAAGCTGGACTAAATCGGTACTTTTTTGAAATGGCCAATATCCGGGAGCATTGCTCGTGGGTGGGAGAGGACAAGGCATTAAATACTAATAAAGCGATTGAAACCATTAAGCTTGCGGTTGAAAAAGTTAAGCAAAATAAACCTCTTTTCCCGGCCAAATTTAAAATTAATAAACGGGTGTTGGTTATCGGCGGTGGCGTAGCCGGTATGCAGGCAGCGCTGGACTGTGCCGATGGTGGGTTAGACGTGGTGCTGGTTGAAAAAAGTTCCTCGGTCGGAGGCATGATGGCTCGTCTGGATAAAACCTTCCCCACCGTTGACTGTTCGATTTGCATCTTAGGCCCCAAGATGGTGGATGTATCCCAACATGAAAAAATAAACCTGCATGCATACTCTGAAATCGAAGAGATCAAAGGTTATGTGGGCAATTACCAGATAAAGATCCGCAAAAAAGCAACCTATGTAGACTGGTCAAAATGCACTGGTTGCGGAGCCTGTATCGAAAAATGCCCTTCTCGGAATGCTTATGACTATTTCAATTTTGGAGTTGCACCCGCCCGGGCAATTAATATTCCTTTTCCCCAGGCGATCCCCAAAAAAGCCACGATTGATGCTCAATTCTGCCGGCAGTTTATCAAAGGGAAATGTGGCGTCTGCGCTAAGTTCTGTCCGGTCGGAGCAATTAATTACGAAATGAAAGATGAAATTGTAACTGAAGACGTGGGAGCGATTATTGTCGCTTCCGGTTATGGTCTGATTGACCTTGACAAGCTGCCGGAATACGGCGGAGGCCGTTATCCGGATGTGATCTCGGGGATCCAATACGAACGGATTCTCAATGCTTCAGGCCCTACCTCCGGACACATCGAAAGACCTTCGGACCACGCAGAACCAAAAACCATCGTCTTTGTCTCTTGTGCTGGCTCCCGGGATAAGTCCATCGGTATCCCTTACTGTTCCAACTTTTGCTGCATGTATATTGCCAAACAAGCTATTTTAACCAAAGACCATATCCCAGACTCCCAATCGTATGTCTTTTATATAGATATCCGCTCCCCCGGAAAAGGCTATGATGAATTTACCCGAAGGGCTCAGGAAGAATACGGTGCGAAATATATTCGAGGCCGGGTATCAAGAATCTATCCTAAAGGGAAAAAGATGGTTGTCAAAGGAGCTGACACCCTTTTAGGTACACAAGTGGAAATTGAAGCAGACTTAATCGTGCTCGCAACTGCAGTCACCGCTACTAATGATGCCAGAACGTTAGCGGAAAGACTCCATATTTCGTATGACCAGAATGGCTTTTACGTTGAAAGCCATCCCAAACTGCGACCTGTAGAGACTAACACCTCGGGAGTATTTCTGGCTGGTGCCTGTCAAGGACCAAAAGATATTCCTGCTTCCGTAGGTCAAGGAAGTGCAGCAGCAGCGAAAGTTCTTTCGATCTTTTCTAAAGATACCTTAGAGTCTGATCCTCAGATAGCAAGGGTTAATACCAATGTTTGCGTCGGTTGCCGCAAGTGCATTGGGACATGTCCTTTCGGCGCGATTGAAGAACAACAACTCCGTGACGGAAGAATTGTAGCCAATGTTATTGAAACCGTCTGTGCCGGCTGCGGGATCTGTAACTCCACCTGTCCCTGTGGAGCGATCCAATTACAGCACTTTACTGACAATCAACTCTTAGCCGAGGTTAATGCCCTATGTCTTACGTAGCCGGGAAAGAACTTCGCATTGTCGGTTTCCTATGTAACTGGTGTTCCTACGGAGGGGCGGACACAGCAGGAGTAGGTCGTTTCAAACAGCCCACTGATCTTCGTATTATCCGGGTTCCTTGTTCTGGAAGGGTTAATCCTCTGTTTGTGGTAAAAGCACTGCTTAACGGTGCTGATGGGGTTTTGGTGTCTGGGTGTCATCCCCGTGACTGCCATTATTCGGATGGAAATTTCTATGCCCGCAGGAGGCTCGAGATGTTAAAGCGGCTCCTTCCTTTCTTGGGCATTGATGAGCGCAGGTTTCACTATACTTGGGTATCTGCTTCCGAGGGCGCTCGGTGGAAAAATGTCGTGACTGATTTTACCAAAGCAATTCATAAACTCGGGCCACTCCACCACAAAAAGGAGAAAACAGAGTGACCATTGAAAAGCTGAAAGAGGCGGCACGCAAGATATTACCTGAGGTCGATGTTGTGATCGGCTATCGCCAAGGTTTTGATCCCTTGCATGCGACCCCTTATTTTATGACAAAGCCGGAACAGGTAGACCAACTCATCTGGAATCCGCTCTGCGTACAAAACCTCTGTTCCTATCTTCCTTTTTTGAAGGGAAAAGTTGGGGTGATAGTAAAAGGCTGCGACAGCCGCACGATTGTCCAGTACATGCAGGAAAAATTAATCGTACGAGAAAATGTTAAAGTCATTGGCGTTCCCTGCCTCCGGGTTATTTCCGTTAAAAAGGTCCTGGCCGCGATCAATCAGCAGAGTGTCAAGGAAGTGACGTTTGAAGGTGAAAATATCGTCGTAAAGACTCCCGAAGGTCAAAAGACGATCCCTTTAGCGGATGTTGCGCCGAGAAAATGCGTGACCTGTCAATTAGCCACTCCACTCCAATATGATGTTTTAGCAGGAGAGGGGATTCAATCCAATAAGCCGCAGGACACCTTTGAGGAAACCAAAGAATTTGAAAAACTATCACTCGAAGAGCGGAGCGCGTATTGGGAGAAGGAATTTGACCGGTGTATTCGCTGTTATGCCTGCCGGAATGCTTGCCCTATGTGCATCTGTCAGGATAAGTGTATTGCTGAAAGCCGTGACCCCCACTGGACTTCTCAGCGTGCTAATGTGACGGAAAAATTTATGTTCCACATGATTCACGGTCTCCATTTAGCGGGCCGATGCATTTCGTGTGAAGAATGCGAGCGGGTCTGCCCGATGGATATTCCGGTGGCGAAAATCAAAAAGAAAATCAGCATGGATTTAAAAGAACTGTTTGGTTATGAAGCCGGAATGAACCCCGATGATACACCACCCATGTATGTCTTTAAGGTAGAAGAGGCAACTATTGAGGAGCATGAACTCTGATGGCTGATACTGGTTTTCTCCCCAAAGAAAAATTGAACACATTACTCGAAGCCTTAAGCAAAAAACTCCAGGTCTTCGTGCCGGTTTTAGAAGGGGACGTTGTGCTTTTCAGGCGTTTTGCTTCGGGAGTAACGCTCTGCCTTACCCGGCCGGCTAATCTTCCACCCAAGGGGATTATCTTTCCGCAAAGCGAGACGCTGTTTAATTTCAATTTTAAAAAGGACCCGGAAGATCTCAAAAAGAGTTCTTTAGAACTAAAGGAAAATTTAGATTTTGTTCCAACAATTATTTTTGGCGGCCGACCCATGCGATGCTCAAGGATTTCGTATCTATGACCGGGTCTACCTTGAAACCGACACCGCTGATCCTTACTATAAAGGAAGAAGAGAGAAAACCACCATTATCACGCTAACATGCAATGCGCCCTCTCCTGGTTGCTTCTGCACATCCGTGGGACGAGGCCCAGCCGAAAGCGATGGCTCTGACCTCATGATGACCGAGATGGAAAAAGGTTATTTCTTTGAGCCGATGACGGAAAAAGGGGAAGAGATTCTCAAAGATAGTTTGTTTGAAGACGGCAGTGCGTATAAACAACAAGCACAAAAAGCTCACGAAAAAGTCTCCGCGTTAGTGAAAAAACCATTTGCCACCCTTGAAGGGACACCGGAAAAACTCCTTTCTCTTTTTGATAATAATCAATTCTGGGAAGGAGAAACCGCGAAATGTATCAGCTGCGGTGCCTGTACCTATCTGTGCCCCACCTGTTACTGTTTTAATATTACTGATGAGGAGGTTGGCAATACCGGTGAACGGATCCGCAGTTGGGACGCCTGCATGTTTTTTCACTTTACCTTAGAGGCAAGTAGCCATAACCCAAGGCAAAACAAACACCAGCGCTTAAAAAACCGCGTGGGACATAAGTTTAGTTATTACCCGAAAAAATATAATGGCGTAATCGCGTGCTGTGGTTGCGGCCGGTGTATTCGTTACTGTCCGATGTCAGTGGACATAAGTGGAATTGTTGCTCATGCTCAAGGAGCTTAAAGGATGAGTTCGATACATAATCCCTACCTCCCTGAATTAGCCACGGTCATTAAAATTATTGATGAGACGCCCAACATCAAGTCTTTTCAGGTGGTATTGAATGATCCTGAGAAGATGAAAAGTTTTACCTTTGAACCGGGCCAGGTAGGACAGCTTTCTCTTTTTGGCGTGGGAGAGTCAACCTTTGTCATTAACTCTCCGCCCACGCGAATGGAATATCTGCAGTTTAGCGTAATGAAAGCAGGGGAAGTCACCAGCGCCCTCCATGAACTTGCCGAAGGGGACCAAGTTGGCGTTCGCGCCCCCTTGGGAAACTGGTTTCCTTATGCGCATATGAAAGGGAAAAAGATCCTTTTTATTGGAGGCGGTATCGGTCTTGCTCCGCTTCGCACCTTAATTCTTTTTATGCTCGATAACCGGGCTGACTATGGCGATATCACTATCATCTATGGCGCCAGAACCCCGAATGATCTTTGTTACAAGGATGAACTTAAGGAGTGGGAAGCACGGCCGGATGTGAACATGATTTTGACAGTGGATAACGAATTTCCCGGCTGGGATAAACGGGTCGGGTTAGTACCCAACGTCCTTAAAGAACTTGCTCCTTCTCCGGAAAATACCGTTGCCATAACCTGCGGTCCCCCGATCATGATTAAATTCACGCTCCAGGCTTTGTCAGCGCTCAAATTTAACGACGAGCAGATCATCACAACCCTGGAGAAGCGTATGAAGTGTGGAATTGGAATCTGCGGCCGCTGTAATATCGGCACCATGTATGTATGTAAAGACGGCCCGGTCTTTTCTCTCACCCAACTCAAAGAACTCCCGGCAGAACTCTAACAATACGCCCCAAAGCGATTTTGGAAAAAAACAATAGAAACTTAAAAGCCTCCTTTTAAGGAGGCTTTTTTTATCTTTATACCAGATACGCGTTAAAAAATTGCCGTTTGGTGTTCTTGCCCCTTCTAATTTACTCTTCGCATTAAGTTTGCATTTCTGCGTCGGCAGTTATCTTTACCGCGTAATCATCTAAAGCTTTTCGGAATTTTTGATGGGCATATTGAGCAACTTTTTTATCAATTTCTTCACCGACCTCAAAAGCTGATCTGGGGATCATAGGTGCGGATAAATTCCACCTTAGTTGTGATTCATATTCTTTTTTAGACTGTAGATGGTTCAGTATCCAGTTGCCCCAATTGGTTACTATGGGCATCGTTCTCGAAAGAATCACGAGAAAAAAATTATCCACTGATACGGACGCATTGCAAAGAATACATCTTTTCTCCTCTCACTTCTTTCACTTTACCCTTTACACCTTACGCTTTACGCTATTAAATCTTGGACCAGAATTTAAAGAGGTTTTCCATCCATTCCTCAAAATCAAGATACTTGCCGGATTGATGATCATAGCGAGGCATGAGGAGTCTTTCGTTTCCTTCCTGCCTTTGCTCATCAGCCTTTTTTCCCAGAAAAACTTTGAGTTCCTCTTTTGAAATTCCAAAGTCGTGGGCAATCTTTTTTTCCCCCACAGCATTCCGGTTAACCGCAGCCATCTGCCAAAGCGCCCTAAACTTGATCTCTGTGACCTCCTCTGGTTTCAAATCCAGCTCTAAAGCAACTAAGACTGCCCGCTCAAAATTTCCCTGTTCAATTTCTAATTTTAATTTTTCTTGAGTTCCCTTTTCTTCCATAAGCAAAAAAAATGATCCATAAAAGATTAATTTTTGTCTTGCGAATAAAAATCGTTTTTTTTATTCTTTTTAACGTCTCCCTTTGATTTTTTGGGGACTCATCCGATAACTTCTTGACAATCCTATTAAAAACATTTTATTTTTGCAATATTAATTTTTCTCAAAAATGCAAGCTTAAGGAAAAAATGATGACCGACTATAATCAAGCAGACCATCGCCCTTGGGGATATTTTCTGGTCCTCTCTGACCAGCCAGACCATAAGGTAAAACGGATTGTGGTTTATCCCGGCCACCGTCTCAGTCTTCAGCGCCATAAACAAAGAACGGAACACTGGTTTATCGTTGACGGTGAAGCGATGGTGACCCGTGATAATGAAAATGTTAAACTGAGTGGCGGCCAAGCAATTGATATCCCTCAACGAGCATGGCATCGAGTCAAAAACCCCGGAGTGCGCGACCTTGTCTTGATTGAAATTCAAACCGGAAAATACTTTGGGGAGGATGACATCGAACGAAAAGAAGATGACTATGGACGCACCCCATAAAAAAGGGGGCCCGAAGAAAGGGGCAGAAATTTAATTCCCCAAGTGCTTTTGCTTTTGATAGTGCTGAAACGACCTCCTCGCACCAAGCAACGTCCGCCATGCTTGGCCCCCGGGACTTGCAGAATGTATTGCTGGTACTTTTCAGGGTTCTTCACCTTGGATTCGATGATCACGTAGGCTGACAGGTACCCATTTTCTCCCTTGCCGAACAATGTTTATACAGTCCGTATAGTACTGCAAATACAGACTGTTCCCCCTGCATCCCCTTGCAGTCATACCAAATAACAATCTTAAAGGGAGAACAATGAAAAAGGGGGTCAGGTTAATTGTTGAGCGTAAAATCTTTCAGCTCTTCCGGAAAGCGGGAGAATAATTCCTGTTGAAGAAAATCTTCTACTTGTTTGGTGATGGAAAACTTGAGAATTTCATTTACCAACTGCTGACATTCCCGATAATAGGTAGAACGGATCATCTTCTTTACCCTTAATAAAGAAAGCGCATTCATACTCAATTCATCAATCCCAAACCCTAAAAGAATCGGCGTATAAAAAGGCTCCCCTGCCATTTCACCGCACATGCTGACCCGTATCCCTTCAGCGTGCGCGGCATCCACAGTCCTTTTTATAAATCTCAGGACCGCGGGATGCAGAGGTTTGTAAAGATGGGAAACATGTTCATTCACCCGGTCAATAGCGAGAAGATACTGAATAAGGTCATTGGTGCCGATGCTGAAAAAATCAACCTCCTTCGCCAAGAGATCAGCAATCACCACTGCCGAGGGAATCTCGATCATAATCCCCACCTCTATGGCTGGGTCAAAGGGTTGTTCTTTTGCCTTTAATTCCTTTTTAACGTCCGCAATAATGTCTTTGATCTGATAAATCTCCTGCATTCCGGAAACCATGGGAAAAAGAATGCGGACTTTCCCCAAAGCGCTGGCGCGCAAAATCGCCCGGATTTGAGTTTTAAAAAGATCAACTTCCCGAAGTCCCAGTCGAATCGCCCTCAGCCCTAAAGCAGGATTCATCTCCTGGGCCACATTTATTCGCGAGATAAATTTATCGCCTCCGAGATCAAACGTACGGATGGTAGTAGGATTGGGAGAAATTTTTTCGACCACCTTTCGGTAGGTCTGAAAATGTTCCTCCTCCGAAGGGAGCTCCGGACGATTGAGGTAGAGAAATTCGGTCCGGTACAGTCCGATCCCCTCCGCGCCGTGGTGGAGAACTGAGGGAAGCTCTTCAGTGATTTCAATGTTGGCTAAAAGCCTGATGCGATACCCATCCCGGGTTTCAGCCAGCAGTGGTTTGAATTTAAGAAGCTCTTTTTCCGAATAATCATATTTTTCCTTTTTCGCCCGATAGTCATTAAAAACTTTTTGTGAAGGATGAATGATAACTTCCCCAGAAATCCCATCCACAATAATCGAATCGCCACTCTGAATCTGTCGGGTAACCGTTTCTAAACCAACCACTGCTGGAATCTGTAAGGCTCGGGCCATAATAGCAGTGTGAGACGTTCTTCCTCCAACATCAGTAACAAACCCAAGGACCTTCTCCAAGTCTAAGTGAGCAGAATCTGCAGGAGACAAATTACGAGCCACAATAATTACCTTTTCCGATACTTTTTGGCGATCGATTTTTTCTGCTCCCATCAGGTTCTGTAGAATTCGCTGCCCCACGTAATCAAGGTCGGTTTTCCGTTCTCTTAAATAATCATCTTCGATCTCGGAGAAAGCTTTCTGTAAAGTATTCAGGACGCTTTTAAAAGCCCAGGCCGCGTTAATTTTTTCCTTACGAATGTGATTGGTGGTCTCCTTAATTAATAATTTATCTTCTAAGATCATCAAATAAGCATCAATAATAAAATAACCTTTTTTAAACCCTTTCTTTCGTATTTCCTTTTTCGTCTCTAAGAATTGACTTCGGGTGGTATCAATCGCTTTTAAAAATATCTTGATCTCTTTTTCAATTTCATCTTTCTCGTTCAAAGAATACGTGGGGATTTCAACTGTTCCCTCCTCAACCAGAAAAGCTTTACCCAGAATTATCCCGGAGGAAACTCCAATCCCCTGAAGGCGAATGTCTTGTGTTGGCTGAGATTCCATTATCACGACCTTTGAAAATTAAAAATGCGCCGCCTCATGGCTTAAGGATAAACCATAGTTCATTCTTTTTTTAAAGGCAATACTTTTTCTATATAGCGGCTAGTTGAAATTAAAACAGTAAACTCACCTTTAACTTTTCTCTCGCTCAGTGTTTTTAAAACGTCAGAAAGGGGGCCTCTTATGATCTCTTCATAAAGTTTCGTAAGCTCTCGGGCAACCACCACCCACCGCTCACCGTAAATGTCTAAGAAGTCTTGCAGGGTTGCTACAATTCGATAGGGAGATTCATAGAAAATAAGGGTCCGATCTTCGTTTTGAAGGCTTTGAATAAATTTTCGGCGAGAATTTGACTTCTTGGGTAAAAACCCTTCAAAACAAAACCGATCCGAAGGAAGTCCCGACGCACTCAAGGCAGTAATGACAGCGGACACCCCCGGAATGGGTATCACGGGTATAGTATGGTGAATCGCCAGATTAATTACATAATATCCAGGGTCCGAAACCCCCGGAGTTCCGGCATCAGAAACTAAAGCAACTGACTTACCGGAAAGGAGACACTGTAATATTTTTTCTCCTTGACGCTTTTTATTGTAGTCATGATAAGAGGTAAGATCGACTTTGATGTCATAAGCGTTCAAAAGGACCCTAGTCCTTCGCGTATCTTCCGCCGCGATCAGGTTCACCTGCTTAAGCACATTAATTGCCCGGAAAGTGATATCTTCCAAGTGGCCGATCGGAGTAGCGACAATATATAAGGTACCGGGAGAGGTTTCCATAACAATTTTTTTGTCTTTTACCCGTGCCGTCTGATCTATTGACTTATTTCGTCTTCCCCTTCCGGTTGGGATAAAACCTGAAGAACAATGTCAATTGCGTGCACTAATGCCTTTTTATACTTTTGAGTCGTATATCCAGGATTCCATTGTTGGGCAAAAAGTTCATCCGAAACAACCAGCAAAGCCCCCACCTCTACTCCATAAAAAGCACCCACTTTTAAAAAAGCCGAAAGTTCCATTTCAACCGCAATTGCTTTTTTCTGTTGAGCGTTTTTTATTTTTTGTGGTGTTTCCCGAAAGGGAGCATCAGTGGTCCAGACCTTTCCGCAAGCCCACGTTTGTGCCTTTACCTCGCACAAGGATTGTATCCTCCTGAGAAACCTCGGGTTCGCTTTTATCTTTTTCCCGGGCAAAGGGTAATGGGATGACGTCCCTTCGTCCGGGATAGCGTTTTGGGGAATGACTAAATGCCCGATCCGGAGTTTTTCATCTAAAGACCCACATGAGCCTACCCCGATGATGTGACGAGCGCCAAAGGCAATTAAGACTTCAAGCACCATGGCAGCCACAGAAGCGCTCATTCCCGGTCCGGCAAGGGTAATGGGTTTATTGTTGACCATGATGGTCTGCAAGGAACAGAACTTAAGATTTTTCCGAGATCCCGGGACAAGGTGGATTTTGGCAAGAAGCGAATTCCAATCAAAAGAATCAAAAACAACCAAAGCCTGAGGACAGACCTCAACTTTTTTTAAAAGATCATATGGCCGGATAAGCGGTGTTGTTTGAGAATCAGTTTTTTGAATACCCATGCTTGGTTTATTTCCAACAACTAGTTGGTCTTCAGTCTAAAATTTTGATTTTATTTTTTACCTTGTTTGTGACAATAAGTCATTAATATCTAAAAAGATATTTTTTTCTAATGTTTTTTTAAAAATAAGCCACTATTTCTTACCAAATATTTTTTCTCATTAAGCCTTGGGAGCACTTACTAGCTTTCAACCAACCGGATTTATTTGATTTTACTTGTCTGAAATTTTTTATAGGGATAATTTCCAACGCCGCGATTTAACAATAATTAAAAACATACGAATAACCTGTTGAAAAATATTAATTTTTAAGAAAAGTGTTTTTTTTCTTGACAATTTATAAAAAATCTAAAAGTATTGCATCTTTTTTATTTGTTTTTTTTACATGATTTGATTTTTTATCAGGAATTTATCGGCTGAAAAAATAAGGTGTTGCCACCAATGCCAGCTAAATACTAAAAAAGTAATTTTTTTATGAAAGGGGTAGGTTATCATGATTTGTCAAACGTTAAAAAATGGTGTAGAATGTATATTTATGAAACAGAGTGGCTGCGGTTATAATGGAGGCAAATGTTATAACATTGTTGAAAGCTGTGAGGGGTGTAGCCGAATTCAAGAGTTCGAAACTGGAAAATTTTGCTCTTCGTATGCGGAGCCAGGCATGAAATGGAAAAATGGCCAATGCAATTTTGCCACTCACATTGTCAAGGAATCTGCCGCGCCCAAAAAAGTCGTTAATGCCCTTAAGGCTTCCAAACGGAAGGCTACAGGGAAAATGTAATTTCGAATTTTTACCAATTTTTCGGGTGGGCGGTTTAACATATCCCCATTTCCCCTCTTCCCGGCCGCCCCACCCGAAACCATTTTTTCGACCTCACATTAAAGTTCCTTTAGAACTCCCTGAATTATCTCCCTCAGGCCTTTATCAGCAGTGGTCATAGCGATGATTTCGAGTTTAGCGCGAAATCCTTGCATTGCGGTTAGACTTCTTTCCCGGTAGTTGCTTTTCAGTTTTAAAATTACCTCCTTAACCGTACCCACATCTTTATGATCAAGAAAAAGGAAAAGAGTATCCCAGTCGTCAGGAAGGCCATATTCACGGATAAACTTCTTTGCTATTGCCGGGAATTTTGGGGTTCCGTGACGGTTATAAAGCTCATTACGGTCTTTTCTATATTCCGGAGTTCCCTTCTTCCCCATAAATAATTTTTCTGCTTCTTTGCGGTATTGTTTTTGAATCCATTCTGACCGCTTAGATTTTTTAAAAACAGGCTTTTCCTGCGAAGCGTGTTTACTTTTATCCTTTTGCCTATCAATCTCCCGCCAGGATAAATTTTCTCTATCGTCCTCATCGTAATTAATCATTTTCCCTCCTCACTAAAAATCATTTTTTTTCAGGGAAAAAGCTGTCTTATTTTGCAGGCTTCTTAAAATTTTTTGTGCCACACTCGTCAACGAGTTATCCCTCGCTCCCATTACCACAACCACATCTCCCGGTTGTGCGCTTGCAGCAACCTGATCAATAACCTGCTCTCGATCTTTAACGTTTTCGGCTTGGGGAACACAAATTTCCCTGACTAACTCAGCTGAAGAAATTGTTTTTTCAACTGTCCCGCCCACGTAAAAAATATCAAGCAAAATCACGATATCGGTTTTCCTTAAGGCAAGGTTAAAAGTCGCGATGAGTTCTTCTTTAATAAGTTTAGTCGGCCCAAAACCATGAGGCTGATAGATGACGATAAGCCGTGAACCCATGAGCTTAAGGGTCTCAAGCGCGGCTGCAATCTTGGCTGCGTTGTGCGAAAAATCATCAAACACTTTAATACCGCTTGTCTCCCCTACCAAGGAAAGCCGTCTTTCCACTCCTCGAAACATTTTCAGCGCCTGCCTTATCGTACCAAGAGGAATCTTTAGTTTTATTCCCAGTGCGATCACTGCTAACGCATTGGCAACATTATGCTTGCCCGGAACGGAAAGGGAAAAAAACGTCTCCTGAGCTTTAAAGGTTGAACCGGATGCTGTTAAGGTGACTTCCTCCGCCCTAACGCCACTTTCCGGGTTAAAGCCAAAGGTCAAAACCCGTTCCGGAGGAATGCGAGCGGTGAGTTCTCGGGAAAAAGGGCACTCACCATTCACAATCACTTCATTTTTTATATTTCCAATAAACCTTGAAAAAATTTTAATCAGCTCAGGCAGGGGTTTGTGGTCCTTTGAAATATTTGCTAAAATTCCAATCTCCGGATAAAATTTCACCAGTGACCCGTCGCTTTCATCGGTTTCGATCAGCATAAAATGAGAATTTCCGAGTTTGACGTTCCCTAACCTACCCTGGCTTTTATACTCAGAAATAATGGCGCCATTGATTACCGTGGGATCTAAACAAGCTTCATCCATAACTTTCGCAGCCATCGCCGTGATAGTTGATTTTCCACTTGTTCCGGCCACGGCAATTCCCCACGCGCTATTAAAAAGCCGGGCCAGTAACTCGGCACGCGTAACTACCGGAAGGGCAAATTCCCTGGCCCTTTTTAAATCTAGATTATCATTTTCGATCGCACCAGAGATTATCACCTCATCAATCTCCGCCCCTATCCCCGTTCCATCTTGGGGAAAAAGTTTTATTCCGCGGGACTGGAGAAAGGTAAAAATCTCCTTATCCCTTTGCTGGTCAAAATTGCGGTCCGAACCGAACACAAAATTCCCCTGCGCACAAGTTATTTGAGCAAGCCCAGTCATGCCGCTTCCCCCAATACCAATAAAAAAAATGCGTTTACTCATAAAGTAAAAAATTCATCAAGGCGGAGTATTCGGGTGGGTCTCCAGAAGCTTTTTTAGTTCTTCAGGAGTATTTATATTAGATAACGTGTATAAATCCGGATCGAACGGTTTAAGTTCTTCCCCGCTAACCACTCTCACTCTCATCCCTTGGTAGGCTTTGACGATTTTAAGCTCTCCCTGATGCAACAGCCGCTCAATAGGTTTTAGTAACGTCCGAGGATAAATCGCATGGAGCGGTTGCCAATAATCTTTTGTTCTTTGCACGACAATATCAGCGGTTTGAGCCAAACTAAGGAAGTAGTGTATGACTCTTTTGTCCAGAAAAGGCATATCACAGCCTACGAAAAAAGCTTTTGGCGAAGAAGAGAAAAAAAGGCCAGTATAAATACCCCCCAAGGAACCTTTTCCCGGAACAAGATCAGTTACGATCCTAACGTTTAACTCTATGTAATCTAACGGCGTATTAGTCACTAAAAGAACATCATCAAAAATTTTTCTAAAAAGAGAAACAGTACGATCAATGATTCGTTTGCCGTTAATTTCAATAAAGGCTTTATTTTTACCCATGCGGTTGCTTTCCCCGCCTGCAAGAATGACCCCTGTCATAAAAATCAAAATACCTTTTTGCTATCCATGAGAATCGTAACCGGGCCATTGTTGATTAGGCCCACTTCCATAAGCGCCTGGAATTCACCGGTAGCCACGGTAATTCCTTGTTCTTTTACTCGCTCAATAAAATACTGGTACAGCTTCTTTGCTTCTGGAGGCTCAGCCGCAGCCGTAAAGGATGGTCTCCTTCCTTTCCGGCAATCAGCGATTAGGGTAAACTGGGATACGATGAGCATCTCGCCTCCGACATCGGAGAGAGAGCGATTCATCTTCCCCTCCTGATCGTCAAAAATTCTCAGGTTAATAGTTTTTTCAACTAGGTAATTCGCATCGTCGCAATTATCTTCCCGCGAAATTCCGAGCAAAACCAAAAGCCCAAAGCCAATTGATCCGATTATCTCTTCGTTAACAATAACCTGAGCGCTTTTTACCCTTTGGATGACTGCACGCATACTCCATGATAATGGAGAAATTAACGGGCAGCAACCATTTTTTGAAAGGAATCTTTTTTTTCTTCAAGTTGGGCGATCATTTTTCGTGAGGTTTCTGCGAACAGATGACGATAGGCATTGTCCACGGGAAATCCCGGAGGAAATTTTTCTTGGAGGGGATTAACAAAGCGTCCATTTTTTTCCATGCGGTAATCTAAATGGGGGCCGGTGGCTAAACCGGTGCTCCCTACATACCCAATAATCTCTTTCTGTTGTACCCGCTCGCCAACTCTAATAGTTTTTCCGAAACCTGAAAGGTGGTTATACATCGTCTCATAACCGAGAGGATGGCGAACCCTTAGTGAGTTACCGTTTCCATTTTTCCACCCCTTTTCCACTACGACCCCATCGCCGACAGCTAAAACTGGCGTACCCTGAGGAGCCGCAAAATCAATTCCCAAATGAGGTTTATACTGGTTTAAAATGGGATGAAACCGATGGTAGGAGAACCCTGAACTTATCCGCGTAAACTTAAGCGGAGCTCGGAGAAAGCTTCGCCTTACGGAAATTCCTTCAGGAGTAAAATAACCCTCTTGCCCTTTTGGGTCTTTAAAGTAAATAGCTCGATGCACTTTGCCCTGATTATTATATTCTGCGGCTTTAATTTTTCCATAACAGAACAACTGATCATCCTTAAAATATTTTTCGATAATAAAGGCAAACTGGTCACCTTTTTGAAGGTCATGCCGAAAATCTATATCCCAAGCCAAAATCTCCGCAAAATCAATGGCCACTTGGTCATGCTCTCCCGCTTTAACAATCGCGCCAAAAAGAGAATCTTCAATCACCCCAGAGACCTTGGTAATTTTTTTGCTCAGAAAAACCTTGTCTTTGCTCGGAAGAAGTTTTTCACCCTCTTTTCTCAAATTGTAAATCGTAACCAGATTTGTCTTTATGGTGAGTTTAAGGAGGTTCCCTTTCCCATCCGTTTCTATGTTGTATTCATCTCCCGGAGAAAGCTTGCGACAATTAAAAACTGGCTTAAATGCCTCAATACACTCAGCAATTGTTAAAGAAGAAAAGCCATGATCGGAAAGAATAGAACAAAAAGTATTTCCTGACTCTACTTTTCCTTGCATAATATTAATCGGTTTATCGGCTAGAAAAGGAGAAAAGGGGTTCGAAAGAAATTCGTTTAGGTTGGGAGGTTGGGGGGTGGGAAGAGAATACGAATCATGTTTGGACACTAAAAGAGGGAAAAAAGCAAAAAAGAAAATCAAAAAAACAAAGACCCTTTTTTGGGGGGGCCGGAAACTTTTGATCTCTTTTCTCAGTTCGGCAAACCTTCGTAAATGCATTTCTGCCTAAGCGTGTCTTAGTGAAGAAATTAAATAATTTTTTTTACTATAGGATTTTTTTTGAAAGGAAATTTTTTTATATTTTATACATTATTTAAAGAGATTCAAGAAAAAAATAAAGGTGAGGTAATTTCGACGAAATCACTTCTTGCAAACCCTTTTGTAATAAGCTAAATAAATAATTTTAAACTCTGAAACCCAACCTCGTCAGATTTTCCGCAAGAGGATTGTTCTGGTTTTATAATGCGGGATTACACAAGAAAGATTATATCTGAAGGTCGAACAACACGGATTACATAAGATTATTGCCATTAGGGTAACAAGAAAAAAAGTGAAAGATTACATCCACAGCATCGGGGAAAAGGTTCTCGGGGGAGAGAAAATAAACTTTACTGAGGCAAAAAAGCTTCTTAACACTCCTCAAGCAGACATTGTTTATCTCATCGCCATTGCCCATAACGTTCGCCATCATTTCTTTGGTGATAACGTAGGGCTTTGCACGATAATCAATGCAAAGTCCGGTCGTTGTTCTGAAGATTGCGCATTCTGTGCCCAATCAACACACTATCAAGGCGAATGCGAAATTTATCCCTTGGTTGAGGTGGAACACATTATCCGAGCCGCGCTTGATGCCACATCCAAAGGAATCCAGCGTTTCAGTATCGTAACCAGTGGCCGAGGGTTAGGGAAAAAGGATTTTAAAAAAGTTCTCGAGTCTGTTAAAGCCATCATCCAGGAAACCCCTTTGCAGGTTGATTGTTCTTTGGGGATTTTGTCACAAGAACAAGCTACCGCTCTCAAAGACGCCGGTGTTGAGCGTTATCACCACAACTTGGAAACCGCGCCGAGTTTTTTTGATAAAATCTGTACCACTCACTCCATCGCAGAAAAAATTAAAACTCTCAACATAATGAAGGATGCGGGGTTAAGTCTTTGCTCCGGGGGCATTCTCGGCTTGGGTGAATCTCCGGAACAATGGCTGGAGATGATTTTTGTGCTCCGTGATCTTGGCGTTGATTCTATTCCCGTAAATATCTTAAATCCCCGCCCGGGAACCCCGCTTGAAAACCTTAAGCCGCCAACTCCGTTAGAGGTATTAAAAATCCTTGCCATTATGAGGCTGATTGTGCCACAAACGGAAATCCGTTTAGCAGGGGGCAGAGAAGTTAATCTTCGCGATTTTCAGGCAGCCGCTTATTGGGCGGGAGTTACCGGCATGATCGTGGGTGGCTATCTCACCACCGGAGGCCGAGCTTTGAAACAAGACCTCCAACTGCTTAAAGACTTGGGGCTTTGTTGGGAAGCAAGAACGCAGAAACAGTAGGAATAATAAAAATCGGAACCAGTGCCTTTCAGTTTGAAGACTGGAAAGTGTCGGTCTATCCGCCGGATATCACTGAACCAGCAATGTTCTCTTATTATGAAAAACATCTCGGCTTTGACACCGTTGAGATCAATTTTACTTACTACCACCTGCCTTCTCCCAAAGCAATGGATGGAATGGCAAAAAAGACTTCCGACGGATTCGAATTTTCCGTCCGTTCCTATAAGGAAATGACCCATGAGATCTGGGAGGATAAAAAGCGATTACATTTAAATTTTTTCCAAGAAGAAAAAAGGAGTTATGATGAAGCCTGTCTTTATCGAAGCAATCACCCTTGATGATGCCTGGCATCAAGCGGTTTATAACCTTTTTGAACATGGCCGGCGATATTCTATCGATCAGGGCAGTTATACAGGCAGTGAGCGCATTGAATTTGACTTTGTGGTTATACGGATAAAAGCTCCGTGGGAAGAGCCCCGGTTACCTAAGATCCCCGAACAACTCAACATACCGTCGCCGGTTAGCGAAGATTATGTGGTAGGTTATTTTAATGATTATATCATGGGGGGCAAAAAAGCCGACGGTGAAGATTATACCTATGGGGAAAGATTAACCAACGCGCAAAAGCGAGACGGTGGTTTCTTAAATCAAATTGAGGAGGCCATCAAGCGGTACAAAAAAGAAGGGTTCGGCACGAACCAGATTATCCTTCAAGTCGGACAGCCCTCTGACCTTCTTCTCGATGACCCACCTTGTTTACGTCATATTGATACTAAAGTTCGAGACAATACCCTCCACTTTTTCCCTTACTTTCGTTCCTGGGACCTATGGGGAGGGTTTCCGGCTAATTTAGCCGCCCTCCAGCTTTTGAAGGAATATATGGCTTCGGAAATCGGAGTCCATGACGGTGAAATCGTAGCCAGCTCAAAAGGGTTACATATTTATAGACACGTTGAAGAACTGGCAAAGTTGAGATTTGGAAAATCATAATTTTTTTAAAAAAGGCAAGAAAAAAAGCCATGGAACAAGAAATGGATTTTTTTGAAAAAGAACCCTTTTTCACTTCCCTGGGAGATAAAAACCTCAGGGCCTTGTTAGAAAAACTTCCATTCCCTCTTTTTGTGGTTGGTCCGGAGGAAAAAATTCTTTACCTTAATGCAATTGCTGAAAAAATTTACCAGTGTAGATTTTCCGCTGTTGTTAACCAGCCACTTTCAAAGGTTTTATTTCTCATTGATCCCACGATTATTTCGAAAGCCCTCGCTAATATTTTTAGGGGTCGAAAAATTACTATTGAGGAATGGGAAGAAGAACAATACTGCGAAGGAAGAATTTTTTGGCGCCAAGGTTATTTTATTCCCTTATTTAACCAACACGGTGAGGTAACGTATGGAGTGGTTTCTATTATTGACACAACGGAATGGATGAGAACCGAAAAAAAATTGAAGAAAGGCTTAGAGGAGTTTCAATTGTTTTTTGAAAAATCTCCTGACCCTATCCTCATTTTAAAAGCAGACCAGATCAGGGGAGCTAATCATGCGTGGGAAAAAATGATGGGGGGGACAAAAGGAAGAATTTTTTGGCAAAAGCATCTGGGAAATCTCCCCTGAATTCCAAGAAGGAGGGAGTCCTTCCCGGAAAATTGCCGAAGAAAAAATATCAGCAGCATTAGCGGGTAGTTCGCAACTATTTACATGGCACTTCCTTGCCAAAAATGGATCACTAATAAAAACCGAAGTAAATCTTACCGCAATATCTTCTCCGGAAATGCCTTCACTCATACAAGCGATAGTCAGGGAAAATATATAGGATGGCACCATAACGGTGTTCTTCAAAAAAAAAAATGGAATTAAAAGAAAAAAGAAGGAAAAAGTAGATTTTTGAAGCTTTCTCATTTTCCTTGGTCTCCCTAAAGTCTGTTGAAAATGTGACTAACCAATGAAAAGGTAGCTCTTTTTTTAGACATCGTTTTTCTCCTTTCTCTGTATAGCACTCCACCGTATCTCTCATTAATAGTTATTGGCTTTTCGATAGTTATCAATTGTGCAATTCTTTGCTTTTCAAACGCGAAAATCTCTCGGAAATTAACTTTGACAGGAGTTTGCTTTTGACTAATATTCAGAAAGTATTTTGTGCAGGAGGAAGAAAGATCGTGAGGAAGGATCATAAGGTTAAAAATAGTTAAAATACTTTTTTAGCCTAACCCAAGGAGGAGAGAAGGGGAATGGAGATTCAAGTATGGAACCTTTTCAATGAAGCATTGAAAAAAAGAGTCGGCATTGCTTCATTCAATCGTTGGTTATCCCAGCTCAAGCCAGTAGAATACCACGCAAATAAATTAGTCTTGGTTTGTCCGAATAAATTTGTCCTCGATTGGGTCAAACTAAATTATCATAAAGATCTCATGAGCGCCTTCCACCAGGTAACAGGTGAAGAAGTGTTGGTGGATTTTATTTCCCACTCTGACAATAATGGAAATGGGTATGGAAACAATAAAGAGATTCCCTCCCCTTCGCAGTTAGCACTCCCTGGTACCGAACGCTATCTTACTGGACTTCCTTTTATCAATCGGGAGTATACATTCCAAAACTTTATTGTAGGACCAGGCAACCAGCTTGCTTATGCTTCTGCCTTAGCCGTCACTGATGGAGAACCCCGACTCTATAATCCCCTTTTCTTTTATTCCCCGGAAGGTTTGGGAAAGACCCACCTTTCCAGTGCGGTGGGACAAAAAATTTATTCCACTCATCCGGAGGTAAAGGTTTTTTACACAACGGCCGAATGGTTTACCCACGAGATGATTCAGGCGCTTCGTAAAAATACTATCCTGGAGTTCAAAGAAAAATATCGAAAGTACTGTGATGTGTTAGTCATCGAAGATATCCAGTTTTTACAAAAAAAGGAAAAAACCCAAGAAGAAATCTTTTATACCCTCGATACCTTGATCCAAATGGGAAAACAAGTGGTTTTGACTGCTAATTCCAATCCCCGAGAAATTAGCGACCTCAAGACAAACCTAAAATCCAGAATGGGAAGCGGTCTCGTGGTAGATATTAAACCACCGGATTATGAGACCAAAAGGAAAATAATCGCTCAAAAGTGCGCGGAAGAAAATGTAACGATCACCGAAGATGTGGCTGATTTTATCGCTCAGACTATAAAAAGCAACATCCGGGATATAAAAAGCGCCCTCATCCAACTTATTGCAAGCTCTTCTCTCCTAGGAAGATCAATAGATCTGGATTTAGCGAAGGAAACGCTCAAGAGTTTTATCCAAAATAAGTTAGTTGATATTATGGATATTCAAAAATTTATTTCCCGACAATTTAAAGTTTCGCCTGAACAACTTAAGGCTAAGTCTCGTTCACGGACAATAAATTATCCCCGGCAAATCGCCTATTATTTCTGCCGCAAATACACTGACAGCACCTTGTCAACCATTGGGAGTTTCTTCAACCGGAATCACTCCTCAGTCATTCGGGCCCTCAATCAATTTGAAATATCCCTTCGCACCAACCGGGGGGTAAAAGACGCGGTTAATTTACTCACCCAGCAATTTGAAAAAATATATTTCTAATTTTTTAATTCAGACGTCGTGAACAAAAAAAATTGTTCTTCTTATTGATTTCTCTTTTTTTTCTGCCAAAAAAACAGATCACTTATTTTAAACGAACTATTCCTTCCCCTGATTGGTTTTAAGCTTTCTCCAGGTATCGAGCCGTTCTTTAATTTCTTTTTCTTGCCCTCGGTCAGTCGGACGATAATAAATATGGCCGCGCAATTTCTCAGGAAGATGGTTCTGGTTTACAATTGCTTCGGAAAAGTTGTGAGCGTACTTGTATTCTTTTCCGTATCCTAAGTCTTTCATAAGTTTTGTGGGGGCGTTCCTGATGTGGAGAGGAACCGGAAGCGCACCTTCCTTCCGCACATCCTCCTGAGCCTTTCCATACGCGGTATAAAGGGCATTGCTCTTTGGCGCACACGCCAGATAAATAGCAACCTGCACGAGCGCCAGTTCGCCTTCCGGAGAACCCACAAATTGAAAAGTCTGAAAACCGGAAACTGCCACCTGAAGCGCCTGGGGGTCAGCATTGCCGATATCCTCGGAAGCAAACCTCACCATCCTCCGGGCAATATAGAGAGGCTCTTCGCCTGCCTCTAGCATCCGCACCAGCCAATACAAAGCGCCATCCGGATCGCTATCTCTCAGGCTTTTGTGAAGAGCGGAAATAAGGTTGTAATGTTCTTCTCCCGATTTATCATAAAGGAGGGCTTTTTTCTGCATCGCCTCCTGAACCTGGGACACAGAAATTATGCGAATGTTTTTTTCATCGGGCGGGATACTAAAAACCGCAAACTCGATGGTGTTTAAGGCAGTCCGCCCATCCCCATCGGAAAAATGAGCGATGTACTCCAAGGCCTCCGGGCTTATTTCCAGGTGGTACTCCCCTAAACCTTTTTCTTTATCGTTCAACGCTCGCTTAAGAATGGTTATTATTTCCTCTTCACCTAAGGGATTGAGCACAAATACCTTGGTTCGGGAAAGAAGCGGAGAAATCACTTCAAAGGAAGGATTTTCGGTTGTCGCGCCAATTAAAATTATGGTGCCCGCCTCAATATGAGGAAGGAAAGCGTCCTGCTGGGCTTTGTTGAACCGATGGATTTCATCAACAAACAGAATGGTCTTTTTCTTATTATAACTCCATTGGCGGCGTGCTTCATTAATCACCTCTTTGATCTCTTTCACCCCTGAGGTAACCGCGCTGAAAGCGACAAAATATTCTCCGGTGAGCTGAGTAATGAGGTGAGCCAAGGTGGTTTTGCCTGATCCGGGAGGCCCCCACAAGATCATGGAAGGGATCTGCTTCGCCAGGATAGCCTGCCGTAAAATCCGGCCTTCTCCCAGAAGATGCTCCTGACCCACAAATTCATCCAAAGTCCGAGGCCGCATCCGGTCCGCTAAAGGCGCGGATATTTTTTTTTCAGCCTGAGGATGAGGGGAAAAAAGATCCATAGAGACGTCCAAAAAAGATGGGTAAAGTTACTTTCATAATATTCTTGGGGTGCTTCATTGTCAAGGAACTATCTTATTTCTGAGTAGTTTCTTGACAGTATCAAAAACCAATAACAACCCTGCGGGACTTCGCAAATTTTATCACAAGCATACCGCTGCTTTCCTTTCCAGCAGACTTTTCAAAAAAATTTATTTAAAATCATGTTACACAACAATACCTTTGTTATCCAAGCGTTTATCCGTCGCAGTTGACAATCCTTCTCAATTTGAATAGGATTACCTTCTCGTGATGTTAAAGTTTATGAATTTTTTATGAATAAAAAAATGAGAAAACTACTCTCAGGAAATGAAGCCATCGCCCGGGGTGCGTATGAGGCTGGAGTAATGGTTGCCACGGGTTATCCGGGAACCCCGAGCACTGAAATTCTCGAAACCCTTCTTTCTTATCCCACGATCAAGGTTGAATGGACTCCGAATGAAAAAGTGGCCCTCGAGGTGGGAAGCGGAGCGTCCCTAGCCGGAGCCCGGGCGTTGGTGGCCATGAAACATGTGGGTGTTAATGTGGCCGCTGATCCCCTCATGACCCTCCCCTACATCGGAGTAAAAGGGGGATTGGTACTGGTTTCTGCGGATGACCCGTCACTGCATAGCTCACAGAACGAACAAGATAACCGGCATTATGCCGCATTTGCTAAAGTGCCCATGCTGGAACCGAGTGACAGCCAGGAGGCGAAGAATTTTGTTGCCATCGCCTTTGCCGTGAGTGAAAAGTTCGACACCATCGTTTTGTTCCGCACCACCACCCGAGTCTCTCACTCAGTCTCCATCGTTGAATTAGCACATCCCCGAAAACCAAAGATCCCCGCCGGTCTCATCAAAGACCCCCTCAAGTATGTGATGGTTCCCGCAAACGCCCGCAAACGGCACCTTATTGTGGAAGAAAGGATAGAAAAACTGAAAGTCTTTGCGGAAGATTTTCCAGAAAACCGGATCGAATGGGGGGGAAAGAGTCTTGGCATCATTACCAGCGGTATCAGCTTTCAGCATGCCAAAGAAGTTTTTCCGCAAGCATCCTTTTTAAAACTGGGAATGACGTATCCGCTTCCAGAAAAAATGATTAAAAGGTTTGCCCATAACGTGAAAGAAGTCTTGGTCGTCGAAGAGCTTGATCCTTTTCTCGAAGAACGGGTGATCCTTCTGGGAATAAAAGTGAAGGGAAAGTCCCTCCTGCCTCGATGGGGTGAGCTTGATCCTGATCGGATAGAAGAAGGTATTAAAACCAAACACCTTAAAACTGCCGGACCAAGGGAATCCATTCCTTCCCGTCCCCCGAATCTTTGCCCAGGGTGTCCTCATCGGGGGGTCTTCTATGCCCTCAATAAATTAAAAGTCTTTGTAACCGGAGATATTGGCTGTTATACCTTGGCCTTTATGCCCCCTCTCAATGCGATTGATACCACGCTGTGCATGGGCGCAGGCATAGGGCAAGCCCATGGCATTGAAAAGGCAATGGGCGATAATGCTCTGGGGAAAGTTGTGGCGGTCATTGGTGACTCTACCTTTCTTCATTCAGGAATAACCGGCCTTCTCAACATGAGTTATAACCAAGGAAGATCAACCGTTATCATCCTCGATAACCGCTATACGGCCATGACCGGCGGGCAGGAGCACCCGGGGACCGGATTTACTATCAGGGGAGACGAAACCTTTCGGGTTGATTATGGCGAGTTAGGGAAAGCGACTTGGCGCCCGTAATATCCGCACCGTAAACCCGTATCATGTTGCCGAGACACTAACCACAATCAAAGAAGAGGTAAACCGCCCTGAGCTTTCGATCGTGATTTCAGAAGCCCCCTGTATTTTCAACCGTCGAGAATTCACCCCGTTTCCAACACGCTTTCATGTTATGGAAGAAGCATGTATCGGCTGTCAAACGTGCATTCATTTGGGCTGTCCCGCGCTTGGGTGGGTGAAAAATATTCCCCACGACACGGGAGATGAAAAGGAAAAAAAGAAAGGCCGGGCCATGATTGACCCTTTGCTCTGCATTGGGTGCGGTGTTTGCCAACAGGTGTGTAAAACAAAGGCAATTAAGGAAGTCGGACGTGAATAAGAATACCAAGGACAGAGAACACACTTTCGAACCAGGATACAAGAAACTTTTACACTCGGGCGAACTTTCTCTTCGGATCACTCACGCGTATGAGCTCCTCTCCTGCTGCACCTTGTGTCCCCGTCACTGCAAAGCTAACCGCCTGCAAGGTGAAAAGGGTTTCTGCGGAGGCGGAAACACTCTGGAGATTGCTCATTACGGCCCTCACTTTGGAGAAGAACCGCCCTTAACCGGAGAAAAGGGCGCGGGTACCATTTTTTTTACCCACTGCAACCTTAAATGCTCCTTCTGCCAAAACCATCACCTCAGTCACGAAGGAGTCGGGTACCCCATCAGCGAAGAAAAGCTCGGAGAAATCATGCTTCATCTCCAGGCGCTCGGCTGCCACAACATTGATTTAGTAACCCCTTCGCATTTTCTCCCTTTTGTCCTGAAGGCACTATCCCTAGCCGCTACGCAGGGACTTCGGATTCCGCTGGTGTATAACTCCAGCGGATATGAATCTCCGGAAACGCTGAAACTCCTTGAGGGGATCATAGACATTTATCTGCCGGATTGGAAGTATGCTGAGGAAAGCGTAGGGAAACTATATTCTAACGCGCCTGATTATCCTTCGGTCTGCCAGGCAGCAGTAAAAGAAATGTATCGCCAGGTGGGAGATGTGACTGTCGATGACAATGAGATCGCTCTGCGGGGTTTGATTATCAGACACTTGGTACTGCCTCACCACCTTACCAACAGTGAAAAGGTCCTCGCGCTTATACGCGCGGCCTTTCCCCGTTCAATTCGCGTAAGCCTTATGTCTCAATACGCTCCCCGGTTTCGCGCGCACGACCACTCCCTGATCAACCGACCCCTTAATCGAGAAGAATACCAGGAAATAAAAAAGGCAATGGAAAGATTGGAGTTCGAGGAATACTGGATCCAGGAGCTGGAAAGTCAGGAAGTGTTTTTCCCTGATTTTAAAATCACGAACCCCTTTTCTGTTCCCAAGGTTTAAAGACCCCCGCTGCCTTAATACCTTTAATCGATCAAAATCAACCCGGTCAGCAAAGGGCGTATACCCCTTGGGAAAATCCTGCGGATACGCGCAGTGGCCTTGCATATAATGGTTCCAGCCCAGGCTTGTTCGCGAGTTTAATAAAGTCAACGCAAAAGGTCTGTTCCACCCTCGGTTTAGCGATTGTGGGGAAACGGCAGACCCCGGCTTTGATTTCCATGCAATGATCAAATTCCTCACAAAGACTCATGAGACAAGGGCCAAAGTGGCAGTTGATCGCGTAGTAGTGACCATCATAAAAAGCAGCACCCTCCACCGCGTCACCCATGCCGTAACAATACCGCTGAAAAGAACCCAACCGATGACGCCCTTCCTTCGTTCGATAGTTGTTTAAAGAATCCGGGCCTGATATATATTTTCACCCCTCATGCGGAATGTCGACCCGATACACCAGTGCCCAGGTATAGGCACGCAAAAATTCTTTTGCTTTCTGGAAATCTCCGCTGCAGTGCCGAGGGCAGCTTCCACTCAATCCGTAGCCAGGGCCACTTGGGAGAAGAGCACTTTAAAAGAACACGGGGGTCTTGAGGAATAGCGCGTGCCCTGACAATCCGAGGCATCATCAGCGCCTCGTGCTTTGATAAGATCAACATATTTTTGGAGATGAGTTTTCATTTCTCGTGGGGTGCACGGGATACGATGAGAAGGTATCCGGGGAATGCTTTTGTTCTCCGGCACACCCATCTTGGGAGGAGGGTTATCAAACATTTTTTTAAGACATCTTTTTTCACATATGATCCTCCCTCGGGTAAAAAGGTTTAATTTTTTTTGAATTTAATTTTAGCTTATATTATCATATTATCCTCACGCGGGTAAAGATTCTTTTAGTTCGGAAAGCCCACAATAAACCTAACCACTCCGTTAAGAAGTAAGTTCTTGACATATCTGAGCAATAATATAAATTATCAATTTAACGTGAAGCACGTAATTTTGTCCTTAAAAAATGGTTTCGTTCTATTGGGTTAAGTTTCATTCGTTGAGCGCTATGGTACTAAAAAATTTAAAAGGCAATCAAAAAAAAATACCGTGATTCAATGGATGCTGTTTCTTTTTCTTATTGGACTAACTGCTGCCTCAATCTATTTGGTTAAACATCCCGACCTACTGACCATGCTTCCCCATAAAAAGAAAATCCCCCCTTCTCCGATCGCGAAAGAAAAAAACTTTTCGGTAAACCTTTACTTTGGGGATTCGAACAGCGATTACCTTATGCCGGAGCCACGAAGAATGATCCTGCAAGAGGGGGCAATAGAAAATAACGTGAAAAAAATTATTGAAGAACTTATTAAAGGGCCGAAAAGCACCCTTATTCAAACGATACCGCACGGCGTAACAGTTCGAGGCATAGAACTAAAAGGGAATACTCGGGTGGTCATCGATTTTAGCTCGGAACTCGCTCGCAACCATCCCGGAGGAAGTCTGGCGGAAATGCAAACGATTTATTCCATTGTCAATTCGATCTTACTCACTATTCCCTCGCTTACAGAAGTCCAAATCTTAGTGGATGGGCAATCTCAGGAAACCCTTAAAGGGCATATCGATCTCCGTGCGCCTTTAAAAGCGAACCTTTCCCTTATCAAAAAGGGGTAAACTGTGGCTAAGAAAAACAGGTTAGAAAAAATTCGTAACATCGGAATCATCGCACACATTGACGCGGGGAAGACCACGGTTACCGAAAGGATTCTCTTTTATACCGGAAAATCTCATAAGATGGGAGAAGTCCATGATGGCCAGGCAATCATGGACTACTTAGTGCAAGAGCAGGAAAGGGGTATTACCATAACCTCAGCCGCCACCACCTGTATGTGGCTTGATCATGAAATCCATATTATTGACACCCCGGGTCACGTCGATTTTACCATCGAAGTGGAACGGTCGTTGAGAGTTCTTGATGGCGCTATCGTTGTTTTTTGCGCGGTAGGAGGAGTGGAACCTCAGTCTGAAACCGTCTGGCATCAGGCAGATAAATACCGGGTTCCACGCATCGCTTTTATTAATAAGATGGACCGGATCGGTGCCGACTTCCCGGGAACCATTCAGCAGATGAGAGATAAACTGGGCGTCTTGCCTCTTCTTCTCCAGCTTCCTTTGGGGGAAGAGGCGAATTTTCATGGCGTCATTGACCTCATTGCCAATCACGCGATCGTCTGGCATGAAAACACTTTAGGGTCAACCTATTCTAGCGAGCCGATTCCGAATGAGAAAAAGGAAGAAGCAGCTCACTATCGTGAACTCATTTTGGAAAAGGTTGCTGAAAATGATGAGCTCCTTCTGGAAAAATACCTGGGGGGAGAAGAAATTTCTTCTGAAGAAATGCGCCAGGGAATAAGAAAACTCACCTTGAGCATGAAGGTCATCCCGGTCCTGTGCGGAACCGCCTTAAGGAATAAAGGTATCCAGCCGATTCTCGATGCCGTGGTCCATTACTTTCCTTCACCCGGCGACATGCCACCCGTAACCGGGGTAAATCCGAAAACGGGCGAGGAGGAACAAAGACCCAACAACGACGATGCTCCTCTTGCTGCCCTGGCTTTTAAAATATTAACGGATGAAGAAAAGAGGAAACTCACGTTTATAAGGATTTATTCCGGGAAACTCTTGGCCGAATCAGAAGTTTATAATGCCAGCAAAAACAAAAGGGAGCGGATTGCCCGTCTTTTCCGGATGCACGCGAACAAACGAGAACGGATCAAGGAAGCAAAAGCCGGAGATATCGTCGGTGTGGTTGGTCTGAAAGATACCTTTACCGGAGATACCCTCAGTGACCAGGGGCACCCCATCGTTCTTGAACCGATTGATGTTTACCGACCGGTTATGTCAATCGCGATCGAGCCCAAGACTCGCGATGATGTGGAAAAACTGGAAAGCGCCTTAAATAAATTAGTGGATGAGGATCCCACCTTCACGGTAAAGCATGACGAAGATTCCGCGCAAACGATTATTTCCGGTATGGGAGAACTCCATTTAGATGTACTGGTAACGCGCCTCTTGCAAGACTTCAGCGTCAATGTGAATGTCGGAAAACCCCAGGTCGTCTACCGGGAAACCATTGCCCGGACAATTGAGGTAGAAAGCAATTTTGACAAAGAGCTTGGCGGCGCCTTCCAGTTTGGCCAGGTCAAACTGAGACTTGAACCTTTAAAACGAGGCGAAGGCACCCGGTTTACTAAAAACCTGCCTGAAGACAAAATTCCCCCGCAATTCCTCGGTCCTATCGAAGATGGGGTTAACGAAGCATTACTGAGCGGTGTCATCGCCGGATATCCGATCGTTGACATAAAAATAACGTTGATTGATGGAATTTATCGCGAGGGTTCTTCGAGTGAGATGGGGTATAAAATTGCTACCTCCATGGGAGTCAAAGAGGGGTGTGAAAAAGCCGGAGCAGTGCTTTTAGAACCGTTTATGTCCATCGAGGTGGTTGCACCCGAAGAATTCATGGGAGAGGTGATCAGCGATTTAAGCGCCCGCAAAGGAAAGCTTGAAAATATCAGCAATAAGGGGAAGGTTTCCCTTATTAAGGCACTCGTCCCCTTAAAAAAGATGTTCGGCTATTCCACCAGCCTCCGTTCCGCCACCCAAGGAAGGGGAACCTTCACCATGCAGTTTGCTCGCTACGATCGAGTCGACTAAACAGCTTTGCTTGACTTTCTTCTAAATTTATTTAATAAAAAAGGGGAGAAATCTGAAAAAGAGGGAACAGAGGATGAGCGAAAACCAAAAATAAACACCTAATGGTTTTAGCGATCAATGAGGTGTTTTTTTGTTTTGCAATCTTTATCATTGTCTCTGCTGTTATACCACCTTGGGCGGTGTAGTCGGCAAAAGCTTCCTCGATCCGGTTTTTAAAGGCAGGATCATTTCCGATCAGGTAAGCGGCAAGGTCATCTTCAGTAATATGATGGAGGACGTCTACGGGCTTTCCGTACGCAGTGATAAAAATACCTTTCTTTTTAGACTCGTTTATAAGGTTCATGGTTTTATGTTTGAGTTCTTTTATGCCCGCAAACCGCATACAAATCTCTTTTTAATAAGTTACACTTTAGCATAACTTTGACGACCGCCGATCTCAACAGAAAATGTGAAATCAATAAAATAAGTATACTTCGGGGGGAACTAAATTTTAAACTGTTCGACTCATCATGCACCATTAATTTTTTGCTTTTAACACTTCAAGCAGGTGTTTGACCTTGACTGATTTTCCTTCTCGACGAAGGCCATCCAAGAACTGAAGCAGACAACCCATACACGAGGTAACCACCGTATCAACCTTTTTCTCGTCAATGGGTTTGATTCTCCGCTGAAAGATTTTTTTCGATAGATCATAGTGGCTTAAATTAAAGCTTCCGCCCGAGCCACAGCACAGGTTCTCATTGCCGGTCTCAATAAATTCAACCCCGGGTAAACTTTTAAGGAGCTTGCGGGGTGCTTCGAATATTCCCTGTTTGCGCCGCAAGTGGCAGGGATCATGGAACGTAAGCCGGGAAGACAGCGCGTTTGGTTTTGCCTTTCCTTCTGGCGCGTAGGATTTTTCCACTAAAAATTCGGAGACATCCTTTACCCGCTGAGAAAATCGTTTCGCCCTCTCCTTCCATTCCCCTTCCTCAAAGAGGTCAGGATAATGCTTGAGGTGAGCGCTGCAGGAAGAACACGACGCAACAATTGGGATAGAACCTGTTTTTTCAAACGCCTCGATGTTCCTCTTGACCAGCTCGACATCAATCTCATCCATCCCGGCGCCAAAGGCCATAAGCCCACAGCATGCCTGCTCCTGGGGGACCTGAACAGAAAGGTTCAGGTGTTTAAAGATTTCAACCGCGGCTTCCGGTACCTTGGGAAAAAGATAGTTCCCAACACAGCCCACAAAAAGGGCGACATCCGTTCTCTCCGGGACTTTTCCCCCGGAATATTTTTTTAAAAAAGGTTCTTTGGCGAGATCAGGAATAACGCGCTTTTTTCCCCACGAAGAAAAAGGAAACCGAAGATAAAGTCCGCTCTCAGAAGGTATTTTCTTTAAAAAAAGTGGCTGCAATAATTTCCCCGCCTGAAGGAGTTTATCCATCTTTTTAGGCGAGGTAAGGATATGCTGGAGCATAAGCTTCAGCGGGAGCGGGGGATATTTTTTGGAGAACAAAGCACCCCGCGCTTTCTGGATTATCTTATCGCCTTCCACTAAGTTGGGGCAGTTTTCCGTACAGGCGCCGCAAAGCAGACAAAGGGAGATAATCTCCTTAAGCTTTTTAGAAGAGCGCTTGAAGCCCTTGTCCCCCTGCGATTCGATCAGGGAAAGCTTTCCCCGGGCCACTCCTTTCTCTCTTCCCAGCTCGCGATACACCGGACACACGCTTAAACAACGCCCGCATTTCACACAGCGAGAGGCATCAACAAGGAGTTGCTCGAACTGGTCGTGGGAAGATTGGGAATTTTTTTTTCGGTTTTGTTTCACCATAGGTCATACTTTTAGAAAGAACTCATTGTTGATGGTCCGTGGTTATTGATAAAAAATCTTTCCAGGATTCAGAATGTCATTCGGGTCAAAGACCCGTTTAATCTTTTTCATCAATTCGATTTGCGAGTCGTTAAGCTCCATCGTTAAGAAAGGAGCTTTGGTAATGCCGATACCGTGTTCACCGGAAATAGTGCCCCCCAGATTGAGCACTTCCTGAAAAATTTCTTTAATCGCGTGCTCTGCCTTTTCCCGCTCCCCAGTAATTTTCTCATCAAACATCACGTTAATGTGGAGGTTCCCATCGCCCGCATGACCAAAACTAATAATCGTAAGCTGATGGTTATTTTTTATTCCTTCCATGCGGTGAATCAGTTCGGGAATTTTGCTTCGGGGAACAACAACATCTTCATTTATCTTAGTAAGGTTGAGAAGGAGCAAGGAAGGAGAAATCGCGCGTCTCACCTCCCAAAGGTTAGAAGCGTCCTTGGGGTTGATTGCCCGCTCGACCCGAAAGGAACCTTGTTCCAAACAAATCTTTTCTACTTTTCCAGCCGCGTTTTCCACGGCCGCGGGATCACCATCAAGCTCAATCAGAAGTAATGCCTCAGTCTCTTCGGGAAAACCAAGATTCTGATAGGTATTCACGCATTCAATCGACCCGCGGTCCATAAATTCCAGTTTCGCGGGAACAACTTTATTACGGATGATACTCGATACCGCATGAGCCGAATCATCGATTTTTTTGAAAAAAACCATCAGCGTAATGCTTGTTTCTGGTTTGGGAATAAGGCGGAGATAAATTTTGGTTACGATCGCTAAGGTGCCCTCAGAGCCAATGACCAGCTGGGTGAGATCATACCCGACCACTCCTTTCATCGTCTGAACGCCCGTGGTGATGATCTCTCCGGTGGGAAGAACGATCTCCAAACCAGTAACATAATCACGGGTAACCCCATATTTCAAAGCACTCGGTCCGCCAGCGCATTCCGCGACATTTCCCCCTAAGGTGGAAAAAGCCAGACTGGCGGGATCAGGCGGATAATAAAGCCCGTATTTCTCCACTTCCTTCTGGAATTCACCGCACACCACTCCGGGTTCAACGAGAGCAGTTAAATTATCAGTATCAATCTCGATAATCCGGTTTAAACGGCTGGTGACTAAAACAACTCCACCCAAAACCGCTAAAGAACCACCGGTAAAACCGCTCCCTGCTCCCCGGGGGATAACCGGGAACTGCCCCTGATTGGCCAGTATGAGGACAGCAGCGACCTCTTCGGCACTTCCGGGAAATACTACTGCCTCCGGTAAAAATTTCTGATTAACCGCGTCATAGGAATAGCAGGTGAGGTCCTCCGTGCTGGTTAAAATATTTTCTTCACCAACAATCTTCGTGAGCTTTTGAATGAATTTTTTCTTTAGCATAAGGTGTGCCCATAGTTTGTTGTTTATGGTCCGTCGTCTGTGTCACACTAGTCCTTAAATTGCCGATCAACAAAATCACATCCTTGGGAAAAAGCTTCCTCCCAATGTCCAACCGCTAAATTAACTATACCATAATCAAGTGAGAGAATTGTATTAAATAAAAATTTAGGAGGAACCAATCGTGCGGCCTCCATCATATCTTCATGCAGGGGATTACCCTGAAGAACACCAGTGCGCGCCCAAGGGTGCCTTCCTCCCCGTTCGGGGTCAAGCACTAAAAGATGCGTCGCAACAAAGGATTCGACTGAGGCAACTCCAGGGAGTATGCTTTTTCTTCCGCCTCCAAATCCGGCAAGGTAATGATATCCGATCGTTCCGGTAAGACTAACCTTATCCGCTTCCGCCACCCGGCGGTTTATAATCACTTTTTGTGGTCTTCCCTGAAAAGACTAACTGATGGTGATTCTTGGCATCGTGATTTTCAAGACGAACCCGTTGAGCCACCTCCTCACCAACCACCTGATTTTGTTCTTCGAAACTCATCGGACGATGAATCCCCAGAGAAAAAACAATCGCAATATTATTATCGGTGATTCCATTTTGATTCATTCTATTGATCAGGTGAGGAAGAAAAAGGTGGGATCCGGAATAACGGGTAATATCAGACACGATGATGACCACCTTATCCCCTTTTTGGGCAAAAGTACCGAAAGAATACTGATCCCGTGGCTTATCCAAAGCGATTGTGCTTGCCTGAGGCACATCGGGTATCGGGCTCATTTTCTGCGGCATTATCACGGAAGCAAGTTTTTTGGGGAAACAAGAAACCTCGATCTTTTTCTGATGATAGGGGAGAGAAAAGTTCATTTACCCAAAGCTCCGCCCACAAATCTCGTTAACCGCTCAACCAAAAGCCGGGCAATAAAAAATATTCCCCGCTCTTTGGCGATTTTCACATGCATATCAATAATGGTTTCAGGAATCTGGGGAGGTTTGGATTTTGCCTTCAGCGTGATTGTTTCAACCGGACAGGTGGTTACGCAAAGGCCACATCCTATACAACGATCTCGGTTTATCTCATAATACTCAGTGCCGGCAATGATGGCTTCCATCTGACACCGCGCCACGCACGCACCGCATAAATTACAGAGATCTGGCGCAATCTGAGCGTGAAAAGAGGACTGAATGTGCTCTGCGGGTTTGGGAAATTTTTTAAGGAGGCGGAGCATGCCGCAGCAACACCCACAGCACATACAGATATTCAGAATGTCTTTGGCATTGGTGGGTGAAAGCACCAGCGCTTTTTCTTCTCCCAATTTTAAGATAGTCAAGAGTTCCTCTTCGCTAATCTTTCTTCCCATTTTGTTTTCAAGATAATACTGCGCCGCATCATCAAACACCAGACATCGCTCTGCTGGCCGGTCACAGGAATATCCTATGAGTAATTGTTCCTTCTGGCAAATACACGGGGCTACGGCAATAAGTTTCTTATCTTTAACCAGGGCGCGGACCTGGTCATACGTGGAAACCAGGGGAGTCGCAAAAAGAGAAGTTCCAATCGGAATTACCCGAAGCTGCTTGGTTTTCGTGGATTCCCAGAATTTCGCTATCGCGGGAAGGTACTCCTCCATTAATTCCGCCAGCTCGCGGTCAAGAGTATTTAAATGAAATTCGTAAATCCCCACCACAAACTGAAGCACCATATAAAAAGGCTGGCCTTTCACGCGTGTCCGGTAAATCAAACCTTCTTTGGCCATCGCCTCAAGCTTTTCTGCGGCTTGGGCGTGGTTCATTTTTAATCGTGGTGCAATGGCCGACACTGGTTCCGGCTCCGATCTTAACTGCAAAGCGGTTGTGGCTTGTTCAGGGGTAAAAAGTTTTTTCAGGATTTTGATTTCTACTCCACTTTCGGTGGCTGGAAACCCTGCCGGGAGCTTGTCCAAAAAATCTCTTAACTTAAGATAAATATCTTTAGGCATAACAACCCCGGATAAAAAAGATGGGCAAACTATTTGGAATTATTTAGAAACCATCTTATTGCAGGATGTTTGTGATTATGGTATAGAAACATATACCATATTAGTAAGTAATTGCAAAAAAATTAGCGCATTGTGGGGGGGTAGCCATGAAAGTTTACCTTGTTCAGCATGGCCAATCTGTTTCTGAAGACGTTGACCCGGCTCGTCCTTTGAGCGAAAAAGGACAAAAGGATATGGAAAAAGTGGCCCAGTTCCTTAAGGATGTTAACCTAAAAATCAGCGTTATCCTTCAAAGCGGGAAAACGAGGGCAACTCAAAGTGCGGAAATTCTGAATCCTAAAGTTACGTCCTTAGGAGGGATCATGGAAAAAGAAGGACTTGCCCCCGACGATCCGGTTAACCCTTGGGCGGAGGAACTGAATAAGTCCCCTGATGACGTAATGATCGTGGGGCATCTTCCTTTTCTTTCCAAACTGGCGAGCCGGCTTCTCGGAAGGGAAGAAGAATTGATAAGTTTTCAGCAAGGAGGGATTGTTTGCCTCGAAAAGATGAAACACCTTCAATGGCGAATCAGATGGATGGTGGTTCCCGAGCTTCTCAGTTAAATGGGGCAAAATATTCCTTGACATTTCTTGCCAACTTTAACAATACTCCTAAAAAATTTTCCTCGCGTAAAAGCTGATACCTCTTGAAATTGAGAAGGAAATTACCCAATGGGAAAAGATTATCATCCCCACGAAATTGAGGAGAACTGGCAGAGGCTCTGGGAAGAGAATCAGGTGTTTACGGTTACAGAATCAGCCGATAAACCCAAGTATTATCTGTTGGAAATGTTTCCTTATCCTTCCGGTCGGATTCATGTAGGCCATGTCCGCAATTATTCTATCGGAGATGTTATTGCCCGGTATAAAACGATGCGAGGCTTTAACGTGCTCCATCCCATCGGCTGGGACGCCTTTGGCCTCCCCGCGGAAAATGCGGCGATTGAGCATAAAACCCATCCCTCCCAATGGACTTATGACAACATTGCCTACATGCGCTCCCAACTTAAGCGGATGGGAATAAGCTATGATTGGACGCGGGAATTGGCTACGTGTGATCCGGGCTACTACCGGTGGGAACAGCTTATCTTCATCAAAATGTTTGAAAAGGGTCTCGCCTATCGGAAACGTTCGTGGGTAAACTGGTGTGAGAAATGTCAGACCGTATTGGCCAATGAACAGGTTGAGGCGGGCTTGTGCTGGCGCTGTGGCAAAGAAGTCGCCCAGAAAGACTTACAACAGTGGTTTTTTAAGATCACGGCGTATGCCGAAGAACTTTTGGACTACTGCGATAAACTTCCCGGCTGGCCGGAACGGGTTTTAACCATGCAAAAAAACTGGATCGGAAGAAGTGAGGGCGCGGAGATAAGCTTTACTTTGGAAAAAGGAAAGGGCGAGATCACGGTTTTTACCACTCGTCCGGATACCCTCTTCGGCGCGACGTTTATGAGCCTTGCCCCCGAGCATCCTCTTGCCCAAACTCTCTCTCACGGCACTCCTCAAGAGAACCCCGTTCGTCAGTTTATCGAAAAAATGAAACGGGAAGACTTAAGCAAACGGACTGCGGAAGATACAGAAAAAGAAGGAGTGTTTACAGGATCATACTGCATCAACCCCGTGACGAATCGGAAAATGCCGATCTTTGTTGCAAACTTTGTTTTAATGGAATATGGAACCGGGGCAGTCATGGCCGTGCCTACCCACGACCAGCGAGATTTTGAGTTTGCGAAAAAATATGGGCTTCCGCTCATTATTGTCATCCAACCCTCCGAAGAAAAACTCGACCCCATTTCTCTGGAGGCCGCGTATGTGGATGATGGAATCATGGTAAATTCGGGACAGTTTGACGGGATACCGAACAGAGAAGCAGGAGTTAAAATAACCGACTATCTGGCATCGATAGGAAAGGGTAAAAAAACAGTCAGTTATCGGCTCCGGGACTGGGGCATCTCTCGTCAGCGTTACTGGGGAGCGCCCATTCCTATAATTTACTGTGATGAGTGCGGAATCGTCCCGGTTTCCGAAAAAGACTTACCCGTGGTTTTACCACTCGACGTGAAAATGCTCGAGACCGGGCAATCTCCGCTTGCGTTAAGCTCTGCCTTTGTTAATACTCCCTGCCCACGCTGTTCACGACCCAGCCGACGGGAGACTGATACCATGGATACGTTTGTAGAGTCATCCTGGTATTTTTTCCGCTACGCCTGTCCCACTTACGATAATGGCCCTTTAGATAAGGATAAAGTTAACTATTGGATGCCGGTCGACCAATATATCGGCGGCATCGAGCACGCCATTCTTCACCTTCTCTATGCCCGGTTCTATACCAAGGTTCTCCGAGACTTAGGGATAGTACGGCAGGACGAACCGTTTACCAATCTGCTAACTCAGGGTATGGTCCATAAGGAGACCACCCGGTGTCCTCAGCATGGCTGGCTCTTTCCCAAAGAAGTTGCGGAAGGGAAATGCATCGGGTGCGGGTCAGCAGTTGAAATCGGGCGCACGGAAAAAATGTCCAAATCCAAAAAAAATGTCGTCGATCCGGACGAACTTATCGAACAGCACGGCGCGGATACTATCCGCCTTTTCTGCCTTTTTGCCGCACCCCCAGAAAAAGATTTAGACTGGAGCGACCAGGGAGTGGAAGGAGCTTTTCGGTTTTTGGGCCGGGTCTGGCGGATAATCCAGGTACACGCGGAAACCATGAAGGATGCTAAACCCTATCACGGGAAAGAAGACCTTCCTGAAACCTTAAGAAATCTCCGGCGGAAAACCCATCAGACTATCCGAAAAGTAACAGAAGACCTTGAAGAACGCTTCCACTTCAATACCGCGATCAGCGCAATCATGGAGCTTGTCAACACTTTGTATCAGTTTGACGTAAATTCCGTCGCGAACCCCTTTAAAAACCAAGTGTTAAGGGAAGCCATGGAAACCATTGTGCTCCTCCTCTACCCGGTGAGTCCCCATATCACTGAAGAACTTTGGCAGATTTTAGGACATACGGAAAGCATCAGCAAAGAAGCCTGGCCCTCCTATGACCCGGAAGTTGCCAAAGAAGAGGAGATGGTGATAGTCATCCAAATTAACGGAAAACTGCGGGGTCAAATAACCGTACCCGTCAACACTCTGGAACAAGAAATCAAAACCTTAGCTCAAAACGATGAACGAACGAAACAATGGACAGAAGGGAAAAAGATTGTTAAAATAATTTATGTTCCCCGAAAACTGATTAATATGGTGATGCAATGAGTTCATGTGATCAAAAATCGATGGTCAAGGTGCTTTTCGCTTTTATTCTTTTTTTCGTTTTCAGCAATGGTTGTGGGGGGTACCACTTTGCCTCGGATTACAACAACCTCCCGGGAGACATAACCTCGATCTCCATTCCCTTTTTCCAAAACGAAACCTATGAGGCAAATATTGAATCTTATTTTACCCGTGCTCTGATCAACGAGTTTATCAAAAATAAAAAATTCACTATCCTTTCTCATGGAGCAGATGCCACGCTTCATGGGATTGTTAAACAGTTTCGCACTACAACGATTGCTTATTCCTCGGAAGACAAAGTCCTTGAATACCGGGCGTACATCACGCTCGATCTTACGTTAAAAAATAATCACACGAATGAAACCATTTGGAAAAAACCCTCCTTAACCTATGATGAAGAGTATAAAGTTTCAACTGAAGATAATGCCTTAACCGAAGCAACCAAAAAAGTAGCTTTTCAGAAAATTGCCAATGAGTTGGCCGAGCAAATTTATGAGGAGCTGGTTTTGGGTTTTTAAGCATGAAACCTGCTGTTTTTTTATCAAAGTTCAAAGAGGGTTCATTACTCCCTCTTTATTATTTTTACGGAGAAGAAGAATACCTAAAAAACAAAGCCGTTCACATTGTATTGGAGCGTTTGGGAGAAAAAATAAACCGTGGCTTGAATTTCGAGGTTTTTTCCAGTTCTTCCACCCCCATAGCAACCCTTCTTGATCACGCTCGCACTATTCCCTTTTTAGGCGGACGGAAAATCGTCCTTTTTAAAGAGGCGGAAAAGATCTCTGCTCAAGAACAGGAGCACCTTTTTTCCTACGTGGAAAGCCCAAGCAAGAAAACCACCCTTATCCTAACCAGCAGTGGTGTTAATTTTCGGGGCAACGCTTTTAAACCACTCCTTAAGTCCTTCGCAAAGTATGCGGGATACGGCTTGGTTCTCGAATTAAACCATCCCTATCAAAACGAGATCCCTGATTGGATAAAATATATGGCTCAAAATTTTGGGAAGTCTATAGGGGCTGCAGCGTTTTTTTTATTACACGAACTGATTGGGAATAAACTTCTCGACATTTTCCATGAAATGGAAAAACTTGTTCTTTTTGTTGGCGAAAAAAAAGAAATTACTAAGGATGATGTTGAAAAAGTGATTTCACGTTTGCGAACAGAAACCGTTTTTGAATTGGTTGATCACATCGGTAATCGAAAACTGAATGAGGCATTAATCACGCTTTCACAACTCCTTAAAAGTGGAGCACAACCCGGAAATATTTTAGGTTTAATTGCCCGTCAATTCCGGATGATCCGCAAAGCACGCACTCTGGTGAAACAGGGCCTGAAGCCCGCGGAGATAACCAATGCCCTAAACATCCCAAAATTTGTGTGGGAGAAGTTATATCCTCAGTTAAATAAATTTTCTGAAAAAAAGCTGATGGATTGTTTTCAGCAAATGTGGGGGACTGATATCGCCCTCAAAACCAGGAGTACTCCCAAAAAACTCGTTTTAGAAAAACTCGTCTTGGAGTTGTGCGAATAATGTTTGCTTATTACCGGCCGCATCGAGGGAGAGGCTAAGGCCCCTCCCAGGTTCAGATTTTGAGTTAACGATAAGCAGGGTTGGAAGAAAAAAGTCAGGGGGTAAAGTGCAGAAAAAGCTTCTCACCCCTGCCTTCTCCTCTGAGAACGCAATCGAAACAGTTGCTCTTCCCATCCAATGCCGAAGCGAAAAAGATTAGGACTTTAAAGCATTCACTTTGCGGGTCAAGCGGGAGATTTTGCGGGCAGCATTTTTTTTGTGAATAACCCCTTTGGAGGCAGCTTTATTAATAACCGGGGTAACCTGAGAAAGCACTTCCTGTGCTTTTTTCGGGTCTTTCCCCTCAATCGCGGCACTGACTGCTTTCATCGTGGTCTTGAGATTGCTTTTGACGTTCCGGTTTCTCAGCCGTTTTTCTTTACTTTGTTTGCTTCGTTTTAAAGCTGATTTATGCGTTGCCATACAATCCTTTCACCAATTTTAATGTTGTAATTATTTTTATTGCGGAATTTTGTTTTTTACCATCGAATTTACTGGTTTGTCAAGCAAAATTCATAAGGATTTCATTACGTAAAGGCCCTTTCTAAAATGTCCGAAAACGCACACATAACCAGAGCCTTTGGTATCGTAGGGGTAGCCACCTTTTTAAGCAGAATTCTTGGATTAGTCCGGGAAATGGCGATTGCTTTTTATTTTGGTGCCAGCATGGCAGCTGATTCCTTTTTCGTAGCTTTTCAGATCCCCAATATCCTTAGAATTCTTCTGGCTGAGGGTTCCCTCAGTATAGCATTTATCCCGGTTTTTTCTGAAACCTTGGTCAAAAAAGGGCGTGAGGAAGCCTTAAAACTTGCTCATGCGGCTTTCACCATCCTAACGATAATTCTCATTATCATTACCGTGTTAGGTATTGCTTTTGCCTCCCCTCTTATCAGAATTATGGTGCCGGGGTTTGCAAAAATTCCAGGAAAAACCGAGCTTACGATACTCCTGACCCAGATCACTTTTCCTTTCATTTTCCTTGTCAGTCTGGCAGCACTCTGTATGGGAATCCTTAACTCCTTGAGGCGTTTTGCAGCCCCTGCCTTAGCTCCCGTTTTTTATAACCTCGGCGTCATCCTCTCAGTGGTTCTTCTTTTCCCCTATCTTCACTTTCCGATAATGGCTTTAGCCATTGGAGTCATGGTCGGCGGGTTTCTCCAGTTGGTATTCCAAATCCCCTTCCTTGAAAAAAATGGTGTCCACCTTACCTCAAACTTTGACTTCCAAAATCCAGAACTAAAAAAAATGGGGAAAATCATGGTGCCCGCTATCTTTGGCTCGGCAATCTACCAAGTAAAAATTTTTATTAATAATTTTCTTGCTTCCTTTCTTCCCCAAGGAAGTGTTTCTTACCTAAACTATGCTTATCGTCTTCTCGAATTCCCTTTAGGGATTTTCGTCTATTCGATCAGTTCCGTGGTCCTTCCTTCCTTTTCGACTTTTGCCGCCAACAATGAAATGGAAAAATTAAAAGAAACGTTCGTTTTTGCGTTCCGTTTAGCCATGTTCATCGTTATCCCCGCCATGGTTGGCTTAGCAGTCTTGGGAGTTCCCATTGTTTCGGTTCTTTTAGAACGAGGATCTTTTACTCCAGAAGAAACGGTGCAGACCTCAATTGCCCTTTTTTATTACTCTCTGGGACTCTGGGCAATTTCCGGCTTGCGCATTACCGTTCAGGTTTTTTATTCCCTTCACGATACCAAAACACCGGTAAAAGTAGGAGCAATCAATCTTCTTACTCATGTTCTCTTCAGCGTCGTGCTTATGGGACCCCTTAAACATGGAGGTCTTGCTTTAGCCCTCTCATTAACCTCGGTTTTGCATTTTTTGCTTCTCCTGATGTATCTGCGGAAAAAAATAGGTCGTTTGGGGATGCGAGCGGCGCTGCCTTCTTTGGCAAAAATTATTTTTGCCTCCCTGATCATGGGAGGGGTATGTTATGGCATTTGTTCTCAGATTAACTGGTTAACACCGGGGGATTTCTATAAAAGAATCGTTTATCTGGTCGGAGCCGTCGGGAGTGGCACTCTGGTTTTCTTTGGACTTTGTTTCTTGCTCCGCTGTCCGGAACTTGAAACCTTGAAGGATGTGTTCAGGAAGAAAATAATAACTCCTTCGGATTAACATTTAAATTCTAACGAGTTGTTCTTGTTTCTACTTCCTTCCATTACTCTCCTAATATCTTTTTCACTGCTGCCTTAAGATTCGCGAGATTCGAGGATTTTACCACATAGGCATCTGATGCCCAGGTCGCTAAATTTTGTTGATACTCGGGATAAGCGCTGGAAAGGATAACCGGCAAATCCCGAAACATAGTGCGGATCTGCTGAAGAATGTCAAGACCATTTATATCGGGCATCTTAATATCCAAAATAACAAGATCAGGGAGGAATGTGTTCAGTAATTCAAGTGTTTCTTTGCCATTGGCAGCAACCTTCACCTCATATCCTTCCTCTTCCAACTCTTCTTTATATAAAATCCTGATGCCTTCTTCGTCATCAGCAACTAAAATTTTCCTCATGGCGTTATTTCCTTTCTATTATTTTATCTCCTTCAGAAACGTTGCTGCCTCCTCAGGAGGGGTTGGATTGATGTAAAACCCAGACCCGATTTCAAAGCCTGCGATTTTACTTAACGTGGGCATGATTTCAAAATGCCAATGGTAGTAATCATTGATCAACTCATTAAACGGAGACGTATGGAGGGTGAAATTGTACGGCGGATCTTCCAGCGCCACTTCGATGCGGCTTAAAACATCTTTGAAAATACTTGCCAGCGAAATATATTCTGTCGGAGAAATATTGAGAAAAGAAGAAGAGTGTTTTTTGGGAAGAAGCCAAATTTCAAAAGGCGAACGGGAGGCATAGGGAGTGATTGCCAGAAAATCATCGTTTTCAACCACTATCCGGATTTTATCATCCAATTCTTGCTGCACAATATCGCAAAAAACGCAGCGGTCTTTATACTTATAATAATTTTTGCTCCCTTCCATTTCTTCCATTACCAATTTGGGAATAATCGGTAAGGCAATGAGTTGTGAATGGCTATGCGCAAGGGAAGCTCCGGCTTCTACCCCATGATTTTTAAAAATCAGAACATAACGAAACCGCTCGTCTTTTTTTAAATCCACAATGCGCTCCCGGTAAGCCCATAGCACGTCCTCAAAGGATTTAAGATCAAGCTGAGACAAGGAGCCACCATGGCGAGGAGTTTCAACAATAACTTCGTGGGCACCAATACCATTCATTTTATCGTACATCCCCTCCCCTTGTTTTTTCAAACTCCCCTCAATAACCAAAGCGGGAAATTTATTGGAGACTACCCGTAACGTCCATCCCGGGGTATCATGTTTACTTCCATCCCGTCGTAAAGCATAGACCTCAGGCGGAGTTTTGTCTTCATTCCCCGGGCAAAGCGGGCAAAATCCACCTGCTACCGCAGGCCTTTCGGTCATCTTAAAACTGCTAGGACGTTTTCCGCGTTCGGTTGAAATGATAACCCACCGACCAATAATAGGGTCTTTCCGAAGTTCAGGCATAATGCAACCTCACCATAGACAAAAGATTTTAACACCGTGGAGCACGACATCAACCCCTCATTCCTTCGATTTTTTTATTCCCCCATAAAGGCATGATAACTCTACTCCATATCATTCTTACAGACGATTTATCAAGCTTCCAACGAACCCCGCCCCAAAACCATTATCAATATTTACTACCGCAACTCCTGAGGCGCAGGAATTTAACATTCCCAACAGCGCTGCAATCCCTCCAAAATTAGCACCATAGCCAATACTCGTTGGGACCGCAATCACTGGTTTCGATACCAACCCCCCCACCACACTAGGCAATGCCCCTTCCATTCCTGCCACGACAATAAAAACCCGTGCCTGGTTAAGCTTTTCCAGCTGATTAACCAAACGGTGAATACCTGCTACGCCAACATCGTAAAGGGTCTCCACGCGATTACCCATTATTCGAGCCGTGATTACCGCTTCTTCCGCAACCGGGATATCAGAGGTCCCCGCACTGATCACCATGATAACCCCTTTACCTGCTATCGTGATTTCTTGAGGGGCAAACGTGAGCATTTTTGGAACGTTATGATAATGCATGGTTGGAATCGTTTTGATAATGTATTCAGCTTTTTCTTGATCCACTCGGGTTACAATAATCGGGTGCTCCTTGTCCATCATTCGTTTAATGATCATGATGATCTGTTCCGCGGTCTTTTCCTTACCCCAGATGCACTCCGCAAACCCTTGCCGAAGAGACCGATGGTGGTCAATAGTAACAAACCCCAGGTCCTCAAAAGGAAGATACCTGAGCTTCGTTATAGCATCGTCAATGCTCAACTTATTTGATTGAACACTCTCTAAAATGTTTTTAAGAAGCTTTTCATCCATGCATCTGTTTCCAAAAATGAAAGAAAAAATGAATCACTGTCACCTCTATCCCTCACACCGCCTCTATCCGCTTATCCGGTCTTGAAGTGGTCATATCCCCGTGGCTCGGCTTTCTTACTTCTTCCTTGTTTATCCTTGAGCCAAATCCCTTCAATCTCACCAGCGAGTCTACCAATACACGTAAGAGAAATAGAAAGTTCCTGACTGAGCTGAGCCACCTGGTTGCTTTTTTCCGGGGAAACACTGAAAAGAAGCTCATAATCTTCTCCACCTCCTAATGCCAAGGCAAGCGGATCCGATACATATTCTTGTGCCCAGATCTGAAACTCAGGTGAACGGGGTACACCAGACAACTCCACCTCCGCTCCCACACCGCTTTGTTCCACGATATGATTTAAATCGGCCAACAAACCATCACTGATATCAATCATCGCATTGGGTATCCCTCGTTCCGCCAAGACCTGGCCCTCTTTAATCCGGGGAAGAGGCGAAAAATGTCGCGCCAGGAGGCTCTCTTTACCTGTTCTGCTTCCTCCTTGTTCGGATATCTTAAAACCCAGCGCCGCGTCTCCGAGCCAACCCGTCACATAGAGTAAATCTCCATCCTTTCCCCCGCTTCGATAAATCACCTTCCCTTTCGATGCTTTTCCCAACAATGCCAGTGAAATAAAAAATCGCTCTCCGCTTTCCGAGGTATCACCACCAATGAGATCTACCCCCATCCTTTTCCCGAAACTGGTTATCCCCTCATAAAAAGCATCTAAAAAATCCAAAGAAACCCGTTTGCTCGGTATTCCGAGGCTTACAGTATAGCCAATCGGATATCCTCCCATTGCCGCAATGTCACTCAGGTTGACAGCCAAGGCCTTCGCACCCAGCTTCTTTCCCTCGGGTTCATCAATGCGAAAATGGAAACCCTCAATCAATTGGTCAGCAGTCAAAAGGATAACCACATCGTCAGAAAAGGAAATGACCGCAGCATCATCACCAATGCCTTTAAGAATATAAGAAAGCTGGCTAGGGTAGTGTCGGGCAATCCGGTTAATAAAACCAAATTCCCCCAGGTCAGAAAATTTCATGCTCGCTTTTGAATCATCTTTTTTGCAGGTTAATCTTTTGACGCATTTAAATAAAATGTCTGTTTCCCCAACCGAGAGTAATAGTATGATTGCCCGGGGTTATCAAGCTTGGGGAAAGTCAACAACAACAACAAATTATTAAGTAATTATCTGGGTTACGGCAACCGCATAAGTCTTGCAGTGGGACAAGGAAATCTTGATCATTTTTATGCCGTGCTTTTGGCTGAATGTATATGCTTGATTATGCAAATAAACCTCCGGCTTTCCTGAACGAGCGTTAATGATTTCCAGGTCTCTAAACCTGATAATCTCTCTCTCTTCGTTGCCCAAGGCCTTCAGAATACTTTCCTTAGCCGCAAACCGGGCAGCATAGTGCTGAGCCGGATATTTTTTGTGTTCACAATAGGAGATTTCCCGGTCAGTAAAGAACCGAGAGCGGAAGGTGGGGTATTTTTTAAGCAAATGATCAATCCGGTCTATTTCAATAATATCGGTTCCAATATCCATTTTATTATCTCTTTTTAAAGTCCTTCGAAAAAAAACCCCCGGTAAACGATCTGGGGGCGACAAATCCTTAAAAACTAGAAAGGGTCCGGTCACGAATCTTCACGAAAAACAATCTTATTCTCGCGAAGAGAAAATTTTTTCAAAGAACCTTTAATTTTCTTCTCTTCACCAAAGATATTGATTAATCGAAGCGTCCCATCCACCACCTCGATGACATCAACATTCTCCAGCAACAGTTCCTCTCCCTCTCCCCGTTCCAGAAACACATTGGTCTCACACATTTTCTTTTCCTTTTTGGATTACACAATACCATTATATTAAAATTAGCAGGTTTGTGTTAAAAGTCAAGGTATTTGGTTGTAAAAGGGGAGGCAATATTTTTTAATTTCAGCTCGGATCAAGCTCCTTCCTTAACCTGTAAAACAAAACGGAAAAATATCATCTTTTCCTTGCCCTTATTGTAAAAGATAGCGAGCGATCAAAAGCTTCTGAATTTCTTCCGTACCCTCCTCAAAATGAAATGAACGGGCATCTCGGAAGTGTCTTTCAAGAGGATAAGCCTGGGTATAGCCAATCCCTCCATGAATTCTTAACGCCATTTCAGAGACCCGGGTAATCGTCTGGTCCGCGAAGAGTTTGGCCATGGCTGCTTCCTTGACGATAGCGCGCCCCTGGTCGAACTTCCACGCGGCTTCGTACGCAAGGAGCCGCGCTGCTTGAATTTCAGTCCCCATCTGGGCAATCATGTGTTGTATGGCTTGTCGTTCAGAAATCAGTCTGCCAAACGTGCTCCGGTTTTTCGCGTAAGCAATGGCAAGTTCCAGCATTTTATCCGCCAATCCCACACAGCAAAAAGCGATTGAAACCCGGCTCAAGTGAAGCATATCAAAGGCTACGGTCAACCCTTTGCCTTTTTCTCCGAGCACTTGAGTGCTCGGAACGCGACAGTTCTTAAAGATAACCTGGTAATGCCGCGGGCCAACGCAGCCCATCATTTTGGGCATTGGTTTGAGAATCACCCCGTCATTGGGCAAATCGACCAGAAAGGCAGTGACGCCTTCTTCAGAGGCGGCAAACGTATAGATTAATGTGGTGTATCCGGGGAAAAGGGTGATCAGCCATTTGTGGCCATTAAGGATATAGTCATCACCATCACGAAAGGCTTGTGACTCAATATCCTTGCCCGTGCCGGCTTCAGGCTCGGTAAGGCTGTTTGCCGCCCAAAGCTCTCCGGAAGCGATTTTGGGCAGATACTTCTTTTTCTGCCCATCCGTACCGAACTGATCAAGAGGTCTCCAGAACAGCCCGTTCATCGTGTGGGCAATGAGCCTCACTGTGGCATAAGCCTTTGCTAATTCTTCTAAAACACTGAACCATTCCACGACGCGCCATCCCTGCCCCCCGTATTCTTTGGGTATGGTGAGACCGAAAAATCGCCCTTTCCTTAACTCTGAAACCAGCTCTTCCGGGAGCCTCTCTTCTTTCTCCAATGGTCCTGAAAGCGGATTAAGCACTGTGTCCACCCACTCTCTGGCTTCATGTTTCAACTGAACAACATGTTCAGGAAGACTAAAATCCATGATACACTCCTTTAATCTTATCAACCAATCATGGTCAAACCACCATCCACACTCAGGACTTGACCGGTTATGTAACGGGCGTCATCACTGACAAAAAATGCGACCGCATCAGCAACCTCTTTCGGATCACCGATGCGTTTCATCGGGATAAACTCGGCTACGTTTTGCATGATTTTTTTAGATTTTTCAGTTTCATAAAGGCCGGTTAAAAGATCAGTTTGGATGGGGCCTGGGCTTACACAATTAACGCGGATATTATACCGGGCAAGTTCTCTGGCTAATGCTTTAGAACTGGCCATAATCGCAGCTTTGGTGCCACAATAGATAACCTCTCCCGAAGTCCCTACTCTGCCGGCATCAGAACCAAGACTCACGATGACCCCACTCTTCTTTTCTATCATGAAAGGAAGGCAGACATGAGTTGCGATCAGAAAGCTCTTATAGTTGGTGCTGATTAAAACATCCCAGAAGGCTTCATCCGTATCAAGAAAAAAACGGGCGCGGTCAATGCCGGCATTGTTAATGAGGATATCGATTGCGCCAAACTCCTGGTAAATTTTCGCGACCGCCGCTTTTGTCTGTTCATAGCTGGTAAGGTCACAGGGGATGGCAATGGCGTGGTGCCCTGATGACGCGATTTCGGCCGCAACCTTATCCCCTAAGGCCTTTTGTCGATTAAGGATGCCAAGGTTTGCTCCCTCGTGAGCAAGCCGCAGGGCAATGGCTCTCCCGATCCCTCGCGAGCCACCCGTGACGATCGCTGTTTTCGATTGAAGCTTCATCACCACTAATCTCCTTTATAATTCTTTTCCGCTCCTTCCTCACTGATCAAACCACACTTCACCATAATCACACTGGCACTCGCGTGCGCAATCCTTTCAACGAAAAGAAGCAGATAGATATTTATTGCTGTCTTTCGCGTTTTTCTTAATCCTTAGTGCCCTCGCCCTCTCCTCGCCGGCCAGCGAAAAAATTACGCGGAAGCAATCGGTGTCATATTCTTGTCCTTCTTCCACTGAACACAAACAACTGGTTCAAAATCTCCCTCAGAATCCCGGCACTGGTTGCAGTAAGTACACTTAAAAATTTCATGGTCACGGTCTTCCTGAAATTTTTTCGGCCAGAAAGGATCACAGAGAATCGGCCGGGCGATAGCCACTACATCAGCCTCATTATTCTGGATGATCGTTTCCGCAGCCTGAGCAGTAGGAATCCTGCCCGCAGTCACTATGGGCGTGGTAAATCCGGCCTCGGTTAACGTTCTCTTGATATCCGAAGCCAAATAGACATTCACTTTTTCCGGCATCCAGTTCGGTGGCATTGTCCGGCTTCCGCTGTAACCAGTATAAGGGTCCAATGCTTCCCCGTGCCGAGGGATCGCGTCTTCAAACTTACCCCCGGCAGAAATGCTGATGTAGTCTAATCCCAACTCAGCCAGGCACAAAGCAATAACGCGGGATTGCGCCAGGGTATTTCCACCCAGGGCGAATTCGTCCCCATTAATCCGGGCACCTAAAACATACTCTTCCCCTACAGCTTGTCTGGCAGCCTTCATCACTTTCTTTGCCAGACGAAGTCGATTTTCAAGGGAACCACCGTATTCATCCTTTCTCTGATTGTAACGGGATAGAAAAGAAGACATGGTATAGGCATGAGCAAAGTGGAGTTCCACTGCGTCAAAACCCGCTGACCGGGCCCGGAGGGCGGCACAAGCGAAAAGTTCGGGAATCTCCTTCACGTCGTTTAAGGAGAGGTCTTCCACCTTTTGCCGGTAACCGCTTCGGGCGATCTTCAAAAAGTGAACAAGTTGAGTGGCGATCTTCGCATCAGACTCACCGTGCACAAGCTCGGTGAGCCGCTTAAGGCCTGGAATAAAACTATCATCATTGAGGCGTAGAAGCGGACCACTCTTTTGCTCTTTCACCGATACCGCCTCAGTCACCACAATTCCCGCACCGCCTCGGGCATAAAGCAGATAGCGTTCGACTAATGCATCCGTCACATTCCCCTCAACGGTTGCCAGACGCGTTACAATTGCCGGCACCATAATACGGTTCACCAACGTAAGCTTGCTCCCGATCGCATAGGGTTCAAACAGTTTCATGGCCACGTCCTTTTTTGGGATCTCGATAGTTGGCAACCGCTATGCTTTCACTGTTACCTTTTAACATCTTTTCTGTCTTTGTTTAGTTGCCACCTACGATAAGGATATTAAGTCGTTAGTTTTAAGACTCCTCCGTTTTCTTTCCGCAGTTCAGCATGCGGACGCGCTTCTTTGGTTTCTGGAGCGCTCTGGGGTGACTTTTCCTTTTCCTTCCAAAGGAGATTCGATTTTTCTCGTTTTTTCTTTTGTGGTCGTTAGCATCTGGGTTACCTCAAATTATTAATTATATGATTTCCGTGCAACACCCCTCTACTAACCTTCTCATAGAGCATAGCCGGGACTATATTATCCACCTTGTGTTTACAACAGCAAAAGGCCAGTTGCTTTTCTTTGCTTAGCAATCCGGCCTCCTTTTTACTCTCATCACTCACGCAAGTTCCTCAGCAACACTCTTTTTTTTACTGCGATTATTGGCTGATGGGGTTTGATAATTTCTTTTCTTTTTAATCCGTGGGAGGGAGAAAGTCAATAATAATGAAATATTCTGGTAAATAAAAACCCCGGATCTCTCCGAGGGTTCGGGGGATGAGGAAAAGGAGAGGTGGTTATTTAAATTTTTTCGATATCGGCAAAGTCAACGTTTAATTATCGGGAACGCACGTGATCGGCTTATCGTCTTTGTAATGGTTAAATTCGCCAAGGTATCGATAGGCGGTGAATCTCCAAGGAGCCTCAATCAAAACACGAGTAGAGGCTTCCCCGATGCCCATAAAATAGGTTAGAGGCGAAAGTGCGGCGCAAATGCCCGTGGATGCCGCAGAAATTCCAATGCAGGGGGGCCGTACAATCAGAAGATCAACGATCTTTATTGCGATCCCGGGGCACTGGTCAGGTTGTTTTCCCTGCTGCGCGATCGACCTCGAGGGAATTGACATAGACTGAGTAAACTGAGTAATAGTAAAATCATTATAATTTTCTTCATCATACTATTCCTCCTTATCTATAATTTGATAAATAAATCACGGTTCTCCATTTGCTATAATTTTGGAATCATATCAACAACTTTTCCTATCACCTGAAATGCTACCGGTGACCCCTTTTTTATAACTAATTTGCGGGCAGTTTTCAATTAATGAAATTATACAGGTTTCTATTGCATTTTAATAGAATTTTTTAAAAGGAGAATGAAGGGCCCCGAAGTAAGAGCCTTTCCATTTTTTATATTAATTTATCCCATTCCTTTTCTTTATATTTTTTCGTAATGTCCTAGTGTGGTGTCTCAGAAGTTATTTTAATAATTATCAGCTTAGCCAAAAATCATAATTTGTTGAAATAAAAACAGAATTCAGAAGCAATCGTATTAAAGTGATAAGGAAAATTTTTAAAGTTATTTCTGAGACACGACACTAGTTTAAGGTAGTAAATAAAAAATTACCCAAAAACCTTTAAGTTTACCGACTAATGAGTTTATTTCCACATTGCGAACAATGTTTTTTTTTGTCATTAAATATGCCCTTACACGCTGGGCATTCATAGATAAAGTTTGTTCCACAACCACCACATGTTCCCCGAGGAGTTTTCTCAAAGAATTTTTGGCATGTGGGACATAGTGAGTATTTTTGACCTTTTTTGTACCAGTTATTAGCCATACATGTTCCTGTTGTTTGGATTTTTAAAATTATCAATTTCAGAGAGGCAGGCGCGACACAGTTAAACAACTGGTCAGGTTGCCCCTGTGTAACACCCAGTAAAAGATGCCATTTGGGAAATCCGTCTAAACAGACTCTCGGGAGATTTCTGTGAACCGGACAGACTGATCCCCCTTGTTGATCTTTCTAAAGTTCAATCCCAAACGAACGCCTTCCCAACATTAAGTACGCGCCAAGCTTACTCATGGTAAATCTCCTTTCCGCCACGATCAATGGCATTGGGAGTTATGGGAATGCTTACGCCTCCCTTTCTGATATTGATAAAAATGAATTTAAAAGGATAATATCAAGAATTATAAAAAATGGAAAGTTCAATCCTCTTGGTTGTCTAAAGGAAGCTCTAATTGTTGATGTTTAGATGGAAAAGCTCGTACGAATAGGCTTTTAAATTTTCCCCAATTTGAAGAAGCTCTCATTAATGGGTTCCTCTAAAAATTGATCAAAAACTGGTACACATCATCATGGTTAGCTGGTATAGTTTTGATGAGAGCAGATAGTGAAACCACACAGGAGACAAGGGGCCCCATGATGCAACCCGGCCTTTTTAACTGGCAGAATCGTTTTGAAAAACTTAACAAAAATGGTGATCCACTGGTGAAATTGAACAAGGTGATTCAGTGGGAGAGCTTTAGAGAAACCCTGGAAAAGGTTCGAGCCAGGGAGAAAAAGAACAATGCGGGAGCAAAGCACGGTGGTGCAAGAAGTTGAGGGACGGGGGAACCAGCTACGCGAACTTATAAATTCTAATATTTCAGAACTAAAAACGGTTGAGCAAGCGTTAGACAAGCCAATTGAGATATTACCGTCTAATTGAGACGAACTGAAACCACTTTGGATACCCCCGACTCTTCCATCGTTATGCCGTACAACGTATCCGCGATCTCCATAGTCTTTTTGTTGTGGGTGATAACGATAAATTGGGAATTGGGAGCAAATTGCCTGAGGATAGTGATAAACCGATCAACGTTGGCATCATCTAACGGCGAATCAACCTCATCGAGCAAACAAAAAGGGGTAGGTTTGATGAGGTAGAGAGCAAAGAGGAGACTAATCGCGGAGAGAGCCTTTTCCCCACCTGAAAGAAGACTGATGTGCCTGAGGCTTTTTCCTGCAGGTTGCACCAGGATTTCCACTCCGGTTTCCAAAAGATCGCTTTCGTCAGTCAGAATAAGCTCTCCCTTACCCCCCGTAAATACTAAGGGCAGTATCTCTTTAAAATTCTCATTTACTTTATAAAAAGTGTCTCGAAACCTTTCCCGGCTAGTCCGGTTGATTTTTTGAATTGCTTCCTGGAGTGAATCCAGAGCTTTACCCAAATCTTCAGCTTGACTCTGATAAAACTGGAACTTTTCAACCTGTTCTTCGTATTCCCTTTCCGCATTAAAATTTATTCCCTCCATCATTCTTTCCTGAGCGTGTTCTAATTTTTCAAGCTTGGTTTGAGTTTCTTCGGCAGGATAGTCGTCCGCAGAAAATTGATCCGCTGTCTCCTTCAGAGAAACATGATACTTGCTTTCAATCTTGTCTTCCAGAAATCGAACCTCAGTACTGAATTGGGCCAGCTCATGGTCAAGCTCTTGGATGGAAGGATGAAGGCTGTTAAAGTCCTGATGAGTCACCTTAAGCCTTTCCTCATGTGAACGGAGATCGTGACGCACCTCTTCAAGCTTGCTTTCTTGTTGATTGAGCGTTTCCTGGTGCGCCTGAAATAACCGGCTCATATCGTCCATGCGGATAGTAGCTGCCGTAATTTCTTCGCGGAGGATAGCGGCTTGTTGCTCCGCCTCTTCACGCAACCTTTTCCCTTTGTCAATTTCAGAGATACAGTTTTCGCGTGTCTTTTGCCGCAACTCTAAGGTCGAGGTCAAACTGGCAATCTGGGCCTTCAAATCCATGAGAGCATTTTTATAGTGATTAAAGCTGGTTTCCTGCGAGTCAATCTTTTCCTGACATCCTTTCTCTTTGGTCTGAAGCACAGAAAAGGTCTCCTCAAGCAAAGCTTGCTGCGAAAGGAGGGCTTCCAGCTCAGAAAGGTTTTTCTCCAAATCTTCTTCTATCTCCGCCAATTCGCCCTGAAGTTTCCGTGCTTCCAAAACCAAAAACTCGGTCTTTTTCTGAACCCGCTCGATTTCTCCTTGGTTCTGATGCAAGTCTCTTTCCGTATGTTGGAGAGAAAGTTTTTGCTGGATGAGTTGTTCTTCTATCTTCTTAAGTGACGTTTGTTTTTCTTCTAATTCCCCTGCCCTTTCTTCTCTTTTATTCTGGAGCTCACGCAACTCCTGCGTTAAAAAAGACAGCTTCTCTCCCAACTCGTTTACTTCCCGTTTTCTTTTTAAGAACCTACCCCCCACGCCATTTTGGTTGCCGCCGGTAATGACACCTCTCGGATCCACGATCTCCCCGCTCAAAGTAACCAGAGTATGAGCATCAGTGTGTTTCCAGATCGAAAGCGCCTGAGGCAAATCTTCCACCAGCAAAGCATCACCAAGAAGGTAGCGGACGATCGGGTCAAACCCCTCTTTGACCTTAACCAGGGTGATCAAAGGAGTAGCCTGGGGAAATAAGAAACTCGGCTTATCCGCAAAGGGAAACGGCTTTTCAATCTCAAGAGGGATAAAGCTCCCCCGGCCTAAAGACTGAGCCTTTAAGTATTCAACCGCCTCAACCCCTTCGGTCTGACTTTTTACGATCACATACTGAAGCTTTTCCCCGAGAACCGACTCTACTGCCACCTCAAACCGGGGCTCGGTCTCAATAACATCTGCCGTCAGCCCCAAAAGACCATCCCTCCCTTTATCTAATTCGTCCTTTTTCTGCATGATACAGCGAACCCCATCACTGCACCCTTCAAAGTTTTTTTGGAGTTCCTGGATAGACTCCCTTTGGGATTCAAAGCGAGCTAAATTTTCTTTTCCGGTTGCGATCGCCTCGGTTACTTCCTTGATCTCCTGTTCAAGCCGGAAAATTTTATCCGCACAGGTTTCCTTTTCTTTTTCTAAAAGTTCCTGGTCGTGACGGCTCTTTTCTAATCCCTGGATGATGCTCGCGTGGTTGCTTCTTAAATCCTCACAGTGTTCCTGAGCCTCCCGGGCCTCTTCTCCATTTTGTTCCAACCGTCGCTTATACTCGTTTTGGGTCTGTTTGCCATGCTCAATACTGTTTTCTCTGCGGTTTATTCCGTAACGAGCCTGAAATAACTGTTCCCTCTGGCTTTCCAGGTCAGTGCGGATAAAAGCGAAATCTTTTTTGAGCTGAGAGAGTTTCTCTTCCTCCCCTTTAAGAAGGGCTTCCATTTCCTGAAGGTCGGCCTGAGACTGACTTTTTAATGCTTCCGACTTCGTGATTTCTTCTTCCTCCAGCCGGAGGCGAGAAAGATTCTCGTCCATCTCCTTTAAGGCTTTTTCGCTTTGTTTCTCTAAATCACCAAGCTTTTCTTGCTTGCGAACACTATTGTTTTCTTCCTCACGCATAGAATATTGGAGGTCACGAATCTTTTTGTCTAGAGCAGTAAATTTTTCCTCTTCTCCCTGCAAATTCGTTTTTTTCGCGACAATATCTGCCTCTACGGAATTCATCTCCGCTATCAGGAAAGCCTGCCTGTCTTTTAGCTTTCCCAGTTCGGCTTGTTTCAGAGACTCCTTGTTTGATAAGGCCGCGTACTGCTGGGAGGTCAAAGCCAACTCCAAGGTGCGAATCCTATCTTTGAGTCCTTTGAATCTTTTTAATTTTTGGGCTTGATATCTGAGGGAGCTAATTTGTTTCTCAATCTCTCCCAGCACGTCTTTTACCCGAAGAAGGTTTTGCCGGGTAGCATCCATCTTCCGAAGTGCTTCTTGCTTCCGGACTTTATATTTTGAAATCCCCGCGGCCTCTTCGATGAGCACCCGAAGCTCTTGAGGCTTGGAGTTAATAATCGAATCCACCCTGCCCTGTTCAATAATTGAGTACGCTTTCGCTCCCACCCCAGTATCCAAAAAAAGTTCCATGATATCCTTCAACCGGCAGGGGGTTTTATTAATATAGTATTCACTCTCTCCGTTACGAAATACCCGGCGGGTGACTTCAATCTCCGAAAATTCCTTGTATTGGACCGGTGCGTTTCCATTATCATTAGCAAAGGTGAGTGAAACTTCAGCCATCCCGAGGGGTTTCTTTTCCCGGCTCCCATTAAAAATAACATCCTCCATCAAGTTACCCCGGAGGTGTTTAGCGCTCTGCTCTCCCAAAGCCCAGCGGATCGCATCAACGATATTGCTCTTTCCGCACCCATTCGGGCCAACCAAAGCCGTAATTCCCGGAAGAAAGGAAAGCGAGGTTTTCTTAAAAAAAGATTTAAACCCCAAAATGTCTACTGCTTTTATTTTCATAGACCCTTCCAGAGAAGAAAATTTTTTATTTTTTTAATACTTCCGTGGGGTTTAAAACGACCCCAAAACTTGAAAAAAATATTATCAAAGAAATAGTCCAAATGCAAGAAAAACTACCATAAAATGTATAATTTTATTTTTTTACCACAACATATTGTTATTGAAAAGATTATTCCAGATTGTGCAAAAAGACGAAAAAGAGGGCCTATTTTCCGAAGCTTAGCGGTAACCAATTACCATCCGTTTTAAGAAACATCCGCACTTCTTTTTTGAAAAATTTTACCCCTCTTTTCAAAAAAATCAAAGCCATTTGCGATCCGGCAGGGACTTTGACCGGCTGTTTTTCTCCAAAACAAAAACGCCCGACCCATTCCGTTTTCACGGAACAAATCGAGCGATCAGAACGCTTGTTATTTTTTACACCTTACCCTTCACTTTTTACGCTTGCTTTTGTACCAACGGCCTAGCCTCCACGCAAGGCGGGCAGCCGCATTCCCCACGAAAGCAGAAACAGTTGGAAAATCAGGGAGCCAGTCCATAAATACAAACTTGCTTCCATAAACCTCCCGGTTCGGCTTTCGGAACTGAACAAACCAAATGTGAATTCCCCGATCGCAGAATGCTCAAGACAATACTGGCCAGTCCGGTGGGCGGAGAGATAAATCGGGAAGGCCGTTAGAGGATTCATGATCACGCTTGCAGCCAATGCAATGAGCAGATTTACGCGCAGCAGTAGTGCACCGATAGCGCACAAAAGCGTCTGCAAAGGAATGGTCGGAGTGAAAGCGACAAACAGCCCAAGCGACAGGCCCCCGGCCAAAGAATCTATGTCGATCACCCAGATGCCATGGTGAAATAGTCGTTCGCCAAGAATGCGATGGACGTAAGTATTGCGCAGAGCATGTTTCATTCTCTCCTGTTTCCTGTGCCATATTTCAAACCACCTCGTCATACCATGCATTTCCTTAAACACCACATGCTAAAGGGTGCGTTTGATGTTCTGAACAATTTGGTCAAGGCTCTGGAGAAACCGAGACCGATCCCGCTTTTGAAACCGCGGCGGGCCACCGATCATGGTTCCTGCTTCACGAAGTTTGGACAGGAGATCTCGAGTTGCCAGCACCTGACCAATGTTGACGTCGGACAAGACCGCCCGGTTGGACCAAGCACCTGTGCACCGCTTTTGACGCACCTATATGCCAACGGGGTGTCCGCCGTTACCACAATGTCATCTTTGGAAACATGCTCGACGATCCAGTTATCGGCCGCGTCGAACTGACCTTCAACGACAACCAGTTTCGCCACTTCTTGATCAGGAATTAGCATCCGTGAATTCGAGACAAACGTCACGTTCAGTCGGTACCGCTTCGCCACCCTGCAAACTTCCTGCTTGACTGGACAAGCGTCGGCGTCAACGTAGATTTTTAACAAGCTATCACCCTTCTCCTGCTTCGCGGAGATCCACCCGGCAAGGAATGCGCCTAACAATGTTTATAGTGATCCCTATCAAACACCCTCGATGTTTAGTCTTTCGCAAAATAAAAAAGGCCTTTTACCTTTTATTTGGCAATCTGGCCTTGTTTTATTCTCATTAAATTTAAAACCCTTTCCCTTTTTTTCATCTCGAACAAACTTCCTTTTGGTTTTATCCCGATAATTCGGGACTGTTTTGGATTTACTCTTTAAAAGAAAAAATGTCAACCATAAGACTAATTCTTAAGCTTTCTTAAGCAGGTAATGTATTTTATAACTCTTTAAAAATATTTCTATTTTAAAAATAAATACCATTCCTCTTTCCCTGGCAATTGACAATTTGAGCTTTTCTTTCTAATATAGAGCGTTTTAAAAAGAATAATGAGTAACCCTTAAATAATTTCAAATCCTTGAGAGTGTTAGGAGCCATTCGATGAAAATTACCCGCGATCAGGTAGAGCATATTGCCCTTCTGGCCCGTTTGGAGTTTAGCGAGAAAGAAATCGAAGCCTTCACAAGGCAGATGGACAACATCCTTACTTATTTTGACAAACTCAAGGAAGTTGATACCACCTCAGTAGAGCCAACGAGCCATGCTATCCAGGTTAAAAACGTTTTCCGCGAAGATGAGGCCAAAAAATCGATCGCCTTGGATTTGAGTCTGAAAAATGCTCCGGAAAAGGAAGGTAACTGTTTTCGCGTTCCCCAAATTATTGAATAAATCGAAAGAAAGACATAATGGATCTCCATACCCTTACCATTCACGAAGCCCACGAACATTTGAAAAACAGAGATTTTTCCGCCCGAGAGTTAACCCAAGCGCTTCTCAAAAGAATAGAAGAAGTCGAACCCAAGGTAAAAGCCTATATTACCCTAACCCCGGAAAAAGCGCTTAACGAAGCGGAACAAGCCGACAAGATGATCGCCTCCGGAGAAACAACGCCGCTCACGGGTATCCCTTTGGCGATCAAGGATGTCCTGTGCACCGAGGGAATTACCACAACCTGCGGTTCAAAAATCCTTAGCAATTTTGTGCCGGTTTATGATGCCACCGTCGTGCATCATCTAAAAAAGGCCGGAGCCATTACCCTGGGAAAAGTAAATATGGATGAGTTTGCCATGGGGTCTTCCACAGAAAACTCCGCTTTTGGCCCCAGCCGTAACCCCTGGGACTTGAGCGCCATCCCTGGAGGCTCAAGTGGCGGTTCGGCTGCCGCTGTGGCGGCGGATGAATGTATTGCCTCTTTAGGCACTGATACCGGCGGTTCAATCAGGCAGCCGGCTTCCTGCTGCGGCGTTGTAGGATTAAAACCCACCTACGGAAGGGTTTCCCGGTTTGGTCTGATTGCTTTCGGCTCTTCACTCGATCAGGTCGGGCCTTTGACCAAAGATGTCCGGGATGCCGCACTTCTCATGAATGTACTGGCAGGTTACGACCCGCAGGATTCAACCTCAGTGAATAGTGAGGTTCCTGACTATACCGCCTTTTTGAAATCAGACCTCAAAGGAATAACCATCGGCGTCGCCAAAGAATACTTCATCGAAGGCATTGATCCGGAGGTTGAAAAGGCAGTTAAGGAGGCATTGCAGGTTTTGCAAGGCCTGGGAGCAAAGATTGTTGATATTTCTCTTCCTCATACTGAATACGCCCTGCCGGTCTATTACCTGATCGCTCCGGCTGAGGCAAGCTCCAACCTCGCCCGCTATGATGGCGTGAAGTATGGCTTTCGAGCGGGAAAAGATGAAAACCTGATTGCCATGTATAAAAAGACCCGGTCGGAAGGATTCGGCGCTGAGGTAAAAAGAAGAATCATGCTCGGAACCTATGCGCTCTCCGCCGGCTACTATGACGCTTATTACGGTAAAGCATCTCAGGTGAGAACCCTGATCCGGCGAGACTTTGAAAAGGCATTTAAAAAATGCGATGTCATTGTTACGCCAACCGCCCCGACCCCCGCGTTTAAAATCGGCGAGAAAGCGGATGACCCCTTGCAGATGTATCTTTCGGATATTTTCACTATCCCCGTCAACTTAGCCGGAATAGCGGGCATTTCGATTCCCGGCGGTTTGACCCGCAACCGCCTTCCGATCGGGTTACAGGTTATTTCCGGTCCTTTTGAAGAAGGAAAGGTCCTGCAAACCGCCTTTGCGTACGAACAAAACACGGAGTGGCACGTTAAAAAACCAAAACTTTGAGAGGCTCGGAACGTCGGATGATTAATCGTGAGCAAGCATTAACCCTGCTAAAGAAACACATTCAGGCAGAAAACCTGCTCAAGCATTGCCTGGCCACAGAAGCAATTATGCGCAAGGTTGCTCAGCGTTTGGGTAAAGATGAGGGCCTCTGGGGATTAACCGGATTGCTCCATGACATTGATTTAGAAATCACCCGTGATGATCAATCCAAGCACGCCTTGGTCGGCGCGGAAATGTTAACGCACGAAGGATTTCCTCCCGAAGCGCTTCAAACCATCCGGGCGCATAACGGAGAGCGGCTGGGGATTCAGAGGCAAACCGACTTTGAGCACGCTTTAGCGGCTTCGGAAACCATCACCGGTTTAATTGTCGCTACTGCCTTGGTGCAGCCGGAGAAAAAACTCGCGAGCGTCAAGGTAAAATCGGTTACCAAGCGGATGAAGGAAAAACGCTTTGCGGAAAACGTAAACCGGGACATTATTTTGGAATGTGAACACATCGGGATCCCCTTGGAGGATTTTGTCGTCTTAAGCATCACGGCAATGCAGGGGATCGCAGACGATTTGGGATTATAAAAAGATTTTCAACCAGCATCCGGAAAGGAGGGTGCCATGATCATGGTAGAAGTAAGCATGTTTCCCGTCGATAAAGGGGAAAGTTTGAGCAAACATGTATCCAGGGTCTTGGGCATCATCGACAAAAGCGGTCTTGCGTACCGAATAAACCCGATGGGAACCGTGATCGAGGGAGAATGGGGTGAGGTGATGGGAGTGATTAAAAAATGCCATGCGGCTTTGGAAAAGGACTGCCGCCGCATCTCCACCTCGATCAAAATAGACTATCGAAAAGGGAAAAAACGCCGGATGGAAGCCAAGATAGAATCACTAGAACAAAAGGTTGGGAAAGCGCTAAAAAAGTAGGAGCGCGAAAAGAAACAAAGGATTAAAAAATGGAATACGAAGCGATTATCGGTCTTGAAGTTCATGCTCAGTTGCTGACCAAAAGTAAAATATTCTGCTCGTGCACGACCCAGTTTGGTGCTTCCCCCAACACCAATACCTGTCCGGTCTGCTTGGGCATGCCGGGAGTGTTACCAGTGCTCAACAAAAAGGTGGTGGAATGCGCCATCAAAACCGGGTTGGCGCTTAACTGTGAGATTGCGCCGTATTCCGTCTTTGCCCGGAAAAATTACTTTTACCCTGACCTCCCCAAAGGATACCAGATCTCTCAGTATGAACTTCCGCTGGCCAAAAACGGGTACCTTGATATTGAACTGGACGGAATAGGCAAAAGAATCGGGATTACCCGGGCGCACGTGGAAGAAGATGCCGGAAAACTGATGCACGAGATCGAAGGAACAGTCACCGGATATAGCTATGTGGATTTCAACCGTACCGGCGTTCCCCTTTTGGAGATTGTCAGTGAACCAGATATGCGCTCCGGAGAAGAGGCGAGCATCTACCTTCAGACCCTCCGGAGCATTTTACGCTACCTTGAGGTCTGTGATGGCAACATGGAAGAAGGGAGCCTCCGGTGTGATGCCAATATATCGGTGCGGCCCAAAGGCCAAAAAGAATTCGGTACCAGGGCTGAACTCAAAAACATGAATTCCTTTAAATTCGTCCGCATGGCCTTGGACTATGAGATTGAACGGCACATTGAAGTGCTTGAGGAAGGCGGTACTATTGTGCAGGAAACCCGGCTCTTTGATTCCAAGCACGGCATTACCATCTCGATGCGGGGAAAAGAGGAGGCCCACGACTACCGCTATTTTCCTGACCCTGATTTAGTGCCGATAGAGCCGGGCAAAGACTGGGTAGAAGAAATCAAGGCGGTTCTTCCGGAGCTTCCCCAACAAAAGGTGGAACGTTTTACCCGGGACTATTCTCTCCCTGAGTATGACAGCCGGATACTCTCAACCTCTAAAGCGCTGGCGGATTATTTTGAAGAATGCGTGAAACTTTTTCCGCAACCGAAAGCGGTGAGCAACTGGATCATGAGCGAATTACTGCGGTTATTAAAAAAAGATAATCGGGAGATCGAGGACTGCCCGGTCACCCCTCAGCAGCTTGCCGCGATGCTCCACGTGATGGACAAAGGAACGATCAGCGGCAAGATTGCCAAACAGGTGTTCGAGGAAATGTACGAGACCGGCTCTTCCGCTGAGGACATTGTGCGCAAGAAAGGCCTCATCCAGGTCTCCGACGGGGCGGAGATCGAGAACATCATCGCCAAAGTATTGGCGGCAAATCCCGATGGTGTGGAGAAATACCGAAGCGGTAACACGAAGGTCTTTGGCTTTTTTGTCGGCGAGGTGATGAAGGAAACCAAAGGCAAGGCAAATCCAAAAATGGTAAACCAAATTCTTCAGGAGAAATTAAAGACATGACGATTCGGCCCCTGCAATGGAAAAATGATCGGGTTTTCTTGCTTGACCAGCGCATACTTCCTGAAAAAGAACTCTATCTCGAATGCCGGACCTACCATGACGTAGCCCAAGCTATTAAAAAAATGGTAGTTCGAGGCGCGCCAGCAGTGGGGGTTGCCGCGGCCATGGGGATTGCTTTAGGCGTGCAGGCAATTCCGGAAAAAACAAAAAGGAGTTTTTAACTCAGTTTGATAAAATATGCAACGCCATTGCCGCAACCCGTCCGACTGCGGTCAACCTCTTTTGGGCGATTGAAAGAATGAAAAAGCTGGTATTTCAAAATCTTCATTCTTCCCTAAAAGTTTTGAGCCTTCTTCTCAAAAAAGAAGCTCTGAAAATTCTCAAAGAAGACATCGAGAGCAACAAACGGATGGGAAAATATGGAAGCAAATTCATTAAGAACGGAGCTACCATCCTTACTCACTGCAATGCCGGCGCTTTGGCAACCGGAGGCTATGGGACCGCTCTGGGAGTTGTCCGGGCAGCCAAGGCCCAGGGGAAAAAAGTTCAGGTTATCGCGGATGAGACACGGCCTTTCCTTCAAGGAGCGCGGCTGACGGCCTGGGAGCTTAAAAAAGACAGAATTCCGGTTACCGTAATTACTGACAACATGGCAGCTTTTATGATGCAACAAAAGCGAATTGATGCGATTATCGTGGGAGCTGATCGGATTGCTGCCAACGGAGATGTAGCAAATAAGATTGGAACCTATGCTCTTGCTATTTTGGCAAAAGAACATAATATACCCTTTTATGTGGCAGCACCTTTTTCAACGCTTGACCTTAACATTAAAACCGGCAAGGAAATCCCGATTGAGGAACGAGATAAAGAAGAAGTGACTCACATCATGGGAAAACAGAATGGTACCCCGAGGAGTTTCAATCTGGAACCCGGCGTTCGATGTTACCCCAAACCGGTTTATTTCAGCGATAATAACCGATTACGGAGTTGTGAAAAAACCTTACCAAAAAAATTTAAAGAAATTGATTCAAAAATAAAAACCTAAAGAGAGGCAGATCCATGGACGCAAAAACAGATAAAATTTGGCTGGATGGTAAATTTGTTGATTGGGATAAAGCCCAGATTCACATCCTCACCCATACCCTCCATTATGGCTGGGGAGTGTTTGAGGGGATTCGCTGTTATCATTGCCATGACGGCTCATCCGCTATTTTTCGACTTAAAGAACACGTGGACCGTCTTTTTGGTTCCGCTCATATTGTCAGCATTAAAATCCCTTTTACCAAAGAAGAGATCTCTTCTGCGATCCTTGAAACCATCCGAATTAATAAGCTCAAAGAGGGATACATCCGCCCGATCGTCTTTGTTGGAGACGGCGAGATGGGGATATACGTCAAAAAGGTTGATGTGCGGGTAGCGATTGCCGTTTGGAGCTGGGGCGCGTACTTGGGAGAGGAAGGCTTAGCAAAGGGGATTAGGGCTAAAGTGTCCTCTTTTACCCGTCTGCAGGTCAGCAGCCAAATGAGCAAAGCCAAGGTCTGCGGCAACTATGTTAATTCGGTCTTAGCCAAAAGAGAAATTATCGCTGCCGGTTATGACGAAGCCATCCTCCTTGATACCGAGGGGTATGTGTCGGAAGCAAGCGGAGAGAATATCTTCATGGTGAAAAACGGAACAATCAAAACCTCTCCGCTCACCTCTATCCTTCCCGGGATAACCCGGGATTCCGTCATCACCATTGCTAAAGACAAGAAGTACCCAGTTATTGAAGAGCGTTTCACTCGAGATGAGCTCTACCTTGCGGATGAGGCTTTTTTTACTGGTACAGCAGCAGAGATTACCCCCATTCGAGAAGTTGATAACCGCCAAATCGGACCGGGACACCCGGGACCTGTCACCAAGGATATTCAAGCCACCTTTTTTGATGCGGTTAAAGGCAAGATTAAAACCTACAAGCAGTGGTTGGCCTATATCTAAACCTCGGAGGAGAGGTAAGAAGATTTCACCATCGATACATTTATTATTCTCGTATTTCCTCAACCAGTCGCAGATGCACCTTTCGGTCTGATCCCAGGACTTCCGTGTCAAAGGCAAAGGCATTGGCATTGAAAACTTCTATTTGCCGATAGTCGTTTAAGGACCTTCCTTGATAGTAAAGAAGTAAACACCGAAGCACTGCCAGGTGGGTCACGGCAGCAACAATAGTTCCCTCGCTATGACTGAGACACCACTTTTTTAAAACCGAAAGAATCCTTTGTTGTACGGCCTCAAGCGGTTCCATCCCTTCCAATCGCAACTCCGCAGGAGTTTCATTCCATATCTTCCAGACTTCAGGGTATTGGGTAATTATCTGGGTATGCGACAACCCGTCTAAAGGACCAAGGAGGATCTCCCGAAGATCTTTTTCAACAATTACGGGTACTTTTAATTTTTGACTCAAAATTTTTGCGGTTTCAACCGCACGAATTAAAGGGCTGGTGTATATCCGGCTAATTCCTTTCCCTTCTAAATGAGGGGCAAGGAGAGCAACCTGCCGTTCTCCGTTTGGATTCAGGGACTCATCACTTGTGCCCGCATAAATTTTTTGAACATTGGACTCAATTTCCCCATGTCTGATCAAATATATCCGCACAACATTCTCCTTGTAGTCTGAAGCAAAAAAACCACTTTTGAACAAAACGCAATTTCAAAAAATATCCATAATTTTGAAGAATTATTCCTATACAATAAGAATTAAATTGTCAAGGTTGTTTTGCAAAAAATGACCAGCATAATAATAGCTAAAAAGTGCTTCCCTAAAAAACATTATAATTTCAAATCATTCATGAACATATTTTTTCCCTCGGGATTATGACTACCGCTTGTTAACAAAATTTACACCTTGCCACAATTCAGACAAAACTCCCGAGATATATAAGATAAATTCTTGGTCATGCCATTTAGTGTTAAATTTCTTTACATAACGGCCTTCTTCTGAATCGGGCACCTTTTATCACTTATGATCAATAACTATCCGAAATGTTTATGTAAATTTTGATCTTTTAATGTTGGCATGCCCTTTGCTGTAGTGTATTGGCGAAAAGAACATGCATGCAGGTGAAAAAAGAAATAAATTAAATTTTTATATAAGGAGATGCCAAAATGAAAAATATGAACTTGGAAGAAAGAAAAGTGCTCATCGTTGATGACGAAGCCGGAATCAGGAGAAATTTGCATTTCGGGCTGACCCAGCATGGTTTTACTATTGATGATGCTGAAGACGGACTTTCCGCTCTCTCTCAGATCGAATCAAGCTACCACAAAGGCACGCCCTATAACTTTGTGATTACCGACATGGTTCTGCCTGATATCAATGGATTAAAACTGCTTGAGGTCATTAAAAGCAAGTACCCCACCCTCCCGGTCATAATCATCACCGGCTACGGGACCGAAGTCACTGCTGATGAAGTTACTGCCCGGCATGGTGACGGTTATCTTTCCAAGCCCTTTTTAGCGGACGACCTGGCCGATGTTTTGGAAAAGGTTGCCCCTCCCAAAGCGGACTTTCCGCAAGCGGTCGCCGAACCGGCCCTCAAGACTTCGATCAGTGCATACGCCATGATCAAGGTAAAAGAAGGCGGGGATGTGCTGGGGGTATTTAACAAATTATATTTCATGGACAATGTTCTTTATTGCGATGCCGTGAGAAATTCTTACGATATTGTCCTGCTCCTTAACGCCGCCACCCCTGCGGAGCTCGACCATATTATCCAAACAAAAATCAAAACCCTGGCCGGCATTGAAGAGGTTGTTTACTGCCCGGTTGCAAAGCCAAAACTGGAAACCGGCATTCAGGATTTCATCAATGATTACGAACGGCAGAAAAACCTCTCTCCCCAGGGAAACAAGCCGAAACGGGTTCCCTATCCTCTGTCGGCCTATGTGCTTATCGAGGTGGAAAAAGCCCGCTTCAACGAGATCTACCCGAAACTCTACTTCCTGGACAATGTGGTCTCCTGCGATACCACCAAAGGAAAATACGATCTTATCCTTCTCATTCAGAGTGCCACGTTTAATGAAATGGAAAGGCTGGTCCGGGAAAAAATCGGCTCCATTGACGGAATTGTAAGAACCAGGCTGTTAAACATAATGAACCTGTTTGAAATGTAAAACTGAACTGTGGCGTTACCGGGATGAGCCGAGAAGGCTCATCCCGCTTTTGCAAAGCGCGCAAGAAACGTACTAATAATAATATCTAAAAGTCCTTCCCTAAAAAATTTTTATCATCTTATCTATATTTTAATTCCAAAAGTGTAAAATTTTTTACTGTTAACAAAATTTACACCTCGCCACAATTCAGACAAAACTCCTGAGATATATAAGATAAATTCTTGGTCATGCCATTTAGTGTTAAATTTCTTTACATAACGGCCTTCTTCTGAATCGGGCACCTTTTATCACTTATGATCAATAACTATCCGAAATATTTATGTAAATTTTGATCTTTTAATGTTGGCATGCCCTTTGCTGTAGTGTATTGGCGAAAAGAACATGCATGCAGGTGAAAAAAGAAATAAATTAAATTTTTATATAAGGAGATGCCAAAATGAAAAATATGAACTTGGAAGAAAGAAAAGTGCTCATCGTTGATGACGAAGCCGGAATCAGGAGAAATTTGCATTTCGGGCTGACCCAGCATGGTTTTACTATTGATGATGCTGAAGACGGACTTTCCGCTCTCTCTCAGATCGAATCAAGCTACCACAAAGGCACGCCCTATAACTTTGTGATTACCGACATGGTTCTGCCTGATATCAATGGATTAAAACTGCTTGAGGTCATTAAAAGCAAGTACCCCACCCTCCCGGTCATAATCATCACCGGCTACGGGACCGAAGTCACTGCTGATGAAGTTACTGCCCGGCATGGTGACGGTTATCTTTCCAAGCCCTTTTTAGCGGACGACCTGGCCGATGTTCTGGAAAAGGTTGCCCCTCCCAAAGCGGACTTTCCGCAAGCGGTCGCCGAACCGGCCCTCAAGACTTCGATCAGTGCATACGCCATGATCAAGGTAAAAGAAGGCGGGGATGTGCTGGGGGTATTTAACAAATTGTATTTCATGGACAATGTTCTTTATTGCGATGCCGTGAGAAATTCTTACGATATTGTCCTGCTCCTTAACGCCGCCACCCCTGCGGAGCTCGACCATATTATCCAAACAAAAATCAAAACCCTGGCCGGCATTGAAGAGGTTGTTTACTGCCCGGTTGCAAAGCCAAAACTGGAAACCGGCATTCAGGATTTCATCAATGATTACGAACGGCAGAAAAACCTCTCCCCCCAGGGAAACAAGCCGAAACGGGTTCCCTATCCCCTGTCAGCCTATGTGCTTATCGAGGTGGAAAAAGCCCGGTTCAACGAGATCTACCCGAAACTCTACTTCCTGGACAATGTGGTCTCCTGCGATACCACCAAAGGAAAATACGATATTATCCTTCTCATTCAGAGTGCCACGTTTAATGAAATGGAAAGGCTGGTCCGGGAAAAAATCGGCTCCATTGACGGAATTGTAAGAACCAGGCTGCTAAACATAATGAACCTGTTTGAAATGTAAAACTGAAGACAGAAATCTGTAACCGCACATGAAAGGGAATGCCTATGAACGTTGTAGAACAAACCCGAGAAATTACAACAATAAATTTTCCAAAACTTAACACTGAACTGTGGCGTTACCGGGATGAGCCGGGAAGGCTCATCCCGCTTTTGCAAAGCGCGCAAGAAACGTACGGTTATATCTCAGTTACTACCATCAAGTACATTAGCGGAGTAACTAGAATACCGGAAAGCGAAATCTATAGTGTTATCACCTTTTATAAGCAGTTTCGTCTTCGCCCCCTTGGTAAAAATCTTATTCGTCTCTGTGATGGCACTGCCTGCCATGTTAATAATGCAAAGGTATTGAAAGAAATTGTGGAAGATGAGTTACAGCTTGAGGGGAATGATACTACTGAAGATGGGTTATTTACCCTTGAACTGGTCGCCTGTCTCGGGTGTTGTAGCCTGGCACCGGTGATTATGGTTAATGATCAAACCTACGGCAGACTCACGCCGCAAAAACTGCGAAAAACACTCAGAAAATACCAAAAACAAGAAAAAACTGAAGCGAAGACTCAATAAAATCGGAGGATACTGAAGTGTATACAATTACCGTTGGAACTGCAACTTGTGGAATATCGGCAGGGGCGGACAAGGTGCTGAATGAATTTCAGCTCCTCATCGCCGAAAAAGGATTGAAAGACATAAAGCTTGCGGAAACTGGTTGTATGGGGATGTGTTACAAGGAAGTCCTTGTGGAAGTAAAAAATGGAGCGGGTAAATTCCTTTATGGCGACGTTACCCCGGAAAAAGCCCAGCGCATCTTCAATGAGCATATCCTGCAGGACAGGCCGGTAGACGAATTTCTTGCTCTTCTCGATTATCAAGAAGGAACAGAAAAAAATTTTTTGGCCAAACAAAAACGGATTGTCCTTCGCAACTGCGGTCATATTGATCCGATGTCCATAGACGATTACCTTGCCCGCGATGGGTACAAGGCTATAAAAAAAGTATTAACCACCATGACTCCGGACGAGGTGATAAAAGCCGTCACTGATTCTGGGATTCGGGGTCGCGGCGGAGCGGGGTTTCTTACCGGAGTCAAATGGAAATTCGCCGCCCAATCGCCCGGCGACATAAAATATGTGGTCTGTAACGCTGACGAAGGTGATCCGGGAGCATTTATGGATCGAAGCGTTCTCGAAGGCGACCCGAATTCGGTGCTTGAGGGAATGCTTATCTGCGGTTACGCTATCGGAGCTTCTGAAGGATATATCTATTGCCGAGCCGAATATCCCCGGGCGATTGTAAGACTTGTGAACGCAATCGGGGAAGCCACAAAAAGGGGCTTCCTTGGTGATAATATTTTCGGTACTAACTTTTCGTTCCACCTTAAAATAAAAGAGGGCGCGGGCGCTTTTGTCTGCGGCGAAGAAACTGCTCTCATTGCTTCGATTGAAGGTCATCGCGGAACCCCACGCATCCGCCCACCGTATCCCGCAGTCAAAGGAATATGGGGCAAGCCGACAAATATCAACAACGTTGAAACCCTTGCCAATCTGCCCTGGATAATTTTGAACGGGCCAGAAAAGTTCGCTGCAATGGGAACCGATGACAGCAAAGGCACCAAAGTTTTTGCCATGGCCGGCAAAATAAAGCGCAGCGGTCTGGTCGAGGTTCCTATGGGTATTACCATTAACGAGATAATCTTCGACATCTGTGGCGGAATTGTTAATGACAAAAAATTTAAGGGCGTGCAAATGGGGGGGCCTTCGGGCGGTTGTATCCCCGCTGCTTTGGGCAATACCCAGATAGACTATCAACAAATAAATAAAACCGGGGCGATTATGGGTTCAGGGGGGATGATTGTCGTTGACGAATCAACCTGTATGGTGGAACTGGCCCGGTTTTTTTTAGAATTCACCCAGAAAGAATCATGCGGCAAGTGCACAAGTTGTCGCATCGGAACCCTTCGCATGCTGGAAATACTTGAACGCATTGTCGCAGGCCAAGGAAAGGACGAGGATCTCGATGTGCTTAAGGAGTTGGGCGAGCAGATAAAAGCCACCGCCCAGTGTGGGCTGGGGCAAACTGCACCAAACCCAGCACTGACGACGATGAATTATTTCCGCGAAGAATACGAAGAACACATCAAAAACAAACGGTGCCCGGCGCATAGCTGTTCTTCCCTGGTAATGTACCTCGTTGATGCAACAAAATGTACTGGCTGTACTCTTTGTGCCGGTAATTGTCCGTCAGGAGCGATAACCGGTGTTAAAAAGAAAGCCCATACTGTTGACCAGGATAAATGCATAAAATGTGGAAAATGTATTACAACCTGTAATTTTGATGCAATCTATAAAGAGTAAAGGATACGAATAAAATGGAAAAGAGAAATCAAATCAAACTTGCTATAGATGGAAAAGAGATAATATGCGAACCAGGAAAAACAATCCTCACGGTGGCTCGGGAAAATGATATAGAAATTCCCACCCTTTGTTACGACCCGCGCCTTGAGCCTTATGGCTCGTGTTTGCTTTGTGTGGTTGAAGTGGAAGGAACCGACAAACTGCTGCTGTCGTGTACCACCGAGGCCCGTGACGGGATGATAATTAAGACAAATAATGAAAAAACATATAAGGCCAGAAAAAACGCCCTGGAATTACTTCTTTCCAACCACTTTGCCGACTGCCGGGGACCCTGCTACGAAAAATGTCCCGCGGATGTCAACCCCCAGGGCTACCTCGCTTTAGCAAACGCAGGCAAATATAAGGAAGCGCTTGAGCTTATCCGGGAAACAAATCCCTTCCCGCTTGTTTGCGGCGCATCTGTGTGCGGTATTGTGAGGGCGCCTGCCGAAGAAAAGATGTGGATTCTCCGGTAGCAATTAATTTTGTGAAGCGGTATGTCGCTGATCTTGAATCTGACCACCTTGAAAGGCCAATCATTCCGCAGCGCAATGGCCACAAAGTGGCAATTGTCGGAGGAGGTCCGGGAGGGCTTTCCTGCGCGTATTTTTTAGCCAAGCGCGGTTACAAAATAAAAATATTCGATGCCCACCCAAAGCTTGGAGGCATGTTGAGATATGGGATTCCTGACTATCGCCTCCCCCAAAATATGCTCGATAAAGAAATCCAGTACATCGTAGATCATGGAATCGACGTCCAGACCAACGCCCGGCTGGGTAAAGATTTTTGCCTGGACGATTTAAAAGAAGGCTTTGAGTCAATTTTTGTTGCGCTGGGTGCGCAAAAAGCCAAAAAGATGGGAATAGAAAGAGAGGAAACCGAAGGTGTTATTGGCGGTGTAGACTTTCTTGAAAGAGTTAAAAAACAAGGTCCTCCGGAATTTAAAGGACATGTGGTCATTGTGGGTGGCGGTAATACCGCAATCGATGCTGCCCGGACAGCATTGCGCTGCAATGCATCGAAAGTTTCGGTCCTCTATCGCCGAACCCGTCATGAAATGCCTGCTGATGAAGTGGAAATCGAAGATGCCCTGGCAGAAGGAGTGGAAATTGAATTTTTAGTGGCACCGCTGGAAGTGATCGCGGAAAACGGAAGAGTTAAATCACTGCGCTGCCAGAAAATGGAACTCGGCGAACCTGATGCGAGTGGCCGCCGCCGTCCCGTTCCCGTTGAGGGCTCCGAATATGACGTAATCTGCAATACCATCATTGCGGCCATCGGACAGGATAGCGATTTAACCGGCACCAAAGGAAATGCTCTGGGTGACCTTAAAGCAACAAAATGGGATACCATCGTTGCCGATGAAAAAACGTTCGCGACCACCATTAAAGGCGTTTTTGCCGGCGGTGATGTTGTCTCCGGACCAGCGGCCGCCATCGATGCTATCGGTGCAGGGCGGAAAGCGGCGATGGTTATTGACCGATATATCCAAACCGGCGAGATTCTTCCTGCGACATCGGAATTTCTGAGCAATAAAACAAATCTGGGCGAAATTCCCAAAAGCTACTTTGAGAGTTTTGAAAAGGTAGATCGATCTTCTATGCACCAAGTTGATGCGGAGATCCGCGTGAACAATTTTGATGAAGTTGATAAAGGTATCGCCCCAGCCGCGGTGCACACCGAAACCGCACGCTGTCTTTTCTGCGGCTGCTCGGACATTTTTACCTGCGAGCTAAAAAGTGTGGCCGGGGAATATGACATCAACCAAAAAAGGTTCGGGGGCACGGTAAAGAAACTCAAGGTTGATGATCGGCATCCCTATATTCTTCTCGACCCTAATAAATGCATTCTCTGCGGGAAATGCGTTCGTACCTGTGACATGCTTCTCGGGCTGTCTGCTTTGGGCTATATTAACCGGGGCTATGACATGGTCGTTCGCCCTTCCATGGAAAAACCGCTTCAGGATACCACCTGTATTGCGTGCGGAAATTGCATTGAGACATGTCCAACCGGAGCGATATTATTTCAACCATCCCTTTGAGAGACCATGGCCTCAGAACCCCTCGCACCTTGAATCGGTCTGTAACTATTGCGGTATTGGCTGCAATATTGTCTTCAATAAAAAAGATGATGATTTTTGGAATGTCACCGCAAAAAAAGAATCTCGCTATATAAAGGGCGAACTATGCATGCGGGGACGTTTCGGCCATCGGCACATCATCAGAGAAAACCGTTTATCTGAGCCAAAGGTTCGGGACGGCAGCAAGCAAAAAGCCGCAAAAATATGAGTATGCCATCAACCATGCGGCCAACGGGCTGAAAGCGGTTTACGAAAAGCATGGGCCGGACGCGCTTGGATTTTTTGTTTCTCCCAAGGCAACAAACGAAGAGATTTTTATGGTGCAGAAACTTGCCCGCGATGTGTTTAACTCAAATAATATAGCCAGCTTGTACGATCTAACCGGCACTGACGATGACGGAGAGTTGTATGCGGCCTTTGGAACTACGGCTTCTACCTTGCCACTCCGGCAGGTAAAAGATGCCGATGTGATCGTCATGCTCAATTCCAATGTTACCGAAGATAACCCGGTGCTGAGTTTTGATATCAAACGAGCGGCACGCAAAGGTGCAGAACTTATTTCGATAAGCTCCATGGAACTGGAAATAAACAATTTTGCTACCCTGTGGCTCGATACACGGCGGGGAACCAACACTATGCTTCTTAACGCCACCATCTCGGAAATAATCAAACACGAAAGATTTGATGCTGCCGAAGTAAACAAACGTGCTAACAATTTTTCTGAATTTAAGAATCAACACTCGATTTCACTTTCGCGAGCAGCAGAAATAACCGGCGTCGATAAATATAAAATCCAACGATTTGCCAACATCTGTTCGGAGCCGGATAAAAACGTTGTCTTTGTTTACAACGGGGGCTCTTTGTTAGAAAAATCTGCCGGAGACCTTCAGGCTATCGCCAATCTCTTGCTTTTGACCGGTAAAATTGGAAAGGATAATAACGGCCTGATGT
>CAVSIB010000060.1:0-21795 GCA_963727835.1 uncultured delta proteobacterium
AGGAAGTAAGTGGGGTAAAGGAATGATCGGTCAGAAGAAGTCTATGTATTCGGTGATGGGAAAAAGGGCCAAATCAGTGAAAAGAAAGGTGTGCCATGTCTCTGAAAAATTTTATCAACACCATGAAATGCGAGAAAAATAGATGAAATCTCTTGAAGAAATAAAAGAAATTTTGGTTAAACAAAAACCAATTTTAAGGGCAAAATATGGAGTAAAAACACTCGGTTTTTTTGGCTCTTTTCTCAAGGAAGGTCAGAAAAAAAGAACGATTTGGATGTCATGGTTAAGATAAATGACCAAACAACCCTTATTGAATTCATTAGAATGGAAAATTATCTCTCTGAACTTACGGGAATGAAAATTGATCAGGTCGTGAAAGATGCCTTGAAACCGAGGATAGGGAAGTTTATCCTTCGCGAGGTCGTCACTTTATGAAACAGGAATTTTTGGATATGTGGATGATGTGTTGATGTAATTGGGAACGCTTTGACCCTTATAGAAAAGAAGGAATATGAGGATTTTCTTCTGGATAATAAGACTATTTTTGCGGTAACAAGAGTCTTGGAGATTATCGGCGAAGCGGTAAAAAAATTCCCCAATCGGTTAAAAGTCGCTATCAACAGATACCGCGGTAAGAGAGCGGGGATGAGAAATAAATTGATTCATGAATATTTTGAAGTAAAACAAAAAGTCGTTTTGGGAGACTGTGGAAAAAGAGTTTCCCTTATTAAAAACACACTTTGATAAAATCCGGGAAGATTGTGCGGGGGATTAAACCTTTTTAACCACTGATCACTGCCTATGTCTGATAACGTTCATCCCTTTGATTTAAAAGAGGCCTTTCAGTCTGATGCCCAAAAGGACGCGGGGAAGGAGTAGTTCAGGAAGAACTGAGTTTGCGGCCGCAGCGACTCAAAGAGTATATTGGACAAAAACAGGTGGTTGATTCGCTTTCAATTGCTATTTTGGCCGCCAAAAAAAGGCGGGAGCCGCTCGACCACATTATTTTTCAAGGTCCTCCGGGTTTGGGAAAGACCACCCTTGCCAACATTGTCGCCAAGGAGATGGAGGTGAAAATTCATCATGCTACCGGCCCGGCTTTGGAGAAAGGCGGAGACTTAGTAAGCATTTTGACTTCATTGGAACGAGGGGATACTTTATTTATTGATGAGATTCACCGCTTACCCAAGATTGTGGAAGAACTTCTTTGCCCGGCGATGGAAGATTTTGCAATGGATATTATTTTTGATAAAGGGGCAAATGCCCGCACCTACCGTTCCCGGCTCGAATGGTTCACCTTGATTGGGGCGACAACTCGTTCCGGACTTCTTTCCCGACCCTTGCGAGAGCGCTTTGGCATTGTCCGGGAGTTGGGTTTTTATACGATTGATGAGATCGCTTTAATCATAAAACGGTCAGCCGCTATCCTGAAAGTAGCAATTGATGATGAAGGGGCTTATGAAATTTCAAGGCGTGCCCGGGGTACGCCGCGGGTTGCCAATCATCTGATTAAGCGGGTAAGGGATTATAGTCAGGTTAAAGCAGACGGCAAAATTGATGCCGAGGTTGCTCAGGAAGCGCTTAACTTAGAAGGAGTTGATTCCGACGGCTTAACCATTTTAGATCGGAAGTTTTTAGAGGCGATCGTCACCTATTATAAGGGTGGTCCCGCAGGGATTGAAGCAATTGCCGCTACGTTGCAGGAAGATAGCGGTACGTTAGAAGAGCTGGTTGAACCATTTCTCCTTCAGCGGGGATATCTGATCCGGACCTCGAGTGGCCGCCGGGCCACAGAAAAAGCCTATCTTCACCTCAAGATCACTCTTCCAAAAAATTCTCCGCAACCACAGCGTTCCTTACTCTGATTTTTTTAAAATCTCCCCAAAGCTTAAAATAATGAGTCAAGCTGGCCAACAACGTTCCGGTCGTCCTTCCTCTTATAGGCAAATATCACATAGCGTTTAGCGGATAGTTGTTCAAATTCAAAAAGTAGCCTTTCCCTTTTCTCGCACTCAAAAAAACAGAAAAACACCTTTCGGCTTTTTTCGCCCAAAAAGTGCTTTGTCGTGCACACATGATTCATCATCTTTTCACAAACCTCATGTATGCAAATGATAAAAAAATGTTGCAGATTTTTACACATAACAGGCGAAAAATTAATAATAATATTAATTAAAAGAGAATAAAAAGTATTGTGGGAAAAAACAAAAAAGAATACAATGTTGACGGTTAGAAAGGGTGTACTGGCGCAGAAAAAAGCAATGAACCGGGAATAGAGTAAAAAAGTTTTTTCGTGATCAGCAATTAAGTTGAGACTTCTTGACTAACGTTATAAAATTAAATAATTAGGTACCATCATTGAGAATATCGGATTCAGATGTCGGTACGATGACAGTTATTTCTGGAGTGGTTAAGAAAAGGAAAACGGGCATGACAGCAAAAGAAATTTTAAATGACATCTTATTTCAGGCGTTAAAAAAGGCGGCAACAAAATTGCCGTTGCCTTCCACCGGGACACTTCCGCCTCTTGCCTTTGAAATACCCAAAAATGAGGCATACGGAGACTATGCGAGCAATATCGCTTTAATAATGGCTTCACAACTCAATCGGCCTCCCCGGGAGGTGGCAAAAATAATTCTCGATTCCATGGATAATTCATCCATGGTAAAAGAGGTGACTGTTGCGGGGCCGGGGTTTATCAACTTTTTATTGAAAGAAAGTTTTTGGTTTGACCAGCTTAAAGGAATCCACAGCCAGGGGGCAGAGTTTGGCAAGATTGATTTGGGCAAAGGAGCAAACGTTCAGATTGAGTTTGTGAGCGCTAATCCCACGGGTCCGCTTCACATTGGTCATGGCCGGGGGGCGGCTTTAGGAGATTCTCTTGCATCAATCCTTTCCTTTGCCGGCTTTCGGGTGACGAAAGAATATTATCTTAATGATGTGGGCAATCAAATGGCGACCTTGGGGCGGTCAGTCTTTTATCGGTACCAGGAACTTCTCCAGCGTCCAGTCGAGTTTCCTGACAACCATTATCGGGGTAAATATATTTATGATGTTGCGCGTGAGGCGATTTCCCGGTGGAACGATAAGTATCTTGATCGCGATGAACATGAGGTGACTCCGGTTTTTTCTCAGCTGGCGGAAGAAATGATTTTAGCGGGAATAAAGCATGACCTCAAGGATTTTTCGGTGAATTTTGACACCTGGTTCAGTGAAAAAAAACTGATCGAAGCGGGTGAGGTGGAAAAGACCATCGCGGAGCTTAAAGAAAAAAATTTCCTTTACGAACAGGACGGGGCTTTGTGGTTCGCGGCCACGAAATTTGATGATGAAAAGGACCGGGTGGTGGTGCGGTCAAATGGACAAAAAACGTATTTTGCCTCAGATATCGCGTATCATAAAAACAAATTTGCCCGGAATTTTGATCAGGTGATCAACATCTGGGGAGCAGACCACCATGGCTATGTGCCGAGAGTGAAAGCAATGGTTAAGGCTTTGGGCTATGAGCCGGAGCGGCTTCGGGTTCTCTTGGTTCAGATTGTCTCGCTTTTGCGGGAGGGAAAACTTGTTTCCATGTCTACCCGGCTGGGCGAGTTTGTCTCTTTGCGCGAAGTGCTCAATGAAGTAGGAAGCGACGCAACGCGCTACATTCTCCTTACACGCAGGCCGGATGCGCCTTTGGAGTTTGACTTGGAACTCGCAAAAAAACAGACTGATGAAAACCCGGTCTATTACGTCCAGTACGCGCATGCCCGACTTTGCAGCATTCTCAGAATAGCCCGGGAACGGGGGATTGATATCAACCAGTTCAACCAAGCGGATCTCGGTTTGCTTACCAACTCGGAGGAACTCTCGCTGATAAAAAAGATATCCCATTTTCCGGATGTTGTGGAAGGGAGCGCGGTTTCCCTTGAGCCTCACCGGATTACCATATTTCTCCAGGAGGTGGTGAGCACGTTTCACCGGTATTACCACTCTGGCAAGCTTGACGATAAAAAAAGGGTCTTAACCGAGAACGAAGGACTCTCTCGGGCCCGTTTATGTTTGGTGGAAGGTTTGAAGGTGACGATAAAAAACGCTCTCACGATTATTAGGTGTTACCGCACCGGAAAGGATGTAGGAGGATGCAAAGACAAAGGACCAGAAAAATCCCAAAAAGTCTTTCTTTTTCTCAAGTAGTAGCGCGGGTTCTTATTGCCAGCGCAATGATTTTTCTTTTGATTTTCATCGCGATACTTGTAAACCACTGGTATTTGTACACGCACTCGAATGGACCAGCAAAAATCGTTTCTTCTGCTCACCCTAAATTACAACCGCAACCGAAAAGTGAACCGTCCCCCGCTCCCAGTGCACCAGCGGCTGAAGCCAAACAGGACACCCCGCTCACCTTTTATGATAGTCTGGTTCACAAGGAAACACCGGATTCAACAAGTTCCTCTGTTCCCTCTGAACCTAAAGCCTGCTACCCGCTCAGAGACAGTGCCTACGCAGGAAGGAAAAGGTGCGGGGAGCGAGCACCGGGTATACGGTACAGGTTGGTTCATTTCAGAGCTTAGACTATGCCGAGGGGATTGTTGAATCATTAAAAAAGAAGGGATATTCTCCGTCACTGGCTACCGTTTCTTTCCCGAATGGAAAGACCTGGCACCGGGTGCGGATCGGGAATTTTAATTCACGGGAGGAGGCAGAAGTATTGGTCCAAAAATTAAAAGAAGGCGGTAATTTTGAGCCGATGATTATATCACCGGAAAAGGGGAAAGAAGATTCTCATAAGACTCTTAACAATAGCCTTGACTCCGCAGCAGCGCAATCCCCTCCTTTACCTCCTCAAGGGTTGCCCGAGGGTGCAGCTCCAAAACCTTAAGGGAAGCATCCTTAACATGCTGTTTAATCAAGTTAAAGTCTACCTCACCTTTCCCCGGCGCTTGTGGTCGGAGTAACCACGAGCATCGTGAAGATGCACCCCCAAAATAGTCGGTGCATACTTTTCAAGCAATTCCTGATGGGATTGGATTCTTAATTTCTCTTGGACATAGCCATGGCCTACATCATGCCAGAAAAAAATTTTTCCGCCCGCGAATTTTTTAAAAATGATCCCAAATTCTTCGAAGTCAGGGATCTCATGGAAATAGTAACGGTTCTCCACGCCCAAAGAAACCCCCTGTTTTTCTGCCTCCTGGTTTAGTTTTTCCAGGCTAAAGAGTACGGCATCTAAAAATCGTTGTCTTTTTGAGGTTCTTTCCTTTCGCATTTGGGAAAGGAATAAATCCATCTCCGGCGAATTGATTTGGTGGGTATCAAAATAACGGCAAAACTGTTTATAACCGGACTCCATCTCTACCCTTCCCAAGTGAAGCACCACTGCTGAACATTCGAGGTCATGGGCGGTTTGGATGGTTTTGATCGTAAACGTGATTGCTTTTTCACGCTCCTCGTGGTCAAGACTGGAGAGGAGAAAGAGGTCGCCGCTTGGCTTGCAATGGGAATACTCTTGAGGAAAAGGGAAAAAGTTATGAATACTGATTACTTTATTTTTAAGCTTTGGCTTAATTTTCAAAAAAAGACTCTCAGGGATGCGGTATTCCAGCTCTAAAAAATCAAGTCCCACGTCAGTTAAAATCCTGAACAGGTCATCATCATTTTTTAGGTTTTCTGACATCCAGGCGGTTGACAATCCCAGCATGATTACTCCCTTTATGATTCCTTGCCCGAAAAGAGGATGAGAACAACTTCTTATTTTCGCTTGACAAAAAGATTTTTTTTTCGGTATTCTAAAAATTTATACCTTATGGTTTAAAGATTTAACTTAGCAGCGGGGAATAAAAAATCAAATGAATTTTTTATTGAGTGGTTTTTGATGCCTGAGCTTATATCCTCAAATTATTCCAAAGAAACCTTTCCCGAACTTCTTACCCTCAGTTTTGGGATGACTAAAACAGAGGTGAAGATTGTATATCAAAAGAAAGGCTTGCGACCGCTTTTTGAAAGAGCGGATCGTTTAGATTTTATCAGTCCGCCCGTTGAGGTACCACAAGCCGCGGAAATTAATTTAATCTTTAAAGACGACTGGTTAGTGGCAATTTATCAATATTTCGAAGTAGTCAAAGATGACGCTTCAGCCTTTGAGCATATTGCCAAATACCGAGACCTTAAGGATCAGTTAGTAGCCAAATATGGTCTTCCGGAAGCGCTGGAATTTATGGATGATAAATTTAACAACAGTAAAAGTCGGCTAAAAGGTTTTAAACTCAAAAAAGGGAATTATGCTTCTATATGGCGCAATATCAACGGGATGGACGTATTTTTGGTGTTAGGGGGAGATGGGTTAGATACCTTTATTCGCTTGACCTATAAACTAAGGTCAGATTCCTAAAAGATTACCTGCGGAACAGAGAGAGGATCAACGTCACGATAATGCTGATCAGGATACAGGTGACGATAGGGAAGAAGAAAGTAACATTTCCCTTTTTTATGAAAATATCTCCCGGAAGCCTGCCTAGACTAGGAATTTTGGCGCCCAAGAGAAAAATTAACCCCACAACGGATAAAACAATCCCCGAGATTAAAAACAATTTTCCAATTTCAGTCATAAGCATATTTTATTTTTTTAAAAATCGTTCTTTTTCACTGTAAATACAGCCGCAGTATTGCTGCCGATACAGTCCTAGCTTTTTAGACATTTCTCTTCCCTCAGCCCAACCTTCCCGAAAATCAGAATAAAAAAAAATGACCCCGCGTTTTTTTCCTACTGCCAGCCCAATTTCTTTGATCAGCTCGTGATTCTGATGTTTGCTTCCGAGCAAGGTTGAGGTAAAGGCATCAAATTTTCCTTTCTTGGCGATCTGGGCTGTAGCTTCTAACCTTGTATGGTAGCACACTTTACACCGCTCTGATTCACGGAACACAATGCTTCTTAAAAAATCTTCTAACTCATAGTGATCATGATAAATCATTCGGATTGTAAGCTTTTCTTCTATCTCTTTTACCGCTTCTAACCTTTTTTTATACTCTTCGTAGGGGTGGATATTGGGGTTATAGAAAAAGCCAAAAATTTCATGGCCTTCCTTGTGAAGCTTTTGGAGAGGATAAAGCGCGCAATTTGCGCAACAAAGGTGGAGTAAAATTTTCACTTTACCTGTCAGGGAGTAAATAAGTTTTGATGATTACTTTTTTCGAAAATTAATGCGGTTTTGTTGTACTCTTTTTTAAAAGATAAACATAAACAATAGGTTATTTTTATTTTGGATAAAAAATAAAAAAAATCAAGGTTTGTTTGCAAATTTTCCTTATTTATATAATATATCTTCATCTATTTACTAGCAATTGCCAAAGCCTATTTTTAATTTCTATGGAAACAATTTTAATCGTCGATGATAGTAAAACCTTTTGTCAAATCCTTGTTGATATGATGAATTCCTTAGGGTACGAGAACAAGGCCGCTACCGACGGATTGCAGGCTTTAACGATGTTAAAAGAAGAAGTTTTTTCTGTTGTGATATCAGATATTGAGATGCCGGGGATTGATGGTTTAACTTTGATCAAAAAGATTAAGGAGAAATCTCCGGAGATAGATGTTATCAGCATCACCGGGTTTGGAAGAAAATACTCTTATTCTGAGGTTATCAAAACCGGAGCAAGCGATTTTATTATCAAACCATTTGGGATTGATGAAATCGCGGCCAAGCTGAACCGGATTTTTCGGGAGCGGAACATTAAACACCAATTGGAAGAAAAAAATGCTGAACTTCTTCTGCTTTCCATAAATGATGATTTGACCGGGCTTTACAATCGGCGCTATTTTTACAATCAGTTGGAAAAAGAAATTATTCGCGCCCGGCGCCAGAATCGCATGCTTTTTCTTATCATGCTTGATCTTGATGAATTTAAAAAATTTAATGACTCCTACGGTCATTTAGAAGGCGATAGGGTACTCAAAGAGGTTGGAAAAGCGATCAACAAATCTATTCGCAACAATGTTGATGAAGGATTTCGGTATGGTGGCGATGAATTTACCGTCATCATCCCAGAAGCTAATCAGAAGCAAACAATGCAAATTGCCCAAAGAATTCAAGAAGCCTGCAGAGCGATTCAACCTCTGCCCATTGAAATTAGTTTGGGGTTAGTGGAACTTACGGATAACCATGATGTTGAATCATTTGTTCACTGTGCTGACCAAGCGATGTACCAGGCTAAAAATTCTTCCCCTAAGATCTTAATTTATAGTAAAATACCTGGTGGAAATATCCCTTTGACCAGTAGCGCCTAATCCTTTGGAAACCGAGGTAAAGGGAACAAGCATCGTTTATGTGTCACCCATGCTCTTAACGTCTTAAAAACAATCTATAGAACTTACTAGATAATGTTTGAAAAATTAAAAGAATATTGTGGTGTCTTCGGAATATACGGTCACCCGGAAGCAGCCAAATTAACATATCTCGGATTATATGCGCTTCAGCACCGCGGCCAAGAGAGCGCGGGCATAGTCTCTTCGGACGGGAAATTCCTTTACGCGCATAGAGAGATGGGTTTGGTTGCCGATGTTTTCTGCGAGGATAGTCTTAAAAAGTTGAAAGGGAAAATCGCGATCGGTCACGTGCGGTATTCCACTGCGGGGATAAGCGAAAAGAAAAACGCTCAACCCCTTATTTTCATGTACGCGCGGGGCAATATTGCGGTTGCCCATAACGGCAACCTGGTGAATGGCGACGAATTAAGAGCGACTCTGGAAGCGCAAGGCCGCATATTTCAGTCGACCAGCGATACTGAAGTGATTATTCATTTAAAGGCGATCTCTCAAAGAGTATCGTTAGTAGAAAGGATCACAGAAGCTCTTAATCAGATTAAGGGAGCTTATTCCTTGCTTTTTCTTTCGGAAAAAGAGATGGTAGCGGCGAGAGACCCCTATGGGTTTCGGCCTCTCGTCTTAGGTGAGCTTGATGGCGCTCACGTTGTCAGCTCCGAAACCTGTGCGCTTGATCTTATTGGAGCACAATACATCAGAGAAGTAGAACCAGGAGAACTCATCTTAATCAATGCGGACGGACTTCAATCTTTTAAAATTTTTCCGACCACCCGTAAGGCGTGTATATTTGAACTTATTTATTTCGCCCGGCCAGATAGCGAAGTTTTTGGACGAGAAGTCTATACGGTCAGAAAAAAGATGGGAAGGCAACTTGCCCGGGAGCACCCGGTAGATGCTGATATCGTAATACCTGTACCTGATTCAGGAATGCCTGCGGCAATTGGATACGCGGAGGAGTCGGGGATTCCCTTTGAAACCGGAATAATTAGGAATCACTTTGTGGGCCGGACCTTTATTGAACCGGAACAGTCAATCCGCCATTTTGGTGTCAAGGTAAAGCTTAGTTCCTTAAAACAGTACCTCAGTGGAAAACGAGTCATTATTATTGATGATTCTATTGTCCGGGGAACGAGCTGTAAAAAAATTATCAGTATGATTAAAAGTGCGGGAGCCAAGGAAGTTCACTTCCGGGTCGCTTCTCCGCCGATAACGCATCCATGTTTTTACGGGATCGATACCCCTACTAAAAAAGAGCTTATCGCGTCGAAGTTAAACATTGATGAGATCGGTAAATTTATTGGCGCTGATAGTCTCGGCTATTTAAGTTTAAAAGGATTAAAGACTACGGTTGAGGAAAACGGCTGTGAATTTTGTGATGCCTGCTTTACCGGCAACTATCCCATTAACTATAAGCCGTCGAAAGCATTTCTCCAGCGTTCTCTGTTTCGTGAGGATTAAGGGTTTGCCAATTCCCCTTGCGTGATGATGGTATCCTTTTTCCCGTGCTCGTCATCTTTATAGGGAAAGTCAATGTTATAATGCAACCCCCGGCTTTCCTTCCTTTTCTGGGCGCACCGGATGATCAATTTCGCCACGACCGCAATATTTCTTAATTCAATCAAATCCCGGGTGACAATGAAATCCCAATAATACTCTTTAATTTCCTCTTGGAGTAACGCGATTCGGCGCCGGGCGCGGTCTAATCGTTTGTTCGACACCACGATTCCCACATAGTTCCACATCAACCGCCTGATTTCATCCCAGTTATGAGATACCACCACTGATTCATCACTATCGACTGCGCCAGCGGGATTCCACGAAGGGATGCGTGAGAATTCGGTACGTGCTCCTTTAATCTCCTCGATAGCTTTTCGTGCCGCCCGATGAGCGTAGACCAATGCTTCCAGAAGTGAATTACTGGCTAACCGATTAGCGCCGTGAAGGCCCGTGCAGGCAGTTTCACCGCAGGCATAGAGCCGGGAGATGTCGGTTTCTCCCTGGTGATCGGTGACAACTCCGCCACAGACATAATGAGCTGCGGGAACAACGGGAAGAGGAACTTTGGTAATATCGTACCCAAACTCCAAGCATTTTTTGTAAATGTTGGGAAACCGCTTTTTTATAAAACCAGAATCTTTATGGGAAATATCTAACAGCACGTATTCTTCGCCGCTCTTCTTAAGCTCTAAATCTATGGCACGGGCCACAATGTCACGCGGAGCCAATTCCTTTAAAGGATGGTACTTCTCCATAAAGGGAGTACCACTCATTAATTTTAAAATACCCCCTTCTCCCCGGAGGGCTTCGGAGATTAAAAAATTTTTTGCTTCGTGGTGGTACAAACAGGTGGGGTGAAATTGAATGAACTCAACGTTAGAGATACGGGCACCAGCGCGATACGCCATGGCAATGCCATCACCTGTGGCAATATCAGGATTGCTCGTATAAAGGTAAACTTTGCCTACACCACCACTGGCGAGCAAGGTGATCTGTGCTAGGAAGGTGTGGACCACCCCCTTTTCAATATCGAATACATAAGCGCCCCAGCAGGCATCTTTTTTATCAGTGGCTTTTCCTTCTGCGAACTTGGATTGGGTGATGAGGTCAATGGCGATATGGTTTTCGAAAATTTTAATCCGGGGATCTTTTTCTACTTTATCCACTAATATTCGTTCCACTTCTTGACCCGTGAAGTCCTTAGCATGGATAATACGGCGTTTGGAATGCCCGCCTTCTTTTCCCAGATCAAACTCCTTCTTGTTTCCCGCTTTTTTATGGGTAAAGGGAACTCCCCAGTTTATTAGTTCTTCAATCCGAGCAGGGCCTTCTTCCACCACTATTTTGACGACCTCCTCATGACAGAGACCATCTCCGGCAATGAGGGTGTCTTTAATATGTTCCTCAAAGGAGTCTTCGGAACTCATAACTGCCGCAATCCCGCCTTGGGCATAATTGGTGCTGGATTCGAGTTTATTTTTTTTGGTAACGATGGTCACTGTTCCAAAAGGAGCTACCTTGAGGGCAAAGCTTAAACCTGCGATTCCGCTTCCAATAATGAGAAAATCCGTTTTTATTTCCATATATAATTATCCTTGAGAATCAATATGTTAAACCTTAGCAACTAGGAAACCAGCAAAGTTTTTTACCTTTGGTTATATTTTAAGAGGTGCAAAAATTCAAGCGTAGCTGTTTTCTAGAAAATGTCAATCGGTAATTACCGATCAAAAATTTTTAGCATAAAGCGAAATTGTTTTTTTACCTGCCTTGCAATTTCACGTAGCTTATTATATGAATGATGAGGATGGTGTTGATTTATCGTTGTCTTGAGGAACTCCGGAGCGTTCCCCAGATTTAATTTAATGGATTCGCCACGCAGCTTGAAGACTATCCCCGTCTCCGTATTGGTAAGCAACGTTGAGGTGAGTAAGAAGATAAAAGGCCAACCGGCAGAGGCGTAGAATAAAAAACACACCTCAACTGTTTCGGGAGGGAAAAAACAAAAACCATCGGAGGGATTTATGACAAAATGGGAGAATTTAAAAAAATCCAGGAGATCATCTAACGATAAAGTGATCGGAGGTGTCTGTGGTGGGTTAGGTGAGGTTACCGATATCCCCTCCTGGATATGGAGAGTCATTTTTCTTATTTGCCTTCTTTCTTTTGGGGTTGGGATTATACCCTATATCGTTTTATGGATTTGCATGCCCTGGGACGCGGGAAAAAAGCCCGAATGAGAGAAGTCAGCAACTGCGTCGGGGGGATGGTTGCTGTCGTCTAAGGTGCTCCAGTTAGTACTTTTGATCTTGATATCGTTTATCGGCAGACCGACAAAAATACAAAGAAGCTACTGAGATTTCTAAAATCAATCGGTACATATCAACCTCGTCCTGACGACAAAGTGATAGAACCAGATCCGAGGGATCTGAAAGGAAAAGGACACCTGCTTTTGACCACACGTTTCGGGCCCCTTGATATTTTATCAGTCATCGAAAAGGGGCGTGGATTCGAGGAACAATTGTCGCAAACAGTGGCGATTGAGTTTCGAGGTCACAAATTTTATGGTTTTAGTCTTGATATTATCGTTGAGCTGAAGCGTGGATCAAAAGATCCGGAAGATCAGTATCGTCTCCCAATCCTGGAAGAAACGTTACGTCAAATGTGTGAAGAAACTGAAGGCTCTGAATAAAATTATTGAAGGCGGTTATGATTTTGATACAATGCAGTAAACGAGGTATCGAGCCGATCGCAAAATATTATTTTGCTGAGGTAATCGATGGGTAGAGTACTTATCATCGGAGCAGGCGGTGTGGGAAATGTTGTTGCCAAAAAATGCGCGCAGGTTTCGCGGGTGTTTACCGACATCTGTGTTGCCAGTCGGTCGCTCGACAAGTGCAAAAAGGTTCAGCAAGAAATTAAAAAAACCTATAACGTCAAAATAAGCATCGCCCAGGTTGATGCTGACAAGGTTGCTGCAATGGTCACGGTGATAAAGGCTTTTAAACCGGCCATCGTTTTGAATGTGGCTCTGCCGTACCAGGACCTCGCTATTATGGAAGCCTGTCTGAAGACAGGCGTGCATTACCTGGACACAGCAAACTATGAATCCCCTGATGTGTCCCACTTTGAGTACAGCTGGCAGTGGGCCTACCGCGATGCTTTTAAGAAGAGGGGAATCATGGCCGTGCTCGGGTGTGGATTTGACCCCGGCGTCACGAACATATTCAGCGCTTATGCTCAGAAGCACCTTTACGACACGATCAAAACAATTGACATTTTTGATGCTAATGCCGGGAGACACGGCCACCCGTTTGCCACCAACTTCAACCCGGAAATAAACATTCGGGAAGTGACGCAGACAGTGCGGCATTGGAAGAAGGGTTTATGGATAAAAACACCGGCCATCCTTGAGCCCAAGAGCGTGCATTTTATTTTTAACTATCCTGTGGTTGGCCCTCGCGAGAGCTATCTGCTTTATCATGAGGAACTGGAATCTCTGGTAAAGCATATCAAGGGACTGGAGCGGATCCGGTTCTGGATGACTTTTTCGGAAAACTACCTTACCCATTTGCGAGTGCTCCAGAACGTGGGTATGACCCGGATAGATGAGGTTGATTATCAAGGAAAGAAAATTGTTCCTATCAAATTTCTTAAAGCATTGCTCCCCGATCCGGGAACCCTCGGCGCGAATTACACCGGCAAGACGGTCATCGGCTGTGTTTTCGACGGGGTAAAGAAGAGCAAACGGAAACAGATTTATATTTACAATATCTGCGACCATGTCGAGTGTTATAAAGAAGTGCAAGCCCAGGCTGTTTCTTACACCACCGGTGTTCCAGCCATGATTGGCGCCATGATGGTGCTGAAGGGGATATGGAAAGGAGAAGGTGTGTTCAACGTTGAGCAGCTTGACCCTGATCCATTTATGGATGCTCTCACTGTCTATGGGCTGCCCTGGAAACAGGTGCCGTTCAAGGGGAGGTTGCCCGAAGTGAAGGTGAGAGGGTTGCATTCATGACCACTGGCGGCCTTCATAGAGAAGTTTTGCGTGATTTTCCGAAGGACATTACGGACCGCGTTGAAACCCCTTGCTATCTTATCAACGAAGGGCTTATCAAGAAAAATTGCGAGGTTCTTGATTCCGTCCAGCTGCGCACGGGCACAAAAATTCTTCTCGCCCTTAAGGCATTTGCCCTGTGGAGTACCTTCCCCCTTATTCGTAAACACCTTCATGGCGTTTGCGCAAGCGGTCCTATAGAGGCACAGCTGGGCTGGGAAGAATTCGGGCGAGAGGTGCACACCTGTGCTCCAGCTTACTCAGACGCGGACATGGATGAAGTGATTAACTATTCTGATCACATTATCTTTAACTCCGTCTACCAGTGGAAAAAGTTTCGTGAACGGATTAAGGGTTCGGGTCGCGGCATTGAAATTGGTCTTCGCGTGAACCCCGGCCACTCGGAAGTGGCAGTGCAGCTCTATGACCCCTGCATACCCGGGTCCCGCTTTGGGATCAAACCTGAAAATCTTGCGGGCGAAGATTTGAGTGGTATTGATGGCCTGCATTTCCACGCTTTGTGCGAACAAAACGCTGACGTGCTTGGCCGTGTGGTCGCGTCATTTGAACAGCATTTTGGCAGATACATCCCGCGGATGAAATGGGTGAACTTTGGCGGCGGGCATCATATCACCCGCATTGACTACGATCTTGATACCCTCTGTACCATCATTACCGCCTTCAGGAAACGATACAACAACATTGTGGTTTACTTGGAGCCAGGAGAGGCGGTGGTGCTTAACAGCGGCGTGCTGGTGACAACGGTTCTGGACATTGTGGAAAACGATATGACAATCGCTATCCTTGACACCTCAGCCGAAGCCCACATGCCGGATGTGCTTGCCATGCCTTATCGGCCTTACATCATCGGCGCGGGTAATCCAGGAGAGCTACCCCACACCTACCGCCTCGGCGGAATCACCTGCCTTGCCGGAGATGTGATTGGTGATTACTCTTTTGCAGAATGTTTAAAACCAGGCGACCGCCTCGTATTCCTCGACATGGCGCTTTACTCGTTTGTCAAGAATACCACCTTCAATGGCATCCGTCTTCCCTCCCTTATTTTGTACAACTCGGACAACGACTCTGTGCGCGTAGTGCGCCGCTTTGGTTACGAAGACTACAAAAATCGGTTGTCGTGAATGGGAAGCTTCTGGAACCCTAGAAGGTCATTTTTTAACTTGCCGACATCAAATCTTTTGATAAAATAACCAAAATTGGTTAACCGTTGGCCAAGCTACTCAAAGCTTTTAAAAACAAATGGATGGTCCAACTTATGGCAGCGCGTTACGGGCGTTTGAGATTGATGAGCTTACGGCCACAACCTATCGGGAACATGAACTTCCTCATAGCCTTACTCTCGGAGCAAGTGGCAAGGGGTGGAATGCGGCGGGAATGTACCATATTGATCCGCATCACATCAAAGGCAACGAGTGGATTGATTGCCTGTGTAGATGCGAAAAACCAGAATAAAAGTTTTTGACAGTAAGACAGGAATTGATCGGATATTACGAAAATTGAAAAAACTCATCAAATAAACAACACGCCTAATAAGCACATGAAAAAAATCCAACACAATTTTTTCATGATTGTTTAAAAACTACCTGCCATTCGTGAAACTCCCCATGATAGAGCGAGGATTTTAAGGCCGGGTCTTCGGCCATGATGATTTCAGCTTCTTTGCGTGATTCAACCTCCAATATGACCAGGCCGCCGTTTATGTCATTATAGGCTCCGCTCATGACAATCTTCTTGCTCGCATGCAGGCCTTTGATATAACGGACATGATCGGCAAAAAATTTTTGTTGTTCGGCTTCACTATATCCGCAGGATGCATTAAAAGTATAGATTATTACAAAATACATGTTTCTCTCACTCAGAAAGGGATTATATTTAAAAATTTGAGAACGTCTCCTGAAATTTTTTTGTTTACAAATATAGTGTGCCTTCCGGACGATTGCGATATCCTGATTTTTCTTGCTTTGAAGGACTTGCCGAGCCAGATTAAACTGCCTCATACTTTCTTTTTTATTGACTTTTTTGTTCATTCGGATTAAAAAATAAAATAATCACAATCAAGCCCAGTAAAAGAAAATTGTAATACAAAAAGAAGAAAAACTGGGTGTTCCTGGGGAGGGAGAGGCTTTATGTCTAATAAAAGTAAAATAGGCCAAATTGCCAAGCAGAAAGGTGATGGGCCTTTTTTATTTTGATGTGGCGAGCTTGAGGGAGCACATAATAACAAATTTTTATAAGTAGATGAATAAAACAGAAAGGAGGAAATATGACAAATCGAACTTATGTTAAGTCAACTTTGCTCGGTGCACTTATTGCTCTTTCTGTCGGGGGATTTTTACTCCATGTGCGTATCCATCCGTTCGCCCAGAATTCTTCGAATATCGTTCCTATTATCTCATGTGTTCTTAGCATCATTGTGGTGCCCTTGCTTTTTTTTTCAAAAAGACAATCTCATATGGTTATGTTTTAAACGGATTTTTGGCTATCATCGCTACCGTTACCATGTCTCACTTTGCGATTGTTCATTGGCCTTCCCCTGCCACACTGAAGCTCGGAATCATTTTGACTACAACACTCCCGGATATTTTGATCGTATGGAGTAAATTTTTTATTGGAAAATCTCTTTTTGATCTGGAAACCTTTGGCTATGACTCGGATAGGGCCAGGTTGGGCAAAACATATCGTTATCCCAACATGGGGTGGTGGCTTGTCCACCTTGTGGCTATAACTATTGTCTATTCCCTTGGTAACGTATTATGGAGGTAGCCATGTCTAAGTTTAAATTATTTACCTTGAACTGGTGGATTCTCCATACAATAGCCTTGATATTTTTTCTTTATCCTTGGTCATGCGGTGCACTTTTTTAAATGATCTTATTGCGCTGACATCAGCAATATGATCGACAAAATGTTTCAGCGATAATAAATATGTTTGAGATCGTAAGGCGTAAAGCGTAAGAGGTGAGGTGTTAGCTTAGTAGTTGTTAGAGAGCAAGCTGAAGGAATTCAAGGGGACATTCCATACGGGAGGAAATCTTTGATAAATTTTCCGTTTGCCAGCCCCAAATCCTTTTGATAAAATGCCAAAAAAATGTTTAACCGTTCCCCAGGCTACCTAAAGCTTATAAAAAAATGTTCTTAGACGAATTAGTAAGCGATGTGAAAGGTGATTTACGGGGAGCTAGTCGAACCTCAAGAGTTCATTAAGTAAGCTATGATTGTTTTAGGTATCGAATCTTCTTGTGATGAAACTGCGGCTGCGGTGGTTAAGGATGGGAGAACCATTCTTTCCAATGTTGTAGCTTCGCAGGATGAAGTCCATAAAATGTATGGTGGGGTCGTCCCGGAATTGGCCTCTCGCCATCATATTGAAAATATCACTCCGGTTATCAGCGCGGCGCTTGAGCAGGCAAAAAAATCCCTCAGCGATTTGGATGGGATTGCGGTAACGCAAGGCCCAGGGCTGGTGGGGTCGCTCTTGGTGGGATTGTCAGTCGCAAAAGCAATGGCGTATGTTTTGGAATTGCCGTTGGTCGGAGTGAACCATGTGGAGGGTCATATTGCGGCCTGCTTTTTAGAACACGATGAACTTAATTATCCCTTTCTCGCCTTAGTCGTTTCTGGAGGGCACACCAGTCTTTATGAAGTGCGCGGTCCGGGAGAAAACGTTTTATTAGGGCAAACTCGTGATGATGCGGCTGGAGAGGCTTTTGACAAAGTGGCTAAATTTCTCAAATTAGGGTATCCCGGAGGTATTATCATTGATCGGCTTTCCCAGGCTGCCAATAGGAAAGCCTTTACTTTTCCCCGACCCTGGATCACGAGCGAGTCCTTGGATTTCAGCTTTTCGGGTTTAAAGACCGCGGTGATTACCTTTATTAAAAAATTGAACCACGAACCCACTGCTTCGGAAATTAATGATATCGCCGCTTCTTTTCAAGAAGCAGTGGTAGATGTATTGGTGGGGAAGGCCTTTTTAGCGGCTGAGCAAAAGGGATTAAATAAAATCGTGGTATGCGGAGGGGTAGCTTCCAACCAAAGGTTACGAGAGAGACTGCATGAGGAGGCGAAAAAAAGAGGCGCTTTGGTCTTTATCCCTTCACCTCATCTCTGTACTGACAACGCGGCCATGATTGCGGCTGCCGGGACGTATTATCTTGAAAGAGGAGTTCGTGCTCCGCTCAATTTGAATGCTTATTCCCGTTTACCCGTCCACGGAGTTTCTCAGCGTTAGCCGTGAGTTATTACAGTCAGCACATATGGCATTCTGAGAAGTTTCGCGTTCCGCGGGATGACGAAGAGTGTCAAATTTATTAGAGACCATTTGTGAAATTTAGCCTGAGGGAAGCGAACGTCTTCAGAATGCTATTGCCAGAAAAGTTATTTACTCTGTTTTTCCACCATCGCGTATGCATTGTGATTATGAATACTTTCCATGTTTTCCGACTCCACACTGAACCAGGTAAAGTTGGCATTGGCGGAGAGTTTCTCACCGATGGTACGCACCACATCTTCCACAAACATGGGGTTCTCGTAGGCTTGTTCAGTGACAAACTGTTCATCCCGTCGTTTTAAGAGCGAATACACCGGGGAACTCACTGACTCTTCAACGAGGTGAATAATATCTTCAATCCAGAAAAACTTTTTAAAGCAAAGGTGAACGGAGACTGTGCTTCTCTGATTGTGAGCTCCTTTTTTGCTTATTTCTTTTGAGCACGGGCAGAGCGTTGTGACCGGCACCTCAACCCCGACGATTAATTTATTGCGTCCATTGTTATCAGTAGAACCAATAAAGCGGCAGGTATATTCCAACAGGCTTTTGGATTTGGATACGGGCGCGGCTTTTTCGATAAAATAAGGGAATTCGATCTCCACATGAGCGGATTCTGCGTGGAGCTTTTTTTTTATTTTTGCGAGGATTCGGGGGACATTTTTTATATCAATACCCTGGCGATATTCATTGAGGATCTCGATGAAACGGCTCATATGCGTTCCCTTAAAATGGTGGGGAAGGTTCACGTACATATTAAACGTAGCAATGGTATGTTGGGTTTTATTTTTTTTGTCCTTAACAATGATCGGATATTTGATGTTTTTAACTCCCACCTTTTGAATCTCAATGTGGCGGTGATCAGGACGATTTTGGATGTCTTCGGGGAACATATTTTTTCCCTTATTTCTCTGAGTAGCTGGTAGAGGAATCATCTGATTCCCAAACCGTAACCTTGGCGACAATGCATTCTATCATGAGTGAGTGACTTTTTTAATTCCTGAAAAATATAAAAAGCGATATTTTCGGACGAAGGATTGAGAGCATCAAAAGGAGGGAGATCGTTAAGGTGCTTATGGTCAAGCCTCTGAATAATTTGATGCAGTTTTTGTTTTAAGACCTTAAAATCAATAACCATACCGAGGTTATCCAGCGTTTCTGCTGCTATCTGAACCCCCACTTTCCAATTATGACCATGGAGTTCTTCACAGTTTCCCTGATAACCTCGTAAACTATGCGCAGAGGAAAAATGAGTATGGACCATGAGTTCGTACATTTTTTCTATCCTCTCAATAGGTGTAATATCCAATGTTCATGCACGTGTACGCTCTTATCCGGTAGTGCGGTAAATCTCCTCGAGGATAGCGGTACCCCCCGCATTTAAGAGCTTTTCCGCTAAAAGAAGACCTATTTTTTCTGCTTCTTCGGGATTACCTTTGATTGTATCCCGAATAATCTTTTTCCCATCTAAAGAGCTGATCAGTCCCTCGAGGAATAATTTGCCGTTTGCTATTTTTCCAAAGGCAGCAATCGGTACTTGACACCCGCCCTCCAACCTTTTCAGAAAAGACCGCTCTGCGCATACACAGTGAGCGGTGTCGGTATGGTTGAGAAAAGCAACGATTTCGTTGGTTGTCCGGTCCTCTCGACGAGTTTCGATACCGAGCGCTCCCTGGCCAATGGCCGGAAGAAATTTTGCCGAATCCAGATACTGGGTAATTTTTCTTCCCACCCCATCCGGATAACTCCGGCAGTTGCGATAATAATACCATCAAGTTTTTCGGTTTCCAATTTTTTTATCCGGGTATCCAGGTTACCCCGGAGGGTTTCGATTTTAAAATCAGGTCGCAGATTAAGAAGCTGAGCTTGCCGACGCAAGCTCGACGTCCCTAATCGAGCATGCACCGGTAATTCTTCTAATCGTCTTCCCTCCCGGGAAATTAATGCATCTAACGGGTTTTCCCGTTTTGGGGTTACGCTGAGCATTAATTCTTGGGGAAGGAACGTTGGAACATCCTTCAGGCTATGGACCGCCAGATCGATTTTGTTTTTGATCAGAGCTTCTTCAATCTCTTTTATAAAAAGTCCTTTGCCTCCCACGTGAGCCAGGGGCACGTCATGTATTTTATCACCCATGGTTTTAATTTTTACCAGTTGGAAATCAAACTGGGGATATCTTCCCTTGAGCTGAGTTTTAACCCACTCGGCTTGCCTGAGGGCGAGGGCGCTTCCTCGTGTTCCGATAGAGAGCGTATCTTTTGCCAAAAGGTCTTTCCTGTAAGGAAGAGTTAGTCTTAAAACCGAACAACCTTAAACCTCCCACAAAATTAACCCTGATGAGAGAGGGTGCGCAGAGAAAAGGAAAAGGTTTTTTTCATTCACATAATAAGAAGCCTTGGAAATTTAATGCCAGGGAAAAAGATTGTGGAGAGGCTTCAGCGCTTTGAATTTACCTGTGGACAATTAAAGAGTTATTCCTACGACGTTCAGTTCCTTCAGCATAAAAAAGGATGCTTCGGTGAACCAGTTTTTGTAAAAAGCCATGCTTTTCCGAAGCAATTCCTTGAGGTTTAAGATCCCAGGCCGCGCAGAGAGCACATTTAGCTTCTTCTTCCTTATTTGTGCGAAAGAGCATGTAAGCGGTTTCTTCCAAACGCCGCTGGTAAATTTTCCGAAAATCTTCATCAAATATTTTCTGCACTGCTTCAGAAAAAATTGCTTCCCGCCTTTGCTCAACGTGAAGGGGGTCCAAAACTAAAGGACTCTCTTCAATGGCTCTTAATTTTTCCAAATACCTCCAGACCAATCGTGGTTCCAAAAACCAGCTCTTGAATTCTTCAAGCTCAAAAAGCGAATGGTACTGATGCGGCGTAGCATTGAGGGTCGCCTCGTGGATAGTTTCGTGAGATATACAAGAATAAATAATGGGTTCGTTTACTGATCCCCTCAAGTCATCAATTTCAACTTTCCAATGATTAAATTGTTCTGGTAACGGAATTCCTTTTTGCAGGTTAATCTGGTAGGCTTCATCAATAAGGAAATAACCGTATTCAGGGGTAATGTCAATAAATTGAACCACACCATCTTCGGAAATCTTCTTGAGGAAGTTTTTTATCTCTTTTCGTTTAAGGTCGAAGGCACTAAAATTTTTTATACCATCTTGATCACTGAGGGTAATTTGAAAAAAAAGCACTCCCCACCGTAAAACCGACTTACTCAAAAAGATTAAACGGTCCCCTACATAATCGATGCCACTTATGTAAACCGTGGCTTGAGATGGCTCAAGGTTTACAATTTTTAAAGGCTCACTCTCATCGGTTTCGGGGATAACCACCTCTAAGCCCTTGCTTTTCATTTGGAAAAGATGACGCTTTAACAGTCGGCGGAGATTTTTATCCTTGGTCTTCTTCAACATGTTACTAAAAATTTCTCCAACCTCTGCGGTGGCGTTCGGCGCTAACAAATTAATGATTTTCTCATCTAAGTCAGAGTCTTCTTTAATCAGTTGCAGGATAAAAGGAAAAGCTTTGGGAAACTCATCTAATATCTGTTTAATGATGGAAAATTTTAGTTGCCCTGGCAAGGGGGCAAACTTTTTGAGGATAGCATCCTCTGTTCCTTCTTCCAAGAACCCTCCCAACTCAGTAAATTT
>CAVSIB010000061.1:0-18591 GCA_963727835.1 uncultured delta proteobacterium
TCAATATTTTTTATGTAGGGCGGGACATCGATAGATTCCTGAAATTTTTTAATTACAAAATCTTTAAATTTATTACCATCAAATTCTTTTGGTTGGTCAGCGGTTGGGACCCAAACATCAAAACTCGCCTTATTGCCTAATCTGATAAGTCGCCATTGTATTTCTGTATGCTCTGTCGGGGCTCTTTGATTTGTTCATCAAGCACAGTGGTAATTATTTCTTTCTTTCCAAATTCAATTTTTTCAAGTTCTTTTCCCCTACTTATTTTTTCTAAAACAGAAATTAAGTCCCCATATAATGAAAGCAATTTATTGACCTTATCCTGACTAATAGCCATGAATCCTTGTGGATGATAATTTTCTTCATATCCGAGATACTTGTTTAATTTTGGCATTTCAAGATCAAATGGAACATCATTAATCATGAAATAAATAAATTCCCATGTTTTGCCATCATTATCTATACCCCAAAATTTTGCCAAATCAGCATTCCTGACTTTCATTGCAATTTCAGCAGCAAGGATAATTTTTCCTTTACGATATACCATCACATAATCGCCCTCTTCCATTGCTTCCCAATTTCTAATATTACTTGAACCAGGAACAGCACCCCAAACGGCATAAGGACGATCGTGTGCGTATTCTTTTAATCTGGTTGCATCCTCGCTGGAAAGATATTTACCAAATTCATCTACTGATCGGCGATTTTTAATCGTACCGTAATAGTGGCGATCCGCTTTATGCCCGCCGCCTGCCATCACGAAAAATATTTTTTTAGATTGATTCATAATGAAAATTGAAAATTGTTACGATAATTATAGTTAATTTTGTATTAATCCAGATTTTATAAACAAAAAAGGCCAATCACTTTTTACCTGGCAATCCGGCCTTCTTTTTTATTCTCATCACTCATTGAAGTTCCCTTTCTCAGTGACGCCCATTTTTTACAACGATTATTGGTTTCTAGGTTTTGATAATTTTCAAAGTTTATATTCCACCAAGATTGTGCAGACTATGCTTCGTCTTACCGGGCGGACTAAAACACCAGCGAATCAACCTTCATACCTGCACTTCTCAACCGCTCGCAATCTCTTTCCAATCGCTTGCTTGCCACCTCCCTTGTTTCTGCCTGAGCTTCTGCTGTGTCATCATAACGTCCAACATTATAGAATTTTTCGATTGTTGTCTTGCTCTCTCCTGTGGCAAACTCAAAAGCTGCCATACAACCAAATCCTTTTTTCTCCCCATCGGCCTGTTTTACAATCATATCTGGGCATTTGAGGGTCACATCAACGGAAACTGGTACTCCCGCATGCATAAGGTGAATGAAGTTCTGCAGTCTTAAAGCGGGCTTTTTCAATGATGCGTCCCCAGGTAGCCCCAAGAAGGAATTCTGGAAAGTAAAAAACTCACCTTTTACAGGGATACCTGCCTTTTCCAGTCTTTCGTAATCCATTTGAAGTCTATTATTGGCAATCAAAAGGCATTCAAGAGCATCCTCCGCCTCCTCATCGGCAAGGGAATAGTCCTTTCTAAATACAAAAGGTTCACCCTTAACTGTGCCGCTGTATTCCATAGATAGAATAACAGTGTCGACATATTGTTCTTCTCGTTTTAATTTGATAACCTCTCGAATAGGCTTGGTATTCAAAACAATTTTTTTTCCTGTAGCGGCTTCATCTATTAAGGTGGCTAACATTTTTATTTGTTCAGGTTTTGCATTTGTCATGGTCTCACCTCCTTTCGGTAACTAAGGTGAAGTTGGACAGTTGGCACCTTGAATGTGATAGCTATAACCAAGATAGTGGTGCTTCTTGAAATCTTTTTCATTTGCTATCTTCTTTTCTTTTATAAGGTTTGATCAATAACTTTATTATTGTTTATATAGCACACCGTTTAAGCAAATTTATTTCTCCAGTTTTTGAAACCCAGACCTTTCAAAGAGCAAATAAATAGGCCAAACCACCTTTTATGGGCAATTCGGCCTATATTAGCTTACGGAACCATGGATCAATTTCCCTCCACGGTTATCCTTGTTTTATTGTTTTTTATTCAAGAATTGAAAAGTATCCACAAACTATTGATAATATAAACCTAGAGAGATTAAAAGTCAATCAATAAACAAATCAAACCATTATATGTAAATCACGATCTGAAACCCCCTAAACCAATTCACCTCTTTTGAGGCTGTCATTTCTAATTAAAAAAAAGGGGGCTCGAATTACGACCCTTCCTATGTACTTCTTAGAGTATAAAATCCGGTTGCGGTATTGTAACTAAATGGATGCACTCCGAATGACCATTATTCCTGAGGGTGGGGAAGGAAATAATAGTTGATTTTTAACCGGTAAAGGTTTTTAATAATACTGTTTTTAATTTAAAATTATACTTGAATCTATACCCAAACTCAGGAATAAGTGGAGGAGAGAGGGTTCATGATTCTAAAAGATAATAAAATAGACCCTATTTCCTGTTAAAAAGGTAATAGGGATTTTTTTGTTTGAGAAGGCAAAGACCGGTCGATGGGTTAGTAAAGGTCAGGGCTTTTACAAGGAAACCATATAAATGTGATTACTCTCGCTGCTGATTTTATCGTTGGCCATTTTGGTACGTGATCAGCGAAAATATGCGATTGTGCCAAGCTGACGGTTTATCCCTATTCTCCAAAATCGACTTTTTCAGGAAAAACTACCATAAACGCACGACAGGAGTTTAATTGCTTAGGGAGAGGAGCCATTCCATTTTACAAGTATAAAGAAGCCTTCGCGAGGAGAAATGACTTTTTTCGGTCAGTAATTTGAATAATTGAAGACCCCAAAAATTTGCTGTGTTTGAGAGGAAAATAAATCTCTAAAGAGGAGGAAAAGACCATGATGCGAAAAATTTCCGCATGGATTGTGAAGTACCGGTGGCTTAATATAGCCATAACGGTCGGGTTGGTCGGTTTTTTTTGGTGGAAAATGATGAGTGCAGTTATTCTTAACGACCCGGATGACTGGAGCAACCAAAAACACCCCTATGTAAAGCTCAACAAACGAATTCTACATGAGTTTGGTGGGGCTAATGTTCTGCAAATCATGATCAAAGTTAAGGATGGCGGAAAATACAAAAATATTTTGAACTTAGATACAATGAAAAGGATTAAGGAGATTTCCGACCGTCTTTACATCATGAAGGGATTTATCCCACCTAATTTTGAGGGGTTAGCCGCCCCAAAGGTGAAGTATTTCAAAGCCACAAAGGAGATTATCATCGTCGAGCAGCTGATGCTCAAAACCCCCCGGGACCAGGCAGCGATTGACCGTATCAAAGAAGGGGTTTTGACCAACCCCTTAGCTTACGGCAAGCTCGTCTCCAAGGACTTTAAGGGCTCTCTAATGATGGCGGATTTCAACTGGGATATCACCCTGGATCAAATCTATGATGAAGCCCAGAAGATCAAAAAAGAATACAGCGATGCAAACCATGAAATTATGATAGCCGGAAAGCCGGTGCAGATGGGTTGGCTCAACGAGAAGCAAAGAACCGAGATGCCCATTACTTTGTCTTGTTTTGTACAGGGGCTGATCCACTTCCTATCTTTGTTTACAATTCTGGGTATTGTGCTCCCGCTTGGGGTCGGTTTTTGTGGATCCTGCATCGGCATAGGGTCAGTGGCGGTGACCGGAGTTCCTTTTAATATCATCAGCTACGGCTCTCCCTTTATCATTCTGGCTGCGGGAGCCGCCCACACCATCCAGTTTCTCAAACGCTATCAGGAAACATACGGAGACATCAGAGACACAAATGAATCAATCATTCAAGCCAATATCCATATCATGCCTCCCCTTTTCGTTTCCGTGTTCTGTGATGCGTTGGGGTTCTTGATTATTCTTTTTACGCCTTTTCAGAACCTCAAAAACTTGGCCATCGGCAGCACCGTGGGACTTTGTTCCTTGGTTTACCTGGTTATTTTTTTTGTCCCCGCGGTTACTTCGTTATTAAAACCTCCCTCGGAGTTGGCAATTGCTATGACCCAAAAGGAGTCAGGCAAGGCCCATAAAAGCTTTTTGGGGAAGATTCTTGGAGCAGGGGCAGGTTCGCTTTTGGGAATTGTCGCTGGCGGCTTTTTATCCCCATGATGGCGTTCGGGATCTTTGCGACCTGGTTTATGTTTAAGTACGACTATGTGGGGGGGTTTGACTGGGATACGGCTATTTATTCTAACATAAACTACGGGTGGAAGAAGGTTTGGGTATATAAAGACCAGGAGGCGATCGCCAAAACATTTTCCGGTTGCTATCCTTATAACATCCTGATTGAAGGTAAAGAGATTGACGTGGGCAAAGACCCGGCGTTTCTGCATCAGATTGAGAAACTGCAGGACTGGCTTGAAACTCGGCCGGAAATCACCTACACCATCTCGCTTCCTAACTATTTGCGGGGGATGAACATCCTGTTTCACGAAGGGAACATGGAATATAACAAAGTCTCGGACGATCCCCTGCTTAACGCCCAGTACCTCTATATGCTCTCCACCGGGTCTCCGGGAGAATTTGAAACCACGGTTGATACGGTAACGTGGAAGACTGCCGCTCTTAAGACCCTGGCGAACTGCGGCAATCCCCGCTGTTATGATAAGTTGTTGTGGGACACCAAAAAGTGGGTAAAAGCAAACTGGAAGTATGATAAGGCGACGCCTCTGGTAGCGGGAGGGTTTATCGGCGTTTCCGTGTCCATGAGCGAGGATGCCCAGGGGTGGCTCTGGCCGGTTGCCGCGGCATTGACTATTTTAATTTATCTTGTCTGCGCCATTCTTTTCCGGAACTGGATTATCCCCATCTATCTGATTGCCCCGCTCCTCTACGTGATGCCCATCATGCTGGGATTGTGTCAATATTACACCATGAGCCATAAGGATGTCCTGGATTACAACGCCCAGCAGTTTATCAGCCTCTGTCTGGGGGTGGGAGTGGATGCCAATGTTTATCTCCTGTTCCGCTATTTTGAGGAGTATGCTCTGGTAAAAGATATGCAAAAGGCCATAGAAAATGCCTGGACCAGCACCGGGAAGGCAGTGTTGTTTTCAGGTTTAGCGCTCTCAATCGCTTATGCCCCCTTGTTTTTTACCAATACCTTTTGGGCTTACCTGGGGTTGGGATCCTTTGAGATGCTGATGTTGAACTTATTTGGTTCTCTTTATATTTTACCTTTATTATTAGGGGTATTTAGACCAAAATTTTTAAAGAGTGAGGAGGTGGTGAATAGGCTTCATATTAGTTCATGAGTGAGAAAATGACAAACTACGGGTAATTCCCAGTTAAAAGGCCCGCATTATGTTAAAATTCATGGTCAAGGCCTCAGCGTTGATGCAAAAGACGGCTATCTGATAGGCGGAAGATGTGACCTCTGCCAATACTGCCGATACTACAGAGCTTGAAAAGCTCATCAACGAATCGAGGCTTTCAGAAGGTTCAATTGTCCTTGCCGGCAAGTGATACGCCGGGGAGAAGAACAAAGCCATTCTTGGAGAGAAGAAACTCAAAAATGGGATTATAGCAAAAGCCGCCCGGAATTAACCCCTGTAGTCTTCTTCAGCGTGTTGTCGACAGAATCATCAGCTCGGTGAGATATAAAGTGGGACGGAAAACCGGGGATGATGGTACAAACAAGCGCCGAGAAGAACAAAAATTTGAAAACAGAACGCTAAAGATAGAAAAATCAGGAAGTCCAGATTATGCAAATTTTTAATATAAGGCTCTACTTTTAAAAGAAAATAAGGTGCATTGCTTTTTTTCACGAAAAAAGGGTAGTATTTTTGAATGGAGTTTTGGAAGGGATAGCAGGCCAGCTAAAGATTATTTTCTTATGTTGTGGAGGCAAATAATCAATTTCATCAACTACACTTTTTATTTTTCTTTTACTTGATTTTGAGATACGAAAAAAAAAGAGATTTGACAGGAATGAGTCGGAAAACTTTTAAAGAGGAAATAAGCCTATAAAGTTGTTGCTAAAATTCTTTTAACCGATGAAACCCTCCGTGGAAGCTCTAAATAATTAATCTTCTAGATTGATTCGTATCATGAAAAAGATTCAGAACCTTTTATCCTAATGCTTAATTAATCTTGCTAGGAAGCTTTTAACGACCCTTTATCGTTTCGCTTCTCCTTTTTTCTTTTTACCCCAAACTTCAGATAACACAGCAAGGCCTATAAGTACTAAAATTATAGTAATGATTATTCCTTCATTACTCATTGTTTATCACCTCCCTTCTATTTTTGTGTGATTTTAGATCCTGCTTGAACACCCTCTTCAAAATAATTGATAATTACTTTTCAGGAGGTTCACATAAAGTACCTCGCTTATTTTATTTTTGATCCTTAAGCTATTTTTAATTTAAACCAATCAAGACATAAAGTCAATAACACTTTAAGGTGTCGCTTAATTGTTTGTTACTTCTTCTCATTTCCAATCCAATAAAAAAAGCCTCTGACGGGGGCAAATGCCACTTATGGAGTTTTGACATTTTTATGATCTCACTTACTTATGAGGTTGTCAAATGATTTTTTTAAATTCGTTTAGCTAATAGCTGGGTGATCCAGGCAGACCTCATAGGGGGAAGGGGGTGTCGTTGCCCTTCATATATGGCGTCAGATTTACTTCTGTGTAGAAAAAATAAAATGAAGGTTAGTCGGCTGGATTTTTTAGGGTTAAGGCGCGGTCCTGGGCTAGCTCCAGAGGCACAAAAAAAGTCCACGAGAGCGAGACGATTGCGTTCCACCCCCAACATTCCGATTTTGAAAAATTTCACTATAGACCGAAAAAAACAGTTTGAAGTTATCTTACCTCCCATAGCAACAAAAGATACCGAATTAAAAAGAATCAAGAAGAATAAGAAATAAAAACCCCTGGTTGAGAACCGGATAATGGAAAGGGAGTAATAACGTTCCGGTTCAGCGGTGCTTTCACTTTGTAACCGCACGGGGAGAGGGGAGGGGAAAACCGAAACGTGTTATCTGCGTCTAGTCCCTCTTCGGGAGTTTCCGGTCATATATGAATTAAATTAGACTTTGAAAGTCATTCGTTCTCTTCGGCATAAACTGGTTTGCTGTATAACACAAAAGGCAGCCGCGATTATAACAAGTCGGTTGGATTGTTATGTTGTACCATCCGTCAGATAGTCAAGTGCGAAACTGGTAGGCATTATAGTATTCATAGGGGTATATAAATACGTCATAAGATTCATATTGTTATCATATGTTCGCTGTGAATTTAGATTGAAATTCACACATTTTGAAGCGTATGCCACTTTTCAAACCTATCTATTATCCCACCGGGGATCGCCTTTGAGCATATAACAGGCAAGCCTAAAACATCTTTTATTTTTTTTACCAAAATCTCTTGGCTCAGTTCATAGATCTGAGTCTCAAATATTAATGCAAACCCTCCGTGATCGTAAATCAATTTAATATAAGTCTTAGGCGAGTATCTCATTATGAACAACGGCCTTATTTCAAAAAAGGAACACATCTCGATTTTTATTTCAAGTTCCTCTTTATCAATGTAACCCAAAGTATTCTTGATTTCGCAGCCGTAATCCACCCCGTCTCTTCTAAATACAAAATCTAAATCATGCCCTGTTTTTTCCCATTTTTTCCCATTAAAAATTTTAACCTTTGAAGCTAACGGCATAACAACCCTCATGGCGAGTGCTTTACAAAATAAGTCCTCCGCCCTATGGCCGCAACTCCGCGTTATATGATCCTGGGAATACTCTTCAATGAATCTTTTATTTCTATTGATTGTGTGCCTCGCATACCTATTTGCCTTATGAATAAAAAAGCGGGTTGATGTACCCCTCTCCTTCGGAATTCTTACATCTTTTAAGTAGCCATTTTTATAAAGCCCATTGATCGCATTATTTGTTATCCAGTGATAATACTTTTTTTCAAACTTAACCTGTATTTGTCTAATATAAAAAACACGCTCTCTGTCTTCTTCATATAGATCACGAATTTCTTTCTGAGCTTGCAAGAAATAATGATCTGGTGTGCTTGGCTCATAATAATCTTCAGGCGCTTCGTAGAATTCATCATAATCGATCATTTCTTAAATGTTCCCTTATGTCAGATTAAATGTCCAAACATGGCAAGCTTTCTTTTTTTAATTTTATAATACAACAATGTTTATGTTGATCCTTTTAACAACCCAAAATGCCAGTTTTCAAATTCTCGGTCAGCAGCGATGCTCAGGTTGATTGCCTTGTTCGCCCCTTCTTTCTTGATGATTCAAGAGATTCGGCCATTTCCCTTACCAACCCTGCCGTACATGTGAGTCCTGAGGTTGCTACTTTGGCCCGAGAGGTCTTGCCAAGTCACAAAATTTCTGAAAACCCCATCCTGATTCAGCGGAGAGTCTTGGATAAGGGAATAAAAAACCCCGAGAATGCTGGCGTGCTCGCCATTGATCACGGAGAACGACGGGATCCTTCCCCAAGGCTTCAGCCATTCGTTTCGCGTACACGTACTGGCGTATGAGTTGGTACGTATCTTCCCAGTTTTCCAGGTTATGGAGTTCACAAAAATTTGACACATTCTCTAGGATTTCATTGGCGACCAGCGCCACTCTCCTTGGCGTTCGATTTATTTGTTTGGGCCTTCCAAGGGGATTGACTCCCGTTAAGATTTAGCTTACACTCGACAAAAACAACCTCCTTCTTTGTGACAAGAACAAGATCGGGTTCCGTCATGGTGCCTCTGAGCTGTCCGTCAATGGTCCTGATAAGGATGCTGAGTAGTTGCTGGGTTTCGCTATGCTTCTCGACGTCACAACCCCAAAATAGGACCGATTCGACAGCCGAAAGACCGAGTACCTCAGATACCACCTGAAGGCCTTTTTGGCCTTCAATTTGGAGGCTGCGGAAGACGTTCCATGTCATAGCGTCTTCGCCGTTGGCTACACCGAGGTAAGCTTTGCCCCCGTCCTTTCCGGGTTGCCAGAAGCTCTCCCCTGCAAAGTGGTCACGCCATGCTTTCTGGATCAGTATTGGATTGTGAGAATCGGCGACGAGATTCCTTCGGAAGTCATACTGTGCGAGATTTTTAGGTATCATTTCTTACTCCAAAGAAGTTAAAATTGATCTCCATAAGCCCCGTTGTTAAGGATTTTGTAGATTTAGGGATGTACCCTTTCTTTTTCTGAAGCAGAGAGCCCTTATTGTAGCGGTTCAAAGGAAAGTGGACAGATGATGGGTTAAAATTAGAGACGGTTTTAGGTTATAATGAATCCTCTAGAAAGGAGAACGATGAGACCTAAAGCCACACAAAACCCTGAATCTGTGGTAAAAGAGATCAAGAGAAACACCCGCCGTAAATTCAATTCAGAAGAGAAGATCCGGACTCCATACTGGAAGGCTTGCGAAGGGGAAGACAGTATTGCGAATATCTGTCGGAAAGAAGGGATAGCCCCGAGCATTTATTACAAGTGGAGCAAGGCGTTTTTGGAGGCGGGCAAACGCCAGCTCAACGGGGATACCATTCGTGAAGCCAGCAATAGCGAGGTGTCAAATCTCAGGAATGAGAATGAGCAGTTAAAGCACTTGGTGGCCGAATTAAGCCTGAAGAACCGGGTTCTAAAAAAAAGTTTGAGTGGTCTGGAGTAAGTGCGGAGCGGTATGTGCGGTATAGTCAGGCCGAGAAGATGGAGATTATCAGGCTGGTGGAAGGATCGCCGTTGAGTGTGAAGCAGACACTTGAGGAACTCAAGGTCAACCGCAGCACGTTTTACACCTGGTATAGCCGATATTGTGAGCATGGCTATGATGGACTGGCCAACACATATCATCCACCCAAACAATTCTGGAATGCGATACCGCCATGGGAGAAGCAGCGGATAGTGGAAACGGCACTGGAGCATCCCGAAAAATCACCCGAGAACTTGCGTGGTATATCACGGATAAACTGGGCTATTATATTTCGGAATCAACGGTGAATCGTATTTTGAAGGCCCACGATTTGGTGACGAGCCCGCTCTATACGGTGATCAGTGCCCATGAGAAGTTTCCTCAACCAACCAAGGCAGTTAATGAGATGTGGCAGACGGATTTCACTTTTTTCAAGGTTGTGTATTGGGGATGGTATTATCTGTCCACGGTTCTTGATGATTACAGCCGGTTTATCCTGGCATGGCGGTTGTGTCAGGGTATGTCAGCCGATGACGTAAAGCTGACCCTCAACGATGCGATTTTGTTTACGGGCATACGTTTATGTAACAGTGGTCAATCGGCCCAGGCTATTATCGGATAATGGCCCCTGCTATAATTTCAAAAGCCCTGAGTAATTATTTTGAGGAAGAAGGGATCGGCCATAGCCGGGTAAGCCGTGCCATCCCATGACGCAAGGAAAGATAGCGTGGTATCACCGTTCCATGAAAAATCTCATTCTTCTGGATCATTATTACAGTCCATCAGAGCTTGAGGATCAGATCCGCATATTTGTGGATTATTACAACCACGATCGGTATCACGAGGCATTGAACAATGTTACCCCTGCGGATGTGTATTATGGGCGTGATTTTGAGGTTCTGGAACACCGTGGGCAGATTAAACAAAAAACGATGATTTTACAAAGGAAGCAAAATAGCACTTTGAGTCTTGCTGAAAAGACAAAAAAGATAGATATGGATGCTGAAACTACCTCTTAGTTTTTGATCCAATTTGTCCAAAGCCATTTGAAGACGTACAATCTCCGGTTATATGTAGCCGGCCAGACCCAGAAATCGATTACGGCTTTTGCTAATTTAAAGAAAATCTCGCGAAGAGCACTTCGCCGGAAAATACCGCATTCAAGTGATCAGCCTTGTAAATCTTTCCCTGGAAAAGACCAACGGGATGCTAGAGGTTTGTGTTCGAGATAACGGTCAGGGATTTGATGTCAATGAGGCGATTTCCAAAGAAAAAACAGAACGGGGCTTAGGGCTTAGCAGCATGGAACAACGGGCTAAATTTTCAGGGGGTTGTTTTACAGTTGAATCTAATGAAGGAAAAGGAACGCTCATTCGGGCATCCTGGCCTCTCCAGGTAGCCACCGAATAAGCCAAAATTGTAGAGGGCTTGTCTAAACCTGTATCCCGCCAATAACCTCCGTAAGGCAACGCAAGGGTTTTTTCCAGAAAATCCCCAAACACCTTCCCAAAAAGAATTCTTCTTTGAACTTAGGAAGTTTTATCTTGCTCAATTCCGATTTCAAATGAGCACCCCTATTTTCAACACCTTTTGAAAATCACTCCGAACCTCCTGAAATTTATAAGCAAGTTTCACTTGTTTTTTACCGGAATATCCAGTCTCTAAATACAGCATATTTTTTGAGAAAATACGGGAATCACCCTATTTACCTTTTTGGCCATAAATGATTTTTAAATGGTAAGTAGCTCGAAATGAATGGACACATTCTGTCTTCAGAAAGGGGTAGGGTATGCTTTGGACCATATTTGTGATTCTCCTATTTTTGTGGTTGCCGGGATTGGTAAGCGGATACACGATGGGTGGAGCCATTCATATCCTGCTGGTCATTGCCATCCTCGTATTAGGGGTCGATTTATTCAGGGACGAAAGATATTTGAGGGATTTGGACTCTTCCCGGAGAAGGTGAGGTATTGGGAAAGGAAGTGGTCAGCAGGTCCAAAAAGCTTTTCCCGAATCTTAGGATCCTTTGAGGGGATAATCAGAACAGGAGGTGAAAAATATGGCAACAATAGTTATTCACTGGAAGGATAAGAACCTCCCGGCTATGGAAATCAAAAATGCGGCCTATAAGGGCGCTGATAGTTCTGTTATCAAAATAACATCTAACGGTAAGGAGTACTGGTTTAACTGGAACGAATGCTGGTTTTTAGAGACTACGAGCACGCATGAAATACCAATCCTCAATGCTGCCAGCCATTTCAGCAACCAATTTACAGAAAGGAGTAGCCGCTCATAAAAAAGAAAAATATCTTTATCCCCTTTGTAGTGCTTCCAGTGCTTCTTATGTTGACCGCCACCTTTATGGCCCGCGCAGCGGAAAGTACCGGTCAATACGTTGATGATTCGGCCATCACGACCAAGGTAAAAACTCAGCTTGCAAACGATGATTTTCTGAAATCCTTCCAGATCAGTGTAAAAACTTACAAGGGCGTCGTCCAGCTGAGCGGCTTCGTTGATTCTCAAACGGCCGTCGACAACGCGGGTGAAATCACACGGAGCGTCGGTGGGGTCAAATCCGTAAAGAATAATCTCATCGTGAAATAGGCGATTGTTATCAAAAAAAGTCTAAAATGATAGATAAAGGAGGCAACAGAATGAAAAAGTTGCCTTGGGGGACAATTCTTTTGGCATTGGTAATTATCGTTCCTATCCCAACAATGGCAGGGGTACATATAGGTGTTGGAATTTCTCTGCCATCCATCGTATTTGCGGCACCTCCGGCTGTGGTAATGATGCCTGATACGGACGATGTGTATGTTGTTCCGGATATAGATGAAAACATGTTTTTCTGGAATGGCTGGTGGTGGCGTCCCTATGGAGGTGGCTGGTATCGCTCCCATTATTATGACCGGGGTTGGGGTTATTATAACGATGTTCCAAGCTTTTATTTTGATGTAGACCCCCGTTGGAGAGGATACTACCGAAACCATAATTGGGACGGACACCGGTGGAACTATGACCGGATTTCTTACGGACGACTTCAACAGAACTGGAGCAGCTGGCATAATAATCGATATTGGGAAAAGCAAGGAACCTGGGGCGTCCAGAACTATCAACCTCGACCGCAACAACAGAGACAGCAACTAAGACAACAAAGGCAACAGCAATATCAACAGAGGCCTGAGGTTCAGCGAAATCAGAGAAAATCACAAAATAAACAGTTTCAAGAAAAACCTGAAGGAGAAAATGCAGAACAGAAAAACAGATAAACTAGAAAAACAAGAAGTTTAAAAACGTCGCATCTATCCCATTATATGTGGCCTTCTCGGGATGGTCCCTTGATTGCTGGGTTGGTGCGCCACGCCCGTTAAAGAAGATACAAATGATAAAACTTGGTAAGAGTACCATGGCAGGTGGAGTAATGAGCGCTTTGATTGTGTGGCCATTTTGGTGCCAGAAAAAAGAAGTCCCGGAGGAGCGCCTCGGCAAGGAAATCAATAAGATAGTAGGAAAAGCCGAGCAAAATACCGAAAAGGTTGCGGAGAAAATCGAGAATGAGCAAATGCAAATGGAGACTCTGTCTGTGATCGCAATCCTCGGAAAGAAGTGGTCCGAAGTGATGACAAAAGATCAGGCTGGCAATTTCGTCCATGAGTGGCAGGCATTCCGATACCAAGCGATCAAGGCGAATAGGAGGCGCTATGAGGATGAAGGTGCAGGTCCCTTTTTACTCCGGAGCCGAGAAGGCGAAACGAGCATGGCGGAGGCTTATCCATGTCCAGGATGAACTCGGCGACTTTTGCTTTAACTAGGTTCAGACGTATGCGGGTGGGTGACTTAACTGTGGCTCGGAAAATCCCTAGTCCCCGCTTAGGCAGACTGCGTTGGAAAAGGGGCGTTCTTTACCTTGTCATTGCCACAACAGTCATTACGGCCGCTCTCGTTGCAGTCGGGTTCCATCACGTCTATTTTGACCGAACCAACCTGCCTGATATTGGACCAATCACCCGCTTTGCGTATCCTACGATCGGCCACATTTACGATGCCAACGGCCAGTCCCTCATTGATCTGGCAAGAGAGTACCGGCAGATCATCAAGTATGAGGAACATCCCGCCAATTGTTCGTGATGCGATCCTCGCTACCGAGGACAAGAACTTTTTCACACATAGTGGAGTTGACTATTCCGGAATTCTTCGCGCGCTGGGCAAAGTCAGGATTGGAACTCTGGGGGCACGCCTTATAGGACTGAGACGGCAAGGCGAGGGGAATGGTCCGGTGATTTTTCCGCAAGGCGGATCAACGATCACGCAACAGCTTGTACGAGGTCATTTTCTCCAAAACCTCACGGCTTTCCAAAATCTGACGGCTCAAGAAAACCGCAACCAGATCCGCCAAGGTGTACTTTTACCCCGCGTGCTTTCTTATCTGATCGACGCGCGAAGCGCCAACATGTTCGTTCGGAAGCTGGAGGAGATCCGACTATCCCTGTGGTTCGAAAAAGAGATGCAGGCGCGTTTCGGTTCGAAACGTCGCGCTAAGGAAGAAATCCTGGCCCGATACGCTAGCTTCATTTACATGGGAAAAGGTCATTACGGGTTTGCGACCGCGGCGAAATACTACTTTGGCCAGCCCCTCGCCACGTTCACCGCAGACGATGCTGACAAAGCAGCGCTGCTGGCAGGCATCGCAAAGTCGCCTCGTTACTACGCGCCCTGTGGGAGCGATACCGTGAGAGTCTTGCGCCGCAGAAATCAAACTCTGGCTCTCATGGCAGCGAGCGGCTTTATTTCGGTGGACCAAGAGAAGAGAGCCGCGCAGTGCCCGCTTCCGGTAGCCCCGCCGAACAAGAATAAAATGCTGCAGGCAGGCACGGCCTTTGACAGTGTCCTTGAGGAGCTCAAAGGCCTCGGTGCTGACCTCAGCATTAAAGACCTTCAGGAAGGACGGATCCAGGTTTACTCGACGGTGGACGCCCGAGTGCAGGAAATTGTGAACGAGTCACTAGAGCACGGCCTCGGGCTTTATGAGAAGCGACACCCGAGGGCCAAGGGGGTAGTTCAGGGCTCTGTTGTTGTCCTGAGAAACCGCGATGCAAGCGTCCTCGCTGAGACGGGTGGCCGTCAATTCTACGCTGACCGCTCCGCCTCATACAGCGATTTTAACCGCGTCACGAAGTCTCTGCGGCAACCTGGGTCCGCAATGAAACCCATTGTTTATCTCGCTGCTTTTCGGCAGGGAACATTTGATCTTAACACCATGGTTCCCGACGAACCCATCACCGTTCCCGATGAAGGGAAGCAGAGTATGAAATGGATCTCAAACTACGATGGTCAATTCAAGGGCTTGATTCCCCTTCGAGAGGCGCTCGCGGAATCCAGAAACGCCGTCGCGATTTGGATCACAGAGCAAATCGGGATCGCCAGCATCCTACGAACGTCGAAGATTCTAGGAGTCAAGACAACGTTGCAGCCCTACACTACGACCGCACTGGGCGCGTCCGAAGTGAATTTACTGGAGCTGGCCAATGCGTACCGCACCATAGCATCGGGTATCTTCGCCCAGCCCTATGTGATCCGGAAGATCGTCCGCGATTCGGACCACGTGGCGGTTGATAACGAACACGGCGAGTCTCCAGTCTCTATCGACGACTCCGCACTCTCGCTCATTCAGGAAGGCCTGCGCGGTGTCGTGCGCCTGCCCACCGGCACGGCTCATGCACTTGATTCCAGCGGTTTTCCGATCGCCGTTATAGGAAAGACAGGCACGACCAATGAGTTCAGGGATGCGCTCTTCGTGGGTTCCACTTACGGACCCACAGGAATCACTATCGCCGTCCGGATAGGCTTTGACGACAACCATTCCCTCGGACCCAAAGAAACCGGCAGCAGGGTTGCACTTCCGGTGTTCAAAGAAATCATGCTCAGAGTGTATCGTGGAAATCTAGTAGGACCTGTGCCGAAGTTTCCGGTTCAAATGGAACAGAGCATTAACGCTTACCTGAGCAGTGACTCGCCTGATAGCGCAGATCTTCCCCAGTTGGGCATGTCTTTACCACCCGGCGTGAATGGAGGAGATTTAATGGATAAATTGTTTCTTATGAAATGTCTTATTACAATGGATGGGCGCATTCTGTCCTCAGAAAGGAGTCGACCATGCTTTGGACCATATTTGTGATTTTCTTAATTTTGTGGCTGCTGGGGTTTGTTAGTGGCTACACGATGGGTGGAGTCATTCATATCCTGCTGGTCATTGCCATCATCGTATTAGTGGTCGACTTATTCAGGGACGAAAGATATTGTAGCGATTTGGACCCTTCCCGAGAGAAGGTGAGGTATTGGGGAAGGAGATGGTCAGCAGGTCCAAAAAGATTTTGTTGAATTTTACGATTCCTTCAGAAAAAAAGGTATCGGAACCAATCATTTCAACCGTAAATTTACAAAAAGGGGTAACTATTATGAAAAAGAAAAATATCTTGATCCGCTATTTTGGCCTTCTTGTGTTGATCGCCACCTTTATGGCCTGTGCATCGACCTCTAAACATGAAAGTACCGGTCAATACGTTGATGATTCGGTCATCACGTCCAAGGTAAAAACTCAGCTTGCAAATGATGATTTTCTCAAGTCCTTCCAGATCAGTGTCGAAACTTACAAGGGCGTCGTGCATCTGAGCGGCTTCGTTGATTCTCAAACGGCCATTAATCGAGCGGATCAAATCGCAAGGGGCGTAGGAGGGGTCAAATCCGTAAAGAATAATCTGAGCGTGAAATAGACGAATGAGGAATAGCATGAAATCCGGTATAAGGGACCAGACGGAAGGCAGGTTTCACGAATTGAAGGGTAAGGTCAAGGAGATCGCCGGGAAACTAAGTGATAATCCAAAGTTGGAAGCTAAAGGTAAGGGTGAAAAGATATCCGGCAAAGTTCAGGAAAAGATCGGTAAGGTCAAGAAGGTTTTGGGGAAGTAATGCGAGAGCGGCGATCATGCGCCGGTGTGTCCTTGCGCCCCCGGCTGCGGTTGCATGATACACCACAACCGGGACTCTGAAAGCCATGAGGTCTTCGGAGTAAAAGAGTTCAAAAAACAACAGTAACAACAATAAAAGGAGAACGTGCCATAAAAGTAAAATATTCAATATCTCTACTGGTAGCAGCGGCGGCTCTGCTGGCGCTCAGCGTGCCTGTTCACGCATCCACGATGGACAGCCGCATCGAATCATCTGCCAAGAAGTCGTATGTGTTCAAAACCTACCTTAAGGATGATGATATTAATATCAAGTCTAAGGATGGTGCCGTCGCCTTAACCGGGACTGTCTCGGAAGAATCCCACAAACTATTGGCACTGGAGACCGTGGCCCGTCTGCCCGGGGTCAAAGGCGTTGACAACCGGCTGGAAGTCAAAGGTGAACAGCCCTTTGAGAAGTCGGATGCGTGGATCAGCACGAAAGTGAAAACCACGCTCTTGTTCCATAGGAGCGTAAGCTCCCTGACGGAGGTTAACACCAAAGACGGAATCGTGACCCTGAAAGGTGACGCTGATAATCAGGCACAGAAGGACCTGACAACCGAATACGCCAAGGATGTCGATGGAGTCAAAGACGTCCAAAATGAGATGACGGTGTCAAAGCCTGCGAAAAAGACCCACAATACGGTGGGTGAAAAAATCGATGACGCCTCCATCACCGTCCTGGTCAAGATGACGTTGCTGTACCATCGCTCGACCAGCGCGCTCAACACCAAGGTCGAGACAAAGCATGGCGTGGTCAGGTTGACCGGCGAGGCCAAAAACGCGTCTGCGAAGGAACTGGCCACCAAATTCGTGAGAGACGTTCACGGTGTGAAGATCGTAAAGAACCAGATGACCAGCGAGAAGTCCAAATAGATTCTGACTCGTTGCCCCGCCACAGCGGGGCAGTGGACCTAAAGCAAACTGAAAGGAAGATTCTATGTTCTGGACAATTGCTGTGATACTGATAATCCTGTGGTAGCTGGGGCTGGTAAGCAGTTATACGATGGGAGGATTTATTCACATCCTGCTCGCGGTTGCCATTATCGTGGTTCTGGTCAGAGTTATTCAGGGGCGACGAGGGCAGTAAACAGTTCTCTTGTCCCATTATAAAGCTAAGACACGGGAGTGTCGATGGTACCAAAAACCATCATTGCGATCATACTAATCGCTCTGGGCATCGTGGCGTTCGCTTACCAGGGGATCACCTCAACGACCAGAGAGAAAGTCGTTGGTCTCGGCATGAAAAGCCTGTTGTCCTTACAACCTATCCCCGGCCATTAGAAAAATGAGTACGAACCTTGTTCAAGATAGTGACATTATTTTGGTTAAGGTATTTTTAAAACATTTATTTTAACCAAAAAATCATTACAAAAAATAGGGGTTAACGGTAAAAGTTAATTTTGATATGAATAAAAAAAAATTATCAGAGGGTGCAATAATTTTTCTTATTGCGGTGTCCTTTGCTCTTTTAACCAATTTATTTCGTTCTGATAGCCTTCCACTTGTCCAGCTTAAGCCCGCATCTATTTCTTTTTCCACAAAAAATAACCCAGACAGTACCGTTTCCTTTGAGGTTATGAAAGGAAAGTTTAAAAAGTCGGGTATTATCCTCATTGATGTTCGTTCTCCGCAAGAATTTAAAAAAGAACATATTCCGTGGGCAATAAATATTCCCTACCATGAATTTTCGGAAAAATTACCAGAAGTTATGAAACAAATTTCTTTTAGTCAGGAGATCATTGTTTATTGTGGCGGGATCGAATGCTTTTATGCTAAAAACATGGCTTTTTTACTCAACGCAAAAGGATATAAAGATGTGAAAGTTTATAAAGGAGGATGGGGAGAGTGGACCCAAAAGAATATGCCGTTGGAAAAGGAGGGGGGGGGGGTGATTAAAAAAATCATTGTTCACCCTTATACAGCG
>CAVSIB010000062.1:0-23972 GCA_963727835.1 uncultured delta proteobacterium
AGTTCTGGAGATATTGTCGTTGTTAACGACACCAAGGTGCGTCCGGCAAGGATTTTTGGTCATAAGGAATCTGGAGGTAAAGTAGAAGTTTTGCTTCTCCAGCCCTTAAATTCCTTGGGATACCCGAAAGAAAAAAACATTTGGGAAGCGCTCATTGATTGTTCGAAAAATCCGCAGATCGGATCAACCCTTTCCTTTGGGCCAGAGCTTAAAGCCCAGGTGGTTAAGCAAAAAAAAGAAGGACTTTGGGATATTGAGTTAATTTGCGACGGTGATCTGGAGGAAATTTTAGAACGGATTGGAAAAACACCGCTTCCTCCTTATATCAAAAGAGAAGATGGCAATCAGTATCCTTTTGACCGGGCTTGCTATCAAACAATTTTTGCTCGGCATCGTGGCTCAGCCGCTGCTCCGACAGCTGGCCTGCATTTTACCCAGAGGGTTATAAGCCGGATAAAAAAAAGGGGGATTGAGGTCGTGCCGCTCACGCTTCATGTGGGGGTAGGTACTTTTCAACCCGTCCGGGTAGAAAAGGTTGAAGCCCATCGGATGCATAGCGAATATTATGAAATAAGCCCTGAGACTTCGAAAAAGATTACGCAGGCTCTTGAATACGGGCAAAGGATTATCGCGTGTGGTACCACGTCAGCGCGAGTCCTCGAAACCTGGAAAAGTAAAAAAAACACCTTGAGCGGTTTTACTGACCTTTTTATTTATCCGGGGTATGAGTTCCAGGTTTTTAAGGGAATGATTACCAATTTTCATCTACCTCGGTCTACTTTGTTGATGCTGGTTTCGGCTTTTGCGGGCACGGAAATGATTTTTAGAGCTTATCAAGAGGCGATTGCAAAAAAATATCGATTTTATAGTTATGGGGATGCCATGTTAATTCTTTAGCGATATTTGATGGAGGATGTGCGGTGTGGGATAGACGTCAGGTGATGGAGAATGAGAACCTTATCGCACAGCAGACATCATATAACGCATTGCGCGGATCGCAGATCACATGATGAGTTTTTCGTTTACGGTTATCAAAGACGATAGTGTTTCTTCAGCCCGGCTGGGAAAAATACTCACCTCGCATGGTGAGGTGAATACTCCGGCTTTCATGCCGGTAGGAACTCAGGGAACAGTGAAGTCGCTTACCCCAGAGGACATAGAAGATCTAAACGCCGAGATCATTCTTTGCAATACGTACCATCTCTATCTTCGGCCGGGGCATGAGGTGATTGCCCGTTTAGGAGGATTGCATTCCTTTATCCATTGGAATCACCCCCTTCTGACCGATAGCGGAGGTTTTCAAATTTATAGCATCAGCACCTTAAGAAAGATAAAAGAAGAGGGGGTATTTTTTCGGTCGCACTTGGATGGTTCTTCGCATTTACTTACCCCGGAAAGAGCGGTCGAGGTTCAGGAGGCATTGGGAGCAGATATTATTATGTGTTTGGATGAATGCACGCCCTATCCTTCAAGTTTCGATTATACGCAAGGGTCATTATCACTTACTACTCGATGGGCAGAGCGGAGTAAAAAGGCGCATACGAGAAAAGATCAGGCTTTGTTTGGAATTATCCAGGGAGGAATGTATTCGGATTTAAGAAAGCAAAGCACCCGAGAAATCGTGGGTTTTGATTTTCCTGGATACGCCGTAGGTGGTTTAGGGGTAGGAGAGACGAAAGATACGCTGCATGAAATTTTAGATACCACGGTGCCTTTAATCCCTCACGACAAGCCTCGTTACCTTATGGGGGTAGGAACTCCGCAGGATCTCTTGGAGTGTGCGAAAAAGGGGATTGACATGTTTGATTGTGTCATGCCGACACGACATGCCCGCAATGGGATGCTTTTTACCAGTTTTGGAAACCTGGTGATCAAAAACGCGGAATATGCTGATGATCCCAAGCCGATTGATCCTCAGTGCGGATGTTATACCTGTAAACATTTTTCCCGGGCCTATTTGCGTCACCTGTTTATGGCCAAGGAAATACTTTCTGCTCGGTTGAACACTATTCATAACTTATATTATTATCTCCATCTTATGAAAGATCTCCGCGAAGCTATCCGTGCGGATCGCGTGGAAGAATTTAGTTGTGATTTTTACGAAAAACAAAAAACGGTAATGGTAAATCAGGGGACAACACGTTCTCTTTATGTTGTGCAGTAAGATTGCTTCCCTGTTGTTTTCTAACCAAGAGGCTTTTTAGAATAAAAAAATATTGAGTAATAACTGATTAACTTTTTAACAACTGGAGGTACAGTAATGTTTGGTATTGCTTATGCTTTAGGGACTGCAGGGAATAGCGGTGGAGGACAGCAGGCTGGATTAACGCAATTTCTCCCTTTAATCCTTATCTTTGTAATTTTTTATTTTCTCCTGATTCTTCCTCAACAAAGAAAAATCAAAAAACACCGGGATTTTTTAAAAGAACTGGAAAAGGGGAAGACCGTGGTAACCAGTAGTGGCATCCATGGAAAAATTACCGGTCTTACAGATAATATTGTTACTTTGGAAATTGCCCCCAATGTAAAGATAAAAGTTTCTCGCGATCAGGTATTAGCATACAGTGATATAAAATCAGATTGAGGAATTTAACTCAAACAAGGAGATAGTACGATGGTGAGAAATTTAACCTGGCGATTTATAGTGGTATTAGTCGTTATTTTAACCGGAACATTTTTTTTAGTTCCCTCCCTTACCGATAGTATTCCGTTTTGGTGGAAAGATAATGTACAAAAAATTCATCTGGGGTTGGACCTCCAGGGTGGGACGCACCTTCTTACTGAAGTCCAGACCGATGTAGCGGTCGAAAATACCCTCCACCAATACGTTCAAACACTGGAAGAACTTCTGGATGAAAACAAGATTCCTTTCATAGAGGTCACTGTTCGTAACGATCAGAACATTGCGGTGGAATTGGTTGATCAATCTGCCAATGAGAAATTAATGAAGATTATGAAAGATAATTTTCCCTCCCTCAAAAACGTTAATGTAGAAACTGGGGAAAACGCTTATCGGCCTGTTTTTGCTCTGGAGCAAAAGGAAATCCGTAATTTAAAAGACTTGGCAGTAAAACAAGCTTTAGAGAACATCAGGAACCGGATTGACCAGTTTGGGGTGACAGAACCAACCATCCAGCGTGAGGGGGAGGACCGGATCCTTATCCAATTACCCGGCATCAAGGACCCCGAGCGAGCAAAAAGATTGCTCCGTGAGACTGCAATGTTAGAGTTTAAGTTGGTTAATGATGAAGACAGTTTGCAGAAAGCGCTCGAAGGAAGAGTCCCTCCAGATAGCGCAATTTTCTACGAAGAAAATGCTGATAAAGAAACCGGGGGGGTAATCGAGAAAAGGCCGATGCTGTTAAAAAAAAGAACGGTTTTAACTGGGGATATGCTGGTTGATGCTCAGCCCCAAATCGATAGCGCCCAGTTTAACCGACCTTATGTTTCACTTAAGTTTAGTGCTAAAGGGGCAAAGGTTTTTAAAGATATTACCACTAAGCATGTGGGAAAAAGGCTTGCCATTGTCCTGGATAATGTAGTCAAATCTGCTCCGGTCATTCGGGAACCGATTGGCGGAGGTCGGGCTCAGATTGAAGGTAGCTTTAGTTTAGAGGAGGCCAAAGACCTGGCAATTGTTTTGCGGGCAGGTTCACTCCCTGCACCAATGAAAGTGCTGGAAGAACGGTCCGTCGGGCCTTCTTTAGGGAAAGATTCAATTGACAAAGGAATCCGGGCTACAATCATTGGCAGCATTCTGATAATTTTGTTTATGGTATTTTATTACCATTTTTCTGGCCTCGTCGCCGATTTTGCTCTCCTGTTCAATTTATTACTCCTTTTTGCCGTCTTATCAACCTTCGGCGCTACCCTCACCCTTCCAGGCATTGCTGGTATTGTTTTGACCATTGGGATGGCGGTGGATACCAACATCCTCATCTTTGAGCGCATGCGGGAGGAGATTCGTACCGGAAAAACACCTTGGGCAGTGGTCGACGCAGGGTATAACAAAGCATTCTCAGCCATTTTTGATACCCACCTCACCACAATTCTTGCGTCCATTGTGCTCTTCCAGTTCGGTTCAGGACCGGTTAAAGGGTTTGCCGTAACCTTAGGTTTCGGTTTGGTTGTTAACTTGTTTTCTTCGTTTTTCTGTACTCGCATTGTCCATGATTACTTTATTATGGTAAAAAAGGTGAAGAGAGTCAGCGTATAAAAAAGAGAAAGGATAAAAGCTATGGAGTTTTTTCCACCAAACACCAACTTTGATTTTGTAGGAAAACAGAAATATGCACTTGCCATTTCTGGTTTTTTAATTTTAATCACCATCATCTCTTTGATAATGCATCATGGACCACGTTATGGTGTGGACTTTTCCGGGGGCCTCCTTATTCAGGTAAAATTTTCTCAGACGGTCACTGCTGACGAAATCAAAGAGAAACTGAAGTCAATAAACCTTCAGGATAGTGTAGTTCAAGAGTTTGGAGAAAGGGGGCAGCATGAGTTTCTCATCCGTTCCAGAGAAGAAAACATTAATTTAGAAAACATACAGCAATTGGTATTAAAGTCCCTCTCTCAGGGATTTGGAGAGAAAAACGTTGAATTGCGCAGAGTGGAAACAGTGGGGCCGAAAGCGGGCAAAGATCTTAGGAAAATGGGGATGTTGGCGGTTATCTCTTCCTGGATATTAATGTTGATCTATGTTGCCTTTAGGTTTGAATTTAGCTTTGGGGTAGGGGGTATCATCGCCTTGGCTCACGATGTTATTGTTGTGTTGGGTGCCTTTTCTCTTACCCACCGAGAAATAGACCTTACCATTATAGCGGCTTTTCTCACAATTATCGGTTATTCTATTAATGATACCATTGTTATCTTTGATCGGGTTCGGGAAAATCGCCGCAAAAGGCCTAATGAACCTTTGCCCCAGCTTATTAATCGAAGCATAAACGAAACGCTTAGCCGGACCATTCTTACCGTCACCACAGTCTTGATAGGTGTTATAGCTCTTTTCGTGTTTGGGGGAGGAGTGATTCATGATTTTGCTTTTGCCATGCTGATAGGAGTTATTACCGGGACATGGTCATCTCTTTACATCGCGAGTCCGTTTGTCCTTTTTTGGGACAGGTATACAAAGAAGAGAGGAAGAAGACTTATTAGAAAGTGAGTTAATCATGATCAGCGTTGATGAAGCCCGAACTATTGTTTTGAATCATAACCACCCCATGGGCCTTGAGAAGGTTGATCTGCTTACATCCCTCGGAAGAGTGATTGGGGAAGATATTGTTGCCCCTTTCAATATTCCACCGTGGGACAATTCAGCTATGGATGGATATGCAGTTCGGTTTGAAGATATTAAAAATGCTTCTTTTGATAAACCAACCAAATTAAAAATTATCGAGGAGCTCCCCGCTGGGTTTTTACCCAAAAACCAGGTTGGACCTAGGCAAGCGACCCATATTATGACTGGTGCTCCGATCCCCCAAGGGGCGGATACGGTAGTGAGAAAGGAAGATACCTCGTCTTTAGGAGATAACGTTCACATTTTGGCACCTCCGAACAAAGGAGAAAACATCAGACTTGCAGGCGAGAATGTCATGCGAGGGAACAAGGTTATTCAAGCGAGAACAGTTATCCGGCCACCTCATGTTGGTATGCTTGCTTCTTTTGCGAAAAGTTTTATTTCAGTCTATCAGGTACCCACGGTAGCGATTCTCTCTACCGGAGATGAGGTAATCGATATAGATGAAGAAGGAGACTCGTCAAAAATTATAAACAGCAATACCTATTCTCTCGCTGCCCTGGTTAAAGAATGCGGCGCTTTACCTCTCATGTTGGGAATTGCAAGGGATGATAAAAGGGAAATTTTGGCAAAAATCACCCAGGGGTTTTCTGCTGACGTTATTCTTACCACCGGCGGCGTTTCCGTTGGAGAATATGATTTTGTCAAAGATGTTTTGGAGGAGATGGGTGGCGAAATAAAATTCTGTAACGTAGCGATGAGACCCGGAAAACCTACAACTTTCGGTCTTATTGCTGATAAACCAATTTTTGGATTGCCCGGCAACCCGGTTTCTTGCATGGTTTGTTTTGAAGAGTTTGTTCGGCCTGCGCTGCTTAAAAAGATGGGCCACACGCACCTGTTTCGACCTCAGGTTGAAGCAATTTTGGTTGATGATGTCAAAACGAAAAAGGACTTCCGTTTTTTTATCAGGGTGCGTTTAGGCTTTCGAGGGGGACTCCTCTGCGCTACCACCACTGGCGATCAAGGATCGGGTATTCTTAAATCCATGATTCAGGCCAATGGATTAATGGTGGTAACTGAGGATAAAAAGGAGATTAAGGCTGGAGAAAAAGTAAGCGTTCAAGTTTTAGACAACACCTTTGAACTGGAAAGCCACTAGAAACAACCTCCCCCCTGTGGGCGGTTCGATACAAAAAAAGTTTTGCCCCCCCCCCTTCCTTTTGACCTATCATGTGAATTCTAAAACTCTCCTTAGTGAGGGCGGAATCCAGAAAAGGTTAAGAGTTATTTTCAGAACCATTGCTTTGTTTATTGTGCCGGTTTTTTAAATAAGCAAAGAGTGGACAACGCTTTCCCTCGCGCATAAAATACCATTCGTGGTTTTCATCTTGTTTCGCAAACAGGATGCCGTGAAAGCGCATAGCGTTGCGCAATTCTTCCCGGGTGGGTTGTTCCTCAGGATTGGACAAGGAAACCTTACTCTCGTGATTGGAACAAGCAAAGGTAGTAATCAAAAAGATTATCAGAAACAAATACCGCATACATCACTTCTTGATATCAACAGAGTTCTCTTCATGGGGATAATCTATTCTAGAAAATAGTGTTCATCCTTGGATGCCCTTACCGAAAACCCTGTTTAATCATTTTGGCGAGAAATGAGAAATTTTACGTGGTTAACGTGAAGACTTCCAGTAGATCAGGAGATTTTACGTGGGCAGAAAGACCCAAGAAGAAAAATAAATATTTTTTATAAAGATGTTCTTCCTGCTTTTTATTTCTTATTTGTCAGTTTCCAGAATTTTTTCTTTTCTGGAAAAACATTCTCTCCGCTTATTTTTGCAAACTCGCGTAACAGCACTTCTTGTTGTTCAGATAAGTTGGTCGGAGTTTTAACAATGATCTGAACGTACTGATCCCCTCGTCCTCCCCCCCGCACAAAGGGTATTCCCAAATCTTTCAATCTAAAAACTTCTCCTGATTGTGTACCTTGGGGAAGAGAAATTTTGGTTGATCCTTCTAATGTCGGCACTTCAATCTCTGCGCCAAGCACAGCTTGGGGAAAAGATATGGGTATCTGACAAGAAATATCATAGTCCTTGCGTTCAAAAAAATCATGCTCTTGGACAAAAATAACCACATAAAGGTCTCCGGGAGAACCACCACGAACGCCATCTTCCCCTTCGCCAGATAATCGAAGCCGAGTTCCGGTTTCAACTCCAGCAGGGACTTTAACCAGTACCTTTTTATTTTTTCTTACCTTGCCTGCGCCCCGACAATGAGAACAAGGATTTTTAATGATGGTCGTTTCTCCGTGACATTGGGGGCAGGAGGTGCTAATGCTAAAAAATCCTTGGGAATGCATAACCTGCCCTCGACCTCTGCACGTAGGGCACGTTTCTGGCCGAGCGCCGGGAGCAGAACCCGTTCCTTTACAGAAATCACAAATTTGCCTTTTTTCTATTTCGACTTCTTTTTCTACGCCAAATGCTGCTTCTAAAAAAGAAAGCCTCAGGTCATAACGAAAATCAGCGCCTGTGTGACTAGCGTTCCGGCTTCGCGTCCGTGTTCCAAAACCAAAAAATTCTTCAAAAATAGAACCAAAGCTGGAAAAGATATCTTCAAAGCCGGTAAAGCCAGTAAAGCCAGTTCCCCGCAAGCCTTCATGGCCAAAGCGGTCATAGAGGGATCTTTTTTCTGAATCACGAAGAACCTCGTAAGCCTCCGCAGCTTCTTTAAATTTTTCCTCTGCCTCATTGTCACCTGGATTTCGGTCCGGATGGTACTGGAGGGCTAATTGCCGGTAAGCTTTTTTTATATCCGTTTCGCTTGCGTCCCTCGGTACCCCCAGAACTTCATAGTACTCCCGCTTTGTCATCTTTGGGGTCAGTTTGATAAAATTATTAGTAATTACCCATTCCCCTTGTTTTTGATTTTCAAGATTTTTTTGAGAAAATTAAGAAGGGAAGTGGATGCTTGGAAAAACAGAGTAGCTTAAGTTAATTTATTTAAACTAAATATTTTAATCGTTATTTATTAAATTGTCAATAGTAATTTAACGTTGGTTTTTTTTAAATTTCTTTGATATTTTTGAATATATTGAAATTAATCAGGATGATTAAAAACCCTTTGTTGAGGATAAGCTAGGATGATTTTTTATCCAAAAGAATATGATGTTATTGTTATTGGCGGGGGGCATGCGGGGTGTGAAGCTGCATTAGCCTCTGCCCGGATAGAATGTTCTACTCTGCTGATCACCATGAATATAGACACTGTTGGTCTCATGTCGTGTAATCCCGCTATCGGTGGTCTTGCGAAAGGACAAATTGTCAAAGAAATAGATGCCTTAGGCGGAGAAATGGGAAAAGCGGCTGACCATACGGGCATTCAATTTCGTCGCTTAAACACTAAAAAAGGTCCAGCGGTCCGTTCTTCCCGAGCCCAAATAGACCGGCAGGACTATCGACTCTATATGAAAATGGTTTTAGAAAAACAACCAAACTTAGACCTTAAGCAAGCTACGGTTGACCATTTACTTATAAAGAATAACACGGTCTATGGGGTAAAAACCCACACTGAAGAAGGGTTTGTGGGAAAGGCTGTGGTAATAACACCCGGAACATTCTTTAATGGTCTTATTCATATCGGTTTGGTAAATTTTCCGGCTGGTCGGATGGGGGATTTTCCCTCAATTGCGCTTCCTCAACAACTTAGAGAACTTGGGTTTGACATTGGACGACTCAAAACAGGTACCACACCGCGTCTTGATGGAAAATCCATTGATTTTTCAAGACTTATTCCTCAAGCGGGTGATAATGGACCTGTCCCTTTCTCTTTTTCGACCATCGAGCAATTGAATAACCAGGCAGTTTGCTATATTACCTATACCAATGATAAAACCCACAAAATAATTCAGTCCGGATTTGATCGGTCTCCTCTCTATACGGGAATCATTGTGGGGACTGGTGTTAGATATTGTCCCTCGATTGAGGATAAGATAGTCCGTTTCTCTGATAAAGAACGACACCAGATATTTTTAGAACCCGATGGGTTCCATACCAACGAATATTATCCTAATGGTGTCTCAACCAGCATGCCTTACGATATCCAGTTTGAAATGCTTAGAAGCATCGAGGGGCTGGAAAAGGTTGAAATCAGACGACCAGGATACGCGATTGAACATGATTATGTTAATCCCCAACAACTAAAACCCACCTTGGAAACCAAGCTTATACGAAACCTTTTTCTTGCGGGTCAAATTAATGGTACCACCGGATATGAAGAGGCTGCGGGACAAGGACTTATTGCAGGCATTAATGCCGCTTTAACCACGCAAGAACGTGAACCTATTATTATTGACCGTTCAGAGGGGTATATTGGGGTTTTGATTGACGATTTAGTTACCAAAGGGACTAAAGAGCCTTACCGGATGTTTACTTCTCGGGCTGAATACCGGCTTATCCTTCGGGAGGACAATGCTGACCTGAGACTTCGGGAAAAAGGTTGCCAGGTTGGGTTGCTTACTCAAGAGGAATATGAGCATTTTCGAAAAAAGAAAAAAGCGATCGAGGATGAGCTTGTTGCGGCTTCGTTCTACCCAGGTGCGGGCTGATGCGCAAACGAATGAGACTTTAGTACGTCTCGGGACCGCTCCCATTAAAAACCCGGCCACTTTAGAGGAAATTTTGCGTCGCCCTGAAGTATCGTATAAAACGCTTTCTGCTCTCGGATATCCGGTCCAGGAAGAAATATCACCAGTCGTTATTGAACAAGTAGAAATCCAAATAAAATACGCTGGTTACATTAGCCGCCAAGAGGAACAAGTGGAAAAGTTTAAAAAGATGGAAAATATAAAGCTGCCCTTTGATTTTGATTACCAAAAAATCCCTGGGCTATCACGGGAAGTTCAGGAAAAACTAACCGCTATCCGGCCGGTTTCTTTGGGGCAAGCTTCCCGCATCTCAGGCATTACTCCGGCAGCACTCTCGATCCTTATGGTGTACGCGAAAAGGTTCGGAACGGTTTAGTGTAGTGGTTTTAAAAGTGATTGGTTGAGTTTCTGGAAATGGGTTAGGTTTAAAATACTTTTAAGATTAAAAATGTTATGATAAATTGATCAAGTTTTAAATGTAAAATTGCATGTAATATTCAGTATCTTTTTAATTTTTTGTTTTCAAGTGTTATGATAGGAGGGAATGTTTGATGGATAATGAATTAATAAGCCGAAGGTTTGAAATCGAAAGTAAACTTTTTTTCTTGGATTTTAAAGAGAACCCCAACGGTCGGTACCTAAAGATTACGGAAAAATCTGGTGATAAGAGGAGTTTTATCATTGTTCCCGAAGGCGGGCTCAACGCATTTCTTAAAGAATTGACTGAAATTATCAATGAGACTAATAAGTTGCAATAAATAAATGCATATCTCCCTATTTCGGAGCAACTCATATTCTATGATGAGCAATGATTGTAATATTGCCGCTTTTGCTCAGGTTTTTTTATCGTTTTGGGTTAGCAAGGCATGATGATCAGCAAAAAAATCTTCTATCACTGGGCAAGCTTTTTTCTAAAAAAGACTTTTCAAATTAATTCGTTGCATATAACCAAATCAACGCTTTTTAAAAACAATTTTTCTTAGACTTTCACTCTATGCAAATAAAAAGCCTCACACTCGTGAAAGGAGGAGAGAAGATTGGAGGAATACGAGTGCAAGGCTTAAGGAAACCATTATTTCAACTATTTATAAATTTAACAATTTTTTTTGAATAGTCAAGTTTGACTGGGACTGAAAACGTTTGAATCGCAGCTTTATCTATCCCTTAATTACTCCAAGGGGTTTTAATCTAGCTACTTTTTTACTGATTTCAGCCTCATGCACAATCTGCACCACATCACTAACATCTTTGTAAGCTTCAGGAATTTCCTCAACCAGAGTTTCCCGGCTGGCGCCGCGGACGATTATTCCTTTATTTTCAAGTTCCTTGGTAACGGATTTCCCTTGCGCCACTCTTTTGGCCTCGTGCCTGCTCATGACCCGACCAGCGCCATGGCAGGTTGACCCAAAGGTTTCTTGATACGCCTTTTCTGTTCCTAACAGCACGTAAGAATACCGGCCCATGTCACCGGGATGAGTACGGGTTGTCCCAGTTCTCGATAGTCAGAGAGGGAGTTCGGGATGGTCAGGAGGAAATGCCCGGGTAGCTCCCTTGCGGTGGACACAGACCTTCTTTTTTTCTCCTTGCACATCATGGGTCTCGATTTTAGCAATGTTATGGCAGACATCGTACACCACTTCGAGTTGGTGTATTTTCGGCCCCAGCTTCAATACCTGTTCAAAAGACTCACGGGTCCAGTGAGCAATGAGCTGGCGATTAGCAAAAGCAAAGTTAGCGGCGCTTGCCATGGCCACTAAATAATTTTTCCCCTCCTGAGAATCCAAGGGAGCGCAGCAGAGTTGCTTATCGGGAAGTTCAATGCCGTAGCGGCGGGACGCTTCAAGCATTACTCGGATAAAATCATCGCATACCTGATGGCCCAATCCTCGTGAGCCCGTGTGCACTAAAACGGTAACCCCATCTTTTTCCAGCCCAACTTTTGGGCTGCCTTTATATCATAGACTTCTTCAACATAACCAACCTCTACAAAGTGATTGCCGGAGCCAAGCGTTCCTAATTGAGGCCGGCCTCTTTCTTTCGCCCGGTCACTAACCATTTTTGGATCGGCTCCGTCAATGCAGCCGCAAGCTTCCAAGTATTCTGTATCTTCTGCGGAACCATACCCGTGCTTAATCGCCCATTGGGCTCCTTCTTCTAAGACTCGGTCAAGTTCTTGGTAACTGAGTTTAAGATCTTTCCGATGGGAGCCTACTCCTGAAGGTATATTTCTGAATAAGGTGTCGACGAGTTGGTGAATCTTATTTTGGATATCCTTGCGGCTCAAACCTGAGCGCATCAGCCGAACCCCACAATTTATGTCATAGCCAACGCCACCCGGTGAAACAACGCCCGTGTCCATATCAAAAGCAGCCACTCCCCCAATGGGAAAACCATATCCCCAATGGATATCGGGCATAGCCAGTGATTTTCCGATAATTCCGGGGAGGGTAGCAACATTGGCAACTTGAAGGAGGCTTTGGTCTTTCAGAATATTCTTGATCATCTTCTCATCCGCGTAGACCAAACCGTCAGTTTTCATGCTGCCTTCCCGCGGAATCAGCCATCGCCAGGCATCAATTTTTTGAACTTTTACCGGGATTTTTTCACCCATGGATTTCACCTCTTTTATATCGAAAAAAGTTAACGAACTTTTCCTCTGTGAGGTAGGGCGTTACCAAAGAATCAGAATCATTGTTCCCTAATGCGTCATAGGTCAAAAATGATTTGGGTTTTCCACATTCCCTTTTGTTTTTGTATGGTGAGTTGATGAAAAGTAACTGCCTTGATTATTCTTTTGATGGGGTGCTTTTTTGCCGTGTACTTTTCTCCCCAGGCAGTAGCTTCAAGATGCTCACTGCTGAGCTTTTTTATTTCAAAACGGCTGAAAAGTAATCCTTGCGTTTCGAAAAGGTAAAGGAACTCATTAAGCCACGAGACCAGAAGCTCTTCCAATCCCGGCGCATCAAGCGAGAAGGTGCGTGATTCACCTTCATGAATATTTTTAACTTCGGTCAAAACAGAGAAAAAACTTTGGGCGGCATGCTGAAAAAGCTCAGGAAGGCTTTCTCCAAAAATTACGACACCAATATCAGCCGTATGATCAATAAACCGAAATTTTTTTCTCATGGTTTTATTATAAATGGCAACCGAATTCTTTTCAAATGAGGCTACAGAAGAATAAAAAGCACTTTCCTTGAAGATCTGAAGCAAGATTTTATGCGCGTGCACAATCCCCAATAGGGAAGGAATTATTTTTCCACTTTGGTTCAGTACTGTTCCTCATACATTAAATCTTTTTCTTTAACCTTGTCTTTAAAAAAGTTGTACACCCAGGCCTGATAGATAATGATAATCGGCACAAAAATCAGCACGACCCCCAGCATAATTTTTAACGTCAAAGGGCTGGAGGCAGAATTAAAGATGGTCAGACTATAGGAAGGGTTTAGGCTCGAAGGGAGCAGTGTGGGGTAGAGGCCCACAACCCCAAACAACGTGACCCCCACAATGGTGCCGCCCGATGCAAACCAAGCTTTTCCCCAGGCTTGTTTTTTTATGAATACCCGGATCATAAAAAGGCTTGCAACCGTAACAAGCGGAATAATAAAAAGGATAGGGGATTTAAGGTAGTTTTGGTAAAGCTGGGTAAAGAATCCAGTCCCCAAAAGGAATAAACCAGCTACGATCACAAGAACCAGCCACAATTTTTTGGCTAAGACAATAGCCCTTTGGTGAACTTCTCCTTCTGCTTTGATGGTAAGCCACAATGATCCGTGGAGACAAAATAAAACTAAAAAGAGGATTCCCCCTGCCAGGCCATAAGGGTTAAGAAGGGTTAAAATATTTCCGTGGTAAATTCCTCCTCCATCAATGGGAATGCCGCGAAAGATATTGGCGAAAGCAACCCCCAAAAGCAAGGCCGGCAAAAAACTTCCCACGACCATAGCGATATCCCAGAGCATCCGCCAGGCCGGATTATCTATTTTATCTCGAAATTCAAAGGAGACAGCTCGAAAGATTAACGCAAAAAGGATAAGCATCAAAGCTGAATAAAAGCTGCTAAACATAACTGCATACATGGTAGGAAAAGCAGCAAACGTTACGCCGCCGGCAGTAATCAGCCAGACCTCGTTGCCATCCCAGTAAGGATATTGAGCATTATACATGATTCGTTTGTCAGCTTCATTTTTGGCGAGCAGGGGCATGGTGGTACCCAGACCTAAGTCAAAGCCGTCAAGAGCAAAATAAATTGCCCAAAGAACACCCCACAGGACAAACCAGATAGTTTCTAACATGACGCATCCTCCCCATTTTATGTGGTGGCTGGTGTGAAGGTTTCAGGTCCTTTTTTGGCATGCTTGACCATCAAGGAAAATGCAACCAATCCGAGAAAAGAGTAAACGACGATAAAAGCTGAGATACTCAGTGCCACTTGAGGGGTGGCAATTGGTGAAACCGCCTGGGACGTTCTCATTACCCCGTAGATAATCCAAGGCTGACGTCCAACTTCTGAAACCGTCCACCCCAGAGCGCAGGCAATGTAAGGCAGGGGGATAGAATACATGATCATTTTAAGGAGACCAGGGCTGGCTTCCAAACGGTTACGTTTCACCCAACTCATAAGGGTAAGAAATATAAATATAAAACCGAGCAGTACCATGAATCGAAAAGAAAAAAAGGTTATGGCAACCGGAGGCCTATTGGCTTTTGGAAAATCTTTAAGCCCGTAAATAGTCGCGTTGGGATCATGAAAGACAATTAAACTTAATAGGCTCGGTATGCGTCCAAATTGAAGCAGGTTATGTTCCTGTTCAGCGTCAGGAATAAGAAAAAAATAAAAAGGGGCATGGTCGGTTGTTTCCCAATGAGATTCCAAGGCGGCGAGCTTGCTCGGTTGCTTTTCAGCAAGATCAGCACCATGAAGGTGGCCCTCAATAACGACAAACAATGAAAAAATGAGCGCCATATTCAGAGCCATTCGAAATGATTTAATAAAAAAGGGGGTATGTTGTTTTTTGAGGATGTGATAGGCGCTTATTCCCATGACAAAAAACCCGGTCAAAACATAGGCCGCTCCGAGGGTGTGAAGAATCGCGAGGATAGCAAACTTCTGGGTTATAACCGCCAGAAAGTCTGTCAATTCAGCCCGACTATTCCTGATGACAAAACCAACCGGATGTTGCATCCAGGAATTGGCAATAATGATCCATAGGGCGGAAAGATTGGATGCTATAGCCACCAGCCAGATGCTCAGGGCATGAGATTTGGGAGAAAGTCGTTTCCACCCCAGCGCCCACACGGCAATAAAAGTTGATTCGAGAAAAAAAGCGACGGTTGCTTCTATGGCCAGGAGAGATCCAAAGATATCTCCGACAAACAGTGAGTACCGCGCCCAGTTGGTTCCAAATTGAAATTCTAACGTGATGCCGGTTACTATCCCGATGACAAAATTAATAAGAAAAATTTTACCCCAAAATTTTGCCATCCTTTGGTATCCAATATCTTTGGTTATAACGTACCGGGTTTCCATGATGGCAAGAAGAATTGAAAGGCCGAGGGTCAAAGGTACAAACAAGAAATGGAAATAGGTGGCCACTGCGAACTGCAACCGTGAAAGCATTAAAACATCCATTGGCACAACCTCCTTTTGGGTGGTGAAGGAATGACCCTAGGTTTTCGGCATATAATCAAAGACTTACATGCACTCTGTCCCGATTAGAGATGAGCGAGAGCTTGTTGGGGTAAATCGCTTATGGAAACAGTCATTATTTTTTGATTCACGTAGAGATTGGTGCCCGTATGGTCGTTTAAAAGATTTTCGATCAACCCTTGGATTGAGGTGCAATCGAGAAATCCAAGAGTTCAAACTGTCAAGTCCCGAAGAAGAGCATCATTTGATACTAAAAAACCACTCAGGTCTTTAAGCGCGCCTTGTACGAAATCGAGCTGCCCTTGGGCTAGTCTTCCCAGACCCCAAAGCATCCCGGCGCTGTAATAAGAGGGGGTCTGAGCAATTCACGGTTTTTGAAATATACGAGCGGAGCAACGGCGGGTATTTCTTTGCCAGACCGTCGTCCGCAGAGAAAACGTTATAAGGGCATAAATGCGTTAGAGTGCTCCTCCGATTTTTTTCCCTAACTGAAAGCAGGCCTTTAACTCTTCTGCATCGGGAACATAATTGACTTTTAACCCCGGGTCAACGACTTTGAGATTCATTTCCTCTAGTTCCTTAATTATTAATTTTACTGCTTCCCCGCTCCACCCGTAAGAACCAAAGGCAGTAGCAATTTTATTTTTTGGCCGGAGTCCTTTTAAATAGGTTAAAAAGTCACTTACGGTGGGGTAAAGACCATTATTGATCGTGGGGGAACCAATAATAATAGCTCCGGCGTCAAGGAGTTCGGTGATGATATCACTGCGGTGAAATGACCGCAGTGCATGGACTTGGTCTCAACCCCTTCTTCCCCGAGGCCTTCAACGATAGTTTCCGCCATTTTACGCGTGCTTTGCCACATGGTGTCATAGATGACCAGTGCTTTTCTCTTTGGCTTTTGAGTGCTCCACTCAACGTAGGCATTAATAATTTTACCGGGGTCTTTTCGCCAGATAATGCCATGATCAGGACAGATGATGTCAATAACCAATCCCAAGGCGGTTATTTTTTCTGCCAGTTTGAGAATTAAATCAGAATAAAGAAGAAGGATATTAGCGAAATATTTCCGGGCATAGGGCATAATCGCTTCTCCGATCTGGTCATCAAACCGCTCCAATCCGGCATAGTGCTGTCCAAAGGCATCACTGGAAAAAAGGATTTTGTCTTCCTTGGCGTAGGTCATCATGCTGTCCGGCCAGTGGAGCATTTTGGTTTCCAGGAAGGCCAGAGTTCTTTTGCCCAACTTTAGTTCTCCGCCATTTTCTACCGGCTGATAGTTGAGACTCGGCGAAAAATGTCGAAGAAGATTTTTATGCCCCATTTTGGAACAATAAATGGGTTTGTTTTCACCAATGTTATGCATCACCCGCGGAAGCCCACCGGAGTGGTCCATTTCCGTATGGTTGCTAATAACATAATCAATCTTTTTCGGGTCAACGATTTGACTGATCCCGTCAAGAAGGTCATCAGCAAATTCCTTTTTCACGGTGTCAACCAAGGTGATCTTTTCATCCAATATCAGATAAGCATTATACGTTGTCCCTTGTTCGGTAGAATAACCGTGGAAATCCCTAATATTCCAGTCAATTGCGGGTAAGCAGTAAATACCTTCCGTTATCTTTACGGGTTTCATCAGCTTCTCCCTGAGATTTAAAAAAGATTATATTAAATGCATCAGCTATTTTCTGCAGTAAGATGATTGTGCAAAGGCCTTTGGGCGGGGAATGTTATTTTTGCCACTGTCCCCTTACCATTTTCACTGGTTAAGCTGAGGGAAGAGTTGGGATGATCTCCGATAATTCTTTTGCAGATCGGCAGTCCTAAGCCGCTCCCATGTTTTTTGGTGGTAAAAAAAGGATTAAATATTTTTTCTTGATCACTTTTTGAGATCCCGGGACCATCATCAACAATTTTTACCTCAACCATATTATCGGTTACACCAGACTGAATTGAAAGATTGCCACCTTCTCCCATAGCCTCAACCGCATTTTTTACTAAATTGAGTAAAACCTGTTTTAGCTTCTCCTTATCCCCTTCAATAAAATTTTGCTTTCTCTCCGTCTTTAGGGTTGTCCGGATATTTTTCTTTTCCCAACTATCCTTGGTGAGAAGATACACTTCTTCCAAGAGGTCATTGATATTAAGCGTTTCAAAGTCCAAATTTTTCGGAAGATAAAACTCTCGAAGTTCCAGAAGGAGACTTTCCAATCGCCTGATCTCTTCAACAATGATAGTCAGCTTGGAAAGTTCTTTTTCTCCGGTGATGGTTTTTTTTAATTGTTGAGCAAAACCGCCAATAAGAATAAGCGGGTTTTTAATCTCATGAGTAATTTCTGCCACCAACTGACCGAGCGCGGCTAAGCGCTCTGATTGTAAAAGCTGTTCCTGTAAAGTTTTGGTCTCGGTTACATCCCTGATTAAAGCAGTAAAATAAAGTTTTCCCTCTACCTCGGAAACAGAAAAAGAAATAGAGGCAGGAAATGTTTCCCCGTCCTTGCGTGCGGCTATAAACTCAGTCTCATGACCAATCAGGACTGGCTTTTTGGTTTTAATGTACCGCTCGACTGCTTTTGGTGATTTTGACTGCACCGAGAAGTCAAAATGGTATCGAGGTTTTGTCCGATTACTTCTTTCCGACTGTAGCCAAAAATTTTTTCTGCTGCCTGATTAAAGAATATTACCCTGTGATCTTGATCAATGGTTACAAATGCCTCGTTGGTGTTTTGGACTGCACCTTGAAGAATTGTTAATTCCTTGATCACACCACGTTGCTTTTCATTTCCATCCATAGCAATTTCCGTAACTAAGGCTATTCTTTTTCAAATTGATCTTTTGTAGCACCGCAGACCGGACAGCACCAATCAGCGGGAAGATCTGCAAAATTGGTTCCTGGTTTCACTCCCTGCTCCGGATCACCTTTTGCAGGATCATATACATAACCACACACTGAGCATACATATTTATCCATAATGAACCTCCTTTTTGAATGTACCGATTTTCCCCGGTTTATTAAACTGTCATCAAAAGGTTCTTAACCTTTTTCTCGATTTCATCCCTTAGGGCGCGCATAACCGCAATGGGTTGATGGGTAGGGTCGGGGAGATTCCAATCCTGCCGAAGAACTGAAGGGAAAAATGGACATTCTCCTCCACAACCCATCGATACAATTACATCCGGTGTAAAGGAAGGTGAAAGTTCTATGAATGATTTGGGTTTGCGAAAAGCCATATCTATTCCTTTTTCCTTCATCACGGCAACCATCAGATCATTTATTTTTTCTCCGGGCGTACTTCCGGCGCTTTCTGCTTCAACGTTATCCCCCCCATAAAATTGGGTAAAGGCTTGCGCCATCTGACTCCGGCAACTATTTTCGGTGCAAAGAAAAAGAATCTTTTTCCTCGCGAGAAAATGTCTCACTAAAAAGATCCGCTTTTTCCCGAGCATCTTTTAAGGCAGTAGGGTGTTTGGTGATCTCCCCGGGCTGGTCAATGCTTCTAAAAGTGAGGCTTTCGCTATAACACGCTCCCACGGCATCAAAAAAATACTTCATGGTGAGCGTTAACCCCTCAAAGAGATTCTTGCCCTTGGTTGCTCCTACGGAGAGCACATAACCCTTTCTCCACTGGTGCCCGGGATCAGAGATTTTATGGATATATTTTCTTGACCACAGGGTTTGGCACCGGTCAATCAGGGCTTTTAACTGCGCCGGAACATTGTAAAAAAATATCGGAGTTGCAACCACAATAATATCTGCTTTCCAGAGCAACGGATACACCTCTTGCATTTCATCATGAAGAGCGCAGAATCCTTCCCGCTCACAGTTGCAACAGCCGATACACGGATGTATTTTTTTGCTCGCTACGTCAAGGGTAAAGGTTTCCGAACCGAGCTGTTGCGCTTCCCCTAAAAAGGCAGAAAGCAACGTACTGGAGTTTCCTTGTTTTCGAGGGCTGCCCTGGATGCCAAGAAGGTACATGGTAATGGCGTCCCTTTGGTGCAAGTATCATTTTTTTTGATAAAGGGGAGACATTTCTCTCAGCCTATCAACCGCTTTCTTGAGCACTTCCAAAAATCGGTCAATATCATTCTCAGTAGTATCGCGACCATACGTTATCACCAACGTTCCCTGGGCGTCAGCGTAATCTCTCCCAATGGCACTAAGCACATGAGAAGCACGAAGCGATCCCGAAGCACACGCTGATTTCGTTGCAACCGCAATATTTTCTTGGTCAAGCATTAAGACAATGCTTTCTCCTTCAATATACTTAATGGATAAGGAAATAAGATTGGGTAGGGAGTACTCTGGGTGTCCATTAAAAATGATATCGTCAATATTTTTCTTTAACCCGTTCTTCAACCTTTCTTTTATCCTTTTGAATTGATTAATGCGGGATTCCATTTCCTTGAGGGTAATCTCCGACGCCACTCCCATGCCGATAATCCCAATCAGGTTTTCAGTCCCCCCGCGTCTTTTATTTTCCTGCCCACCGCCATCGAGTAAAGGGTAGAGGCTCGTTCCTTTACGAATATAAAGGCCACCCACTCCCGAAGGGCCATTAAATTGATTAGCAGCAAAGCTGAGTAAATCGATCCCCAGGTCATGAACGTCAATAGGGACAACACCCACTGCAGCGACGGCATCACAATGGAAGGTTATTTTTTTTTCTCGAGCAATTTGTGCGATTTCTTTTATGGGCTGAATGGTTCCGATTTCATTGTTTGCATACATAATGCTGATGAGAACTGTGTCATCTCGTATCGCTTTTAGCACATCATCGGGTTTTACCCTTCCGAACTGGTCAACGGAAACCGACGTGGTATCATAACCCAAGGTTTGTAATGTCCGGATAGGTTTTAAAACTGAATTGTGTTCAATATCCGAGGTTATAATATGCTTTCCTTTATCTTTTTTAGCGAAAGCTGCCCCTTTAATTGCATGGTTATTCGATTCAGTGCCACAGGAAGTGAAAATTATCTCATCGGGCGATGCGGTAATGAGCTTAGCAACTTTCTCTCGAGCTTTTTCGATTTCTTCCGCAGCTTCTTCTCCTAATTGGTGTGGACTCGAAGGATTACCATAGTCCTTTTTAATTGCTTCAATCATAGCATTCTTAACTTCAGGCAACAGCGGATTACTGGAAATATAATCTAAATTTATCGTGTTCATCAGTCTTTTCCTCCCATCACAGGTTACATGCTTAGCTTAATCTCGATTTTTCGACCACACATCGCACAGGTTTTCTCTCCTGTATGCATTTCCGAATCGCAATAAGGGCACTTGCAGCTTTCTTCTTCCGTATAACAATGATAACCTTCGGTTGATATCCTGCTCCTTGCCTTTTCCGGCTTTGCGGTTTTCGTAATCCTTGATTGCCATTTGGAGGGCATCGGCGCCTAAGTTAGAACAATGAAGTTTATTTTTTGGCAGGTCATCCAGGGCGTTGGCTACTGATTCTTTACTGATTTGTTTTGCTTCATCCAGGGTTTTTCCTTTAGCCATTTCGGTTACCATGCTGGAAACGGCAATCGCTGCACCACATCCAAAAGTCAAAAATTTTATGTCCTTTGATGCGGTCATTATCTACTTTGATGGTTATTTTCATCATATCACCGCAAATAGGGTTTCCTGCTTCGCCCACGCCATCAGCTCCCTGAATTTCGCCTACGTTGCGAGGGTTTTTAAAGTGATCCATGACGGTCTTAGAATACATCTTTAACCTCCTGTATCAAAAAAACTCAAAAAACAAATACGTTGTTGCTTCCGGTCAATAATTAAACTTTTTTAATGTTCTCTACGAGCTGTGAAATTTGGGTGCCCAGATAAACACATTATTTCCATTCCATGCACGCATCCGCATCCTGTGATTCCAAATGAGTTTTAAGATGATGTGACCCCTTTTTTAAACCAACGATCCAGACCTTTTTATTCTCATCGAAATTCATCATCTACATTAATCCCACACGCTCCTATTTCTGGATAGATTGACCTTATTTTTTCACGATAATTTTTGTTTTTCGTGCATGATGTTATCCTTGTGAAGTTGATTTAGCTTAACACGTAGTTAAAAAGGATTGTAATTCTTCTACCTCAGTCATTGGTTTTTTGCAACTAAACTGTTCACATACATATACCGTGGGTTTTTGATTACAGTAATCATTGGGGTTATAAAAGAAGATAGTTTTGCGAGTCGCTCCCCCTCAGAACCTTCGGATTGCAGCAGTAGGACCTTATGCGGAAGAAAACTTTTTTGAACCAACCTGATCATATTCTGTGTGGTTTGATTGTTTTTGTCTCCCCCAATGACAATCTCCTGAGCCGGACCTAAGGCAAAGTCAAGCGCCTGCAAAAAATGAGTTGAGGTAAGAGGGTAGCGCAGAAATCTGAGAAGAAAATGTTTGCACCATTCGATCCACTTTTTTTTCTAGGTCAACATTGCCGGTCATGCGACTGAGTCGCAGCATTGTTAACGCAGCAACTGAATTGCCGGAAGGGAGGGCACCATCATAGACTTCCTTCCTTTGCGCGATCAGTGTCTCATTACCCTTTCCAGAATAAAAAAAACCCCCTTCTTTCTCATCCCAAAAAAGTTCTATCATATCATTATTAATGATAACTGCCTCTTCAAAATAGTCAATCTCAAAAGTAGCTTCATAGAGCTCAAGGAGGCCCCAAGTAAAAAAGCATAATCTTCCAAATAACCGGGAAAAGCAACCTCTTTTTCCCGAAAGCGTCTCAAAATTCTCCCCTCGGGATTTCGTAGTTTTTTCAAGATAAATCGAGCACTTTTTCGAGCAGCATCAGCATATCTTTGTTCACCAAAAACTTGATACCCTTTCGCGAACGCAGCGATCATAAGCCCATTCCAAGATGTGATGATCTTGTCATCTTTCAAAGGGTGAATTCGTTTTTCCCGAGCATCGAAAAGCTTTTCCCGTGCAATTTCCAAATTTGTTTTAAGTTCTGTTAAACCAATACCTTCGTGTTCAGCAAAAGCTTTCGCAGGAGTTGTTTCATGGGGGATACTGAGTCCAGGCTCAAAATTGCCTGTAGGGGTAATGTTATAAAAACGGCAAAAAAGTTCCCCGAGTTCTTGCCCTAAAACGGTATTTATCTCTTTTGGCGTCCACACGTAAAATCGGCCTTCTTCTCCTTCGCTGTCAGCATCCTCTGCGGAATAAAAGCCGCCCTCGGGCGACGTAAGATCCCGCAGAACATAAGTAAAAATTTTTTCCGCCGTCTGTTTAAATTCATCGTTGTGGGTTATTTGAAAAGTTTCGAGATATCCAAGAGCTAATAAGCGCTTGATCATAAAGCATTTTTTCAAAATGGGGAACCAACCACTTTTCATCCACAGAATAACGGTGAAAACCAAACCCAACCTGATCGAAAATGCCTCCTTTTCTCATTTCGTTGAGCGTCTTTTCTACCATTTTTAACGCCAGAGGGTCACCGCTTCGTTTAAACCAGCGCAAAAGAAAGGTTAAGTTATGCGGAATGGGAAACTTTGGGGCTGGACTAAAACCGCCCATTCGGTTCAAAGCCATGGGCTAATTGTTCAAAGCCGATTTTTAACGTGTCTCATCCACGGTTGTACTTTCTTCAGTCGTTTTGGCGAGAGGGAAAGCTGGATGGCATTGGTAATCATTCACCGGATGTTTTAATGCGATCCCGATTTTTTCCAGAGGGTTGCAATTTGTTCAAGGATTTCGACAAACCTGGATATACCCATCCTTCCTTTTTTGGGAAAATAGGTGCCCGCGAAAAAAGGCTTTCCTTCGGGGGTCATGAAAATCGAAAGCGGCCACCCTCCTCGACCAGTGAGCGCTTGGCACACGGCCATATAAATCTGGTCGATGTCAGGACGTTCTTCTCGATCGACCTTTATAGCTACGTAATTTGATTGAGAAGGTGCAGCTACCTCCGTATCTTCAAAAGATTCATGGGCCATGACATGGCACCAATGGCAGGTGGAATACCCGATGGAAAGAAAAATCGGCTTGTCTTCATTGGTTAGCATTTTGGAAAGCCTCGTCCCCCCAAGGATACCAATCTACAGGATTTTGGGCATGTTGAAGAAGATAAGGACTTTTGTTCTGTATTAACCGGTTAACGGTGCATCCCCCCTCTCAAAAGGCTTGTCAATTTTTTATACATGCCCTCCTAAAGTGCATTGAGTAAAATCAATTTCTTTTTTGCACTTCTTACAGATGTGTTTTTTCTCAAACTCGTCGGAGAAAATTTCTTTTTCTTCACCACAATGAGGGCATTTACAGGCAAAAGAACTAAGGTGTTTGACTTGTTCGAAGCCGGGGCAATATTTGGGCGTTGTCATGCAGCAATCCCCCTTATAACGATCAATATGGGCAAACTTGGAAAATTGGGCAACATTTACCAGGTCTGCAATAAAGGCATTATTAATGGGTTGGTCTAC